>NZ_JBNOZL010000006.1:0-102069 GCF_050311635.1 Isoptericola nanjingensis | reverse complement strand
CGGTTCGGCACGAGTGTGCCGAACCGCCGCCCGTCGTCGTGTACAGTTCTCGGGTAACCCAAGACCGCCGGTCGTCCGACGCTGCCCGGGCTCGCCCCAGCAAGCCGAAGACCGAAGTCCCGTGAGAGCGGGGGCCTGCGTAGGTGACACGACGACGATCACACAGCCTGGCTGTGAGCTCCGAGCCCCGTGCGCACCTGCGCCGGGGCTCTTTCTCTTGCAGGTACCGGTGGCACCACCACCGGAAGGATTGCCATGGCGAGGCCGGACAAGGCAGCCGCTGTCGCGGAGGTCGCGGACAAGTTCCGTGACGCGAACGCGGCCGTGCTGACCGAGTACCGCGGGCTCACCGTCGCACAGCTCAAGGAGCTGCGTCGGTCGCTCAGCGGCAACGCAACCTACGCCGTGGTGAAGAACACGCTGACGTCCATCGCGGCCAAGGAGGCCGGGATCGACGCGTTCGAGGCCGACCTCAAGGGTCCGTCCGCGATCGCGTTCGTGACCGGCGACCCGGTCGAGGCCGCCAAGGGTCTGCGTGACTTCGCCAAGGCGAACCCTGCACTGGTCATCAAGGGCGGTGTCCTCGACGGGAAGCCGCTGACCGCTGCAGAGGTCACCAAGCTCGCGGACCTCGAGTCCCGCGAGGTCCTGCTGGCCAAGACGGCCGGCGCGATGAAGGCCAAGCTCTTCCAGGCTGCCTACGCCTTCAGCGCGAAGCCGGCCCAGGCCGCTCGCGTCATCGATGCCCTGCGTCAGAAGCAGGAATCGGAGGCCGCTGCCGCCTGACGGCGGTGCGGCAAGCACAACCCCCTCCCTTGCTTCTGCGGGGCCGTACGCCCCAGGACGCACCAACCGAAAGGAACGCCATCATGGCGAAGCTCAGCACCGACGAGCTCCTGGCCGCCTTCGAGGAGCTCACGCTCATCGAGCTCAACGAGTTCGTGAAGGCTTTCGAGGACAAGTTCGAGGTCACCGCCGCCGCTCCCGCCGCCGTCGCGGTCGCCGCCCCCGCCGCCGGCGGTGCCGGTGGCGCCGAGGCCGCCGAGGAGAAGGACGAGTTCGACGTCATCCTCGAGGCCGCCGGCGACAAGAAGATCCAGGTCATCAAGGAGGTGCGCGCGCTCACGTCCCTCGGCCTGAAGGAGGCCAAGGACCTCGTGGACGGCGCCCCGAAGCCGGTCCTGGAGGCCGCGAACAAGGAGACGGCCGAGAAGGCCAAGGCTGCCCTCGAGGGCGCCGGCGCCACCGTCACCCTCAAGTGATCGCCGCGGCCTAGCCGCGCATCGCTTCCGCGAGGCCCGCATCCCCTTCGGGGGGTGCGGGCCTCGCTGCGTGCGGACGGTGGGCCGGCAGGACGCCGCGGGGGAGCGGGCCGGTTGTGGAGGTGTCGTGTCGTGACCGACGTCGCGCGCCGGCGCCTGGCCGTGGCCGCCTACCACGGGTTAGGCTGGTCCGACAACCGTTTCTTGGGCGGCATATGGCGGCCACCGAGACAACGTCCTCAAGACCCAGAACCGAGGGCGTCCGCTCGTGTGCCCGCGCGAGTTGGACAAACGATGAAGTTCTGGCTACGCTAGCGCTTTGCGCTCGCTTGTGCCCCGACGCCTCCCCGCCGACGATGCCCCGCCCTCCGTGATCACGTCTTCGTGACCCCTGGGGCGGTCCACTCCCGCGGTCCGGCGCCTCCAGCCCTCGCAGAGCGTACAGCGTGCCATCGAACTGCAGGGAAGGACCCCTCTTGGCTGCCTCGCGCACCCCTTCTGTTCCGTCCGCCGACGCCATCGCGAACCGCACCGCTTCCCGCCGCGTCTCCTTCGCCAAGATCTACGAGCCGCTCGAGGTCCCCGACCTCCTCGGGCTGCAGACCGAGAGCTTCGACTGGCTCCTCGGCAGCCCCGCCTGGCAGGCCCGGGTCGAGGCGGCCACCGCCGCCGGCCGGTCCGACGTCCCCGCGACGTCGGGCCTCGAGGAGATCTTCGAGGAGATCTCGCCGATCGAGGACTTCGGTCAGTCGATGTCCCTCTCCTTCTCGAACCACCGCTTCGAGCCGCCGAAGTACACCGCGGACGAGTGCAAGGAGAAGGACTTCACCTTCGCCGCCCCGCTGTTCGTGACGGCCGAGTTCGTGAACTACACGACCGGTGAGATCAAGAGCCAGACGGTGTTCATGGGCGACTTCCCGCTCATGACCGCGCGTGGCACGTTCATCATCAACGGCACCGAGCGCGTCGTCGTCTCGCAGCTGGTCCGTTCCCCGGGCGTCTACTTCGAGCGCACCCCCGACAAGACGAGCGACAAGGACGTCTTCTCGGCGAAGGTCATCCCGTCGCGCGGCGCCTGGCTCGAGTTCGAGATCGACAAGCGCGACGCCGTCGGCGTGCGCGTCGACCGCAAGCGCAAGCAGCCCGTCACCGTCCTGCTGAAGGCCCTCGGCCTCACGGAGGCGGAGATCCGCGAGGAGTTCGCGAACTTCCCGTCCGTGCTCGACACCCTCGAGAAGGACCACGTCCACACCCAGGACGAGGCCCTGGTCGACCTGTACCGCAAGATCCGTCCGGGCGAGCCGCCCACGGTCGAGGCCGGTCGCGCGCTGCTCGAGAACTTCTACTTCAACCCGAAGCGCTACGACCTCGCGAAGGTCGGTCGCTACAAGATCAGCAAGAAGCTGGGCGTCGACGCGCCGCTCGCGGACTCGACGCTGTCCGTGACCGACGTCGTCGCGACGATCAAGTACCTGGCCGCGCTGCACGCCGACCTGGAGACCATCCCCGGCACCCGCGACGGCCAGCCCACCGAGGTCCGCGTCGAGACCGACGACATCGACCACTTCGGCAACCGGCGGATCCGCGCCGTCGGCGAGCTCATCCAGAACCAGGTGCGCACGGGCCTGTCCCGCATGGAGCGCGTGGTCCGTGAGCGCATGACGACGCAGGACGTCGAGGCGATCACGCCGCAGACGCTGATCAACATCCGCCCCGTGGTCGCGTCGATCCGCGAGTTCTTCGGCACCTCGCAGCTGTCGCAGTTCATGGACCAGAACAACCCGCTCGCGGGCCTGACGCACAAGCGTCGTCTGAACGCCCTCGGCCCGGGTGGTCTGTCCCGCGACCGCGCCGGCATGGAGGTCCGTGACGTCCACCCGTCGCACTACGGCCGCATGTGCCCGATCGAGACCCCTGAGGGCCCGAACATCGGCCTCATCGGCTCGCTCGCGTCGTTCGGTCGCATCAACCCGTTCGGCTTCATCGAGACGCCGTACCGCAAGGTCACCGACGGCAAGGTCACGGACGAGATCGTCTACCTGACCGCCGACGACGAGGACCGGCACATCATCGCCCAGGCGAACACCGAGCTCGCCGTCGACGGCACGTTCCTCAACGACCGCGTCCTGGTGCGCACCAAGGGCGGCGAGACCGACGACCTGCCGCCGGCCGAGATCGACTACATGGACGTCTCGCCGCGCCAGATGGTGTCCGTCGCGACGGCGCTCATCCCGTTCCTCGAGCACGACGACGCGAACCGCGCGCTCATGGGCGCCAACATGCAGCGCCAGGCCGTGCCGCTGGTGCGCTCCGAGGCGCCGCTGGTCGGCACCGGCATGGAGCGTCGTGCGGCGGTCGACGCCGGCGACGTCATCGTGGCGACCAAGCCCGGCGTGGTCACCGAGGTGTCCGCGGACCTGGTCCTCGTCGCGAACGACGACGGCACCACGGGCTCCTACCGCGCGGCGAAGTTCCGCCGCTCGAACCAGGGCACCAGCTACAACCAGCGCGTGCTCGTGGACGAGGGCCAGCGGGTCGAGGTCGGCTCCGTGCTGGCCGACGGCCCGGCGACCGACGAGGGCGACCTCGCGCTCGGCCGCAACCTGCTCGTCGCGTTCATGTCGTGGGAGGGCCACAACTACGAGGACGCGATCATCCTGTCGCAGCGCCTCGTGGAGGACGACGTCCTGTCCTCGATCCACATCGAGGAGCACGAGGTCGACGCCCGCGACACCAAGCTCGGGCCCGAGGAGATCACGCGGGACATCCCGAACGTCTCCGAGGACGTCCTGGCGGACCTCGACGAGCGCGGTGTCATCCGCATCGGTGCCGAGGTCGGCGCGGGCGACGTGCTGGTCGGCAAGGTCACGCCGAAGGGCGAGACCGAGCTCACCCCGGAGGAGCGCCTGCTGCGCGCCATCTTCGGTGAGAAGGCCCGCGAGGTGCGCGACACGTCCCTCAAGGTGCCTCACGGCGAGCAGGGCACGGTCATCGGCGTCCGCGAGTTCAACCGCGAGGACGGCGACGAGCTGCCCGCCGGCGTGAACCAGCTGGTCCGTGTCTACATCGCCCAGCGCCGCAAGATCACCGTCGGCGACAAGCTCGCCGGCCGTCACGGCAACAAGGGCGTCATCTCGAAGATCCTGCCGCAGGAGGACATGCCGTTCCTCCCCGACGGGACGCCGGTCGACGTCATCCTCAACCCGCTGGGCGTGCCCGGCCGCATGAACGTCGGCCAGGTCCTCGAGACGCACCTCGGGTGGGTCGCGAGCCGTGGCTGGGACATCGAGCTGGCCGAGGGCAAGGACCTCTCCTGGAAGGAGACCCTGCCCGAGGTCGCGTCGAAGTCGGAGCCGGGGACGCCGGTGGCGACGCCGGTGTTCGACGGCCTCGAGGAGTCCGGCCTGCGCGGCCTGCTCTCCACGACGCTGCCGAACCGCGACGGCGACCGCATGGTCGCGACCGACGGCAAGGCCCGGCTCTTCGACGGCCGCTCCGGCGAGCCGTTCCCGGACCCGGTGTCGGTGGGCTACATGTACATCCTCAAGCTCCACCACCTGGTCGACGACAAGATCCACGCGCGCTCGACCGGCCCGTACTCGATGATCACGCAGCAGCCGCTGGGTGGTAAGGCGCAGTTCGGCGGCCAGCGCTTCGGCGAGATGGAGGTGTGGGCCCTCGAGGCGTACGGCGCGGCCTACACGCTGCAGGAGCTGCTCACCATCAAGTCCGACGACGTCCCGGGCCGCGTGAAGGTCTACGAGGCGATCGTCAAGGGCGAGAACATCCCCGACTCGGGCATCCCGGAGTCCTTCAAGGTGCTCCTCAAGGAGATGCAGTCGCTGTGCCTGAACGTCGAGGTGCTCTCGAGCGACGGGACCTCCATCGAGATGAAGGAGTCCGACGACGAGGTGTACCGCGCCGCGGAGGAGCTGGGCATCGATCTGTCGCGCCGCCCCAACTCGGCTGCCACGGTCGACGAGATCTGATCCAGCGACCAGCTGAACTCCACGGACATTCGAAAGCTTTGAGGAAGTAGGACATCTTGCTCGACGTCAACGTCTTCGACGAGCTGCGTATCGGCCTGGCCACGGCCGACGACATCCGTGCCTGGTCGCACGGAGAGGTCAAGAAGCCCGAGACCATCAACTACCGCACCCTGAAGCCGGAGAAGGACGGGCTCTTCTGCGAGAAGATCTTCGGCCCCACCCGGGACTGGGAGTGCTACTGCGGCAAGTACAAGCGCGTGCGCTTCAAGGGCATCATCTGCGAGCGCTGCGGCGTCGAGGTGACGCGCTCGAAGGTGCGCCGTGAGCGCATGGGCCACATCGAGCTCGCCGCCCCGGTCACGCACATCTGGTTCTTCAAGGGTGTGCCGTCGCGCCTCGGCTACCTGCTCGACCTGGCCCCGAAGGACCTGGAGAAGGTCATCTACTTCGCGGCCTACATGGTCACGTGGGTCGACGACGAGGCCCGCCACGAGGACCTCCCGAACCTCCAGAACGAGATCGACCTGGAGAAGAAGGAGATCTCGGACCGCCGCGACAACGACATCAACACCCGTGCCGCCAAGCTCGAGGCCGACCTGGCCGAGCTGGAGGCCGAGGGCGCCAAGGCCGACGCGCGCCGCAAGGTGCGCGACTCCGCCGAGCGCGAGATGGCGCAGCTGCGCAAGCGTGCCGACCAGGAGCTCGACCGCCTCGAGCAGGTCTGGGACCGGTTCAAGAACCTCAAGGTCGCGGACCTCGAGGGCGACGAGATGCTGTACCGCCAGCTCGTCGACCGCTACGGCACGTACTTCGAGGGCTCGATGGGCGCCGCGGCGATCCAGAAGCGCCTCGAGAGCTTCGACCTGGAGGCCGAGGCCCAGTCGCTGCGCGAGACCATCCGGACGGGCAAGGGCCAGCGCAAGACGCGCGCGCTCAAGCGCCTGAAGGTCGTCAACGCGTTCCTCACGACGACCAACTCGCCCACGGCGATGGTGCTCGACGCCGTCCCGGTCATCCCGCCGGACCTGCGCCCGATGGTGCAGCTCGACGGTGGCCGCTTCGCGACGTCGGACCTCAACGACCTGTACCGCCGCGTGATCAACCGCAACAACCGGCTCAAGCGCCTGCTCGACCTGGGTGCGCCGGAGATCATCGTCAACAACGAGAAGCGGATGCTCCAGGAGGCCGTGGACTCGCTGTTCGACAACGGTCGCCGCGGCCGCCCGGTCACGGGGCCGGGCAACCGCCCGCTGAAGTCGATCTCCGACATGCTCAAGGGCAAGCAGGGTCGGTTCCGCCAGAACCTGCTCGGCAAGCGCGTCGACTACTCGGGCCGTTCGGTCATCGTGGTCGGCCCGCAGCTCAAGCTGCACCAGTGCGGCCTGCCCAAGCAGATGGCGCTCGAGCTGTTCAAGCCGTTCGTCATGAAGCGGCTCGTCGAGCTCAACCACGCGCAGAACATCAAGAGCGCGAAGCGCATGGTCGAGCGCACCCGCGGCGAGGTCTGGGACGTGCTGGAGGAGGTCATCCAGGAGCACCCGGTGCTGCTGAACCGTGCCCCCACCCTGCACCGCCTGGGCATCCAGGCCTTCGAGCCGCAGCTCGTCGAGGGCAAGGCCATCCACCTGCACCCGCTCGTGTGCGCCGCGTTCAACGCGGACTTCGACGGTGACCAGATGGCGGTCCACCTGCCCCTGAGCGCCGAGGCGCAGGCCGAGGCCCGCATCCTCATGCTCTCGAGTAACAACATCCTCAAGCCGTCGGACGGCCGTCCGGTGACCATGCCCTCGCAGGACATGATCATCGGTCTGCACCACCTCACCTCGGACCGCCCCGGCGCGACGGGGGAGGGGCGGGTCTTCTCCTCGCAGGCCGAGGCGATCATGGCCCTCGACCGCGGCGCGCTGGACCTCAACGCCACGATCAAGCTGCGGATGTCGGACCTCGTTCCGCCGACCAGCGGCTTCGAGGCCCCCGAGGGCTGGGAGCCCGGGCAGCCGCTGCTGTTCGAGACCACCCTGGGCCGCACGATCTTCAACGAGGCGCTCCCGATCGACTACCCGTTCCAGAACGGCGTCGTCGGCAAGAAGGAGCTCTCGACGATCGTCAACGACCTGGCGGAGCGCTACCCGAAGGTCGACGTCGCGACGTCGCTCGACGCGCTGAAGGACGCCGGCTACCGCTGGGCCACGCGCTCGGGCGTCACGATCGCGATCTCCGACGTCGCGATGCCGGAGGTCAAGAACGACATCCTGGACGAGCACGAGCAGCGTGCGCTGAAGGTCCAGGACCAGTTCGACAAGGGTCTGATCACCGACGACGAGCGCCGTCAGGAGCTCATCGAGATCTGGACCCAGGCCACCGACAAGATCGCGTCGGTCATGCGCGAGAACCTCGAGAGCAACTCGCGGAACACGCTGTACCGCATGGTGTCCTCGGGCGCCCGTGGTAACTGGATGCAGGTCCGTCAGATCGCCGGTATGCGCGGCCTCGTGGCGAACCCGAAGGGCGAGATCATCCCGCGCCCGATCAAGTCCAACTACCGCGAGGGCCTGTCCGTCCTCGAGTACTTCATCGCCTCGCACGGTGCCCGCAAGGGTCTGGCCGACACGGCGCTGCGTACCGCGGACTCCGGCTACCTGACCCGTCGTCTGGTCGACGTGTCGCAGGACGTCATCATCCGCGAGGAGGACTGCGGCACCGAGCGCGGCCTCACGCTGCCCGTCGCCGAGCGCATCGGCGACGTGCTGGTGCCGCACCCGCGCGTCGAGACGAGCATCTACTCGCGCACGTTCGCGACGGACGTCGTGGACGCGGACGGCAACGTCGTGGCCGAGGCGGGCTCGGACGCGGGCGACGTGATCATCGACAAGGTGATCGCCGCCGGCATCGAGAACGTCAAGGTCCGGTCCGTGCTGACCTGCGAGTCGCGAGTCGGCACCTGCGCCAAGTGCTACGGCCGCTCCCTGGCCACCGGGAAGCTGGTGGACATCGGCGAGGCCGTCGGCATCATCGCGGCGCAGTCGATCGGTGAGCCGGGCACGCAGCTGACGATGCGTACCTTCCACACCGGTGGTGTCGCCTCCGCGGAGGACATCACGCAGGGTCTGCCCCGTGTCACCGAGCTGTTCGAGGCCCGCACCCCCAAGGGTGAGGCCCCGATCGCGGAGTACACCGGCACCGTGGCGATCGAGGACACGGAGCGCACGCGCCACCTGGTCCTCACGCCGGCCGACGGCGGCGAGGAGATCCGCTACCCGGTGACCAAGCGTGCCCGCCTCCTGATCGCCGACGGCGAGCAGGTCCAGGTCGGCACCCAGCTGGTCCAGGGCGCCGTCGACCCGAAGAAGGTGCTGCGCATCCTCGGCCCGCGTGCCACGCAGAAGCACCTGGTGGACGAGGTCCAGGAGACCTACCGCTCGCAGGGCGTGGACATCCACGACAAGCACATCGAGGTCATCGTGCGGCAGATGCTCCGTCGCGTGACCGTGCTCGACTCGGGTGACTCGCACCTGCTGCCGGGCGAGCTGGCGGAGCGCGTCCGCTTCGAGGACGCGAACCGTCGGGCCGTGGCGGAGGGTGGCCAGCCGGCCTCTGGCCGTCCGGAGCTCATGGGCATCACGAAGGCGTCGCTCGCCACCGACTCGTGGCTCTCGGCCGCCTCCTTCCAGGAGACGACCCGCGTGCTGACCGAGGCGGCGATGAGCGGTCGTCGTGACCCGCTGCTGGGCCTCAAGGAGAACGTCATCCTCGGTAAGCTCATCCCCGCCGGCACGGGTCTGCCCCGCTACCGGAACATCGAGGTCGAGCCGACCGAGCAGGCCAAGGCCGAGCTCTACCCGAGCTTCGGCTACGACGAGATCGACTTCCCGACGCTCGGCATGGGCTCGGGCGAGGCGATCCCGCTGGAGGACCTGGACTTCGGCGACTTCCGCTAGTCCGCTGATCCTGACCACGAGGTAGTCCGGGAGGGGCGCACGTCACAGCGTGCGTCCCTCCCGATCCTTTGACCCCGCTTGCTTCCGCGGGTAGCCTTGGAAGCCGTGCCCGTGCCGTCGCGCGCGCATCCCGCTGTCAGCCCAGAACGTTCTCGCTCGGGCCGGCTGCCGGAGGCGTCGCCGTCCTGAGCGCACAGGTACCCCGGGAAGATCGCTCGGACCGTCCGTGAGGGCGGGGGAGCTGAGCTGATCCGGGCCATCGAGCCGGTGGTAAGTGGCGTTGCGGTCCGTGAGGGCCGCGGGTGCCGCATGCGATCGGCACGCACCAGCCAGACAGACCACCGTCGAGGGCCGCCCGGCCCTCGTGAGCTCGAGAAGACGACGGAGACGTAGTGCCTACGATCCAGCAGCTCGTCCGCAAGGGCCGGTCCACGAAGGCCGTGGCGTCGAAGACGCCGGCCCTCAAGGACTCGCCCCAGCGGCGCGGCGTGTGCACCCGCGTGTACACCACCACCCCCAAGAAGCCGAACTCCGCGCTCCGCAAGGTCGCGCGCGTCAAGCTGTCCTCGGGTACCGAGGTCACGGCGTACATCCCCGGTGTCGGCCACAACCTGCAGGAGCACTCGATCGTGCTCGTCCGCGGCGGCCGTGTGAAGGACCTCCCGGGTGTCCGCTACAAGATCGTGCGCGGCGCGCTCGACACGCAGGGCGTGAAGAACCGCAAGCAGGCCCGCAGCAAGTACGGCGCGAAGAAGGAGAAGGCCTGATGCCTCGCAAGGGTCCGGCCCCCAAGCGGCCGCTCATCGTCGACCCCGTCTACGGGTCGCCCGTCGTCACGCAGCTGATCAACAAGGTCCTGCTCGACGGCAAGAAGTCCACCGCCGAGGCGATCGTCTACGGCGCCCTCGAGGGCGTCCGTGCCAAGACGGACCAGGACCCGGTCGTCGTGCTCAAGCGCGCGCTGGAGAACGTCCGCCCGGCCCTCGAGGTCCGCTCCCGCCGTGTCGGTGGCGCCACCTACCAGGTGCCGGTCGAGGTGCGCCCCGTGCGTTCCACGACGCTCGCGCTGCGCTGGCTCACGGACTTCTCGCGCGCCCGCCGCGAGAAGACGATGACCGAGCGCCTCATGAACGAGATCCTCGACGCCTCCAACGGCCTCGGTGCCGCCGTGAAGCGCCGCGAGGACATGCACAAGATGGCCGACTCGAACAAGGCCTTCGCGCACTACCGCTGGTGATGCGCACGGACGGCCCCGGGTGACCCCCGGGGCCGTCCGAGGATCCGGAACCGGCCGGCAGCCGGCCCTCCGGCCCGGCTTCCGACCTTCCACCGACAAGGGGTAAGACACCGTGGCACTCGACGTGCTGACCGACCTGAACAAGGTCCGCAACATCGGCATCATGGCCCACATCGATGCCGGCAAGACCACCACCACCGAGCGCATCCTGTTCTACACCGGTGTGAACTACAAGATCGGTGAGACGCACGACGGTGCGTCGACGATGGACTGGATGGAGCAGGAGCAGGAGCGCGGCATCACGATCACGTCCGCCGCGACGACCTGCTACTGGAAGAACAACCAGATCAACATCATCGACACCCCGGGTCACGTGGACTTCACCGTCGAGGTCGAGCGCTCGCTGCGCGTGCTCGACGGTGCCGTCGCGGTGTTCGACGGCAAGGAGGGCGTGGAGCCCCAGTCGGAGACCGTGTGGCGCCAGGCCGACAAGTACGACGTGCCGCGCATCTGCTTCGTCAACAAGATGGACAAGCTCGGCGCCGACTTCTACTTCACGGTCGACACCATCATCAACCGCCTCAAGGCGAAGCCGCTGGTCATCCAGCTGCCGATCGGCGCCGAGAACGACTTCGAGGGCGTCGTCGACCTGCTCGAGATGAAGGCGCTCACCTGGCGCGGCGACACCAAGATGGGTGAGGAGTACGCGGTCGAGGACATCCCGGCCGACCTCGTCGAGAAGGCCGAGCAGTACCGGGCCGAGCTCGTCGAGGCCGTCGCCGAGGCCGACGACGAGCTGCTCGAGAAGTTCCTCGGTGGCGAGGAGCTCTCGGTCGCCGAGATCAAGTCCGGCATCCGCAAGCTCGTCATCCGGTCCGAGGCCTTCCCGGTCCTGTGCGGCTCGGCGTTCAAGAACAAGGGCGTGCAGCCCATGCTCGACGCCGTGATCGACTACCTGCCGACCCCGCTCGACGTCCCGGCCGTCCAGGGCCACGACGTCAAGGACGCGGAGAAGATCATCGAGCGTCGTCCGGACGAGGCGGAGCCGTTCTCGGCCCTCGCGTTCAAGGTCGCCACGCACCCGTTCTTCGGCAAGCTCACCTACGTCCGCGTCTACTCGGGCAAGGTCGCGCAGGGCGCTCAGGTCCAGAACTCGACCAAGGGCAAGAAGGAGCGCATCGGGAAGCTCTTCCAGATGCACTCCAACAAGGAGAACCCGGTCGAAGAGGCGCACGCCGGGCACATCTACGCCTTCATCGGGCTCAAGGACGTCACCACCGGTGACACGCTCTGCGACCCGGCGAACCCGGTCATCCTCGAGTCGATGACCTTCCCGGAGCCGGTCATCGACGTGGCCATCGAGCCGAAGACGAAGGCCGACCAGGAGAAGCTCTCCACGGCGATCCAGAAGCTCGCCCAGGAGGACCCGACCTTCCGCGTCAAGCTGGACGAGGAGACCGGCCAGACCGTCATCGGCGGCATGGGCGAGCTCCACCTCGACATCCTCGTCGACCGTATGCGTCGCGAGTTCAAGGTCGAGGCGAACGTCGGCAAGCCGCAGGTCGCGTACCGCGAGACGATCCGCCGTACCGCGGAGAAGATCGACTACACGCACAAGAAGCAGACCGGTGGCTCGGGCCAGTTCGCCAAGGTCCAGGTGACCTTCGAGCCGCTCGAGACGACGGAGGGCGAGCTCTACGAGTTCGCCAACGCCGTCACCGGTGGTCGTATCCCGCGCGAGTACATCCCGTCCGTGGACGCCGGTATCCAGTCGGCGATGCAGCAGGGCGTGCTGGCCGGGTTCCCCGTGGTGGGGGTCAAGGCCACGCTGCTCGACGGCGCCTACCACGACGTCGACTCCTCGGAGATGGCGTTCAAGATCGCCGGCTCGATGGTCTTCAAGGAGGGCATCAAGCGGGCCGACCCGGTCATCCTCGAGCCCGTGATGGCCGTCGAGGTCCGGACGCCCGAGGAGTACATGGGCGACGTGATCGGCGACATCAACTCGCGTCGTGGGATGATCCAGTCCATGGAGGACGCGACCGGTGTCAAGGTCGTGCGCGCCCAGGTACCGTTGAGCGAGATGTTCGGGTACATCGGTGACCTGCGTTCCAAGACGCAGGGCCGTGCCGTGTACTCGATGCAGTTCGACAGCTACGCCGAGGTTCCTCGCAACGTTGCTGACGAGATCATCAAGAAGACCCGGGGCGAGTGAGTCCCCACAGGTCGACGACCAGCACAACCATCAACCTGTAGGAAACCCCCGTCGCCCCGCGGGATGTAGGCTCTCTCGCCGAGTCTCGCAACGTTCGGGAACATCTACCCAAGTCCCAGGAGGACCCCAGTGGCTAAGGCCAAGTTCGAGCGGACCAAGCCGCACGTCAACATCGGCACGATCGGGCACGTCGACCACGGCAAGACGACGCTGACCGCCGCGATCTCGAAGACGCTTGCGGACACGTACCCCGACCTGCCGGCGAACACGCAGCGCAACTTCGACGAGATCGACGCCGCGCCGGAGGAGAAGCAGCGCGGTATCACGATCAACATCGCGCACATCGAGTACGAGACGCCCAAGCGTCACTACGCGCACGTCGATGCTCCGGGTCACGCCGACTACATCAAGAACATGATCACCGGTGCCGCCCAGATGGACGGCGCGATCCTGGTGGTCGCGGCGACCGACGGCCCGATGGCCCAGACGCGCGAGCACGTGCTGCTGGCCCGCCAGGTGGGCGTCCCCTACCTGCTGGTCGCGCTCAACAAGGCCGACATGGTCGACGACGAGGAGATCCTCGAGCTCGTCGAGATGGAGGTCCGCGAGCTGCTGTCGTCGCAGGAGTTCGACGGCGACAACGCGCCCGTCGTCCGCGTCTCCGGCCTCAAGGCCCTCGAGGGTGACCCCGAGTGGACCAAGCGGGTCCTGGAGCTCATGGAGGCCGTGGACGAGAACGTCCCCGACCCCGTGCGCGAGCTCGACAAGCCGTTCCTCATGCCGATCGAGGACGTCTTCACCATCACCGGCCGCGGCACCGTCGTGACCGGCAAGGTGGAGCGTGGCACGCTCGACGTCAACTCCGAGGTCGAGATCGTCGGTATCCGCGAGCCGCAGAAGACCACGGTCACCGGTATCGAGACGTTCCACAAGCAGATGGACCAGGCTCAGGCCGGCGACAACACCGGTCTGCTCCTGCGCGGCATCAAGCGCGAGGACGTCGAGCGCGGCCAGGTCGTCGTGAAGCCGGGTTCGATCACCCCGCACACGGACTTCGAGGCGCAGGTCTACATCCTGGGCAAGGACGAGGGTGGGCGTCACAACCCGTTCTACTCGAACTACCGTCCGCAGTTCTACTTCCGCACCACCGACGTCACCGGCGTCATCACGCTGCCCGAGGGCACCGAGATGGTCATGCCCGGCGACAACACCGAGATGACGGTCGCGCTGATCCAGCCGATCGCCATGGAGGAGGGCCTCGGCTTCGCCATCCGTGAGGGTGGCCGCACCGTCGGCTCCGGCCGGGTCACCAAGATCATCAAGTGATCTGCTGATCCTCGGCTGATCGCCTGAGCAGGAGGCCCGGGCCCGACAGGGTCCGGGCCTCCTGCGCGCCCGGGCGCGTGCCGCCCCGAGGTGCGGTGCGTCCGGCGTCACAGCGGTCGAACCCCGTTCCGGCTTGGAATCACGGGGCTCCCTGTGGCAAGATGTTCAGGTTGCCTGTCACGGGCGCGTTCTTTCTCGTGTCGAACAGTGTGTAGCACCACGGTGCGTGTGCCGGTCCGGATCTCCGGAACGGTCCTCGTCGCCTGGAGCGGATCCCCTCCCGGAGAGGGGTCGCGGGGTTGCCGGCTGTCGACGCGCTAGAGCGCCCCGCGGGACACATGTCTCGACAGGCCAGACAAACGTCGTGGTCCGCCTCGCGGACCACAATCAACGGCCCCACGCCGGTTCGGTGTGCGCCCGGGTACGTCGCCTAGCGCGACACGCCCGAGCGCGGGGGTCGGACAGTAGCGGTTCGAGAGAGAGAGTCAGACGACGCCATGGCGGGACAGAAGATCCGCATCCGGCTCAAGTCCTACGACCACGAGGTCATCGACAGCTCGGCGCGCAAGATCGTCGACACGGTGACGCGCGCTGGTGCGACGGTCGTGGGTCCGGTGCCGCTGCCGACGGAGAAGAACGTCTTCACCGTCATCCGGTCGCCTCACAAGTACAAGGACAGCCGCGAGCACTTCGAGATGCGCACGCACAAGCGGCTCATCGACATCATCGATCCCACGCCGAAGGCCGTCGACTCGCTCATGCGGATCGACCTGCCTGCCGACGTGAACATCGAGATCAAGCTCTGAGGCTGGGATAGATATGACCAACCAGCAGAAGAACGTGACCGCGGTGCTCGGCACCAAGCTCGGCATGACGCAGCTGTGGGACGACGCCGGTCGTCTGGTCCCCGTCACCGTCGTGGCCGTCCCGACCAACGTCGTGACGCAGGTCCGCTCCGCGGACGCCGACGGCTACGCGGCCGTGCAGCTCGCCGCCGGCCAGATCGACCCGCGCAAGGTCACCAAGCCGCTCAAGGGCCACTTCGAGAAGGCCGGCGTCACGCCGCGTCGTCACGTCGCCGAGGTCCGCACCGAGGACGCCGCCGAGTTCACGCTCGGCCAGGAGATCACCGCCGAGGCCTTCGAGGCCGGTGCCGTGGTCGACGTCGTCGGTACCACCAAGGGCAAGGGCACCGCCGGTGTCATGAAGCGCCACGGCTTCTCCGGCGTCGGCGCCTCCCACGGTGCTCACCGCAACCACCGCAAGGCCGGCTCGATCGGCGGCGCCTCGACGCCGTCGCGCGTGTTCAAGGGTCTGCGGATGGCCGGTCGCATGGGCCACGAGCGCATGACCGTCCAGAACCTGACCGTCCACGCGGTCGACGCCGAGAAGGGTCTGCTGCTCGTCAAGGGCGCGGTTCCCGGCCCCAAGGGTGGCGTCGTCGTCGTGCGTACCGCTGCGAAGGGTGCGTGACCCCATGGCCAACCAGACCGTCGACGTGCTCGACGCCCAGGGCAAGAAGGCCGGCACCGCCGAGCTTCCCGCCGAGGTGTTCGACACCGTCACCAACGTCCCGCTGATCCACCAGGTGGTCGTGGCGCAGCGCGCCGCCGCCCGCCAGGGGACGCACGCCACCAAGACCCGCGGCGAGGTCCGCGGTGGTGGCAGGAAGCCGTACAAGCAGAAGGGCACCGGCCGCGCCCGTCAGGGTTCGACCCGCGCCCCGCAGTTCGCCGGCGGTGGCACCGTCCACGGCCCGCAGCCGCGCAAGTACGACCAGCGGACCCCGAAGAAGATGAAGGCCGCCGCGCTCCGTGGCGCCCTCTCCGACCGGGCTCGCGCCGGCCGCGTCCACGTGGTCTCCGGCTTCGGCCTCGACGGTGCGCCGTCGACCCGGACCGCCGTCAAGACGATCGCGGCGCTCACCGAGCGCACGCACGTCCTCGTGGTCACCGAGCGCTCGGACGAGCTGACGATCCTGTCGCTCCGCAACGTCGAGCAGGTCCACCTGCTGACCGCGGACCAGCTCAACACCTACGACGTGCTCGTCTCCGACGACGTCGTCTTCACCGAGGGCGCGCTCGCCGCGTTCCTCGCCGGCCCGGCCACGGGCAAGAGCGTGAAGGCTGTCGCCACGGAGTCCGAGGCGGCCGAGACCGAGGAGGCCACCAAGTGACCGCCGTGACGAAGGACCCGCGCGACATCCTGATCGCGCCGGTCGTCTCCGAGAAGTCCTACAACCTCCTCGACGAGGGCAAGTACACCTTCGTCGTGGACCCGCGGGCCAACAAGACCGAGATCAAGATCGCGGTCGAGCAGGTCTTCGGCGTCAAGGTCGACTCGGTCAACACGATCAACCGCAAGGGCAAGGCGCGTCGCACGCGCTTCGGCCTGGGCAAGCGCAAGGACACGAAGCGCGCGATCGTGACCCTCCGTGAGGGCACGATCGACATCTTCGGCGGTCCGGCTTCCTGAGGCGCAGAGAGCAGATCGAGGACTAACCCATGGGAATCCGTAAGTACAAGCCGACGACGCCCGGACGCCGCGGCTCCAGCGTCGCCGACTTCGTCGAGATCACGCGCTCGCAGCCGGAGAAGTCTCTGGTCCGTCCGCTGTCCAAGACGGGTGGGCGCAACAACTCCGGTCGCATCACGACCCGTCACAAGGGCGGTGGCCACAAGCGTGCCTACCGCGTGATCGACTTCCGTCGCCACGACAAGGACGGCGTGCCCGCCAAGGTCGCGCACATCGAGTACGACCCGAACCGCACGGCTCGGATCGCGCTCCTGCACTACGCGGACGGCACGAAGCGCTACATCGTGGCGCCGAACAAGCTGTCGCAGGGCGACGTCGTCGAGGCCGGTGCCGGCGCCGACATCAAGCCCGGCAACAACCTGCCGCTGCGCAACATCCCGACCGGTACGGTCATCCACGCCGTCGAGCTCCGCCCCGGTGGCGGCGCG
Organism: Isoptericola nanjingensis; assembly: GCF_050311635.1. Classification (NCBI taxonomy): domain Bacteria; kingdom Bacillati; phylum Actinomycetota; class Actinomycetes; order Micrococcales; family Promicromonosporaceae; genus Isoptericola; species Isoptericola nanjingensis. The sequence goes on along the minus strand of NZ_JBNOZL010000006.1, from coordinate 85,139 downwards.
AAGATCGCCCGCTCCGCGGGTGCCTCCGTGCAGCTCGTCGCGAAGGACGGCCCGTACGCGCAGCTGCGCATGCCGTCCGGCGAGATCCGCAACGTCGACCTGCGCTGCCGCGCCACGGTCGGCGAGGTGGGCAACGCCGAGCAGTCGAACATCAACTGGGGCAAGGCCGGCCGCAAGCGGTGGAAGGGCGTCCGCCCGACCGTCCGTGGCGTCGTCATGAACCCGGTCGACCACCCGCACGGTGGTGGTGAGGGCAAGACCTCCGGTGGTCGCCACCCGGTCAGCCCGTGGGGCCAGCCCGAGGGCCGGACCCGCCGCCCGAACAAGCCGAGCGACAAGCTGATCGTCCGCCGTCGCCGCACCGGCAAGAAGCGCTGAAAAGGAGCCTGACAGATGCCTCGTAGCCTGAAGAAGGGCCCCTTCGTCGACGACCACCTGCAGAAGAAGGTGGACGCTCAGAACGAGAAGGGGACCAAGAACGTCATCAAGACCTGGTCCCGTCGGTCGGTCATCACGCCCGACTTCCTCGGTCACACCTTCGCCGTGCACGACGGCCGGAAGCACACCCCGGTCTTCGTCACCGAGGCGATGGTCGGCCACAAGCTCGGCGAGTTCGCTCCCACGCGAACCTTCCGCGGCCACGTGAAGGACGACAAGAAGGGCCGTCGCCGCTGACCCCCGGGTCAGCCGGACGACAGGCCCCGACGGTCTGAGAAAAGGAAGCAGGACAGCAATGGAAGCCAAGGCGCAGGCGCGGTTCGTCCGTGTCACGCCCCAGAAGGCCCGGCGCGTCGTGGACCTCATCCGTGGCAAGCAGGCCGCCGAGGCCGTCGCGGTGCTGAAGTTCGCGCCGCAGGCGGCGAGCGAGCCGATCCGCAAGGTTGTGGAGAGCGCCGTCGCGAACGCCCGGGTGAAGGCCGACCGCGCCAGCGAGCGTTTCGACGAGACGGAGCTCTTCGTCTCGGCGGCGTTCGTCGACGAGGGGCCGACGCTCAAGCGGTTCCGTCCGCGGGCGCAGGGGCGTGCGAGCCAGATCCTCAAGCGCACCAGCCACATCACCGTGGTCGTCGCACCGCGTGAGCAGAAGGAAGGGGCCCGATAGTGGGGCAGAAGGTTCACCCGCACGGGTACCGCCTCGGCATCACCACCGACCACCGGTCGCGCTGGTTCGCCGACAGCACCAAGCCTGGTCAGCGGTACCGCGACTACGTCCGCGAGGACGTGGCGATCCGCAAGCTCATGAGCACCGGTCTCGAGCGGGCCGGCATCTCCAAGGTCGAGGTCGAGCGCACCCGCGACCGCGTCCGCGTGGACATCCACACGGCGCGTCCGGGCATCGTCATCGGTCGCCGGGGTGCCGAGGCCGACCGCATCCGCGGCGAGCTCGAGAAGCTCACGGGCAAGCAGGTCCAGCTCAACATCCTCGAGGTCAAGAACGCGGAGATCGACGCGCAGCTGGTCGCGCAGGGCATCGCCGAGCAGCTCGCGAGCCGCGTCTCGTTCCGCCGCGCCATGCGCAAGGGCATCCAGTCCGCGCAGCGCGCCGGTGCCAAGGGCATCCGTGTGCAGGTCTCGGGTCGTCTCGGCGGCGCCGAGATGAGCCGTTCGGAGTTCTACCGCGAGGGTCGTGTGCCGCTGCACACGCTGCGCGCGAACATCGACTACGGCTTCTTCGAGGCCCGCACCACCTTCGGCCGTATCGGCGTGAAGGTGTGGATCTACAAGGGCGACATGACCGAGAAGGAGTTCGCCGCGCAGCAGGCGACTGCCGCCCCCCGCGGGGGTCGTGGTGGTCGTCCGGAGCGTGGGGAGCGCCGTGGTGGCGGTCGTCGCCCCGAGCGTCAGGCCCAGCCGGCCGCCGAGAGCGCCCCCGCGTCCGACGCGGCCCCGGAGCAGGCTGCGGCCCCCGAGTCCGGAACGGAGGCCTGAGTCATGCTGATCCCCCGCAGGCTCAAGCACCGCAAGCAGCACCACCCGAAGCGCTCCGGCGCGGCCAAGGGTGGCACCACGATCGCGTTCGGCGACTACGGCATCCAGGCTCTCGAGCCCGCCTACGTCACCAACCGCCAGATCGAGGCTGCTCGTATCGCGATGACCCGCCACATCAAGCGTGGCGGCAAGGTCTGGATCAACATCTACCCGGACCGTCCCCTGACCAAGAAGCCCGCCGAGACCCGCATGGGTTCCGGCAAGGGCTCGCCCGAGTGGTGGGTCGCCAACGTCAAGCCCGGCCGCATCGTCTTCGAGCTGGCCGGTGTCGACGAGGAGCTGGCCCGTGAGGCCATGCGCCGCGCGATCCACAAGCTCCCGATGAAGTGCCGTTTCGTGGTGCGCGAGGGTGGTGCGAACTGATGGCAGTCGGAACCAAGGGCATGGCCCCCGCTGACCTCGACGGGTTCGACGACGAGAAGCTGGTCGCCGAGCTGAAGAAGGCCAAGGAGGAGCTCTTCAACCTCCGTTTCCAGTCGGCCACCGGCCAGCTGGAGTCCCACGGTCGGATCAAGGCCGTCAAGCGCGACATCGCGCGGATCTACACGGTCCTGCACGAGCGCGAGCTCGGTATCCGCACGGCCCCGAGCGTGAGTGAGTGAGGCATCGATGAGCGAGAACACCAACGCGGTGGCCGCTGAGACGACCGAGCGCAGCACGCGCAAGGTCCGTCGTGGCTACGTCGTCAGCGACAAGATGGAGAAGACCATCGTCGTCGAGGTCGAGGACCGCAAGAAGCACCCCCTGTACGGCAAGGTCCTGCGCACCACCACCAAGGTGAAGGCGCACGACGAGCAGAACTCCGCCGGTATCGGCGACCTGGTCGAGATCATGGAGACCCGTCCGCTGTCCGCGACCAAGCGGTGGCGCCTGACGGAGATCCTCGAGAAGGCCAAGTGATCCAGAAGGTCTTCTGACCTTCGGCCGGGGCAGGCCGTGACACACGTATGCGGCCCGCCCCGGCCACCACAGCAACTATCCGTTCGGCAAGGCTCGCCCGGGACAGCCTGGGACGAGAACCGGCTCGACGACAGGAGATCAATCGATGATCCAGCAGGAGTCGCGACTTCGGGTCGCCGACAACACGGGTGCCAAGGAGATCCTCTGCATCCGTGTTCTCGGTGGATCCGGCCGTCGCTACGCCGGTATCGGCGACACGATCGTCGCCACCGTCAAGGACGCGATCCCCGGCGGCAACGTGAAGAAGGGCGACGTGGTCAAGGCCGTCATCGTCCGGACCGCCAAGGAGCGCCGTCGTCCCGACGGTTCCTACATCAAGTTCGACGAGAACGCCGCCGTGATCCTCAAGAACGACGGTGAGCCCCGTGGCACCCGCATCTTCGGCCCGGTCGGGCGCGAGCTGCGCGACAAGCGGTTCATGAAGATCATCTCGCTGGCGCCGGAGGTGCTCTGACCATGGCGAAGATCAAGAAGGGCGACCAGGTGATCGTCATCGCCGGTCGCGACAAGGGCAAGACGGGCCGCGTGCTCGAGGTCCTCAAGGACTCCGACCGCATCGTGGTCGAGGGCGTGCAGCGTGTCACCAAGCACGTCAAGGCCGGCCAGACGGCTCGCGGCACCCGCACGGGTGGCATCGAGACCGTCGAGGCGCCGATCCACGTCTCGAACGTGATGGTCGTCGACCCGGAGACCAAGAAGGGCACGCGCGTCGGGTTCCGTACCGAGCAGGTCGAGCGCGACGGCCGTACCCGCACCGTCCGCGTGCGCGTCGCCAAGCGTTCCGGGAAGGACATCTGATGACCGAGACCACTCTCGAGGCCCCGGCCACCCCGCGCCTCAAGCAGAAGTACCGCGAGGAGATCATCGCGGCGCTGCGCGAGGAGTTCGGCCACCAGAACATCCAGCAGGTCGCCGGTCTGACCAAGATCGTCGTCAACATGGGTGTCGGTGACGCCGCCAAGGACTCCAAGCTCATCGAGGGCGCGATCCGCGACCTCACGGCGATCACGGGGCAGAAGCCCCAGGTGACCCGGGCCAAGAAGTCCATCGCGCAGTTCAAGCTGCGCGAGGGCATGCCGATCGGTGCGCACGTCACGCTGCGCGGCGACCGGATGTGGGAGTTCCTCGACCGGCTGCTGTCGATCGCGCTGCCCCGTATCCGCGACTTCCGCGGGCTGAGCCCGAAGCAGTTCGACGGGCACGGCAACTACACCTTCGGTCTCACGGAGCAGTCGATGTTCCACGAGATCGACCAGGACAAGATCGACCGCGTCCGCGGCATGGACATCACGGTCGTGACCACGGCGACGACCGATGACGAGGGCCGCTCCCTGCTGCGCCGTCTCGGCTTCCCCTTCAAGGAGAACTGACATGGCGAAGAAGGCCCTGATCAACAAGGCGAACGCCAAGCCGAAGTTCGCCGTCCGCGCCTACACCCGGTGCCAGCGCTGCGGCCGTCCGCACTCGGTCTACCGCAAGTTCGGCCTGTGCCGGATCTGCCTGCGGGAGATGGCCCACCGCGGCGAGCTCCCCGGCGTCACCAAGAGCAGCTGGTAAAACCACTACGCCGCAGGTCCGGGCGGTGCGCACGCACTGACTGGATACCCCGGCGAGGAAGGGCTGGAGCCCAATGACCATGACAGACCCCATCGCAGACATGCTCACGCGTCTGCGTAACGCGAACTCGGCGCACCACGAGACGGTCACCATGCCGCACTCGAAGCTGAAGTCGAACATCGCGGAGATCCTGCAGGCGCAGGGGTACATCACCGGCTGGAGCGTCGAGGACGCGAAGGTCGGCAAGTCCCTCACCCTGACCCTCAAGTACGGCCCGAGCCGCGAGCGCGCCCTCACCGGCGTCCGCCGCGTGTCGAAGCCCGGCCTCCGCGTCTACGCGAAGTCCACCAACCTGCCCCAGGTCCTCGGCGGCCTCGGCGTGGCGATCCTGTCCACGTCCTCCGGCCTGCTGACCGACCGCCAGGCCCAGGCCAAGGGCGTCGGCGGCGAAGTCCTCGCCTACGTCTGGTAATCCGGAAAGGAGATATCGCCATGTCTCGAATCGGCAAGCTCCCCGTTCCGGTCCCGGCCGGCGTGGACGTCACCATCAGCGGTGCGCTCGTGACCATCAAGGGCCCCAAGGGGACCCTGGAGCACGCGGTGCCCGCCCCCATCACGGTCGCCCAGGACGACGGCTCCCTCGTGGTGTCGCGCCCGGACGACGAGCGTGAGTCCCGTGCGCTGCACGGCCTCACCCGCACCCTCCTGGCCAACATCGTCACCGGTGTGACCCAGGGCTACGAGAAGAAGCTCGAGATCGTCGGTACCGGGTACCGCGTCGCGGCCAAGGGGCAGAGCCTGGAGTTCGCTCTCGGCTTCTCGCACCCGGTCACCGTGACCGCGCCCGAGGGCATCACCTTCGCGGTGGAGAGCCCGACCAAGTTCTCGGTCGCGGGCATCGACAAGCAGCAGGTCGGCGAGGTCGCAGCGAACATCCGCAAGATCCGCAAGCCCGAGCCTTACAAGGGCAAGGGCGTGCGCTACGCCGGCGAGGTCGTCCGCCGCAAGGTCGGAAAGGCTGGTAAGTGATGGCTCTCAAGGTTCTGGGCAAGGGCAAGGCCGTCGCTCGTCAGCGCCGTCACCTGCGCCTGCGCAAGAAGATCAAGGGCACCGCGGCGCGTCCGCGCCTCGTCGTGACCCGCTCCTCGCGCCACATGGTGGCGCAGATCGTCGACGACACGGTCGGCAAGACCGTCGCCTCGGCCTCGACCCTCGAGGCCGACCTGCGTGCCCTCGACGGCGACAAGACGGCGAAGGCCCGCAAGGTCGGCGAGCTCGTCGCCGCGCGTGCCAAGGCCGCCGGCGTCGAGACCGTGGTCTTCGACCGCGGTGGCAACAAGTACCACGGTCGGGTGGCTGCGGTCGCCGACGGCGCCCGGGAAGCGGGGCTGGAGCTGTGATGGCCGACGTCCGCGATTTCGCACGGAAGATGAGGATCCTCTGATGGCTGCAGGGCAGCGCACCGGCGCCCCCCAGGGCGCCAACGAGTCCAACAAGAACGACGGCCGCCGCGGCGGCGGTCGCCGCGACGACCGCCGTGGCGGTGGCCGCGACGCCGCCGACAAGAACGCCTTCGTCGAGCGCGTGGTGACGATCAACCGCGTCTCGAAGGTCGTCAAGGGTGGTCGCCGCTTCAGCTTCACCGCGCTGGTCGTGGTGGGCGACGGCGACGGCACCGTCGGTGTCGGCTACGGCAAGGCCAAGGAGGTGCCCGCGGCGATCGCCAAGGGTGTCGAGGAGGCGAAGAAGAACTTCTTCCGCGTCCCGCGCATCCAGGGCACCATCCCGCACCCCGTCCAGGGTGAGGAGGCCGCCGGCGTCGTGTTCCTGCGTCCGGCCTCGCCGGGTACCGGTGTGATCGCCGGTGGTCCGGTGCGCGCCGTGCTGGAGTGCGCCGGCATCCACGACGTGCTGAGCAAGTCGCTCGGCTCGTCCAACTCGATCAACATCGTGCACGCCACCGTCGCGGCCCTCAAGGGCCTCGAGGAGCCGGCTGCCGTGGCCGCCCGCCGTGGTCTGCCGCTCGAGGACGTGGCCCCGGCCGCGCTCCTGCGTGCGCAGGCCGCCGGGCTCGCCGAGAAGGCGGCCAAGGCTGACGAGAAGGTGGGTGCGTGATGCCTCGACTGAAGGTCACCCAGGTCAAGTCCGCCATCGGCGGCAAGCAGAACCAGCGTGACACGCTGCGGACCCTCGGCCTCAAGCGGATCGGCGACACCGCCGTGAAGGAGGACCGTCCGGAGATCCGTGGCATGGTCACCACGGTGGCGCACCTCGTCACCGTCGAGGAGGTCGAGTGATCATGGCGGACAACACCGAGAAGGCGGGTCAGCCGCTCAAGGTCCACCACCTGCGTCCGGCCCCCGGCGCCAAGACCGCCAAGACCCGCGTGGGTCGTGGTGAGGCGTCGAAGGGCAAGACGGCGGGTCGCGGTACCAAGGGTACGAAGGCTCGCTACCAGGTTCCCGCCGGCTTCGAGGGTGGGCAGATGCCTCTGCACATGCGCCTCCCGAAGCTGCGCGGGTTCAAGAACCCGTTCCGCGTCGAGTACCAGGTCGTCAACCTGGACAAGCTCGCCGCGCTGTACCCCGAGGGTGGCTCCGTCACCGTCGAGGGCCTCGTCGCCAAGGGCGCGGTCCGCAAGGGTCAGCCGGTGAAGGTGCTCGGCAACGGCGAGATCACCGTCAAGCTGGACGTCACGGTCGACCGCGTCTCCGGCTCCGCCAAGGACAAGATCCTGGCGGCCGGCGGCACGGTCTCCGAGGACTGACATCCGCAACAGGGCCGGCGGCGCACACGCGCTGCCGGCCCTGTGTGCTCCCGGCGTGCTCCGGCAGGCCAGCCCTCCGCGACGGCGTGTGGTCTGGCTCACTGGTCCGGGGCACGTAGAATCCGTCACGGTCCGCGCCACGCACCTGATCCGGGTGACGGCGAGGCCGGGGTCTCCCCGGTCGGACCTTGACCGAGTCGGCGTGACGGCGGCGTGGCCCAACGGCCGCGGTGTCGGGAGCTCGCGCCACACCTCGCCGGTCCCCGGCGACACGACAACCCGCCGCGGCGGGCCAGGAGGATAGGTGCTCAGCGCATTCGGCCGGGCTTTCCGGACACCGGACCTGCGGCGCAAGCTGCTGTTCACGATCGCGATCATGGCGCTCTTCCGGGTGGGGTCGCTCGTGCCCACACCCGGCGTCGACTACGGCAACGTGCAACAGTGCGTCGCGGCCCTCGAGGGCAGCACCTCGCTGCTCGGTCTCGTCAACGTCTTCAGCGGCGGTGCCCTGCTCCAGCTGTCGATCTTCGCGCTCGGCATCATGCCGTACATCACCGCGAGCATCATCGTGCAGCTGCTGCGCGTGGTCATCCCTCGGTTCGAGGCCCTGCACAAGGAGGGCCAGTCGGGCCAGGCGAAGCTGACGCAGTACACGCGCTACCTGACGATCGCCCTCGCGATCCTGCAGTCGACGACGATCATCACGACCGCCCGCACCGGGATGCTCTTCCAGGGCTGCCCCGTCGACGTGATCACGGACGACAGCTTCGTGACGGCCACGCTGATGGTCATCACGATGACGGCCGGTACCGGCCTGGTCATGTGGCTCGGCGAGATGATCACCGAGCGCGGCGTCGGCAACGGCATGTCCCTGCTGATCTTCACGTCGATCGCCGCGAGCTTCCCGTCGGCGCTCTGGTCGATCGCCGGCGGCTCGAACGGCCCCCTGAACTTCATCGTGATGATCCTCGTCATCGTGCTCGTCGTCGGGCTGGTCGTCTTCGTCGAGCAGTCGCAGCGCCGCATCCCGGTGCAGTACGCGAAGCGCATGGTGGGACGCCGCATGTACGGCGGCACCAGCACCTACATCCCGATCAAGATCAACATGGCCGGCGTCATCCCGGTCATCTTCGCGGCGTCGATCCTCGCCATCCCCGGGCTGATCGCCCAGTTCGGCGAGCCGACCGCGGGCTGGGTGCTCTGGATCTCGGAGAACCTGGTCCAGCAGTCCGACCCGCTGTACATCGTGCTGTACGTGCTGATGGTCATCTTCTTCGCGTTCTTCTACACGTCGATCACGTTCAACCCGGACGAGGTCGCGGACAACATGAAGAAGTACGGCGGCTTCATCCCGGGCATCCGCGCCGGCCGGCCCACGGCCGAGTACCTCGACTACGTGATCACCCGCATCACCTCCGCGGGCTCGATCTACCTGGCGATCGTGGCGCTCATCCCCACGATCGTGCTCGTGGTGCTGGGAGTCACCACGAACATCCCGTTCGGCGGCACGTCGATCCTCATCATCGTGGGCGTCGGGCTCGAGACCGTGAAGCAGATCGACTCCCAGCTCCAGCAGCGTCATTACGAAGGGTTCCTCCGTTGACCGAGACGAACGAAGGCGGCCCCGCCGCTGCCACGCCGACCACCCGCCGCGAGCTCCACGGTGCCCCCAGCGCCGAGGCGCGGGTGACGCGCCTGGTGATCATGGGGCCGCAGGGGGCGGGCAAGGGCACGCAGGCCGCGCGCCTCGCCGAGCTGTTCAGCATCCCCGCCATCTCGACGGGCGACATCTTCCGCGCCAACATCAAGGGCGGCACGGAGCTCGGCAAGCTCGCGCAGGAGTACAGCGCCAAGGGCGAGCTCGTCCCGGACGAGGTCACCGACCAGATGGTGCGCTCGCGCCTCGGCGAGGACGACGTGAAGGCCGGGTTCCTGCTCGACGGCTACCCGCGCAACGCGCACCAGGTCGAGGCGCTCGACGGCATCCTGGCCGACCTCGGCTGGGAGCTGGACGGCGTCATCGAGCTCACCGCCGCGCGGGACGAGCTCCTGTCGCGGATCGCCAAGCGCGCCGAGATCGAGGGCCGCGAGGACGACACCCCGGAGGCGATCGCGCGCCGGCTCGACATCTACGACGAGCAGACCGCGCCGCTGACCGCCGCGTACTCCGAGCGGGGCATCCTCGCGAAGGTGGACGGCATCGGCGACGTCTCCGAGGTCACCGAGCGCATCGTCCAGGCGCTGGCCGCCGAGCTCGGCTGAGGCTCGCCACGCCATGATCTTCGGTTCGCGCGAGCGCATCGAGCTCAAGACGCCGGACCAGGTGCGCGTCATGCGGCGCGCCGGCCTGGTCGTCGCGTCGACGCTCGACGCGGTGCGCGCGGCGGCCCGCCCGGGCCTCACGACGGCGGACCTCGACGCGGTCGCGGCGCGGTTCATCGCGGACGCGGGAGCGACGCCGTCGTTCCTCGGCTACGAGGGCTACCCCGCGACGATCTGCGTCTCCGTCTCCGAGGAGGTCATCCACGGCATCCCCGGCACCCGCGTGCTCGAGGTCGGTGACGTCGTGTCGATCGACTGCGGCGCGATCGTGGACGGCTGGCACGGCGACTCCGCGATCAGCTTCGTGCTGGGCCCGGACGGCGCGCTGGACGTCGAGGGCGCGACGGCGGTCGACGGCGTCGACGCGGCGGACCTCGACCTCGTCCGCGCCACGCGGACGGCCATGTGGGCGGGGATCGCGGCGCTGGCGGGTGGCAGGCGGCTCGGCGACGTCGGGACGGCCGTCGAGGCGGCCGTCGAGCTCGCCGGGGGCGTCTCCGGCGTCGATTACGGGATCGTCGAGGACTACGTCGGTCACGGCATCGGCACGGCGATGCACCAGCCGCCCGACGTCGTGAACTTCCGCACCTCGGACCGTGGTCCTCGGCTCCGCCCCGGCATGTGCCTCGCCATCGAGCCGATGGTCACGCGGGGGAGCGGGGCGACCCGGGTCCTCGCGGACGACTGGACGGTCGTGACGCAGGACGGCTCCCGCGCCGCGCACTGGGAGCACAGCGTCGCCCTCCTCGACGACGGCATCAGCGTGCTGACGGCCGCCGACGGCGGGCGTGCGGGGCTCGCCCCGTTCGAGGTCGTGCCCGTGCCCCTCGACGCGTGACCGACGAAGGCGTGTGACCGACGACCGTCCACCCACGTTCGCAGCTGCTGGAACCATGGAGTACGATGGTCTGTCGGGTGTAGTCCGTTCGGCAGTTCCTCGAGATGCAGGCGCGAGTTGGTGGCGCTGCAGACCAGCACCGGCTCGACGTCACGTCGACCGGTCGGGACGAGGGTGAGCAGGCGGCACGCACGACATCCGGACCTCCGTCACGTTGCTGACGGGCGCCCGGGGACAGACGAGAGTTAGCGGAGGACATGGCAAAGAAGGACGGCGTCATCGAGATCGAGGGCAGCGTGGTCGAGGCCCTGCCGAACGCGATGTTCCGTGTGGAGCTGGCGAACGGCCACAAGGTCCTCGCGCACATCTCGGGCAAGATGCGTCAGCACTACATCCGGATCCTCCCGGAGGACCGCGTCGTGGTCGAGCTCAGCCCGTACGACCTGTCCCGCGGTCGGATCGTCTACCGCTACAAGTAACCACCACCCCATCGAGCGCCGTCGTGGCGCCGGCACCCGCCGGCGTGCGTACGGCGGCGGAGGAACCACTGATGAAGGTCAAGCCGAGCGTCAAGAAGATCTGCGACAAGTGCAAGGTGATCCGCCGGCACGGTCGCGTCATGGTGATCTGCGAGAACCTGCGCCACAAGCAGCGCCAGGGCTGATCGCAGCCACCTGCTGACGGCACGCGCTCGCCGTCGGACACAGCGCACCACCACGAACCTCGACGCCGCTCTCTCGGGAGCGGGGCTCCTCACGGGGCGGTCGAGGGGAACCTCCGGTCCAGGGGCCGGGGCCCGCGGTCTTCGCGGGAGGGCGGTGCGGCAGACCTCTGGAAGAAGTACAGGAGCCGGAAGGCACATGGCACGTCTGATCGGCGTCGACCTCCCCCGCGAGAAGCGGCTCGAGGTTGCGCTCACCTACATCTACGGCGTCGGCCGTACCCGCGCCCAGCAGACGCTGGCCGCTACCGGGATCAACCCGGACCTGCGGGTCAAGGACCTCGGCGACGACCAGCTCGTCGCGCTCCGCGACTACCTGGAGGGCAACTTCCAGCTCGAGGGCGACCTGCGCCGCGAGGTCGCCGCCGACATCCGCCGCAAGGTCGAGATCGGCACCTACCAGGGCCTGCGTCACCGCCGCGGCCTCCCGGTGCGCGGTCAGCGCACCAAGACCAACGCGCGTACCCGCAAGGGTCCGAAGCGCACCGTGGCGGGCAAGAAGAAGGCCCGCTGATAGCAGTCCGTGGTGCGGTCGGCTCCCCGAGCTGAACCGCCCCGGTCCGATCAGACCAGGAGATCAGAGAACACATGCCTCCCAAGACTCGTGCCACGGCCGCGCGCAAGCCGCGCCGCAAGGACAAGAAGAACGTCCCGCTCGGCCAGGCGCACATCAAGAGCACCTTCAACAACACGATCGTCTCGATCACCGACCCGTCGGGCGCCGTGATCTCGTGGGCGTCCGCCGGCCACGTCGGCTTCAAGGGCTCCCGCAAGTCCACGCCGTACGCCGCGCAGCTCGCCGCCGAGTCGGCCGCCCGCCGCGCCCAGGAGCACGGTGTCAAGAAGGTCGACGTCTTCGTCAAGGGCCCGGGTTCCGGTCGTGAGACCGCGATCCGCTCCCTGCAGGCGACCGGCCTCGAGGTCGGCTCGATCCAGGACGTGACGCCCCAGGCGCACAACGGCTGCCGTCCCCCGAAGCGCCGCCGCGTCTGACCCTCCCGACGTCGTCGGGCCCCGGGGCCGAGGGATCGGCCCCGGGCTCGTACGACGCCGCAGCCTGCCCGGGCGGGTGGACCGAGTCCCACCCGGGGCCGCGAGTACTCGCGGATCCGTGATGCGTCATATGGCGGACGCACACTGAAAGGACCTGACCGTGCTGATCGCACAGCGCCCCTCCCTGACCGAAGAGGTCATCTCGGAGTACCGTTCGCGCTTCTCCATCGAGCCGCTCGAGCCTGGCTTCGGCTACACGCTCGGCAACTCCCTGCGCCGGACCCTCCTGTCGTCCATCCCGGGCGCGGCCGTCACCTCCATCCGCATCGACGGAGTGCTCCACGAGTTCTCCACCGTGCCGGGTGTGAAGGAGGACGTCACCGAGATCATCCTCAACATCAAGAACCTCGTCGTCTCCTCGGAGAACGACGAGCCCGTCGTGATGTACCTGCGCAAGACGGGTGCGGGCGTGGTCACCGCCGCGGACATCGTGCCGCCGGCGGGCGTCGAGGTGCACAACCCGGACCTGCACGTCGCCACGCTCAACGACAAGGGCAAGCTCGAGATCGAGCTCACCGTCGAGCGCGGTCGTGGCTACGTGTCCGCGGCGCAGAACAAGAACGACGAGGCCGAGATCGGTCGGATCCCCGTCGACTCGATCTACTCGCCGGTCCTCAAGGTCACCTACAAGGTCGAGGCCACGCGTGTCGAGCAGCGCACGGACTTCGACAAGCTGATCGTCGACGTCGAGACGAAGGCCGCGATCGCCCCCCGCGACGCGCTCGCCTCGGCCGGCAAGACGCTCGTCGAGCTGTTCGGTCTCGCCCGCGAGCTGAACGTCGAGGCCGAGGGCATCGAGATCGGCCCGTCGCCGACGGACTCCGCGCTGGCCGCGGACCTGGCGCTGCCGATCGAGGAGCTCAACCTCACGATCCGCTCGTACAACTGCCTCAAGCGCGAGGGCATCCACCAGGTGGGTGAGCTCGTGGCTCGCAGCGAGGCCGACCTGCTCGACATCCGGAACTTCGGCGCGAAGTCCATCAACGAGGTCAAGGAGAAGCTCGCCGAGCTGGGCCTCTCGCTGAAGGACTCGCCCCTCGACTTCGACCCGTCCAGCTCCGCGTACTTCAGCGGCGGGGACGACGAGGCCACGTACTCGGACGAGCAGTCGTACTGACGTCTCCGCGCCCGCAGCAGCCCGCTCGACCTGACCGGGCCGCGCGGTGCGGAACCACCCTCAAGGAGAACCAGAAATGCCTACCCCCACCAAGGGTCCGCGGCTCGGTGGCAGCCCGGCTCACGAGCGACTGATCCTCGCGAACCTGTCGACGTCGCTCTTCGAGCACGGCCGCATCACGACCACGGAGACGAAGGCGAAGCGCCTGCGCCCCCTGGCCGAGCGCCTCATCACCTTCGCGAAGCGCGGCGACCTGCACGCCCGTCGCCGGGTGCTGACCGTCGTCCGCGACAAGTCCGTGGTGCACACGCTGTTCACCGAGATCGCCCCGGCCATGGCCGAGCGCAACGGTGGCTACACGCGCATCACCAAGATCGGCAACCGCAAGGGCGACAACGCCCCCATGGCGGTCATCGAGCTCGTCACCGAGCCGGTGAGCCCGAAGCAGGCCGTCGTCAAGGAGGCCACGAAGGCCGCCGAGAAGGCTGCCAAGGTCGAGGACGAGAAGCCCGCCAAGGACGAGGCCGCCGTCGAGGAGGCCACCGAGGCTCCGGCCGAGGCGCCCGCCGAGGACAAGGCTGACGAGAAGGCCGAGGAGGAGACGAAGGAGGCCTGACCTCCCGCGTCCCCCGCGACCACGACGAGGCCCCGTGCCACCTCCCGAGGTGGCGCGGGGCCTCGTCGTTCCTAGGCTGGGGAGCATGGCCGCCCGCTCCGACGCGCCGCCCCGACCCCGGACCCCCGTGCCGGTCGTGCTCGTGCACGGCTCCCGCACGTCGGCGACCATGTGGCGACGCCAGCTCGAGGCGCTGGGGCGCGCCGGGGTCCCCGCCGTCGCGACCGACCTGCCGGGCCACGGTGCGCGACGGGGCGAGCCGTTCACGCTCGACGGCGCGGTGGACGCCGTGCACGACGCCGTGGAGGGGCTCGGGGGGCGGGCCCTCGTCGCGGGCCTGTCGCTCGGGGGCTACGTCGCCATCGAGCACCGCGCGCGCCACCCCGAGCAGAGCGCGGGGCTCGTCGCGGCGTCCTGCTGCACGGAGTCCTCGTCGTCGCTGCGGCCGGCGTGGCTGTCGCTCGCCCGGTGGATCGAGGGCTGGCCCGACCACGGCGCCCGCCTGAACAACGCGGTCGTCCGTCTCGCCCTCGACGCAGAAGGCGCGGGGGACCTGGGGGCCGGCGGCTACGCGCTCACCGCCATGGCCGAGGTGCTGCGGGAGCTCGGACCGACCGACACCCTCGGCGCCCTCGCGGCCGCGCGCAGCCCCGTGTGGTTCGTCAACGGGCGCTACGACCACTTCCGCGCCCAGGAGCGCGCGTTCGTCGCCGCGGCCCGGGCCGGCGGGGCGGCCGCCCGGCTCGTCGTCGTGCCGCACGCCCGGCACCTCGTCAGCCTCGACGCCCCGGTCGCCTTCACGCGTGCGCTCCTCGAGGCCGAGACCGTCGTCACGTCCGAGGAGGCAGCCGTCGGGGTGTCACCCGTCCACCGGTGACGGTCAGGGCAGCGTCAGGTCCCACGCCCGCGCGCCGCCGACCAGCGCGGCGGAGTTGGGCACGACGACGACGTCGTCGCCCAGGCGGTCGAGGGCGGCGGGCGTGATGCGGCGGGAGTTGCCGCCGCCCAGGTACAGGCGGTCCCAGCGGAACACCGGGCGCAGCCCGTCGACGGTCGCGACGACCCGCCGCGACCACAGCCCGTCGCCCAGGCGGCGGCGCTCCGGCTCTCCGACGTACTGGTCGTACGTCGCGCCGCGCCGCACGGGGGCGTGCGACCACTCCAGGTGCGGCGCGAGCAGGCCGCCGTCGAACAGCGCGGACCCCAGCCCGGTGCCGAGGGTGAGCACCAGCTCGACGCCGGAGCCCGCCACGACGCCCGCGCCGTGCACCTCGGCGTCGTTCAGCACGAGGGCGGGGACGCCGAGCCGGCGGGCGAGCGCGCCGCGGACGTCGAAGCTGGCCCACGCCTCCACGAGCTCCGGCAGCACCCGTGAGCGGGGACCCGAGCGTGTGACGTAGTGCGGGGTGTGGACGACCACGCCGTGGCGGATCATGCCGGGCATCCCGAGCGTCACGCGGTGCGCGGCGGGGAGGCGGTCCGCGATGCCGGCCACGGTGTCCAGCAGCAGCTGCGGGGGCAGCGGGTAGGGGGTGGGGACCCGCACCGGCGACGCGTGCGCGGTGCCCGCGGAGTCCAGGACCGCCGCCTTGATGCCTCCGCCGCCGCAGTCGACGGCGAGGGTGAGCACGTCGGAGGGCGCCGGCGCCCGGGAGGTGCCGTCGTCGGGGCGGGGAGCGGGGGTGCGCGCCGAGGCGCCTGGGTCGACCATCACGGGACATCATCCGGCCACAATGGGTCGGTGAGCACGCCGACACCTCCCGCCGACACCCTCCGGGTCCGGCTCGACCTCGCCTACGACGGCACCCACTTCGCGGGCTGGGCCACCCAGCCGCGGCTGCGCACCGTGCAGGGGGTGCTGGAGGACGCCCTCGCGACCATCCTCCGCACGGAGCCGCGCGGCCTGCCCCGGCCGCGGCTGACGGTGGCCGGTCGCACCGACGCGGGGGTGCACGCGCGCGGCCAGGTCGCGCACGTCGACATGGCGCGCGAGCGCTGGGAGGAGATGCCCGGCCGTTCCGACCGGGAGCCCGGCGTCGCGCTCGCCGACCGGCTGGCCGGCGTGCTGCCGCCCGACGTCGTCGTGCACCGGGCTGCCGAGGCTCCCGAAGGGTTCGACGCGCGGTTCTCCGCGCTGCACCGGCGCTACGCCTACCGGGTGGCCGACCGTCCGGACCTGCGCGACCCCCTGCGCCGGGACTGGGTGCTCTGGCACCGCCGCCGGCTCGACGTCGAGGCGATGCACCGGGCGATGCAGCCGCTCGTCGGGCTGCACGACTTCGCCGCCTTCTGCAAGCCCCGCGAGGGCGCCACGACCATCCGCGAGCTCACCCACCTGTCGTGGGACCGCCCCGCGGACGGGCCCGACGCCGGGCTCGTCGTCGCGACCGTGCAGGCCGACGCGTTCTGCCACTCGATGGTGCGCGCGCTGGTCGGCATGTCGCTGGCCGTGGGGGAGGGGCGCCGCGGCCCGGACGAGCCCGCCGCGGTGCTGGCGGGCCGGTCCCGCTCGGCGGCGGCCGGCGTCGTCGCCGCACGGGGGCTGACCCTCGAGGCCGTCGCCTACCCGGACGACGACGCGCTCGCCGCGCGCGCCGAGCGCGTCCGCGCGCGGCGGGACCCGGGCGAGGTCGACGCCGGCTGAGCCCGCGGGGCCCGGCCACGGCCCTTCGGCGCTACGGCTCCTCGACCCAGTGCACGGCGGCCTCCTCGGCGCTGGCGCCCGCGCCGTCGATCCCCGCGTCCTCGCCGTAGACGTCGTTCTCGCGGTCGCCGTCCTCCCCGGGGTCGGCGAAGGGGTCCTCCGCGAGCCGGCCTGCGCGGGTGGTGTCCGGGCGGTCCAGCGGGTCGCGCTCCCACACGTCCGGCTGCTCCTCGGCAAGGCGCCGGTCCAGGGGCTCGCCGGCGGACTCCTCCCACGCCGTCTCGCCCCAGTGGTTCGAGCGCGACCGTTCCAGGGGGGAGTAGCCCTCGTCGAGGACGTCGTCGAGCTCGGGGTCGAGGAGCGTGTCCTCCTGGGGGAGCTGGTCCTCGTCGCCCTCGGCTCCGGTCTCGGGGTCCGGGGTGGTGCCGGGTGTCTCCTGGGTCATGTCACCACGGTGCACCCGCGGCGGTGGCGCTGCAACGAGGGGCGGCCGGCGCGACCCGGTGCCCGTCCCCGGCGCGGGCGTGACGGGTGTCGCTTTGACCCCCGCACCCGGCGACGGCTAAACTGGCTCGTCGTTGTGCTATGCCTCCGGCGTCCCGCGTCGTCAGCGCGCCCACTCGCACCGACGATGCCCCGGCCAGGACGCCACCGGAGCACCCGCGCACAACACCTGACTCATCGGGCGCCGCTTCTCGCCCGACGACACCGAACATGAAAAGGTGACGCAACCGTGCGTACTTACACCCCCAAGCCCGGCGACGTCCAGCGCGACTGGTACGTCGTCGACGCGACCGACGTCGTCCTCGGCCGCCTGGCGAGCCAGGTCGCCACCCTCCTGCGCGGGAAACACAAGCCGACCTTCGCCCCGCACGTCGACGGCGGTGACTTCGTCATCGTCATCAACGCGGACAAGGTCGCCCTGAGCGGCAACAAGCGGGAGACCAAGCTGGCCTACCGCCACTCCGGCTACCCGGGCGGTCTCCGCTCGGTCAACTACGGCGAGCTTCTCGAGAAGAACCCCGAGCGGGCCGTGGAGAAGGCCGTGCGCGGCATGCTCCCCAAGACGTCCCTCGGTCGCGACCAGCTGGGCAAGCTGAAGGTCTACCGCGGCGCGGAGCACCCGCACGCGGCGCAGCAGCCCAAGCAGTTCGAGATCACCCAGGTTTCGCAGCAGGCCTGAGCCGCTGCCGGATGCAAAGCGAAGGATTCACAGTGGCCGAGACCACCGTCGACACCGAGCTGGACGAGAACACGCCCAGCACCTACACCTCTGAGTCCGCCGCGCCCGTCGCGGACGGCGGCCAGTCCATCACCGCTCCCGGCGCGGCCGTCGGCCGCCGCAAGGAGGCCGTGGCGCGCGTGCGCCTCGTCCCCGGCACCGGGACGTGGAAGATCAACGGTCGCACCCTCGAGGACTACTTCCCGAACAAGGTGCACCAGCAGCTCGTGAACTCGCCGCTGAAGCTGGTCGAGGTCGAGGGCCGCTTCGACGTCATCGTCCGCATCACCGGCGGCGGCCCCTCGGGCCAGGCCGGCGCGGTGCGCCTGGGCATCGCCCGCGCGCTCAACGTGATCGACGCCGAGGCGAACCGCCCCGCGCTGAAGAAGGCCGGCTACCTCACGCGTGACCCGCGTGCGGTCGAGTCCAAGAAGGCCGGTCTCAAGAAGGCGCGCAAGGCGCCGCAGTACTCGAAGCGCTGATCGAGCGCTCCTTCCCGCGGGCACTGCCCTCGGGCGTCGACAGGAGCGTCAGCGCTACGGACGGCCCCGTCGGAACTCTTCCGGCGGGGCCGTCCGCACGTCCGGCTACGATCGGTGCGGCGTCCGCTGGGGCGTCGCGGGGTGTGCGTGCGGATCCACCGCCGCGCCCGGAGGAGGAGACATCGTGCGACTGTTCGGCACCGACGGGGTCCGTGGGCTGGCCAACCGGGACGTCACCGCGGACCTGGCCCTCGGGCTCGGCAGCGCGGCGGCCCACGTGCTCGGCACGTCGGGCGACTTCGCCGGGCACCGCCCGCGCGCCGTCGTCGGGCGCGACCCGCGCGCGTCCGGGGAGTTCCTGTCCGCCGCGGTCGGCGCCGGCCTCGCCAGCTCCGGCGTGGACGTCGTCAACCTGGGCGTGCTGCCCACCCCGGCGCTCGCCCACCTCGTGGGGGCGATGGACATGGACCTCGGCGTGATGATCTCCGCGTCCCACAACGCGATGCCGGACAACGGCATCAAGTTCTTCGCGCGCGGCGGCTTCAAGCTGGCGGACCACGTCGAGGACCAGATCGAGGCGCGCCTCGGCCAGGACTGGGAGCGGCCGATCGGCGCCGACGTCGGGCGCATGCGCTCCGACAACGGCATCGCCGCCCAGCAGTACGTGGAGCACCTCGTGGCGAGCATCGGCACGACGGCGGACGTCCGCCCGCTGGAGGGCCTGCGCATCGCCGTCGACGCCGCCAACGGCGCCGCGAGCCAGGTCGGCCCGGAGGCGCTGCGCGAGGCGGGGGCCGACGTCGTCGTCATCAACGCGAGCCCCGACGGTCGCAACATCAACGAGAAGGCCGGCTCCACCCACCCGGAGCAGCTGCAGGCCGTCGTCGTGGCCGCGGAGGCCGACTTCGGCGTCGCGTTCGACGGCGACGCGGACCGCTGCCTCGCCGTCGACCACGGGGGAGTGCTGGTGGACGGCGACCAGATCCTCGGGATCCTCGCCCGTGGGCTCAAGGACGAGGGCCGGCTGCCGTCGGACACCCTGGTCGTCACCGTGATGAGCAACCTCGGCCTCCTGCTCGCGATGCGCGAGGCGGGCATCACCACGATCCAGACGGGCGTGGGCGACCGGTACGTGCTCGAGGAGATGCGGGCGCACGGCTACGGGCTCGGGGGCGAGCAGTCCGGCCACATCATCCTGGCCGACCACGCCACGACCGGCGACGGCGTCCTCACCGCGCTGCACCTCGCCGCGCGCGTGAAGGCGAGCGGGCGGCGCCTGGCCGACCTCGCCGCCGACGTCCCGCGCCTGCCGCAGACGCTCGTCAACGTCAAGGGCGTGGACAAGGCCCGCGCGGCCGACGACGAGGGCGTGCGCGCCGCGATCGAGAGCGCGGAGACGCTCCTGGGGGAGACGGGCCGCGTCCTGCTCCGCCCGTCGGGCACCGAGCCCCTCGTGCGGGTCATGGTCGAGGCGGCGACCCAGACGCAGGCCGACGGCGTGGCGGACACGCTCGCCGCCGTCGTGCGCGACCGGCTGGCGCTGTGACTGAGGGCGCGCCAGCCGAGCGCCCGGCGGCCGGCGTGGACGAGGCCCTGCGGGCCGCCGTCGTCGACCTGCTGGACCGGGCGGACGCGGCGGCGGACGGGCCGGGCACCGGGATCCTGCCGATCGTGCAGGCCGGGGCTCCGGTGCTGCGCGCCCCCGCGGCGACCTACACCGGACAGCTCGGCGACGCGCTGCCGCGGCTGCTCGAGGCGATGCGCCGCACCATGCACGCCGCGCCCGGCGTGGGGCTCGCGGCGCCCCAGGTCGGGATCGGGCTGGCGATCGCCGTCGTCGAGGACGGCGGCGCCGGCGCCGACGACCCCCGGGAGCGGGCCCCGCTGCCGTACCGGGTGCTGCTCGACCCCGCGTACGAGCCGCTGCCCGGCCCGGACGGAGAGCCGGAGCGGGCGGCGTTCCACGAGGGCTGCCTGTCGGTGCACGGGTGGCAGGCCGTCGTCGCGCGGCACCGGCGCGTCCGGCTCACCGGCCGCGACGAGACCGGGGCGCCGATCGACGAGGTCCTCACCGGCTGGCCCGCCCGGATCGTCCAGCACGAGACGGACCACCTCGCGGGCGAGCTGTACCTCGACCACGCGCTGCTGCGGACGCTCACCTCGAACGAGAACCTCCTGCGCTACGGCCAGGTCGTGGATCCGGGGCCCGTGGACCAGGGGTTCGTGGACCTCGGGTGAACATTCGGCACTCAGGGTGGAACCGGGGGAATTCCCCATGCAGCCGGTGCCCTGGTTCTGCCTAGGCTGGTGCCGTGACGCCGCACGGCGTCGTGCGACCGCCGGAGGCCCACCTCCCGGCCGACGAACCGAGGGACCGACCTGGTGAACCTGTCGACGATGCTGGCACAGCTGGAGGGCTGGGTCCTCGACCTCGGCGCGTCCCTGTGGATCTACCCGGCCATGTACGTCTTCGCGACGATCGACGGGTTCTTCCCCCCGATCCCCAGCGAGTCCGTGGTCATCACCCTCACCGTGCTGGCCCACTCGGAGGGCGAGCCGTGGCTGCCCGGCGTCCTCGCCCTCGCCATCGCCGGGGCGTGGACGGGCGACCAGATCGCCTACCAGATCGGCCGCGCCGTCGGCACCGAGCGGTTCGCGTTCCTGCGCTCCGCCCGCGGCCGCAAGGCCGTCGAGTGGGCGCGGCATGCCCTGGAGCACCGCGGGGCGTCGTTCATCCTCGCCGCGCGGTACGTGCCCATCGGGCGGGTCGCGGTCAACATGACCGCCGGCGCCGTGGGGTACCCGCGCCACCGGTTCATGCTCTACTCGGGCATCGCGGCCGTGACGTGGGGCATCTACTCGATGCTCATCGGCCTCGCCGCGGCCTCCTGGCTCGGGCACAACACGCTGCTCGCCATGGCCGTCGGCGTGGTCGCGGGCATCCTGCTCGGCGTCCTGGTCGACCAGGTGGTGCAGCGCGTCGCCGGTCCGCCCAGGGCGGAGCCGGTCCCGGCCGACGAGGACGAGGGCGACGAGGCCGACGCCGAGCCCACGAGCAGGGCGGCCTGACCGGGCCTCAGAGCTTGCGCAGCCGCACCCGCTGCACGGAGTGGTCCGACCCCTTGGTCAGCACGAGGGTGGCGCGCCCCCGGGTGGGGAGCACGTTGTGCTCCAGGTTCGGCGCGTTGATCGACTCCCAGATGGACAGCGCCCGCTCCGTCGCCTCGGCGTCGGACAGGTCCGCGTAGCGCCGGAAGTACGACTCCGGCCTGCTGAACGCCGTCCTGCGCAGCTGCAGGAAGCGCTCCACGTACCACTGCCGGATGTTGCGCGTGCGGGCGTCGACGTAGATCGAGAAGTCGAAGAAGTCGCTCACCGCCACGGTCGACTCGTCGATCGCGGAGGGGCGCGCGGGCTGCAGCACGTTGAGGCCCTCGACGATGAGCACGTCCGGCTTGCGCACCACGACCTCCTCGCCGGGCACGATGTCGTAGACGACGTGCGAGTACACCGGGGCGCGCACCTCGGCCTGCCCCGCCTTCACGCGCGACAGGAAGCGGATGAGGGCCCTCCGGTCGTAGGACTCGGGGAACCCCTTGCGGTCCATGATCCCGCGGCGCTGCAGCTCGGCGTTCGGGTACAGGAAGCCGTCGGTCGTGATCAGCTCGACGTGCGGGGTGTCGGGCCAGCGCGCCATCATCTCGCGCAGGATGCGCGCCGTCGTCGACTTGCCGACCGCGACGGACCCCGCGACGCCGATGACGTACGGGGTGCGCGGCGGCTCCTCGTGCAGGAACGTCGACGTGGCGCGGTGCAGGCCCGCGCTCGCGGCCACGTACAGGTTGAGCAGTCGTGACAGCGGGCGGAAGACGGCGTCCACCTCGGCGAGGTCGATCGGGTCGCCCAGCCCGCGCAGCCGCTCGACGTCGGCGTCCGTCAGCGGCAGCGGGGTCGACGCCGACAGGCGGCTCCACGCCGCGCGGTCGAGGTCGACGTACGGGGACGCCGGAGCGAGCCGGGTCAGGTGCTCACCCAGGGGCTGGGGGGTCGTGCCGGGGGCTGTGCCCGGTGCGATGTCGGGGGACTGCGGTGCCACCTGCACGATTCTGCCCGAGCACCCGGTTCGTCCCGCAACTCGGGCGACGGCGGACCAGCGCGTCGGTAGGCTCGCCGGCGGGTCCGCCACGGCGACGGGCGGCACCAACGGGCAGCGTACCCAGGGAGGGAACCGGGCCATGAACGAGGCGTCCGAGCGGTTCGTCGCGGGGCAGACGGCGCTGGTCGTGGTGGTGCCCGAGGCCGAGCCCGTCGTCGGGGTGCTGCGGAGCGACCTCGACACGGCCGCCGCGTACGGCGTGCCCGCGCACGTCACCGTCCTGTTCCCCTTCCTGCCCGTCGCGGCCGTCGACGCCGCCGTGCTCGACGCCCTGCGCGACGTCGTCGGCGCCCACGCCCCGTTCGACGCGACGTTCGCCGGGTGCGGCCGCTTCCCCGGAGTCCTGTACCTCGTCCCGGCGCCGGACGCGTCGTGGCGGGCCCTGCTGACCGCGGTGGCGGCGCGGTTCCCCGAGGCGCCGCCGTACGGCGGGGCGTTCGACGACGTCGTCCCGCACCTCACCGTGGCGGACGGGCAGGGGCCCGAGGCCCTCGACGACGCCGAGGCCGCGGTGGCGCCCCGCCTGCCGGTCCGGACGAGGGTGCGCGAGGTCGCGCTGCTGGTGTTCGACGGCGAGCGCTGGCGGCGGCGGGCGGACTTCCCCCTGTCTCCAGACACACCGGGGGCCGCCGGGCCCTGACCGCGCGCCGTCGTCGTCCCTAGGGTGGGCGTGTGGAACTCACGGAGCTGGGCGACGAGGTCGAGATCATCTCGAGGGTGTACGAGCGGCGGTTCGGCGTCGCGCGCACGGACGACTGGCTGGTGCTCAAGCTGCACGAGGAGGTCGGGGAGCTCACCCAGGCGTACCTCGCCCGGTCGGGGCGGTCGCGCGACCGGGGCGAGGGCGACGGCGAGGTGGACGCCGCGTTCCGCGCCGAGCTCGCGGACGTGCTCGCGCAGCTGCTGCTCGTCGCCCGACGGTTCGACGTCGACCTCGAGGCGGAGATCGAGCGCAAGTGGTTCCGGTGGCGACACCTCGTGGAGCCGGCGGACGAGGCCGGGGTCCGCCCGGAGGGCTGAGGCCGGCCCCTCGCCGTCCTAGTCGCCCGACGCCGCCTCCTCGACCCGGTCGAGCCACTCGCCCACGAGGGCGTCGAACAGCGCGGGCTGCTCGATCTGCAGGTTGTGGCCGGCGCGGTCCAGCACGGCGAACGTCGCGCGCGGGTAGTGCTCGAGGACCCGCCAGGCGTCGCGGTAGCCGGTCGAGGAGTCCTGGCGGCCGGTGAGGAACAGCGTGGGGCCGTCGTAGGGCCGCGGCTCGACCGCGAAGGTGCCGGCGAAGCGCTCGCCGACCCGCGCCACCGTCGCCGGGTCCGCGGCGTCGAGCCCTGGCGTCACCTCGGCCTCGGTGCGCCGCCACGTCTCGGGCGTCTGCACGACGCCGACGTCGTCGGCGTCCAGGGCCGCCGCTCCGACCTCCCGCAGCAGCGCGTCGTCCCGGACCAGCACCTGGTGCGGCGGGACGTCGCGCCGGTCGTGCTCCGGGACGATCAGGGGGCACAGGAGGGCGAGCCCGTGGACGCGCCCCGGTTCCGCGGCGACCAGCCCGCGCGCGAGGTAGCCCCCGAACGACTCGCCCACGAGGACGTACGGCCCGGGCACGAGCCGGTCGATCGCCTCCCGCACGACCGCGAGCACGTCGTCCGTGCTCGCCACGCCCGACGGCGCGCTCGCGCCCATCCCCGGGAGGTCCAGGTAGACCCGCCGCCAGCCCGGGCGGTCGGCGAGGGCGGCCTCGAAGGGCGTCAGCATCAGGCGGTGGTCCACGGGGAACCCGTGCAGCAGCACCATCGTGGGGGTCCCGGGTGCCGCCGGAGCGCCGCGTTCGACGTGATGGAGCGGCGCTGCGAGGTGGTCGGGCATGGCGCGCACGCTAGGTCACGGCACCGACACCACCGACCTGACGGTCGACGGACCTAGGCTGAGGGCCATGATCATCGGCGTGGGCATCGACGTGGTGGACGTCGCCCGGTTCATGGCGACGGTGGAGCGGGTGCCGCGCCTGCGCGAGAAGCTCTTCACCGAGGCCGAGCGGGACCTGCCGGCGTCGTCCCTCGCGGCGCGCTTCGCGGCCAAGGAGGCCATCGCCAAGGCGCTGGGCGCCCCCGGGAACATGCACTGGCACGACGCGACCGTGCACCGCACCGTCGGCGGTCCGCCCGAGGTCGAGCTGCGCGGCACGGTCCAGGCCCGTGCCGACGAGCTGGGCGTCAAGGCCTGGCACCTGTCCATCTCGCACGACGCAGGCATCGCCTCCGCCATGGTGGTCGCGGAGGGCTGACGACGGTCAGGCGGCGGACCGCCACCAGTCGAGCGCGACCGGGAGCGCGGTGAGCACGCTGACGTGGCCGTCGCGCGGGCGCAGCCACAGCTCCGCGGCGGGCAGGGCGTCCACCAGCAGGTCGGCGTGGTGTCGCGGCACGACGCGGTCGGCGCCGCCCTGCACGACCAGGGTCGGGGTCGCGACGTCGCCCAGCTCGACGCCCCACGGCCGCACGAAGGCGAGGTCGTCGTCGACCTGCCCGCCGGGCCACGTCTCGCCGGACCGCGAGGCGTCGGCGCCGAGCGACGCCCACGACCCCGCGAGCGTCGCGTAGTCGTCGGCCGTGAAGCTCGACCCGTCGAACTCCGCGGTCTCGGCGTGCCGCTGGCGGGCTGACGGGCCGTCGAGAGCCGAGCGCAGGCCGCCGTCGTCGGCCATCCCGGCGAACCAGAGGTCGTCGTGACCCTGGCCGGGGTAGGGCGCGACGCCCGCGAGGGTCACCGCGCCCGACACCAGGTCGGGCCGGAGCGCGGCGAGGGCCAGGGCGTGCGGGCCGCCGCCCGAGGCGCCGACGGCGAGGCACCGGGCCACGCCGAGGGCACCCAGGGCGTGCGCCACGTCCGCCGCGGCCTCGGCCACGGTGCGGCCGGGACGGCGGGTGGACCCGCCGTACCCGGCGCGCGCCACCGAGACCAGCCGCAGCCCGCGCGCCCGGGCGGCGGCCACGACCGGGGGGAGCAGCTCGCCGGACTGGGGCGAGCCGTGGTGCCAGACGACGGCGTCGGCGGACGGCGGGCCGTCGTCGTGCACGACGAGACGTCGTCCGTCCGGGAGCCCCAGCTCGTGTCGCGAGCCCATCGCTCAGTCCTGCAGGGCGGGGATGACCTGCCGCTGGAAGAGCTCGATCTGGTCGCGGTCGGCCGCGGCGTTCGGGAAGTACGTGATGGCGTACGTCATGCCGAGGTCGCGCAGGGCCGAGAGCTTCTCGACGACCTGCTCGGGCGTGCCCACGACGGGGCTGTTGCGCCAGTTCGCGATCTCCTGCTCACCCCGCTCGCCGGGGGCGTGCTTGCGGAAGTGCGACTCGATCCAGGCGAACCGGTCGTCCACCTCGGCCTGGTTCTCCCCGATGACCACGTTGTAGTCGGACGAGCGGGTGATCTCCCCGAAGTCGCGGCCCAGGTCGCGGCAGTGCTGCTCCAGGATCGACGACTTGTGCGCGAACGTCTCGGGGTCGCCCGCGAAGTTCGTGTACTGCGCGAACCGCGCGGCGATCCGCAGCGTCTTCTTCTCGCCGCCGCCTGCCACCCACAGCGGGATGCTCGGCACCTCGGCGCCGCCGTCGCCCACCGGGAGCTGCTGCAGCGGCTGCGGGTAGCAGAGCGCGCCGTCCACCTGGTAGCGCTCGCCGTCGAACGTGCCGGACGACCCGGTGCGCCACATCTGGGTGATGATCTGCAGGCCCTCGTCCAGGGCACGCAGGCGCTCGCCCGCGCTGGGGAAGCCGTACCCGTAGGCGCGCCACTCGTGCTCGTACCAGCCGGCGCCGATGCCGAGCTGGGCGCGGCCGCCGGAGATCGCGTCCACCGTCGAGGCGACCTTCGCCAGGTAGGCGGGGTTGCGGTACGACATGCACGTGCACATCTGGCCCAGCTTGACGCGCTGGGACGCCGCCGCGAACGCCGCCATCAGCGTCCACGCCTCGTGCGTCGCCTCGGTGCTGGGGATCGGAACGGAATGAAAATGGTCATAGACCCAGACGGACGACCAAGCGAACTCCCCGCCCGGGACCGCTTCACCGGCCGCGGCGTTGTCGGCGTAGTGAAGAAGGGAGAGCATCACCTCCCACTGCTGCGACGGCGGAACATCGGTCAGGTCGTGGCGCCATCCCTGGGGGATGAAGAGTCCGAACTCCATGGCTGTGAGCCTATGCCCGGGGGATAGCCTGCTCTAGTCCGCGAATCGCCGTGGAGCCATGTCGGTACGAGTCTGTCCGGGTCGACCTTGTTGTTGGCGCCCGAGTGCGGCATCACGACGACCACGGCCAGCACGTCGAGGATCGTGGACCGCTTCGTGGACCAGGACGAGGAGCGCCACGCCGCACGGACGTCGCCGGACTTTCCTCCCTCTCGCGCAGCGACCGCGGCCGACCGGACCTTCTCGCGAATCAGCAGGGCCTCGCGTTCCTCGAGAACCTCGATGGTCGCCAGACGTCGAGCGGACGGCTCACCGTCTTGAATCTCGCGGAGCACCCGCCCGGCGGTCGCCCGGATCTCGTCGAGCTCGGCATCGCCGGTGAACGTCGTCGATGCCCTGCTGGTCTCGCGACCGGCCTCGAGACGCCGGAGGACAAGTTCTTCGACGAGTTTTTCCGCCGCACGCCCCCGGATCGACGTGCCCCCACATCCGCCGGACCCACGGGGTGGGCATGCATAGATCAGCCCCTTGGTCGACGTCGTCTTCCCGATCAGCTTCTTCGTGCATCTCGAGCAGCGCAGCAGGCCCGAGAGGAGGTAGCGACGTGGCTCCTGTGTGCGCGGGACGCCGCGATCAGGTCCGACGACGGCCCAGTACGTCTCCCACTGCTCGATCGTGAGGATGGACTGCCATGGGCCTTTTACGTAGGTCCCGTCCTCATGGACGACCGGCTCGCCCTTGTAGGTCCGGATCCCTGCGAGTCGTGGATTGCGCAACGTCGCACGGACGTTGGCCGCGATCCAGGTGTTGCCGAACGGCGTGCGTAGGCCGACGTCGTTCCATCTGTTCGCGACCTGGCCCCACCCTGCGGCGCCTGCCATGACATCGAGCACCGCCTCCCGCACTGCGGCGGACTCGACCGGGTGCAAGGTCTGGCGGTCGTCGTTCCACCCGAACGGCCGTGGGCCCCCACCGGCCCGCCCTCGCCGGGCGTTGTCGAGATGGGAGCGAACGGCCCGACGGCGCGTTCTGCGGATCTCTTGGTCCGCGGCGATCACCTCCATCGCGAGGAGCATCACGTCGGACGGGACATGAAGGTCGAACGACCGTGTCGAGGTGACGATCGGTCGGATCTCTCGGCCGCATTCACTGGCCCTGTCCCAGATGTCGAGCAGGCGCTGAAGATCATCGAAACGGCGGACGAGGCGATCGATCGTGTGCACGACCACACCATTGACCCGGCCCGCCTCCAGATCTTCGAGGAGCCGTAGGAACTCCGGCCGGACGGCGTCGACATCGGCCGCGCTCACGCTGGGATCCACATATGGCGTGTCGCCGAAGGTCCGCCCGGCATCCGCAGCGAGCGCCGCGTTGTCCGCACCCTGGCGTGTGATGTCGCGCCCCTCCCCGGATTTGTCGGCGGAGATACGGCGGTATTCGGCGTCAGGTATGTCGTCCCAGGTCACGATGTTGATGCTGGCACTGGCGAAAAGTCCGCTGTCAAGAGGCAACCCCGAGGCTGTGAGGCAACGGGCATGGGATCCGCACCCGCGGCAGGATGCGTCCCATGATCTCCGCCTGGTCCGCTGCCGACGTCCGTGCCGCCGAGGAGCCGCTGCTCGCGGCGGGGGTGCCGCTGATGGAGCGGGCGGCGTTCGCGCTCGCGACGCTCGTGCTCCGGGACGTCGCGGTCCGCCGGGGCCCGGTGCGGGGCGCGCGGGTCGTGGTGCTCGCGGGGGCGGGCAACAACGGCGGCGACGCGCTGCACGCGGGCGCGGTGCTGGCGCGGCGGGGGCTGGGGGTCACGGCGGTGCTGGTCGCCGAGCAGTTCCACGCCGGCGGCCGCGCGGCGCTGGAGCGCGCAGGGGGCCGGGTCGTGGAGCTGTTCGCGGCGCCCGAGGGCCTCACCGCGGTGGTGGACGACGCCGCACGCGCCGACGTCGTCCTCGACGGGCTGGTCGGCATCGGCGCGCGCGGCCCCCTGCGCGGCCTCGCCCAGGACGCTGTGAGCGGGCTCTTGGCCCTCATCGACCGGCGTGTCGGGGCCAGGCGCGCGCTCGCAGCGGCGGGGCCGGGTCGACCGTGGGTGGTCGCGGTGGACGTGCCGTCGGGGATCGGGGTGGACGACGGCGCGGTGTCCGGCCTGGTGCTCACAGCCGACCGCACGGTGACGTTCGGCGCGGCCAAGCCCGGGCTGCTGCTGCCGCCGGCGTCGGGGCTGGCGGGCGAGGTGGGCGTCGTGGACATAGGCCTGGACCTCGCCGGCGCGCCGACAGTGCGACGGCTGGAGCCCGCCGACGTCGCCGCGTCGTGGCCGGTGCCGGGCCCCGCGGACCACAAGTACACGCGCGGCGTGGTCGGCGTCGTCGCGGGCACGGCGACGTACCCCGGCGCGGCGGTGCTCGCCACGACCGCCGCGGTGCGGACCGGGGCCGGGATGGTGCGCCACCGCGGCTCCGAGTCCGTCGGGCGGACGGTGCTCGCCGCACGCCCCGAGGTCGTCACCGCGCCAGGCCGCGTGCAGTCGTGGGTGGTGGGTCCGGGCCTCCCCGGCGGGCCGGAGGCGGCGCGCGAGGGGGAGGCCGACGGCCTGGACGACGGCCAGCACGAGCGGGGGCGCGCCTCCCTCGCGGCGGCGGCTGGCAAGCTCGCCGGGACCGCGGGCGGCCCCGTGCCGGCGGTCGTCGACGCCGGCGGGCTGGGCCTGCTCGACGGGCGCGTCCCGGCGTGGTTCGTGCTCACCCCGCACGCGGGCGAGCTGACGGCGCTGCTGCGCTCGCGCGGCCAGGACGTGCGCCGCCCGGACGTCGAGGCCGAGCCGCTGCGCTGGGCGCGGCGGGCGCACGAGCTCACCGGCGCGACGGTGCTGCTCAAGGGAGGCGTGACCGTCGTCGTCGGGACGGGCGGGGCTTACGCGCAGGCCGACGGGCCGGGCTGGTTGGCCACCGCGGGCGCGGGCGACGTGCTCGCCGGAGTGCTCGGCGCGATGCTCGCGGCCCGGTCTCGTGACGTCGTCGAGAACCCGGCGCTCGCGGCCGAGGTCGCCGCCGCGGCGGCGCTGGTGCACGGTCGCGCCGCGCACCGCGCGAACCCGGGCGGCCCCGTGGCGGCGCTCGACGTCGCGACGGCGGTGCCGGGCGAGGTAGCCGCCCTGCTGTCCGGGGCCTGACGACGGTCGGGAGCACCTGACCAGCGCCGTCGACGGGTCGTCGTACCTCGGCGGGTGGCGTACTACCTCGCGGTGATCCGGACTACCTCGCGGGGACTCGTACTACCTCGCCGGGCTGATGACTACCTCGGCAGGGACTTCTCGATGAGGTCGACGATCTCCTGGGCGTCGGGCACGGTCTGCGGGGAGAACCGGTGCACGTCGCCGCCGGGCAGCACGACGAACTTCTCGAAGTTCCAGCGGATGCGGCCGTCGTGGCCGCCCTCGTCGGGGGTCTTCTTCAGCTCGGCGTACAGCGGGTGCGTGTGGCGGCCGTTCACGCGGACCTTGGAGACCACGGGGAACGTGACGCCGTAGGTGGTGGAGCAGAACTCGGCGATCTTCTCGTCGGTGGAGAGCTCCTGGAGGAACTGGTTGGACGGGAAGCCGATCACGGTGAACCCGCGGTCGGCGTACGTCTTCTGCAGCTGCTCCAGCGCCTCGTACTGCGGGGTGAGCCCGCAGCGCGAGGCGACGTTGACCACCAGCACCACGTCGTCGCGGTGCTCCGCGAGCGTCGTCGTCGTGCCGTCCATGCGCTCGAACCGGATGTCGTAGAGGCTCATACGGGCCATCATGCCGCGCGCGACAATGGTCCGGTGCCACCCGGTCCGCGCAAGCACGCCCCGCCCCTGCCCGTGCGGGACGGCCTCAACCCCACGCGCGTCGTGCTGCCGCACGACGCGGCCAGCGTCGCCCGGTACGCGACGGCGACGCAGTACCTGCTGGAGCGGTTCGGCGACGACGCCGCCCGGCTGCGGGAGAAGCTCGCCGCGGGCGAGGTCGTGACGGGCGCGGGCGCCGTCGTCGACGACGCCACCCCGTACGCGCCGCGCGGGTTCCTCTACCTGTACCGCGACCCGCCCGCCGACGAGCCGGAGGTGCCCGCCCTCGCCGAGCTGGAGGTGCTGCACCGCGACGACGACCTGCTGGTGGTGGACAAGCCGCACCTCGTCGCCACGATTCCGCGCGGGCGCTGGGTGACCCGCACGGTGCTCGTGCACCTGCGCGCCACCCTCGACCTGCCCGAGCTGGTGCCCGCGCACCGGCTCGACCGGCCCACCGCCGGCGTGCTCGTGCTCACCGCGCGGCCCGAGGTGCGCGGCGCGTACCAGACGGCGTTCCAGGACCGCGCGGTGCGCAAGGTCTACGAGGCGGTCGCGCCGCTGCCGGCTCCGGGGTCGGTCCTGGCCCGCGAGGGCACGACGACGGTGCGCTCGCGCATCGTCAAGCACCGGGGCGTGGTGCGGGCCCAGGAGGAGCCGGGCGAGCCGAACGCGGAGTCGCGGGTGACGCTCGTCGCGCGGGACGAGGCCCGCGGCCTCGGGCTCTACCGGCTCGAGCCGCACACCGGCAAGACGCACCAGCTCCGCCTGCACATGGCGTCGCTCGGGCTGCCCCTGCTGCACGACCCGTTCTGGCCGGTGCTGCGCGAGGACGCGCCCGACGACCCGGACCGGCCCCTGCAGCTGCTCGCCCGCTCGCTCGCGTTCGTCGACCCGATCGACGGCGAACCCCGCGAGTTCCGCTCCCGCCGGCGCCTCGCCGCGTGGCCGGGTGGCGAGGGCGCGGACGACGGCGGCAGGGGCGACGGCACGCGGTGAGAGAATCGATGACCGTGAGCACCGAGGTCCCCTCCGCGGTCCCGGCCGACAGCACACCCGCCGCGCCGGTCGACCTGCCCTTCCCCGACGACGCGCTGGCGCGCGCGGTCGTCGACCTGTCCGCAGTGCGCGACAACGTGCGCGTGCTGGCGGGCCACGCCCCGGGCGCGGCGGTGATGGCCGTGGTGAAGGCGGACGGGTACGGGCACGGGATGCTGCCGGTGGCGCGGGCGGCGCTCGCGGGCGGCGCGACCTGGCTCGGCACGGCGGTCCCCGCCGAGGCCCTCGCGCTGCGCGCCGGCGGCGTC
Organism: Isoptericola nanjingensis; assembly: GCF_050311635.1. Classification (NCBI taxonomy): domain Bacteria; kingdom Bacillati; phylum Actinomycetota; class Actinomycetes; order Micrococcales; family Promicromonosporaceae; genus Isoptericola; species Isoptericola nanjingensis. The sequence continues at coordinate 53,395 of NZ_JBNOZL010000006.1, read as the reverse complement.
ACGACCGCGGACGCCCGGGTGCTGACCTGGCTCGCGACGCCGGGGGCGCCGTTCGACCGGCTGGTCGCGGCGGGCGTGGACGTCGGCGTCGCGGCGCCGTGGGCGCTCGACGAGGTGGCCGCGGGCGCGCGGGCCGCCGGCGAGCCCGCCCGCGTGCACCTCAAGGTCGACACCGGCCTCGGTCGCAGCGGGATCGTGCCCGCCGACCTGCCGGACGTCGTGCGCCGGGCGGCTGCGCTCGAGGCCGAGGGCGTGCTGCGGGTGGTGGGCGTGATGTCGCACCTGGCGTGCGCCGACGAGCCCGGGCACCCGTCGATCGCCCTCCAGGCGGCGGCGTTCGACGCCGCGGTGGCCGTCGTCGAGGCCTCCGGCGCGTCGCTCGAGGTGCGGCACCTCGCGAACTCGGCCGCCGTGCTCACCGACCCCCGGCTGCACCACGACCTCGTCCGGCCCGGCATCGCCGTCTACGGGCACTCGCCGGTGCCGCAGCTCGGCGCGCCCGGCGACTACGGGCTGCGCGGCGCGATGACGCTGCAGGCGCGGCTCGCCACCGTCAAGGACGTGCCGGCCGGCCACGGCGTGTCCTACGGGCACCACTACACGACGCCGCGCGACACCCGCCTGGGCGTGGTGCCGCTGGGCTACGCGGACGGCATCCAGCGGCACGCGTCGGGCGGCAGCCTCGGCGTCGGCGGCCCGGTCGGCGTCGGGAGCGGCGCGTCCGCCCGGGTGCTGCGCGTGGCGGGGCGGGTGTGCATGGACCAGTTCGTGCTCGACCTCGGGCCGGACGCCACGGAGCGCGAGGGCGACGTCGTCACCCTCTTCGGGGCGTCGGACGGCGTCGAACGCGGCGCCACGCTGCCGAACGCCGAGGACTGGGCCCGCGCCGCGGGCACCATCAGCTACGAGATCGTCACGGGCATCGGGGCGCGCGCGGTGCGCGTGTACACGGGCCTCGCCACGAAGGCCGACACGGAGACCTGGAAGGAAGTGCAGCGGTGAGCGACGTCGTCGTGCGGACGGAGACGGACCTGCCGGACGCGGAGTCCACGCGGGCGCTGGGGGCGGCCCTGGCCGGCGTGCTCCGGGCGGGCGACCTGGTGATCCTCACGGGGGACCTGGGGGCGGGCAAGACGACGCTCACCCAGGGCCTGGGAGCCGCGCTGGGCATCCGGGGCCAGGTGGCGTCGCCCACGTTCATCGTGGCGCGCGAGCACCCGCCGCTGCCCCGCGAGGACGGCACGCGCGGTCCCGCCCTCGTGCACGTGGACGCCTACCGGCTCGGAGGCCTGGGGGAGCTGGACGCGCTGGACCTGGACTCGTCCCTCGAGGAGTCGGTCACCGTCGTCGAGTGGGGCCGCGGGCTGGCCGAGGCGCTCACCGACGACCGCCTGGAGATCGACCTGGAACGCCCCCGCGGCACGGCCGCCGGCGCGCCCGACGACGACGAGGCCGACCCCGGCGCCGGGACCCGCCACGCGACGCTGCGCGGCGTCGGCCCCCGCTGGGCCGGCGTCGACCTGGCCGCCCTCACCGCGCGCTGACCCGGAAGAATCGAGCATGCTCAACCGATCCTCAGACCTCGGTCTCGAGGATCGACTCAGCACGGACGATGCGTCCCCCGGCCGGGCCGCGGGAAACGTAGGCTGAGGCCGTGGCCGTTCTCGCACTGGATACCTCCGCAGCCGTCGCCGTCGCGCTCGTCGACCCCGGCGGCGCCCGGCTCGCCGCGCGCTCGGCCGACGAGCGACGCCGGCACGCCGAGTCGCTGGCCCCGCTCGTCGACGCGGTGCTCGCCGACGCCGGCCTGGACCGCACGGACCTCACGGCCGTCGCGGTGGGCACCGGGCCCGCACCGTTCACCGGCCTGCGCGTGGGGCTCGTGACCGCGCGCACCCTGGCGCTCGCGCTCGGGATCGACGTGCTCGGCGTGCCGAGCGTGGACGCGGTCGCGGTGCAGGCGGTCGCCGACCTCGGGCTGACGCCGGGCGACGAGGTGCTCGTCGCGACCGACGCCCGCCGCAAGGAGGTCTACTGGGCCCACTACCGCGTCGTCGCGCACGAGGGCCCGCACGGGGTCCCCGTCGTCGAGACCCTGGCCGGTCCGGGAGTGGACAAGGCCGCCGACGTCGCCGCGCGGCTCGCGGACGCGCCCGCCGACGGCGGGCGCCTGGTCGTGGTGGGGGAGGGCGCCATCCTGTACCCGGAGCACCTGCCCGCCGACGAGGACGCCCCGCTCGTCCCGGACGCCGCGGTCCTGGCGCGCCTCGCGCTCGCCCGCCGCGCCGCCGGCGAGGAGCTGCCCACGGAGCCGCTGTACCTGCGCCGGCCCGACGTGCAGGAGCCGGCGCCGGCGCGCCTCGTCCCCGCTACCGGGAGCCCGGCATGACCATCGGGCAGCCGACCTCCGAGCAGCCGACCTCCGAGCAACCGACCACCGGGCCGGTCGCCGACGAGCCCGAGCGCCCCGCCCCGGACCTGCCGCGCACGGTGCAGCACGTGTACGAGCCGTCGTGCCGGCTGCGCCCGCTGGCCAGCACGGACTTCGACCGGGTGCTCCAGCTCGAGCGGGTGCTGTTCGGCGCCGGGGCGTGGACCTACGGGATGCTCGCCGACGAGCTGGCCGCGCTCGGGCGCTGGTACGTCGTGGCCGAGCCCGCCGGCCAGGACGCCGTCGCGGTGTACGGGATCGGCCCGAAGCCCGTCGTCGGGTACGCCGGTCTCTGGTTCGACGGCGACGTCGCGCAGGTCATGACGATCGGCGTGGACCCCCAGTACCAGCGGCACGGCGTGGGGCGCGCCCTGCTGGAGGCGCTCGTCGGGCGGGCGCGCAAGCTCAAGGCGGAGGCGGTCCTGCTCGAGGTGCGGGTCGACAACGAGCCCGCACTCGCGCTGTACGAACGGCACGGCTTCGAGCGGATCGGGCTGCGCAAGCGGTACTACCAGCCCGAGGACAAGGACGCCTTCACGATGCGGCTCGACCTGCGCGACGATCACGCGCAACCAGGGACGACGTCGTGACCCGCGAGGACTCGCCGCGCTCGCGGGTGCTGGTGACGGTCGCGGAGCTCGCGGCGGACCTGCGGCTGAGTGCCGGGCCGGACCCGGCCGACGGCGCGCCCGTGCTGCTCGACGTCCGCTGGGCGCTCGGCATGACCGACGGCCGGGAGCGCTACCTCGGGGGGCACCTGCCCGACGCCGTGTACGTGGACCTGGAGTCCGAGCTGGCCGCGGAGCCGTCGGCGGAGGAGGGCCGCCACCCGCTGCCCTCGGCGTCCTCGTTCCAGCGCAGCGCGCGGGCCTGGGGGCTGCGGAGCTCCTCACGTGTCGTCGTGTACGACACGGTGGGCGGCACGTCCGCGGCGCGGGCCTGGTGGCTGCTGCGCTACTTCGGCGTCGACGACGTGCGCATCCTCGACGGCGGCCTGCCCGCCTGGGTCCGGGCGGGCTACGCGCTGGAGAGCGGTGAGGTCGTCCACGCGCCGGGCGACCTGGTGGCCCGTCCGGGACACCTGCCCGTGCTGGACGCCGACGACGCGGCGGACCTGGCCGAGACCGGCACCCTGCTCGACGCGCGGGCCGCCGAGCGGTACCGGGGCGAGAGCGAGCCCGTGGACCCGCGCGCGGGCCACGTGCCCGGTGCCGTGAGCGCCCCGACCACGGAGAACCTGCGCGAGGACGGCACGTTCCTCGACGAGGAGTCGCTCCAGGGCCGGTTCGCCGACCTGGGCCTGAGCGCGCCCGCCGACGCGCCGGAGGAAGCGGACGACGACGAGGTGCTCGCCGTCGGCGTCTACTGCGGGTCGGGTGTCACGGCGTCGCACGAGATCGCCGCGCTGGCGTGCGCGGGCATCCCCGCCGCCCTGTACCCGGGGTCATGGTCGCAGTGGTCGAACGACCCGTCGCGGCCGGCGGACACGGGCGACCGGCCCTAGCGCGCCTCGTTCCCCGGTCGTCCCCGGGAGTCGTGCTAGCGTCGCGTGTATACCGATCTGTATACACGGGAGGTCGATCGACGAGCACGCCCGAGACGATGCGCGCGGTACGGATGCACCGGCACGGGGGCCCGGAGGTCCTCCAGGTGACGGAGGTCGCCGTCCCGGCGCCCGGGCCGGGGGAGGCGCTGGTGCGCGTGGCCGCGGTGGCGCTGAACAACACCGACCTGTGGACCCGGGAGGGGGCCTACGGCAGGCCGGGCGACCCGGCGGCGCTGTCCGGCTGGCGCGGCCCCGTCGACTTCCCACGGACCCAGGGCGCGGACGTCGCGGGGCAGGTCGTGGCCGTCGGTGCCGGCGCGGACGCGGGCCTCGTCGGGCTCCGGGTCGTGATCGACCCGGCGAGCTACGACGGCGACGGTCCGGACGCCCACCCGGTGGGCCTCATGGGCAGCGAGCGGGACGGCGGGTACGCCGGGTACGTGACGGCGCCCGCCGACCAGGTGCACGACATGACGGGGTCGCCCCTCACGGACGACCAGCTCGCGACCCTGCCCACCGCCTACGGCACCGCGCTCGGCATGATCGAGCGGGGCGGCCTGCGGGAGGGCGAGACCGCCCTGGTCTCGGGGGCGTCGGGCGGGGTCGGCCTGGCGCTCGTCCAGCTCGCCCGCGCCCGCGGGGCGCGCGTGCTGGCGATCTCCAGCGGCGACAAGATCGCCGCCGTGCGCGACGCCGGCGCCGACGTCGTCGTGGACCGGGCGCACGACGTCGTCGAACAGGTCCGGTCCGCGGCCCCGGACGGCGTCGACGTCGTGCTCGACGTGGTCGCCGGCGACCTGCTGGGCGACGGGCTGCCGCTGCTGCGCGAGGGCGGGAGGTGGGTCGTCGCCGGGGCGCTCGGCGGGCACGAGGTGGCCTTCGACGTCCGTCGCCTGTACCTCCACAACGCGCAGGTCGTCGGCTCGTCGATGCACACGCGCGCGCACTTCGGCCTGCTGATGGACCTGGCCCGCCGCGGCAAGATCGAGCCCGTGGTCGCGGCGACGTTCCCGCTGGAGGACGCGGCCCGGGCGCAGGAGGAGCTCGCCCGACGGGCGCACGTCGGGAAGCTCGTGCTGCAGCCCTAGGCGGCGACCGGCCCCAGGCGTCGACGCCGGGGACGACGACGGCCCGGCCCCCTCGGGGGACCGGGCCGTGCCTGCGTCGTGGAGGCGCGGGTCAGAGGACCTGCGCGACCTCGTCGAAGGACAGGCGCGGGCCGCGCGGGTAGGGCGAGCCCTCGCCCTCGGCGTGGCCGACGTTGACGACGAGGAACGACTTCCAGCCGGACTCGGCGAAGAACTCGGCGTCGACGCCGTCGAAGTCCATGCCGTTCATCGGGCCGGCGGCGAGGCCGGCGGCCCGCAGGCCCACGATGAGGTACCCGGCCTGGATGAGGGCGTTGTTGCGGGCCATCTGCTCGCGGACCTCCGCGGCGGGCTCCAGCTGCTCCTTCATGCCCGGGTAGGCGGGGAAGAGGGTGTCGAGGTGCTGGTGGAAGGCCGGGTCCGCGGCCAGCACCAGGGAGACCGGCGCGCCGGCGACGCGGTCCTTGTTGCCGTCGCCCATGTGGGCCACGAGGCGCTCGCGCGCGTCGCCCGAGCGCAGCACCAGCACGCGCAGGGGGAGGGTGTTCATCGCGGTGGGCCCGAACTTCGCCAGGTCCCAGGCGGAGGTGAGCTGCTCGTCGGTGACGGGCTCGTCGGTCCACAGGGAGGTGGTGCGGGCGGAGCGGAACAGGAGGTCCGCCACCTCGTCGCCGACGGCGAGAGACGTGGACGGGTGAGTGAGGGTCTCGGTCATGGTTGCCGTAACAGATCGATGCAGACGCATGATTCCGGGTGCGGCCGTGACGTGCCCCACAGCAGGCCAGGTCACAGCGCCGCGAGGGGGTCGAAGTCGAACCCGTCGGCACGCGCGAGGTACAGCCTCTGCTCCGCGTGGTTGCCGCGGAACCGGACCAGGCCGCGCGGCCCCTCGTACGTGAGCCCGTCGACGGAGCGGTCGGTCGCGGCGACGACGGCGCTGCCCGCCCGCTCGACGATCGACCGCAGCGCGAGGATCCCCTCGTAGCAGGCCTCGGCGGCCGCACCGATCGCGGGCGCGTGCAGCCCGTGGTGCGCCGTGTAGCGGCCCACCAGGTCGAGCGCCTCGCCGGTCGCGAGGCTGCGGAACCAGCCGCCGGCCGAGTACAGGTTCGCCGTCGCGCCGGCCCCGCTGCCCATGAGCATGTTCTCCTCCATGAGCGTGCTGAGCCGCACGACCCGCTCGTGCAGGCCCCGCCGCGCGAACAGGCGGTTGAACCGCACCCCGTTCTGCCCGACCATCAGCAGCAGCACCCCCTCGGCGCCCGAGCGCGCCACGTCGTCGAGCGTGGCCGCGAGCTGCGCGTCGCTCGCCCCCTGCTCCGGCAGGAAGCGCGCGCCCGCGAACCCGGCGCCGAGCGCGGCCAGCTGCGGCGCCAGCGCCGCGTACGTGCCGCGGGGCCAGGCGTAGTCGTCCCCGACGACGAACCACCGGCGCGTGCCCGCCTCGGCCCGCAGCCGCTCGATCGCGGGGAAGAGCTGCGCCGACGGCACCTCCCCGGTGACGTAGAGACCCGGGCGGGTCTCGGCGCCCTCGTACGCCGCGGGGTACACGTACGGCACGCGGCGCTGCACGAGCGGCACGACGGCGCGCCGCACCGCCGACGTGTGCCACCCGGTGAGCGCGTGCAGGCGCCCGGCGTCGAGCGCGGCCCCGAGGCGCCGACGGAGCCGGTCGACCGGCTGGCCGGCGTCGAGCAGCTCGGCGCGCACCGGGCGCCCGAGGATGCCGCCCGCGGCGTTGAGCTCGGCGACCGCGAGCTCCGTGACGGCCTGGCACGAGGGGCCGTAGATCCCGCCCGGCCCCTGGAAGTGCAGCAGGACGCCGACGACGAAGTCCGACATGACGTCCCGTCCGCGCGAGGGGCCCTGGTCCGGGCCCCGGCCTGTGATGGCCGGTAGTGTACGAGCGCGAGGGAAGGCGGGTCAGCATGCGGACGTCGACGCGGTCGGAGAGCCCCACGGCGGGCCCGGACGTGGGTGCGTCCGGGGCGACGGCCGCCGCCGCGCTGCGGGGCTCCGTGGTGGCCGGGCGGCGCGCCGCGCGACGCGCGGCCGAGGCCGTCGCGCCCGCCGGCTGCACCGTCGACGAGTGGCTCGTGCTGGACGCGCTGCGGCGGCGGCCGGGCGCCATGATGTCCGAGCTGCGCGCCGCGACGGTCACGGACAAGGCGACCCTCGGCCGTCGCGTGGACGCGCTCGTCACCCGCGCGCTGGTGTACCGCGAGGTGGACGCCTTCGACCGTCGCGTGGTCCGCGTCCACCTGTCGTCCCGGGGGCGGGACGTGCTGTCAGACCTCGACGCGCGGCTGGCGGAGGCGGAGCAGGGCGACCAGCCAGGCGACCAGTAGCACCCCGGCGAGCACCAGGCCGTAGGGCTCGAGGCCGACCGACGCTCCCGGCACCTCGGCCAGGGCGGGGACGTGCTCGGCGGCCACCTGCAGCAGGGTCACCCCGCCGATGCCCACCGCGGCCGCGGCGGAGACGCCGGTGACCAGCACGTCGTAGCGCAGGCGGCCCCGCTCCGCGCCGACGCCCGCCTGGGCGTACGCGCGCCGGGCGGCCGAGCCCTGCAGGGAGTCGAGCAGCGACATCCCGGCGGCGAACAGCACCGCCAGCGGCAGCGGCGCGTACCACGGCACCTGGCCCATGGCGGTCGAGGCCGTCATCGCGAGCAGGCCGATCTCCGTGGCGGTGTCGAAGCCGAGCCCGAACACGAGGCCCACGCCGTACATGCGCCCCGGCCTGTCGGTGGCCCACGCGAACCGGCGCAGCGCCCACGAGACCGGGCCGCCGGCGGCGTCGAGGTCGTGGTGGTGGCCGTCGCCCGCCGCGCGCCGGCCGGCACGCAGGGCACGGCGCAGCAGCAGCACGTTCACCACGGCGATCGTCAGCAGGAAGGTGCCCGACACGACCGGGCCCCACACGCCGGTGAACCGGCGCCAGGGCGACGACTCGTCCTCGAGCGCGGGCGCCAGCGCCTGCACACCGACGGCGAGCAGGAGCGCGGCGCCCACGACCACCGTCGAGTGGCCGAGCGAGAACCACAGGCCCACCCCGCGCGCGTCGCGGCCCTCGCGCACGAGCCGCCGCGTCGTGTTGTCGATCGTGGCGATGTGGTCGGCGTCGAACGCGTGCCGCAGGCCGAACCCGTACGCCGTGAGGGCCATGACGAGGGTGATCGCGCCGGAGCCGCCGTCCAGGGCGAGGGTGGCGGCGAGGCCGCCGATCCCGACGACGTGCAGGGCGGCGACGACGAGGGCGGTGCGGGTCATGCGGGCTCCAGACGGACGAGGGGCGGCGCGGGCGGCGCCGCGACGGGGCGGGCCGGTACGGGATGAGACCGGTGCAACGGGCTGAGATGAGCGGTGGGCCCGAGCCAGCGGGTCAGGGTGCCGCCGCGTTCCAGGCGCAGCGTCACCGCGCCGTCGGGGCTGATCGCGGCGGGGTCGTCGGCGGGGTCGTCGGCGGGGTCGTCGTCAGGCGTGCCCCGGAGGTCGGTCACGGTGTCGACCACGCGCGCCCCGCCCAGGACCCCCGGCACGGGGCGGTCGCCGGCGGCGACGACCTCCTCGACGAGCAGCGGCCCGTCGTCGTCGTGCGCGCGGGACCGCAGCACGACGCGGCCGCCGCGCTCGCCGTCGCGCCCCAGCACGACGGTCTCGCGCAGCCGCAGCCGCGCGCCCGGGCCGAGCACCGCGTCCGTCGACCGGGTCACGTCCGCGCCCGTGGACACGACGAACGGCAGGCCTTCCCAGTCGAGCCGCGCGCCGGCCCCGAGCCGCACCTCGGCGTCCCAGCGGCACGGCACGCCCTCGCCGTCGTACGCGACCGTGCCGCCGACGTCGGTGAGGGTGAGTGCGCAGCCGTCGGCGACGCGCACCTGCACGGTGACGTGGTCGCCGCCGAGCAGCACCGCGCCGGTCGCGACGAGCGCCACCTCCGCGTGCGCGGCCCCGCGCGCGACGGTCCGCGCCGCGAGCAGCCCGTCCCGGGTGCGCACGCGCACGGGGGCGCCCGGCACGGTGCCCGGCTCGACCTCGACGAGCGTGCGGCGGACCTCAGTGCGCGGGGGTGTGCGCATGCTCGTGCCCGTGCGACCGCTCGCCGTCCGCGTGGCTGTGCAGGACGCCCCCGCCCTCCTCGTCGGCGTGGAAGTGCGGCGCCATCGGGCCGGGGTCCTGCGCCACGTGCGCGCCGGCGCGGAACAGGTCGAGCACGCCGAGGAGCCACGTCCGCAGCTCCGCGACGGACGCCGGGTCCGTGCGCGACAGGGCGACGACGTCCCGGCCGTCGCGGGCGGCCGACGCGTCGGCGACCATCTGCCCGACGTCCACCCCGACGTGCGGCGCGAGGTCGGTCTTGTTGACCACGAGGAGGTCGGCGCGGCCGATGCCGGGCCCGCCCTTGCGCGCGACGTCGCCCCCGCCCGCGACGTCGAGCACGAAGATCTGCGCGTCGACGAGGGCGGGGGAGAACGTGGCGGTGAGGTTGTCGCCGCCGGACTCGATGATCACGAGGTCGAGGGGCGCGAAGTCGCGCTCGAGGTCCTCGGCCGCGAGCAGGTTGGCGGTGACGTCGTCGCGGATGGCGGTGTGCGGGCAGGCGCCGGTCTCGACGGCGCGGATGCGCTCAGGGTCCAGGACGCCGGCGGACCGCAGGAAGCGCGCGTCCTCGTCGGTGTAGATGTCGTTGGTGATGACGCCGATCGCGAGCTCGTCGGACAGCGCCCGGCACACGGTCGCGATCAGGGAGGACTTGCCGACGCCGACGGGGCCGGCGACGCCCAGGCGCAGGGCGCGGGCGGGGAGCGACGGGTTCGCGGGGGTGGCGGGGGGAGTGGGTTCAGGCACGGAACAACCTCTGGGTCGTGACGGCGTGGGCCTCGGCCCAGCCCTCGGTCAACGGGGCACCGGAGGACGGGATGTCCTCCGGGGTGGCGCACGCCGCGACGCGGAGCACGTGCTCCTCGGCGGCGGCGCACGCGTCGAGGACCCACCGCGCCGGGGCGAGGGGGTCCAGCGGCTCGAGCTTGAGCAGGGCCGACGCCGCCGCCTGGGCGTCGTCGTAGACGGTCAGCCGGACGACGTCCGCCGGGGGGACGCCGGCCGCCGCACAGATCGCGCCGAGCACGACGGCGCGCGGCGGCGCGCCGGTGCCGCGCGGGTGCCCCGTGCTCTCCCGGCGGCTCGCCGCGTCGTGCCGGGCGACGACGTGCACGGCCGCGCTGCCCGGCCACAGGGTGCGTGCGACCCGCAGGTACCCGCGGCCCAGCAGGCGCGACGCGTCCCGCAGCGCGGGGGAGGGCGTCCGCGCCGCCCAGGCGCGCACGACGGCGTCGACCCGGTCGTCCGGCGCGTCGACCGTCCCGGCGGCGGGCCCGGCGTCGGCCAGCAGCCGGGCGGTGACCACCGCCGTGCCGGCCTCCACCAGGCTGACCGTCGTCGCCCGACCGACCATCCACGCCGGCACGTCGGCCGGCGGCATGCCGCCGCGCAGCGCGGGCTCGAGGCTCGCGGAGTGGGCGTGCCCGCCGCCGGGCAGGCGGGCGTCCGCGAGCAGCATCGCGACCGTGGCGGGGTGCGGGGACAGGGACGTCATGGGCGGCCTAGAACATCGAGTAGAGCTGGGCGAGCGGCAGGCGCACCGCGGGTGCGGGCTCGACCAGGTCGCCGTCGACGCGGATCTCGAAGGTGTCGGGGCGGATGTCGATGTCCGGCAGCGCGTCGTTGTTGCGCATGTCCGCCTTGGTGACGCCGCGCGTGGGTGCGACGGGGGCGAGCTGCCGGCGCAGGCCCAGGCGCCCGGCCAGGCCGTCCTCGATCGCGGCCGGCGCGACGAACGCGAGCGAGGTGTCGGCGCCGACGGCGTCGCCGAACGCGGGACGCATGAGCACCGGCTGCGGCGTGGGGATGGACGCGTTCGGGTCGCCCAGCGCCGCCCACGCGATCACCCCGCCCTTGATCACGAGCTCGGGCCGGACCCCGAAGAACCGGGGGTCCCACAGCACGAGGTCGGCCAGCTTGCCCGGCTCCACGGAGCCGATGTGGGCGTCGACGCCGTGCGCGACCGCCGGGTTGATCGTGTACTTCGCGACGTACCGGCGGGCGCGCTCGTTGTCCGCCGGCTCCGCGCCCGACAGCGGCCCGCGCCGGTGCTTCATCACGTGCGCCACCTGCCAGGTGCGGGTGATCACCTCGCCGATGCGGCCCATCGCCTGGGCGTCGGAGGAGGTGATGGAGATGGCCCCGAGGTCGTGCAGCACGTCCTCGGCGGCGATGGTCGACGCCCGGATCCGCGACTCGGCGAACGCCAGGTCCTCGGGGACGGCGGGGTTGAGGTGGTGGCAGACCATGAGCATGTCGAGGTGCTCCGCCACGGTGTTCACCGTGTGGGGCAGGGTCGGGTTGGTCGACCCCGGCAGCACGTGCGGCAGGCTCGCGATGGTGAGGATGTCGGGGGCGTGCCCGCCGCCCGCGCCCTCGACGTGGTACGCGTGGATCCCCCGGCCGCCGATCGCGTCGATCGTGGACTGGACGAACCCGGCCTCGTTGAGCGAGTCGGAGTGCAGCGCCACCTGGAGGCCCCACTCGTCGGCGGCCCGCAGCGCCGCGTCGAGGGCGGCGGGCGTGGAGCCCCAGTCCTCGTGCACCTTGTACCCGGCCGCTCCGGCGAGGGCCTGCTCCGCGAGGGCCTCCTCGCCCACGGTGTTGCCCTTGCCGAGCAGCAGCACGTTGAGCGGCAGGTGGTCCAGCGCGCGCAGCACGGACCGCAGGTGCCAGGCGCCGGGCGTCACCGTGGTGGCCTTCGAGCCCTCGGACGGGCCCGTGCCGCCCCCGGCGACGGTCGTGATGCCGGTGGCCAGCGCCTCGTGCAGCGCCGACGGCGACAGCAGGTGCACGTGCGGGTCGAAGCCGCCGGCGGTGAGGATCCGGCCCTCGCCCGAGATCACGTCGGTCGACGGCCCGATGACGAGGTCCGGGTGCACGCCGTCGGCCACGTCCGGGTTGCCCGCACGGCCGAGCGCGACGACCCGCCCGTCGCGCAGCCCGACGTCCGCCCGGACCACGCACCACCAGTCCAGGACGACGACGCCGGTGATCACGGTGTCCAGGGCCCCGGCGGCACGGCTCCGCGTCGACTGCGCCATCGACTCCCGGATGGACTTGCCGCCGCCGAACACGGCCTCCTCGCCGCCGACCGTGCGGTCCTCGGTGACCTCGATCCACAGGTCGGTGTCGCCGAGGCGCAGCTGGTCGCCGACGGTCGGCCCGTACAGGGCCGCGTAGCGCTCCCGGTCGATCCAGACCATCAGTCCTCCTGCTCGTCGTGCGGCGCCGTGGCCTCCGGGGACGGGACGGCGCCGAGCGCGCCGCCGTCGGTCTTGCCCCGGCGGATGCCCGGCACGCGCCGCGCGCCGCGGATCGTCACGGCGTCGACCTCGCGGCTCACCCCCGGCTCGAACCGCTGCGACGTGCCGGACGGGACGTCGAGCCGGAAGCCGTGCGCGGCGGCGCGGTCGAAGCGGAGCGCGTCGTTGGCGTCGGGCAGGTGCACGTGCGAGCCCACCTGCACCGGCCGGTCGCCGGTGTTCTCCACGACGAGGCGCAGCCGCTCGTGCGCCGGGCGCACGTTGAGCTCGAGGCGCCCGGGGGCGACGCGGGTCGCGCCGGGGCCGGTGGCGACGTGTGCGGTCACGGGACCTCCTGGGTCGGGGTCGGGTCGAGGCGGCCGGCGGGTGCCGGGGTCACGGGATGGGATGGTGCAGGGTCACGAGCTTGCGGCCGTCGGGGAAGGTGGCCTCGACCTGCACGTCGACGAGCATCTCGGGCACGCCGTCCATCACCTGCTCGCGGCCCAGCACCTCGCGGCCGTCCTGCATGAGGGTCGGCACGTCGGCGCCGTCGCGGGCCCGCTCGATCACCCAGCACGACAGCAGGGCGACCGACTCGGGGTGGTTGAGCCGCACACCGCGCGCGAGGCGGTCGCGCGCGACCATGCCCGCCACGGCGAGCAGCAGCTTCTCGGTGTCGGCGGGGGTCAGGTGCACGCGTCCTCCTCGGTGCGCACGGGCGTGCGGCTCACAGCGCCATCGCCTCGCGGGCGCCGGCGAGGGCGTCGGCGCCGCCGCCCGTGCCCCGGTGGGTCACCCGCCCGGTGGCGAGCACGGCGTACCCGGCGGCGTGCTCGACGGCGTAGCCGAGGTGCTGCTCCACCAGCAGCGCGGACAGCCCGCCCGCCGCCGTCAGCGACGTGATCGCCGCGTAGATCTCGCTCACGACGTTCGGCTGGATGCCCTCGGCGGGCTCGTCGAGCACCAGCAGCTGCGGGCCGGTGACGAGTGCCCGGGCGATGGCGAGCTGCTGGCGCTGGCCGCCCGACAGGAGCCCTGCCTGGCGGCCGAGCAGCTCGCGCAGCGCGGGGAACAGGTCGAGCGCGTCGTCGGTGCGGCGACGGCCGGCGGCGCCGTGGGCGTCGGCGACCACCTGCAGGTTCTCCCGAGCGGTGAGCTGGCCGAAGGACTGCTGGCCCTGCGGCACGTACGCGATCCCGGCGCGCACGCGCCGGTGGGTCGGCCAGCGCGTGACGTCGTCTCCGGCCAGGCGCACGGACCCGGCCCGGGCGGGCAGCAGCCCGAGCACGGCCTTGAGGAGCGTCGTCTTGCCCGCCCCGTTGTGGCCGAGGACGGCGGTCAGCGTGCCGTCCGCGACGTCGAGGTCCACGTCGTGCACGACGGCCGTGCGGCCGTACCCCGTGCTCAGGCCGATCAGCTCGAGCATCATGCGGGTCCCTCCGTCGTGGTGGCTCGTTCGCCCGCCGGGGCGCCGAGATAGACCTCGACGACCGCCGGGTCCTGCTGCACCTCGGCGACCGTCCCCTCGGCGAGGACGGCGCCCTGGTGCATGACCGTCACCGAGTCGGCGTAGGAGCGCAGGAACTCCATGTCGTGCTCCACCACCACGACGACGCGCTGGGAGCCCACCCGGCGCAGCAGCTCGCCGGTCTCCTCGCGCTCCGCCTGGGTCATGCCCGCGACGGGCTCGTCGAGCAGCAGCAGGTGCGCGTCCTGCACCAGCAGCATCCCGATCTCGAGCCACTGCTTCTGGCCGTGCGCCAGGACGCCCGCGGGCACGTCGCGCAGCGCGGCGAGGCCGACGGTCTCCATCGCCTGCTCGACCGCCTCCGGGACGCCCCGTCGCCGACGGAGCATCGTCGTCGGCCGGCGGCGCGCGCCGGCGGCGATGTCGAGGTTCTGCAGCACGGTGAGCTGCTCGAACACGCTCGCCGTCTGGAACGTGCGGCCGACGCCCGCCCGGGCGACACGGTGCGTGGCCCGCCCCAGCAGCTCCGTCCCGCCGAACCGGGCCGAGCCGCCGGCCGCCCGCACGAGGCCGGTGACGGCGTCGATGAGCGTCGTCTTGCCCGCGCCGTTGGGGCCGATGAGGAACCGGAGGTCCCCCTGGGCGACGGTGAGGTCGACGTCGCGGACGGCGACGAAGCCGCCGAACTCCACCCGCAGGCCGCGCACCTCGAGGTAGTCGTGGCGGAACCGGGCGGTGTCGTCCCCCAGCAGCGCCTCCGCGGCGGCGAGGTCGATCTCGGTCTGCTCGCTCATGCGCGGCTCCCTTCGGGCAGGAGGTCGGGGGACGGGGCGTCGCCCGGCGCGGCGGGGGCCTCCGGCTCCGCCTCACGGCCGGCGCGACGCCGGCGACGCAGCATCGGCACGACCGACGCCAGGCCGCCGGGCAGGAAGGCGACGACCAGCACGAACAGCGCCCCCTGGAGGTAGATCCAGCCGGAGGGGAACTGCTCGGACAGCGAGGTCTGCGCCCAGCTCACGGCGACGGAGCCGAGGACGGGGCCGAGCAGGGTCGCCCGGCCGCCGATGGCCACGCCGACGAGGAAGCCGATGGACGGCACGACGCCGACGTCGGCGGGGGAGATGATCCCGACGATGGGCACGAACAGCGCCCCGCCGACGGCGGCCATCACGGCCGCGACCACGTAGACGACGGTCTTCACGGCCGCCGGGTCGTAGCCGAGGAACCGGACGCGGTCCTCCTGGTCGCGGACGGCGACGAGGACCTCGCCGAAGCGCGACACCATGAGCTGGCGGGCGCCCACGACCATCACGAGCAGCACCCCGGCGGCGATCAGGTAGAGCATCCGCTGGTTGACCGGGTCGGCGAGGTCGTAGCCGAAGAACGACCGGAACCCGTTGAGCCCGTTGGTACCGCCCGTCGTCTGCTGCTGGCCGATCAACAGGATGGCGAACGCGGCGGCGAGGGCCTGCGACAGGATCGCGAAGTACGCGCCCCGCACCCGCCGCGTGAAGACGGCCCAGCCGAGGGCGGCGGCGAGCGCGGCGGGCACGAGCACGACCAGGGCGAGGGCGACGGCCGGCGAGCGCAGGGGCTCCCACCAGCCGGGCACCTCGCCGGTGCCGTAGAGCAGCATGAAGTCGGGCACGCCGCCCGGGCCGGCGTCGGCGAGCTTGAGGTGCATCGCCATGACGTAGGCGCCCAGGCCGAAGTACACGCCCTGGCCGAGGGTGAGCAGGCCGCCGCGGCCCCAGGCGAGGCCGATGCCGACGGCGACCATGGCCAGGCACAGGAACTTGCCGAGCAGGCCGAGCCGGAACGGGCTGAGCAGCACCGGCGCGACGGCGAGGAGCAGGACGGCCGCGAGGCCGAACCCGGCCGTGGCGCGCGCCCGGCCCGGGCGGACGAGGGCGGACAGTCGTGCGGTGCGGGTGCTCGTGCTGCCGGTCATGCGAGGCTCCTCGTCCGGACCGAGACCAGGCCCTGGGGTCGTACCTGCAGGAAGGCGACGATGACGACGAACACGAGGACCTTCGCGACGGACGCCGTGGTGGAGTACTCGAAGAACGCCTGCAGCAGGCCGAGCGCCGTCGCCGCGATCACGGTGCCCTTGATCTGCCCGATGCCGCCCGCGACGACGACGAGGAACGCGTCGACGATGTAGCCCGTGCCGAGCGTCGGGCCGACCGAGCCGAGCAGGGTCAGCGCGACGCCGGCGATCCCGGCGAGGCCGGAGCCGACGAAGAACGTCAGCCGGTCGGTGGCCCGCGACGAGATGCCGGACGCCTCCGCCAGGTCGCGGTGCTGCACCACGGCCCGGATGCGGCGTCCCAGCGGGGTGGCCTTCATGACGACGGCCAGCGCGACCAGGCACACGACGGCCAGCGCGAGGATGAACAGCCGGGTCCTGGGCAGCGCGAGCCCGCCGACCGTGACCGCGCCCGACAGCCAGCCGGGCGCGGCCACGTCCACGTTGGGGGCGCCGAACACGTCGCGCGCCACCTGCTGCAGCAGCAGCGCGACGCCCCAGGTGACGAGCAGCGTGTCGAGCGGCCGCCGGTACATGCGGTGGATGAGCGTGGCCTCGAGCAGCAGCCCGAGCGCCCCGCCGACGAGGAACCCGAGCGGCAGCGACACGAGCAGGCTCGCGCCGGGGTCGCCGAGCAGCCCCTGGATCACGAACGCCGTGTAGGCGCCCGCCATCATGAACTCGCCGTGGGCCATGTTGATCACGCCCATCTGACCGAAGGTCAGGGCGAGGCCCAGGGCCGCGAGCAGCAGCACCGAGCCGAGGCTCAGGCCCGCGAAGAGCTGGGAGAGGAGGGTGTCCATGTCGTGTCCAGGGGCCCCGGTCAGGAGAGCCCGTCGGCCCAGTCGTAGCCCTCGAGGAACGGGTCGGGCTCGATGGGCTCCTCGGAGCTCCACTCGGTGTGGATGAGGCCGTCCTCGCCGATGCGCCCGACGAGCGCCGTCTTGGCGACGTGGTGGTTCTCGCCGTCCACGACGACGGTGCCCTCGGGCGCGTCGAAGGTGACGCCGTCCGCGGCCGCCTGCACGTCCGCGACGTCGAAGGAGTCCGCCTTCTCGACCATCGCCTTCCACAGGTACAGCGACGTGTAGGCGGCCTCCATCGGGTCGGACGTCACACGGTCGTCGCCGTACTCGGCCTGGAACGCCTTCACGAACGCGTGGTTCTCGGGGCTGTCGACCGTCTGGTAGTAGTTCCAGGCGGTGAGCTGGCCCTCGATGTTGTCCACGCCGATGCCGCCCACCTCCTCCTCCGCGATCGAGACGGAGACGACGGGCATGTCGTCGGCGGACAGGCCGGCGTTGTTGTACTCCTTGAAGAACGCGACGTTGGAGTCGCCGTTGAGGGTGTTGAACACCGCGTCCGCCCCGGCGGCCTTCACCTTGTTGACGATGGTGGAGAAGTCCGTGTGGCCGAGCGGCGCGTACTCCTCGCCGACGATCTCGATGCCGTGCGCCTCGGCGTACGCGTTGATGATCTTGTTCGCGGTGCGCGGGAACACGTAGTCGGAGCCCACGAGGAACAGCGACGTGGTGCCCTGCTCGGCGAGGTAGTCGAGGGCGGGCACGATCTGCTGGTTGGTCGTGGCGCCGGTGTAGAAGATGTTCTCCGAGGCCTCGAGGCCCTCGTACTGCACCGGGTAGAACAGCAGCGAGTCGTTCGCCTCGAAGACCGGCAGCATCGCCTTGCGCGACGCCGACGTCCAGCCCCCGAACACGGCCGCCACGCAGTCGCCGGTGATGAGCTTGGTGGCCTTTTCCGCGAAGACGGTGGGCTCGGACTGGCCGTCCTCGGAGACGATCTCGAGCTGCTTGCCGAGCACGCCGCCGTCGGCGTTGATCTCGGCCGCGGCCAGCTGGAGCGAGTCGTGCACGGTCTGCTCGGAGATCGCCATCGTGCCCGACAGCGAGTTGAGGAAGCCGACCTTGACCGTGTCGCCCGAGGTGTCGACGCAGCCCTCCGCCGCGGAGGCCGAGGCGTCGCCGCTCGCGGCGTCCACCCGGGCCCCGCAGGCCGAGAGGGCGGCGACGGCGAGGACGGCGAGGGAGGCGACGACAGGTCGGGTGGTGCCGGTGCGCGTGGTGCCCGTGCTGCTTCGAGGACGCATGGTGCTCCTTCGTGGCCGTGGCCCGGGGGCCGGTTAGGTTCAGATGAACCCAAGTACGTCCACGTGTCCCCGCCGTGAGTTCGGTGTCACCATCGTGTTACGGCTGGTGGGGACGGGTGCCGGAGAGGTGGCCGGAGCGTTCGCCCCCGCGCCGGTGCGATCATGGGGCCATGGCATCCGCGCACGGGGTCGGTGACCCCCTCGTCCTCGGTATCGAGACCTCCTGCGACGAGACGGGCGTCGCGCTCGTCCGCGGCGACGAGCTCCTGGTCGACGCCGTCGCCAGCTCGATGGAGGAGCACGCGCGCTACGGCGGGATCATCCCGGAGGTCGCGAGCCGCGCCCACCTGGAGCAGATGGTCCCCACGATCACGCGCGCGCTCGGTGAGGCCGACGTCGACCTGTCCGAGGTGGACGCGATCGCCGTCACCGCCGGCCCGGGCCTGGTCGGCCCGCTCACGATCGGCGCGTCCGCGGCGAAGGCGCTCGCGATCGGCCTGAACAAGCCGCTGTACGGCGTCAACCACGTCATCGGGCACGCCGCGGTGAACCAGCTCGTCGACGGTCCGTTCGAGGGCCGCACGATGGCGCTCGTGGTCTCGGGCGGGCACAGCTCGCTGATGCTCGTGGACGACGTCGCGACGGGCGTCACCGAGCTCGGCTCCACGCTCGACGACGCGGCGGGGGAGGCCTTCGACAAGGTCGGCCGCCTGCTCGGCCTGCCCTACCCCGGTGGCCCGCACGTGGACCGGCTGGCACGCGAGGGCGACCCGGAGGCCATCCGCTTCCCGCGCGGCCTCACCGCCGCGAAGGACCAGGCGAAGCACGCCTACGACTTCTCCTTCTCCGGCCTCAAGACGGCGGTCGCCCGCTGGATCGAGGCCTGCGTCGACGCCGGGCGCGAGGTCCCGGCGGCCGACGTCGCCGCGTCGTTCGCCGCCGCGGTCGCCGACGTGCTCACCGCCAAGACGATCGCCGCGTGCCGCCGGCACGACGTCGAGACGCTCGTCGTGGGCGGCGGGTTCTCCGCGAACAGCCAGCTGCGGGAGATGGCCGCGAAGCGCTGCGCGGAGGCGGGCATCGACCTGCGCATCCCGCCGATCCGCTACTGCACCGACAACGGCGCGATGATCGCCGCGCTGGGTTCCGCCGTCGTGCGCTCCGGGGCGGCGCCGTCGAGCTTCGACTTCCCGGTCGACTCGTCGATGCCGATGACCACCATCACCGTCTGAAAAGACCTCGTGACCACCGGGCCGCGTCGGTAGCGTCCCGACCGTGGACACCGACCGCCCCACCATCTACCAGCACCCGCTCGCGTACCTCGTCGGGCTGGAGGGCGTGGCGCTGCTGCGCGCGTTCGCCGGCGAGCACGACCGCTCGTTCGTCGAGGCGCGGCTGGCCGACGTGCGCGCGCTGCTCGACGCCGCCGACCGCTTCGGCCCGGGCCACGAGGTCCCGCCGATCACGACCCGCGACGGATACCGGCACTGGGCGCCCCGCTACGACGGTCCCAACGGGTTCTGGGGGATGGAGGAGCCGCTCGTCCGGCCGCTGATGGAGCACCTGCCCCGCGGCGTCGCGGTCGACGCGGCGTGCGGTACGGGCCGGCACACCGAGTGGCTCGTCGAGCAGGGGCACGACGTGCTCGGCGTCGACTCGTCGCCCGACATGCTCGAGATCGCCCGCGCCAAGGTCCCGGGGGCGCGGTTCGCCGAGGGCGACCTCCACGAGCTGCCGGTGGACGACGCGTCCGCCGACCTCGTCCTCGTCACCCTCGCGCTGTGCCACGTGCGGGATCTGGGGCCCGTGTTCGCCGAGCTGGCGCGCGTGCTTCGCCCGGGCGGCCGCCTCGTCGTCTCGGACACGCGCGGGTACTTCACCGGGTCGCCGCTCTATCCGCTCGTCGAGGGCGCGGACGGCGAATTCGGGTACATCCCGAACTGGTTCCACGCCACGAGCGAGTACCTGCAGGCGGCCCTGCCCGTGGGCCTGGCGCCGCGGTTCTGCCGCGAGTACGTCGGCGGCGGCGCGGACCATGCCGACGGGGGAGCCGACGGGGGAGCCGGCGGCGGCCGCGAGTACACCGCGGCCACGGACGCCGGGACGGGGGCCTTCGACCCCGCCGCCGACGTGGAGCTCGAGGACCCGGCCAGGCCGCCGACCCTCTGGGAGCTGATGCCGTGGGTGCCGGCGGCGGCGGGCGCGGCGTACGCAGGCACGCCCTCGCTCGTCGTGTGGGACTTCGAGAAGGAACGGGGGGCCGGGCGATGAGCCTTCTCGCTGCCGAGCGCGCGCTCCAGGCCGCCCAGCGCGCCGGCGACGTCGACGCGCTGGGGGCGCTGCTGCATCCTCGGTGCGTCGGCGCCGGCCCGGACGGCTCGGTGTTCTCCCGGGAGGACGACCTGGAGAGCTACCGGTCGGGGCTGCTGCGGATCACCCGCCTGGAGGAGGAGTCGCTCGACGTCCGGGAGGACGCCGCGAGCGGGACGAGCCGGCTCGTCGCCGCCGTCGACGCGGTCCAGGGCGGCACCGCGGTGTCGGCGCGGCTGGTCTACACGCGCCTCTGGGTGCGGGCCGACGAGGGCTGGCAGGTCCTGGCCGCCACGCTCGCGCCGGCCGCCGAGGCGGCGCCCTAGCCTGCCGCCGGCAGCGGCCGCCCGGCGTGCAGCTCGGCGACGAGCGACGCGACCACGGCCTCGAGCGCCGCGGGGCCGCCGCCGTGCACGCGGGCCACCTCCCGCTGCCGCTGGTACGACGCACCACGGCGCACGATCTCGCGCACGCCGTCGAGCTCGGCGGCGCAGCCCAGCCGCTCGGCGACGGGCTCGAGCGTCGCGAGCAGGCGGGGCAGCGCGTCGGTGACGAGCTCCTCCTCGCCGGCGTCGTCGAGGATGATGATCGCCTCGGTGCCGTAGCGGGCAGCGCGCCACTTGTTCTCGTGCACGAACCACGCCGGCATCGTGGGCAGGGGGCGGCCCTCGTCGAGCAGGGTCGACAGGTGCTCCACCAGGCAGTGCACGAGTGCGCCGAGGGCGGCGAGCTCGAACGTGTTCGACGTGCCGTCGCAGATCCGCATCTCGACCGTGCCGAAGTGCGGCGCGGGGCGCACGTCCCACCGCACCTCCGTGAAGTCGTCGATGACGCCGGTGTGCAGCATGTCCGCGACGTACCGCTCCAGCTCGGACCAGGCCCCGAACTGGTAGGGCAGCCCCGCGGTGGGCAGCTGCTGGAAGATCATGGTCCGCATCGAGGCGTAGCCGGTGTCGTCGCCGCCGAAGAACGGCGACGAGGCGGACAGCACCTGCAGGTACGGCAGGTACACCAGCAGCGAGTTGACGATCGGCAGCACCTTGGCGCGGTCCTCGATGCCCACGTGCGCGTGCACGCCGTAGACGATCTGCTGGCGGCCCACGACCTGCGCCCGGTCGACGACGGTGGCGTACCGCTTCTTGTCGGTGACCTTCTGCTGCGACCAGTGCGCGAACGGGTGCGTGCCCGCGCCCATGAGGTCCACGCGCATGGGGCCGGTGGCGTCGTGGATGGCGGCGATGCCGCGCTCGAGGTCGGCGATCGCCTCGGGCACGGTGCGCCGCACGCCGCTGATCACCTCGACCGTGTTCCGCAGGAACTCGGGCTTCACGTAGCGGTGCCGCACGTCGTCGGCCACCGCCTCGATGACGGCGGGCGCCACCTGCCGCAGGTTGCCCGAGTCGGCGTCGACCAGCGCGAGCTCCCACTCGAGCCCGACGCTCGACCGCTCGGAGGCGGCGAATTCCAGCACCATGCGGGCCATGCTTCCACGGCGGGACGGCAGGCCGCGCGCCGGTCCGGCCGGGTCGCGGCGGGACGCCTCCTGGCGCGCGCCCGGCGCGGGATCAGCGCAGCGGATCGACGACGAGCACGTGCTGCGCGCCGCCGACCCGCGTGAGCACGAGGGTCGCCTCGGCGTCGCCCTTCGGCGAGAGCTGGGCGCGCAGCTGTTCGGGCGTGACGGCGGTGCCGCGCTTCTTGATGGTGAGCCGCCCGACGCCGCGCTCGCGCAGGTAGGCCTTGAGCCGCTTGAGGTTGAACGGCATGACGTCGAGCACGCGGTAGCCGGTGGCCAGCGGTGCCGCTCCCTCGGCCGGGGGCCCGGCGGGCTGGTCGGTCGTGACATAGGCGATGGTGCGGTCCAGCAGGCGCCCGCCCAGCTCGGCCGCGGCGTGCGCCACGAGCCCGGCGCGGATGACCGCGCCGTCCGGCTCGTACAGGTAGGCGCCGACGGGACCGACGTCGGGCACGAGGTCGGCGCCGCCCGCGTCGTCGTGCAGGTCCGTGCGCAGGGTGCGCGACGTCGTCACCCCGCCCGACGTCGCGAGCACGAGCGCGGACCGGCCGGGCCCCGCGGGGGCGAGCGGCCCGAACCAGAGCCCCGCCTCGACGACGTCGCCGTCCACGGAGACCCACTGCGTCTCCGCGTCGTCGGGGAGACCCTGGTGCGGGATGCCCGGCCCGACCTTGATGCCGAGCGCGGGGACCTGGGTGCGCAGGTCCCACACGGCGTCGAGCGGGGGAGCGTACGCGGTCGGGTCGAAGACGCGCCGCCCGCCGCGGGTGCGTCGCGCCGGGTCCGCGTAGACGCCGTCGACCCCCTCGGCGGCGAGGTCGAGCGCGAGCCCGTCGGCGTGCCGCACCTCGGCCTCGGGGAAGTGGCGCAGGTTGACGGTGGCCAGGGCTGCCGTGATCTCGTCGACGTCGGTCGCCAGGACGCGCAGCCCGACCCCCGCGAACGCGAGCGCGTCCGCGCCGATCCCGCTCGTGAGGTCCGCGACCTTGGTGACGCCGGCGGCGAGGTACCGGCGGGCGTGCAGCGCGGCGACCACGAGGCGGGTGGCCTGCTCCACGCCGTCGGGCGTGAAGAGCATCCCCTCGGCGAAGTCGCCGAGCTTGGCGCGTGCCTTGGCCCGCAGCCGCGACTGGGTGAGGGCGGCCGCCGCGAGGTCGGCGTCGACCCCGTCGGCCCGAAGCCGGGTGGCCAGGGCCATGGCCTGCTTCTCGTCGTACGGGGGGAGCGAGTTGAGCAGCGCCCACCCGTCCGGGCTCAGCAGCTTGCTCACGGAGGCGGCGTCCATCGGGCCATCGTCTCAGGCGTGCGGGTGACGCCCTGGGCGAACGACCCGCCGACCTCTGGCACTCGACTTGTCAGAGTGCTAACGCCTGCCTAGATTTGTCGTCAGCGACCGCAAGGCTGTACCGGCACCCGCGACGACGGCCAGCCCTCGGACGCGACCTGGTCAATCAGCTAGTCCATCCACGCATCGCGAATCAAGGAGGTCCGACGTGTCGGTCCCCATCAAGCCGCTCGAGGACCGGATCGTCGTCAAGGCCATCGAGGCCGAGACCACGACCGCTTCCGGCCTGGTCATCCCGGACACCGCCAAGGAGAAGCCCCAGGAGGGCGAGGTCCTGGCCGTGGGCGAGGGTCGCTTCGACGACAAGGGCAACCGCGTCCCGGTCGACGTCAAGGTCGGTGACAAGGTCATCTACAGCAAGTACGGCGGCACCGAGGTCAAGTACGCCGGTGAGGACTACCTCGTCCTCTCCGCCCGCGACATCCTCGCGGTCGTCGTCGCCTGACGACACCAGCACGCAGAAGGCCTCGCACCGTCGTCGGTGCGGGGCCTTCGTGCTGTCAGCCGGTCTTGCGGGCGCCGCCGGCGAGGATCGCGGAGCGCTCGTCCTCGCTGAGGCCGCCCCAGACCCCGTAGGGCTCCCGGACCCGGAGCGACTGCTCCCGGCACTGCATCATCACGGGGCACGCGCGGCAGATCGCCTTGGCCGCCTCGGCCCGACGCCGGCGCGTGGAGCCGCGCTCGCCCTCGGGGTGGAAGAACAACGTGTCGTCCGCGTCACGGCAGGAGCCCTGGTACTGCCACTCCCACAGCTCCATCACCGGACCGGGAAGCCTCGAGATCTCCGTCATGGCGAACAACCTACAAGTTGTGCAGAAGTTGTTCAAGGTCCGATTTCGTGACCGGATTCGATGATTCAGTGTTCAACTTCATGGCCGGGGCTGAAGGGGTTCGCCGGGCTTCTGAACGGCTTTGACCTGCGACGTCGACCATTACGGCGGCGCGCCCGGGGGAGCAGTGGCGACCCTCCGGTCCTCTCGGCAGAATCGACGCCATGACCTCATCCCGACCCGCTCCTCACGGGGGCGGGTCTCGCGCGTCGAGCGCGGGCCTCGCCGTCGCGGCGGTCGCCAGGCGCCTCGGAGTCGCTCCGGCGACCCTGCGCACGTGGGACCGTCGCTACGGACTCGGCCCGTCCGCCCGCACCGCGGGATCGCACCGTCGCTACACGCCCGAGGACGTGGCGCGCCTGCTCGTCATGCGCCGGCTCACGCTCGAGGGCGTCGCGCCGGTCGACGCCGCGAAGGCCGCGCTCGAGGCGGGCGTCGAGGAGCTCGAGGAGGCGACCGAGGAGGCCGCGGGCGGCGAACCGGACGCCGGCGACGACGCGGAGCCCGACCCGGCGCGACCCGCGCCCGCCGCCGACGGCGAGGCGCCGCGCGGGCGAGCCCACCTCCGTGCCCTGCCCGGGGGCGGGGAAGGTGCCTCGTCGGCTCCCGGACACGTGCCCGGTGGGAGCGCTTCCGGCCGGGTGTCGGCCGTGGTGGACGCCGCCCTCGCGTACGACCAGGCCGGGTGCGACGACCTGCTCGCCATCCCGGCCCAGGGCGACCCCGCCGTCTGGTGGACCGAGATCGCCGAACCGGCCTGGCAGCGTGTGGCCCAGCGGACGGTGCTCGCCGGCCCGGGCGCCGTCCCCGAGGTGGTGCTCGCGACCGCGGCCCTGCGCGCGCTGCGCGAGTTCACGGAGGCGTTCGAGCGGGCCATGGTCGCCGGCGGGGCCCCGCCGGCCAACCACCCGAGCCGCATGCGCAAGATCGTGCTCATCTTCGCCGCCCCCGACGAGGTGGTGCCGCTGTCCGCGCACGCCCTCGCCGCCGCGTTGACCGCCAAGGGCGCGACCGCGCGGATCGTCACCGGCCCCGCCAGCACCCACCGCTCGCTCGAGCTGGTGACCATGGTGCGGCCGGCGGCGCTCGTCCTCGCGACGGCGCAGCGGCGTCCGGACCTGGACCTCATCCACGCGGTGCACGAAGGCTTCGCCGAGCTGCCGGTCATCGTCAGCCTGCGGCGGGACGACGCCGCGAGCGAGCTCCCGCTGGCGCCGACCGTGCAGCGGGTGCGGTCGTTCACCGCGATGCTGCACGAGGCGCTCGCCGTGGTGACGTGACCCGTGACGTGATCCCGTGACGTGAGGTCCGCCACGACCGGGCGTTGGAGGGCGGGCGGGCCGGAATAAGGCGTCCGCCCAGAACGTAGACTCCTGTCATGACGGACTCGACCTCGCCCGCGCACGACCCGTTCGGATTCCTCGGCCTCACGTACGACGACGTCCTGCTGCTGCCGGGGTACTCCGACCTCGCCCCGTCGGACATCGACACCACCTCGCGCCTCACCCGCGAGATCTCCCTGCGCGTGCCGCTCGTCTCGGCCGCGATGGACACCGTCACCGAGTCGCGCATGGCGATCGCGATGGCCCGCCAGGGCGGCATCGGCGTGCTGCACCGCAACCTGTCGATCGAGGACCAGGCGTACCAGGTGGACCTGGTCAAGCGGACGCAGACCGGCATCATCTCCAACCCGGTGACGATCGGGCCGGACGCCACCCTCGAGGAGCTCGACAAGCGGGCGGGGGAGTACCGCATCTCCGGCTTCCCCGTGGTCGACGCGGGCGGCCACCTCACCGGCATCGTCACCAACCGCGACCTGCGCTTCACCCCGGTCGCCGAGTGGGCCACGACCAAGGTCTCCGAGGTCATGACGCCCGCCCCGCTCATCACCGGGCAGGCCGGCATCTCGCGCGAGGACGCCACGCTGCTGCTGCGCAAGCACAAGCTGGAGCGCCTGCCGCTGGTCGACGACGAGGGCCGCCTCGCGGGCCTCATCACCGTCAAGGACTTCGTGAAGTCCGAGCAGTTCCCGAACGCGTCGAAGGACGGCCAGGGCCGCCTGCTCGTCGGCGCGGCGATCGGCTACTTCGGCGACGCCTGGGAGCGCGCGACGACGCTGGTCGACGCCGGCGTGGACGTGCTCGTCGCGGACACCGCGCACGGCAACGTCCGGATGCTCGTCGACATGGTCCGCAAGCTCAAGACGGACCCCGCGACCCGCCACGTGCAGGTGATCGGCGGGAACGTCGCGACGAAGGAGGGCGCGCAGTCCTTCGTCGACGCGGGCGCCGACGGCATCAAGGTGGGCGTGGGCCCGGGCTCGATCTGCACCACCCGCATCGTCACCGGCGTCGGGGTCCCGCAGATCACGGCCGTGTACGAGGCGTCGCTGGCCGCGCGCGCGGCCGGGATCCCCGTCATCGCCGACGGCGGCATGCGCCACTCGGGCGAGATCGGCAAGGCGATCGTGGCCGGCGCGGAGGCGGTCATGCTCGGCTCGATGCTGGCCGGCACCGAGGAGGCGCCGGGCGAGACGATCCTCGTCAACGGCAAGCAGTACAAGGCGTACCGCGGCATGGGGTCGATGGGTGCGATGTCGTCGCGCGGCAAGAAGTCCTACTCGAAGGACCGCTACTTCCAGGCAGAGGTCACCAGCGACGACATGATCGTGCCGGAGGGCATCGAGGGGCAGGTGCCGTACAAGGGCACGCTGAACACGGTCGCGCACCAGCTCGTCGGCGGGCTGCACCAGTCGATGTTCTACGTCGGGGCCACCACCATCCCCGAGCTGCAGGCCAAGGGCCGGTTCGTGCGCATCACGTCCGCCTCCCTCAAGGAGAGCCACCCGCACGACGTGCAGATGACGGTCGAGGCGCCGAACTACGCCGGGTTCTGAGCCGACCCGCACGACGGCCGCGACGAGGCCCGGCACCCCCGCGGGGGTGCCGGGCCTCCGTCGTCCCGCCGTCAGCTCGCCATGACCCGGGCGTGCAGGGCCTGGACGGCGTACCGGGCGGACCAGAACGCGCCGTGCTGCCAGGCGGAGACCTCGGACATCCAGTCGCCAGCGAAGTAGACGCGGCCCGCGCCCTGCTGCAGCTGCTTGAAGCCCGACGACTCCGTGTTCGGGTAGGCCCACGCCCCCTCGATGTACGGGACCTTGTGCCAGGCGATGGAGAACGACGACTCCAGCTCGGTCCGGTACTTCTCGCCGTGGATCTTCACGCCCTGCTCGACGGCGCGCCGCTCGCGCTGACGGGGCGTGAGGTCCGCGTAGGTGCGGGCGTTGGCCCCGGTGTTGTAGTAGCCCACGACGAGCCCCTTGCGCTCCCCGTACCCGTACGACGGGTACCAGACGTGCGCCAGGTCCATGTCCGTCTCGGTGATGCCGCCGAAGATGCGGTGGTCGTCCTCCCACCACCGCGAGCGGTACTGCAGGCCGATCTTGCCCGCGGGCGAGCCGGTGGCGAACTCGCCCAGCGCGGCGTCGATCCCGGTTCCCCAGTTCGTGTCCCAGCGGCGCATGACGCCGGCCGGCGCGGCGACGATCGCGAAGTCGGCCTCGATCTGCCGGGGGCGGCCGTGGCCCGGCGTGTAGGTGACCCGCACGCCGTCGCTCGTGTTCTCCACGCCGGTGACGGGGGAGCCGAAGTGCACGTTCTGCTTGCCGATCGCCCGCACGAAGTACTGGTAGGTCGTGTCCATGCCGCCCTTCGGCTGGAACATGAGCATCGACTGCTCCCAGTTGATCTCGAACGGGAAGTACTGCCCCACCTTCGAGGCGAGCACCTCCGAGACCGTGCCGGGGCTGGGCAGCGGCGTGCCGTGCTCGTTCCACGCGGAGGGATAGGTCGTGAACCCGCGGTTGTCGCCGCCCGCGTACGTGCCGTCGGCCTTCAGCGAGCCCCAGCTGCGCAGGAAGGAGCGCAGGTTCTCCTTGTCCTCGGCGGTGAGCCGCTGGTCCAGGGCGCCCTGGTCGGTGGCATAGCTCAGCAGCTCCGAGGTGTAGCCGAAGACGTCGGCCTTGGCGGTGCGGTAACGCACGGGGTGGCCCGGGGTGGCCCCGGTCTTCTCGTTGTAGAGGTAGGCGTCGGCGTTCGCGTTGGTGAACACCTCGTACGGCACGCCGAGCTCGCGCAGGTAGTCCATGGTGACCATCCACTGCGCGATGCGGCCGGCGCCGGCGTTCATGTAGACGCCGTCGTCGAAGCGCGCCGTCTGCGTGACGCCGTCGACGTCCGTCTCGGAGTCCCCGCCGCGGATCGTCAGGGTGCGGCCGCCCGGCCGGTGGCGCGCCTCGAGTACCGTGACGCGGTAGCCGGCCTTCTGCAGCTCGTACGCCGAGGCGAGCCCGGCCGGGCCGGCGCCGACGACCACCACCTTCTTCGCCGAGCGGCCGGTGAGCGAGAAGTCGCTGCCCCGGGGCGGCGTCCAGGCCGCGGCCGTGGGCTGGGCGGCCGCGGACGGGGCGAGCCCCATCGCCCCCATCGTGGCGAACATGACGCCGGCGCTGGAGCCGACGCCGACGGCCTGGAGGAAGCCGCGGCGGGAGACGCCGGACCGGCGTCCGTCGGTGGCCCCGTCGGTGATCGTGTCAGTGACCATGTGGCACTACCTCTCGTGTCGAAAGGTCTGACGGACGGTCGCGGCGGCCCTGGATGCCGGGCGCCGCCGTCAGCACCGCGGCCGACGGTAGGAGAGCCGCGTCACGGCCCGGGGTCGGCGGGGTTACGGCGTCGTCGCCTGGGGTAACGGCTGCGTTTCGACGACGTCGCCGCAGGTCAGCGACTCGCGTTCGACCTGCGCCGGTCATCCGGCGGAAACGGTGCGCCCCTACGTTCCCCCCATGAAGAACACCACCAAGGTCGTCCTCGCCGTCGTCGTCACGACCGCCGTCGCCGTGCCCGCCACCGCCGTCGCGGGAGGCCGGCTCTTCGAGCCGCGGCCGACCGAGGCGCACTCCTTCGTCACCGGTGACACCCCGTCCATCGCCGACGGCGTGGCCCTCGGCAAGAACGTGGCCTGGTACAAGTCGTCGGGGCTGGGGCCGTCCGCCCTGAACCGCGCCCCGGGCGTGTCCGCCGAGGAGCGCTACGTCCCGACCGACGTCTTCCCCGGCGGCGAGCTGCCCGAGGGTGTGACGCTCACCGAGGCGCAGGGGATCAACGCGCTGATGCGGATCGGGGAGAACCTCGAGCGCGCGGGCCTGTCCTACGACGACGTCGTCTCCATGCGTGTCTTCCTGCAGAACCCGGACGGCGAGGAGGCCATGGACTTCGCCGGCTGGAACCGGGCGTACCGGCAGTTCTTCGCCAACACGAACCTCGCCACCGGAGAGACGCTCGACGTCCAGCTCGGGTCGGCCTCCGGCGAGCCTATGGTCGTCAACGCGGCACGGCCCTCCCGGTTCGCGCTGGAGATCGAGAACCTGCCGGTGGACGGGTGGCTGGTCGAGGTGGAGGTCGACGCCGTCTACGACCGGTAGGCCGGCCCCGCCGACGCGCGGCCGGTCAGGAACCGCCGGGGCCGAGCGCGTGCGGGAGGCCCGTGAGCGCCGGCCAGGCCGGCGACGTGGGCGGCCGTCCGCCCGGGGTCGCGGCGCGCTCCGCGTTGACGCGCTCCGCCCAGGCGCGGTGGGCGCCGGCCTGGGCGGCGTGCAGCGCGTCGAGCGCGGCGCCCCGCAGGCGCGGGTGGGCCACGAGCTGGGCGTCGAGGACGTCGAGCGTGGCGAGGACGTCGACGTCCGCTCGGTGGAGCTCGCCGTCGCCCTCGATCCCGTACAGGGCGCACAGGTCGCCGAGGCGCCGCTTGCCCTCGCGGGCGCGGTCCAGCCACCGGTCGAGGACGAGGGGGTCCAGCACCGGGGCGACGGGCCGGCCGAGCCGCTCGGGCACGGTCGGCAGGCCGTGGCGGGCCAGCTCGACGTCGAGCAGGGAGAGGTCGAACGAGGCGTTGTAGGCGACCAGGGGGACGCCGTCGCGCACGTGATGGACGAGGATCGCGGCGATCTCCTCGAGCGCCCCGACGGCGTCCTGGCCGTGGGCGCGCGCCTCGGCGGTGGTGATGCCGTGGATGGCGGCGGCCTCGGCGGGGATCTCGATGCCCGGGTCGAGCAGCCAGGTGCGCACCGACCGGGAGCCGTCCGGCCCCCGCAGCACGAGCGCGGCGGTCACGATGCGGTCGGCCTCGACGTCGAGCCCCGT
Source organism: Isoptericola nanjingensis (assembly GCF_050311635.1). NCBI lineage: Bacteria > Bacillati > Actinomycetota > Actinomycetes > Micrococcales > Promicromonosporaceae > Isoptericola > Isoptericola nanjingensis. The sequence goes on along the minus strand of NZ_JBNOZL010000006.1, from coordinate 23,171 downwards.
GGTCTCCGTGTCGAAGCCGAGCAGGGGCCCGCGCGACCAGCCCGGGTCGGGGGCGGCCTGCGGTGCGTCGAGCTCCGCGTACGTCGTCATGCCCCCGGACTGTGCCACCGGCCACCGACAGCACGCGCCGGTAGGCTGTCCGGGTGAGCAACGAGATCGAGATCGGGCGCGGAAAGCGCGGCCGCCGCGCATACTCCTTCGACGACATCGCGATCGTGCCCTCGCGGCGCACGCGCGACCCGAAGGACGTGTCCGTGGAGTGGCAGATCGACGCCTACCACTTCGACCTGCCGATCATGTCGGCGCCGATGGACTCCGTGATGAGCCCCGCCACCGCGGTGGCGCTGGGGAACCACGGCGGCCTCGGCGTCCTCGACCTCGAGGGCCTGTGGACGCGGTACGAGTCGCCCGAGACGCTGCTGGCCGAGATCCGCGACCTGCCCGCCGACCGCGCGACGCGGCGCATGCAGGAGATCTACGCCGAGCCGATCAAGGCCGAGCTCATCACGCAGCGCCTCAAGGAGGTCCGCGCCGCGGGCGTCACCGTCGCGGGCGCGCTGTCCCCGCAGCGCACGCAGGAGCACTACCAGACCGTGGTCGACGCGGGCGTGGACCTGTTCGTCATCCGCGGCACCACGGTCTCGGCCGAGCACGTCTCCGGCAACGCCGAGCCGCTCAACCTCAAGCGGTTCATCTACGAGCTCGACGTCCCGGTCGTCGTCGGCGGCGCGTCCACCTACACCGCCGCGCTGCACCTCATGCGCACCGGCGCGGCGGGCGTGCTCGTCGGCTTCGGCGGCGGCGCCGCGCACACCACGCGCGTGGGCCTCGGCATCCACGCGCCGATGGCCACGGCCGTCTCCGACGTGGCCGCGGCCCGCCGCGACTACCTCGACGAGTCCGGCGGCCGGTACGTGCACGTGATCGCCGACGGCGGCGTGGGCCGCTCCGGCGACGTCGTCAAGGCCGTCGCCTGCGGCGCCGACGCCGTCATGCTGGGCGCCGCGCTCGCCCGCGCCGAGGAGGCGCCGGGCAAGGGCTGGCACTGGGGGCCCGAGGCCCACCACCCGGCGCTGCCCCGGGGCGAGCGCGTCGAGGTCGGGACGGCCGGCACGCTCGAGCAGGTGCTGTTCGGGCCGAGCGGCTCCGCCGACGGCACCCTCAACCTCGTCGGCGCGCTGCGCCGCGCCATGGCCACGACCGGGTACTCCGACCTCAAGGAGTTCCAGCGGGTCGAGGTCGTCGTCTCGCCGTACCAGCCCCGGTGACCGCCGGCTCCACGACCCGCGACGCGCTCGACGTCGCGTTCCGGGAGGTCACGGACGACGACGTCGAGCAGGTCGTCGCGCTGTGGGAGGCCTGCGGGCTGACCCGGCCGTGGAACGACCCGCGCCGCGACGTCGCCGACGCGCGGCGCACCCCGACGTCGACGGTCGTGGTCGGGGTGGCCGGCGACCGCGTCGTGTCCTCCGCGCTGGCCGGGTACGACGGGCACCGCGGCTGGCTGTACTACGTGGCCGTCGACCCGCAGCGGCAGGGGAGCGGCCTCGGCCGCGCGACGGTGGTCGCCGCCGAGGGCTGGCTCCGCCGCGCGGGCGTGCACAAGGTGCGCCTCATGGTGCGGCACGGGAACGAGCGGGTGCTCGGGTTCTACGACGGTCTGGGGTACACCGACTCCGAGTGCGTCGTGCTGGGCCGTGACCTGTGACGCCCCTCGGGGAGGGTTCCCGGTCGCGCTGAGAGCGAACGCCCGGCCGTCCGGGCACGACGGTTGCCGCGGTGTCGCCGGACCCGGCTAGGGTGTCGGCCATGTCCACCGCGCACGAGGGCGAAGGCGCTCTCGGGGAACTTCTCGACCCCGAGCTGCCCGCCGCCACCTATGTCCTGGAGCCCGACGTCGTGGAGCCGCTGACGCGGCGCATCGTCACGTCCCACATGGTCGGGACGCACCGTTCGGTCCTTCCCTTCACGGGTGCCCCGCTGGCGGCGTTCCCGCTGTCGTCGCCCGACGACGTCGCGTCGGCCGCGGGCCGCGCCCGCGCCGCGCAGCCCGGGTGGGCGCGCACGTCGCTGCGGGAGCGCACGGCCGTGCTGGACCGCCTCGGCGCGCTGGTGCTGGAGCGGCAGTCGGAGATCCTCGACCTGATCCAGATGGAGTCGGGCAAGGCCCGGCGCAGCGCGTTCGAGGAGGTCGCCGACGTCGCGATGGCGTGCCGGCACTACGCCGTGCGCGGCCCCGGGTACCTGGGCGAGCGCCGCGTGCCGGGCATGCTGCCCGTGCTCACGGGCGTGCGCGTGCACCGCCGTCCGGTCGGCGTGGTCGGCGCGATCGCGCCGTGGAACTACCCGCTGTCCCTGGTCCTGTCGGAGGCGATCCCGGCGCTGCTCGCGGGGAACGCGGTGGTGCTCAAGCCGGACCCGCAGACCACCCTGTCGTCCCTGTGGGTGGCGGAGCTCCTGCAGGAGGCGGGGCTGCCCGACGACCTGTTCCTCGTCGTCGCCGGCGGCGGGGACGTCGGCGCGGCGCTCGTGGACCACGTGGACCACATCGCGTTCACCGGCTCGACGGCGACGGGCCGCAAGGTCGCGGCGCGGGCGGGCGAGCGGCTCATCGGCACGACGCTCGAGCTGGGCGGCAAGAACCCGCTGTACGTCGCGGCCGACGCCGACCTCGACTCGGCGGTGCCGGGCGTCGTGCGGGCCTGCTTCGCGAACGCCGGCCAGCTGTGCATGTCGATCGAGCGCCTGGTGCTGCACGAGCGGATCGCGGACGCGTTCCTCGAGCGGTTCGCCGTCGCGGTGCGCGACCTCACGCTGGGCACCGGGCTCGACTACACCGCGGACGTGGGCTCGCTGGTCTCCGCCGCGCAGCTCGAGCGCGTCACGCGCCACGTCGACGACGCGCTCGCCAAGGGCGCCCGCGCGCTCGTCGGCGGGGTGCACCGCTCCGACGTCGGCCCGTACTTCTACGCCCCGACGGTGCTGGACGACGTCCCCGAGGACGCCCTGTGCGCCCGCGAGGAGACGTTCGGCCCGGTCGTCGCCGTGACCCGCGTGGCGTCGGACGACGAGGCGGTGCGCGTCATGAACGACACCGAGTTCGGCCTCAACGCGAGCATCTGGTCCACCGACGTCGCCCGCGCCCGGCGCCTCGCGGCGCGCGTGCAGTCCGGCACGGTCGTGATCAACGACGGGTACGCCTCGGCCTGGGGTTCCGCGGCCGCGCCGATGGGCGGGTTCAAGGCCTCCGGGCAGGGCCGCCGGCACGGGCGCGAGGGCATCGAGGCCGTCACCGAGGTGCAGACCGTCGCCGTCCAGCGCGGCGCCCGGTTCGGCCTGTCCCTCGACACGCTGTACACGCTCGGTGGGGAGACGCCGAGCCGCGTGCTGTCCGTCGCGCTCGGCGCGATGCGGCGGCTGCGCCTGCCGTAGGCCCGCCTCAGCGCCCTGGGCGGGACAGGAAGGAGCCCAGGGCGGCCTGCGCGGCGGGCTCGCCCAGCAGCCGGGTGAAGACCGCCCCCTCGTCCTCGATCCGGTCGAGGAGAGCGGCCTGGGTGCCGGAGCGCAGGAGGCGCTTGGTCTCGACGAGCGCGGTGACCGGCTTCGCGGCCAGCCGGGCGGCCTGCGCGCGGGCGTGGCCGAGCACCTCGGCGTCCGGCAGCACCCGGTTGACCAGGCCGGCGTCGGCCGCCGCGGCGGCGCTGAACGGCTCCCCGAGCAGGAGGGCGGCCGCGGCACGCTGGTGCCCGACGACCTGCGGCAGCAGCAGGCTGGACCCGGCCTCGGGGACCAGGCCCAGGTCGACGAACGGGAAGTGGAGCGTCGCGCCCTCGCCGGCGTACACGAGGTCGCAGTGCAGCAGCGTGGTCGCGCCCACGCCGACGGCCGGGCCGCACACCCCCGCGACGACCGGCTTCGGGAACCGCGCGATCGTGCGCAGGAATCGGAACGCCGGGTCGTCGGTGCCGGCCTGCGGGCGGTCCAGGAAGTCGCGGATGTCGTTGCCCGCGCAGAACACGGTCTCGTCGCCCTGCAGCACGACCGCCCGGACGTCCGCGTCGGCCTCCGCCGCGTCGAGGGCGTCGGCCAGCGCGGCGTACATCGCGGTGGTGAGCGCGTTCTTCTTCGCGGGCCGGTCGAGGGTCACGGTGGCGACGCCCTCGGCGGCGCTGGTGAGGACGTCGTCGGTCATGCCGAGACGATAGCGGCCCCCTCCGCCTGCCCGGTGCCCCGTCAGAGCTCCCGGACCGCCGCCCGCCACGACGCCGGGATCTCGCGCACGTGCCACCACACCCACTTCCGGGGCGTCGCGCTCGCCGCCGAGACACCCACGCCCTGCGCGTCCAGGCCCGCGCGGGAGCAGCTGAACAGCGCGCGGCGCAGGTGGTAGTCCTGCGTGACGACGACGGCCGTGCGGGCTCCCAGCTCGGCGGTGCGGCGGCAGGACGCCGTGGTGTCGAGGCCGTCGCGGTCCAGCGTCAGCGCCTCGTCCGGCACGCCGCGGCCGAGGATCCACTCGCGCATGGAGGCGGGCTCGTCGTAGGGGGTGCCGTCCGGGCGCGGCTGCCCGTCGCCGCTGAGCACCACCCGGTCGGCGACGCCGGCGTGGTAGAGCTCGGCCGCCGCGTCGAGGCGGCGGCGCAGGTAGGGCGACGGTGTCCCGTCGGGCCGGATGCCCGCCCCGAGCACGAGGATCGCGTCGACCGGCTCGACGGACTCGACGGACGGCCGGACCCGGGCCTGCCCGGTCAGCTGCACCCACGCGACCGGCATCACGACGGCCAGGGCGAGCGCCCCCGCGGTCGCGGAGGAGACCCGCAACGCACGACGGCGCCGGGAGCGGACGGGGGTCGGTGCGGCGGCCGGCGTCGGGGTCACGCCCCGCAACCTAGCGTCAGGGGACCAGGGCGGCGCGCTCGGCGCGCAGGTTGCGTCCCGCCGTGTCGGCCCAGCGGGCCGCGGCCGCGGGCGAGCGGTACAGCCGCGGCAGCCCGGCGAGCTGGTCCAGGACGGCGGCCCGGCCGGCCCGGAACGCGTCGTCGGGCACGTGCCCGTACTCGGCGCGGACCTGGGCCGCGTAGCGCGCGTACCGACCGGGCTCGGCGCCGAGGACGGCGAGGTCCGCGTCGCTGACCAGCGCGCCCGAGGCGTCCGCCGCGCCGGGGTCGTGAGCGGTCGTCACGAGCACGAGCCGGGCGACCTCGTCCACGTCGTGGTGCGTCAGCGGCTCGCCCGTCCCCGCCCGGCGCACCTCGCCTGCCAGCGGCCCGAGCAGCGCGCCCACCAGCGCGGCCGAGCGCTCCTCGTCGCGGCCCGCCTCGCCGTCGTGCACCGCGTCGTGGAACCACAGCGCCGCCGCCGCGTGCCAGCGCGAGCCGGGCGCGCCGTCGGCGACGAGGAGGTCCAGGGCGTCGAGGGAGTCGGCCAGGTGCAGGCGCGAGTGGTAGACGCGGTGCGGCTCGCGCCAGCGGCCCACGAGGTCGCGCCCGGCGTCGTCCGCCGCGGCGAGCGCGGACCGCGCGCCGTCGTCCGGCTCCCACAGCGTCGTCCACCGGGCGAGCAGCGCGTCGTGGGAGGCGCGCCGCCGTTCGCGGCCGGGCACCCGCAGGGCGGAGCCGGCGAGGCGCCGCGACAGCTCGCCGCCGGTCACCGGCACGGCCCCGGCGGCCACCAGCGCGTCGTGCCGGTCGGCGGGGACGTCGTAGTGGTCGAGGTCGAAGGCCCGGTCGCCCACGCCCTGGGCGCGGGCGAACGACCGCAGCTCGTGCAGCGACGTGTCCGAGACCAGGTGCGACCAGAGGGTGCCGTGCGCCGGCCAGGCGGGCGGGTCGAGCAGGAGCGTCATCGGCGCACCCGCCGCACCCTGAGGGCACCCGGCACCTCGAGCCGGTCGCCGAGGTCCTCGCCCCGCGCGAACGCGCCCCACACGGCGCGCACGCGCCGCGCGGAGCGCTGCAGGTCGTCCCACGACGTACCGTCCGTGAGCGCCGCCGGCGCCCACGCCTTCTCGTCGCCGAACAGCAGCGGCAGGTCGACGGTGTGCGCGGCGCCCCACGGGTTGCCTGGCGCGGCCCACGTCACGACGTACCGGTAGGCGGTGCCGCCGGCGGCCGCGTGCCGGGCGGCGAGCCGCCGGGCGGGGCGCCCGTAGACGGCCGCGGTGACGGCGGCGACCAGCGCGCGTCGCATCCAGGGCCCGACGACGGGCAGCGCGGCGAGCCGCCGGATCGCGGGGATCCGGGGGACGAACAGCCGCGCCTCCTCGGCGGTGCTTCCGACGAGCAGCGCGACCTGCGGCGCGACGGCGTCCCAGGCGGCGTCGATCTCGCCCTCGGGCGGCAGCGGGTCGTGGCCGTACTGGGTGCCGAACGGCATCGCGGCGCGCAGCCCGGCGCCCGTCGCCGCCCGCGCGACCCGCGCCTCCGCGGCCACGACGTCCGTGACGGGCGTCCGGGCGGAGATCCCGGCGGCGGCGCGCGCCATGGCGGCGTTCATCCGGTCCCGCCCCCGGGAGATGCCGAGCGGCGCGCTCTGCACGATCGCGCGCGAGACCAGGGCCGCCGCGGCGGGCACGGCCAGCAGGTGCGCGACGGCGTCGCCCCCCGCGGACTGGCCGAACAGCGTGACCCGCGCGGGGTCGCCGCTGAACGCGGCGATGTTGCGGTGCACCCAGCGCAGCGCCTCGAGCTGGTCGAGCAGCCCGAGGTTCGCGGGCCGCTCGGGGCCGTCGCCGAGGTAGCCCAGCAGGCCGAGCCGATAGGTGACGGTCACGACGACCACTCGCTGCTCCGCGACGAGCGGCCGCGGGTCCATGATCGGCAGGTCGCCCGCGCCGGAGGTGTACGAGCCGCCGTGGATCCACACCATGACGGGGAGGCGGTCGTCGGGGCGCACGTCGGCGGGCATCGTCACGGACAGGCGCTGGCAGTGCTCGTCGCCGGGGACGCCGGCGCCCGGCGAGCCCAGCACCTCGTCGAGGAACGGGACCGGCGCCTGCGGGCAGGCGGGGGACCACCCCGTCGCCGCGAACGCCTCACTGCGGTCGGGCACCGGCACGGGCCGGGCGAACCGGTCCGCGTGGGCGTACGGGATGCCGGTGGCGCGGACGACGTCGTCGTCCGCCCAGCCGTCGACCGGTCCGCAGGGAGGCGTGAAGCGCAGCATCGCGGTCGAGACTAACCCTGGCGCGAGGCGCCGTCCTCGTCGTCGGGCATGAGGTCGGGCAGGTCGTCGAGCGCGCGCCGCACCTCGCGGACGATCCGGGCCATCGCGGCCTCGGCGGCGTCGGGGTCGTGCTCGGCCACCGCCCGGGCGACCGCCTCGTGCTGGTCGAGGGCCTCGGGCGCGGGGGAGGGCGGCATGAGGCCGAGGTGGGTCCGCCCGGCGAGGACCTCGGCGACGACGTCGGCCAGCGGGCCGAACATCTCGTTGCCGCTGGAGCGCAGCAGCAGCTCGTGCATGCGGACGTCGAGGGCGAGGAACTCGGTGAGGTCGCCCGCCTCGCCGAGGGTGCGCATCCGGCGGGCGAGGTCCACGAGCTCGCCGCGCACCTGGGGGGTGGCGTGACGGGCGGCACCGGCGGCGGCGAGGGGCTCGACCGCGTGCCGCAGCTCGGTGAGGCTGCGCAGCTGCGCGTCGCGGCCGGGGCCCTGCAGCCGCCACCGGATGACGCGCGGGTCGAGCACGTTCCAGTCCTCCATGCCGAGGACCACGAGGCCGACCCGGCGCCGCGAGCGCACCATCCCGAGGCCCTCGAGCATCCGCATCACCTCGCGCGCCACGGTCCGCGAGACGCCGTGCTCTGCGCCGATCCCGTCGAGCGTGAGGGGGGTGCCCGCGGGGACGTCTCCGCTGGTGATCGCGCGGCCGAGCGCGTCGAGCACTCCGGCGTGCAGGGACGGTGACGACATGGGCGGAGCCTATCGACGTGGGGTCGGGCGAGCCATTGGTGTGATCAGTCTTGTCAAAGGTAGTACCAATGAGACATCCTCGGACGACGCGGCGACGCAGCAGTCGCCGCGGGGCCCGCCCCGGCGGGTCGCCGACCGAACAGGGAAGTCGAGATGGACACTGTCGTCATGAACGCCACCGGTGACGGGCGCGCCGCGAGCGCGCCGCGGTCTCCGGTCGCCGGGCACCTCGTCGTCATGGGCGTCGCCGGCTCGGGCAAGACCACGATCGCCGGGATGCTCGCCGAGCGCCTCGGCGTCGACGTCGCCGAGGCCGACGAGTTCCACCCCCAGGCGAACATCGACAAGATGTCGGCCGGCACGCCCCTCACCGACGCCGACCGGGCCCCCTGGCTCGCCGCCATCCGCGACTGGCTGACCGGGGAGACCGACAGCGGCCGGTCCGCCGTCGTGACCTGCTCGGCGCTCAAGCGCTCCTACCGCGACGTCCTGCGCGGCGCGCACGGCCGGGTGCGGTTCGTCCACCTCGACGGCACCCCCGAGCTCCTCGCCGACCGGATGGCGCACCGCAGCGGGCACTTCATGCCGCCGGCGCTCCTGCCGTCCCAGCTCGCCACCCTCGAGCCGCTCGACGACGACGAGGACGGCATCAGGATCGACGTCGCGGCCACGCCGGAGGAGATCGTCGACTCCGTGCTCGCCTGGCTCGCCGACCGGGCCTGACCGGCCGGACCCACCCCGTACGACCGTCGACGAGGACTTCGCCATGCCCTTCTCCCTGCCCTCTGCCATGCCCTTCGCCATGCCTTTCGCCCTGCCGGCCGCCGCACCCACCGACGACTGGACCCAGACGCTCACGGCCGGGCCGCTGCTCGCCATCGCCGCCGGAGCCGTCGCGCTCCTGCTCCTGCTCATCATCAAGGTGCGCCTGCACGCGTTCCTCGCGCTCGTGCTCGTCAGCCTGCTCACCGCGGTGGCCGCCGGGCTGCCCGCCGGCGGCGTCCTGGACGTCCTGCTGGACGGCTTCGGCTCGACCCTCGCGTCCGTGGCGCTGCTCGTCGGGCTCGGCGCGATGCTGGGCCGCCTGATCGAGACCAGCGGCGGCGCGAAGGTGATGACCGACGTGCTCATCGCGCGGTTCGGCGAGAAGCGCGCCCCGCTGGCCCTCGGCGTCGCGTCGCTGATCTTCGGCTTCCCGATCTTCTTCGACGCCGGCCTCGTCGTGATGCTGCCGATCGTGTTCGCGGTGGCCCACCGCCTCGGCGGGTCGCTGCTGCTGTACGGCCTGCCCGTGGCCGGCGCGTTCTCGGTCATGCACATCTACGTGCCGCCGCACCCCGGCCCCGTCGCCGCGTCCGAGTTCCTCGGGGCGAACGTCGGCATGGTCCTGCTCCTCGGGCTGATCATCGCGATCCCCACCTGGTACGTGACCGCCTACCTCTTCGGCAGGTTCGCGGGCCGCCGGATCGAGCTGCCGGTGCCGGCGATCCTCGGCCGCGCCGACGCCGCGCAGATCGCGAACCCGCCGCGCTTCGGCACGGTCGTCGGCATCCTGCTGCTCCCGCTCGTCCTGATCTTCGCCAACACCGGGCTGGAGACCGCGGTCTCCGCGGGCTGGGTCGCCGCCGAGAGCCCGGTCGTGACCTGGGCGGGCGTCGTCGGCTCGACACCCGTCGCGCTGCTGGTCGCCGTCCTCGTGGCGGCCTGGGCGCTCGGCCGTCGCCGCGGCGTCGAGAGCACCGTGCTCGAGCAGACGCTCGACTCGGCGCTGGGGCCCGTCTGCTCCGTCATCCTCATCACGGGCGCCGGCGGCATGTTCGGCGGCGTGCTGCGCGCGTCGGGCATCGGCGACGCCCTCGCCGACGTCCTCGCCGACCTGGGCCTCCCCGTCATCGTCGCCGGCTTCGTCATCGCCGCGGTCCTGCGGGTGGCGCAGGGCTCCGCCACCGTGGCGCTCACGACGGCGGCCGGGCTCATCGCCCCGGCCGTGGCCGCCGGCGGGTTCAGCCAGCTCGCGACGGCCGCGATCGTCGTCGCCGTGGCGGCCGGGTCCGTCGTGCTCAGCCACGTCAACGACTCGGGGTTCTGGCTCGTGGGCCGGTTCTTCGACATGGACGTGAAGACCACGCTGCGCACCTGGACCGTCATGGAGACGGCGATCGGCGTGATGGGCTTCGGGATCGCCTGCGTGGCGTTCGCGCTGGCCTGAGGGCCGGCGCCCGCGCCGCTCAGCCCGCCGTGACCGACGACGACGGGCGCAGGTGCTCCACCGCCTCGACGCACTGCCGGGCGATGGCGAGCTCCTCCATCGTGGGGATCACCATCACCAGAGTGGACGTCCAGTCGGGGGAGATGATGCGCTCGTCGCGCCGCGACGCGGCGTTGCGCTCCGGGTCGACGGCGATGCCCATGCCCTCGAGGCCGTCGCAGACGGCGGCGCGCACGGCGGCGTCGTTCTCGCCGACGCCCGCGGTGAACGCGATGACGTCCACCCGGCCCAGCAGCGCGGCGTAGGCGCCCACGTACTTCTTCAGGCGGTGGACGTAGACGTCGAACGCGAGCGCGGCCGCCTCGTCGCCGTCGTCGATGAGGCGCCGCAGCTCGCGGAAGTCGTTCACGCCCGAGAGGCCGAGCATCCCCGAGCGCTTGTTGAGCAGCGTGTCGAGCTCGTCGATGCCCAGCTCGGCGTTGCGGGCCAGATGGAAGACGACGGCCGGATCGATGTCGCCCGACCGGGTGCCCATCACGAGGCCCTCCAACGGCGTCAGGCCCATGGAGGTGTCGATCGGGACGCCGCCCGCCACCGCCGACGCGGACGCGCCGTTGCCCAGGTGCAGCACGATCGTGTGCAGGTCCTGCACCCGGCGGCCCAGCACCCGCGCCACCTTGCCCGCCACGTACTGGTGGCTGGTGCCGTGGAAGCCGTACCGGCGCACGTCGTACTCCTTGGCCACCTCCCGGTCGATGGCGTAGGTGTACGCCTCGGCGGGCAGCGCGGAGAAGAAGGCCGTGTCGAAGACGGCGACGTGCGGGACGTCGGACAGCAGCTCGCGCGCCACCCGGATGCCCTGCACGTTGGCCGGGTTGTGCAGGGGCGCGAGCGGGACGAGGGCGTCGATGCGCGCCACGACGTCGTCGTCCACCACGACCGGCCCCGAGAACTCCGCGCCGCCGTGCACCACCCGGTGCCCGACGGCGTAGATGCCGGCGTCCGCCAGGCGCGGGCCGATCTCGTCGAACAGGCCCAGCGCGATCCGCAGCGCCTCGCCGTGGTCCGGCACCTCGAGCTCGCGGCGGGTCCTGTTGCCTGCGAACGTGTGCGTGACGATGCCGGACGCCTCGCCGATCCGCTCGATCGTGCCCGCCGCGATCGCCTCCCCGCCGACAGGGTTGACCAGCTGGTACTTGAGCGACGACGAGCCCGAGTTCAGCACCAGCACGGACCCGTGCGCCCCGTACGCGCTGTACGGGGTGGGGCGCTCGGCCTCGGGGACGATGCTCATGCGGTGGCCTCCTGTGCCTGTGCCCCGAACGACTGGGCCTGGATCGCCGTGATGGCGACGGTGTTGACGATGTCCGCGACCAGCGCGCCGCGCGACAGGTCGTTGACCGGCTTGTTCAGCCCCTGCAGCACGGGGCCGACGGCGACGGCCCCGGCCGAGCGCTGCACGGCCTTGTACGTGTTGTTGCCCGTGTTGAGGTCGGGGAAGACGAACACCGTCGCCTGCCCTGCGACCGACGACTCCGGCAGCTTCGACTTCGCGACCGACGCGTCCACGGCGGCGTCGTACTGGATCGGCCCCTCCACGGACAGGTCGGGCCGGCGCTCGCGGACCAGCCCGGTCGCGGTGCGCACCTTGTCGACGTCCGCGCCCGAGCCGGACGTGCCCGTCGAGTACGACAGCATCGCGACCTTCGGGTCGACGCCGAACTGCGCCGCCGTCGCCGACGACGAGATGGCGATGTCCGCGAGCTGCTCCGCCGTCGGGTCGGGGATCACCGCGCAGTCGCCGTACACGAGCACCCGGTCCTGCAGGCACATGAGGAACACCGACGACACCACGGAGACGCCCGGCTGCGTCTTGACGATCTCGAACGAGGGCCGGATGGTGTGCGCCGTGGTGTGCGCGGCGCCCGAGACCATCCCGTCCGCGAGCCCGAGGTGCACCATCATCGTGCCGAAGTACGACACGTCGGTGACGATCTCCTTGGCCCGCTCCACCGTCATGCCCTTGTGCGCCCGGAGCCTCGCGTACTCCGCGCTGAACATCTCGACGTGCTCGGGGTCGGTGGGGGAGAGCACGGTGGCGGTGGCGATGTCGAGGCCCAGCTCGGCGGCGCGCGCCCGGATCGACGTCTCGTCGCCCAGGATCACCAGGTCCGCGATGCCGCGGGCCAGCACGGTCGACGCGGCGCGCAGGATGCGGTCGTCGTCGCCCTCGGGCAGCACGACGCGGCGCCGGTCGCCGCGCGCGCGCTCGATGAGCTCGTACTCGAACATCAGCGGCGTCACGACGCGCGTGCGCGGCAGGTCCAGGCGGGCCAGCAGCGCGGCGCCGTCCACGTGCTGCTCGAACAGGGCGCGCGCGACGTCGATCTTCCGTGTCGAGGCGACGGTGACGTAGCCGTGCGTCTCGGCCGCGCGGCGGGCGGCCTGGAACGTGTCGAGCGCGGTGGCCACCACGGGCACGCGCGGGCCGAGCGCCGACAGCAGCTGCGCGATCACCCCGCGCGGCACGTAGCCGCCGGTGAGCACGATGCCCGACAGGGACGGGAACGTGGCCGCGGACTGCGCCGAGAGCAGCCCGAGCAGCACGTCGGAGCGGTCGCCCGGCAGGATGACGACGGCGCCGTCGGACAGGTGGTCGAGCACGTGCTCGAACGACATCGCCCCGACGATGACCTCGAGCGCCTCGCGGCCCAGCAGGTCGGCGTCGCCGAGCATGAGCGTGCCCTCCACGGCCTCGGCCAGGCGGCCGACCGTCGGCGCGTGCAGGAACGGCTCCTCGGGGATCGTCCACACGGGCAGGTCGCCGTCGCCCACCAGCGCCGCGGCGCCCGCGGCGAGCACCCGCGGGGGGCACCGGTTCACGACGACGCCCACCGGCTGCGCGTGGTTGGCGCGCAGCTCCGACAGGCTGAGGCGCACCAGGGCGCGCACGTCCTCGGGCGAGCGCTCCCGGCCCGACGCCACCAGCAGCACCGGGGCGCCCAGGTTGGCCGCCACGCGCGCGTTGAACGCCAGCTCGGTGGCGCCCGCGACGTCGGTGTAGTCCGTGCCGACCACGACGACGGCGTCGCACCGCTCCGCGACCGCGTGGTAGCGGTCGAGGATGCGGGCGAGCGCGGCCTCCGGGTCCGCGTGAACGTCGTCGTAGGTGACGCCGACCGCGTCCTCGTAGGTCAGGTCGACGCCGTCGTGCGCGAGCAGCATCTCCAGGACGTGGTCGCGCGCGGCGTCGCCCCCCGCGTCCGACGCCGGCGGCGACGGCACGCGGGAGACGGCCCGGAACACCCCGACGCGCGAGACCTGCCGGACCAGCAGGTCCAGCACGCCCAGCGCGACCGTCGACTTGCCGGTCTCGCCCTCGGGGGAGGCGATGTAGAGAGAGCGGGTCGTGCTCGTCACGCGGCGTCCCCTGTCGATCGTGCGTCCCCTGTCACTCGTTGTCGCCGCCCGTCGCCGCCGCGGCGTCGTACTGGGGCCCGCCGTTCTCGGTGCCCGTCTCACCGACGTCCGGCCACACCCAGTCGCGCACGTCGGGGATGTCCTCGCCGTGCTCGCGGGTGTACTGCCGGGCCGCGAGCCGGGCGTCGACCATCTCCTGCCGCAGGCCCGCGTACCGCGAGCGCAGGGCCGGCACCCGGTCGATGACGTCGACCACGAGGTGGAACCGGTCGATGTCGTTGAGCATCGCCATGTCGAAGGGCGTCGTCGTGGTGCCCTCCTCCTTGTACCCGCGCACGTGGATGTTGGCGTGGTTGGTGCGGCGGTACGTGAGGCGGTGGATGAGCCACGGGTAGCCGTGGTAGTTGAAGATCACCGGCTTGTCGGCCGTGAACAGCGTGTCGAAGTCCTTGTCGGACAGGCCGTGCGGGTGCTCCTTCTCGTCCTGCAGCCGCATGAGGTCGACGACGTTCACGACCCGGACCTTGAGGTCCGGGATGCGGTGGCGCAGGATGTCGGCCGCCGCGAGCACCTCGAGCGTGGGCACGTCGCCCGCGGCGCCGAGCACGACGTCCGGGTCCTCGCCCTCCACCTCGGTGCCGGCCCACTCCCAGATGCCCAGGCCGCGCGTGGAGTGCGCGACCGCCTGCTCCATCGTGAGGAACTGCGGCGCCGGCTGCTTGCCCGCCACGACGACGTTCACGTACTGGCGCGAGCGCAGGCAGTGGTCGTAGGTGGACAGCAGGGTGTTCGCGTCCGGCGGCAGGTACACGCGGACGATCTCGGCCTTCTTGTTCACGACGTGGTCGATGAAGCCAGGGTCCTGGTGGCTGAAGCCGTTGTGGTCCTGGCGCCACACGTGGCTGGAGAGCAGGTAGTTGAGGCTCGCGATCGGCCTCCGCCACGGGATGTGGTTGGTGACCTTGAGCCACTTGGCGTGCTGGTTGAACATCGAGTCGACGATGTGGATGAAGGCCTCGTAGCTGGTGAACAGGCCGTGCCGCCCGGTGAGCAGGTAGCCCTCCAGCCAGCCCTGGCACTGGTGCTCGCTCAGCTGCTCCATCACCCGGCCGGCGCGGACGAGGTGCTCGTCGACCTCCGGCGAGAAGTACTCGGCGTTCCACTGCTTGCCGGTGACGTCGAACGTGGCCTGCAGGCGGTTGGACGCCGTCTCGTCCGGGCCGAAGATCCGGAAGTTGTCCGGGTTGCGGCGGATCACCTCGGTGAGGAACTGGCCCAGCACTCGCGGCGCCTCCACCGCACCGGCACCCGGCGCGGGGACGTCGACGGCGAAGTCGCGGAAGTCGGGCAGGCGCAGGTCGCGCAGCAGCACGCCGCCGTTCGCGTGCGGGTTGGCGCTCATGCGCAGCTCGCCGGGCGGGGCCAGCTCGCGGATGTCGTCGAGGATGCGGCCGTCGTCGTCGAAGAGCTCCTCGGCCCGGTACGACTTGAGCCACGTCTCCAGCACCTGGAGGTGCTCGGGCGTGTCCCGCGCGCTCGCGAGCGGCACCTGGTGCGCGCGCCACGAGCCCACCGTCTTCTTGCCGTCGATGTACTCCGGGCCCGTCCAGCCCTTCGGCGTGCGGAACACGATCATGGGCCAGGCCGGGCGCGCCATGTCCACCCCCTCGACGGCGGCCTGCGCCTTGATCGCGGCGATCTCGTCGAGCACCTCGTCCAGCACCGCGGCGAAGCGGCGGTGGATCGACTCGTGCGACTCGTCGGAGCCGTCGGCCACCTCGAACCAGTGCGGCTTGTGCCCGTACCCGACCATGAGCGACTCGAGCTCGTCGCGGCCGATGCGGTCGAGGATCGTGGGGTTCGCGATCTTGTACCCGTTGAGGTGCAGGATCGGCAGCACGACGCCGTCCTGCGCGGGGTTGAGCAGCTTGTTCGAGTGCCAGCTCGTGGCGAGCGGGCCGGTCTCGGCTTCGCCGTCGCCCACGACCGCCGCCACCAGCAGGTCCGGGTTGTCGAACACCGCGCCGTACGCGTGCGAGAGGGCGTATCCCAGCTCGCCGCCCTCGTGGATGGACCCGGGCGTCTCGGGGGCGACGTGGCTCGGGATGCCGCCAGGGAACGAGAACTGGCGGAACAGGCGGCGCACGCCGTCGGTGTCCTCGGTGATGTCCGAGTAGAGCTCGGAGTACGTGCCGTCCAGATACGTGCTCGCGACGAGGCCGGGGCCGCCGTGGCCGGGGCCGGCGACGTAGACCGTGGACTGCTCGCGCTCCTTGATCACCCGGTTGAGGTGCGCGTACAGGAAGTTCAGGCCCGGCGTCGTGCCCCAGTGGCCCAGCAGGCGCGGCTTGACGTGGTCGCGGGTCAGCGGCTCGCGCAGCAGCGGGTTGCCGAGCAGGTAGATCTGACCGACCGACAGGTAGTTCGCCGCCCGCCACCACCGGTCGATCCGGTCGATCGTCTCGGCCGAGAGCTCGGTGCCGGCGCCGGCGCGCCACGGGGTGGGGCTGACGGTCGGGGTGGTCGTGGTGCTCATCACACGCTCCAGAGGCTCGGGGAAGGCCGGCGCCTTCATTCCACCGCACCCGGTGCGCGAATGCAGCACGACCGGCGAGGTCAGAGGGCGTGACGTCGATCTGGCGCCGTGTCAGGTGCCCGCGGCGCACGGATTCCTGGGGTGGGGCCCGGGCCGATTACGGTGGTGCCGTGCCCAGCCCCCAGCCCGCCCGCAGGTCGTTCTGGGCGGTGGCCGTCCAGCCCCGCATGATCGGGATCCTGCTCCTCTTCCTGCTCGCCGCCGCCGTGTGCGGTCGGCTCGGCGTGTGGCAGCTCGACCGCGCCTACCAGCGCGCCGAGCTCGCCGCCCAGCAGGAGGCGGCGGAGCAGGCGTCGCACGGGCCCGAGGCGCTGGGCGACCTGCTCCCGCCGCAGACGTCGTTCCCCGGCGAGCTGGTCGGCACCGAGGCGTGGGTGACGGGGGAGTACGAGCCCGAGGGGCAGATGCTCGTCGCCGGGCGCGCGCTGGACGGCCGCACCGGGTACCTGGTGCTCACGCCGCTGCGCGTCACCGACGACGGCACTGGCGGTGCGTCGTGGGCGGACCTGTCCGGGCCGCCGGTCCTGCCGGTCGTGCGCGGGTGGGTGGACTCTCCCACCCCGGACGCCGCGTCGCTCGACGTCCCCGACGGCGAGGTACGCGTCACCGGCTGGCTGCAGGCGTCGGAGTCCGTGCAGGAGGGCACCGAGCCGCTCCCCGACAACCCGGACGGCCCCCCGCTCACCGACTCCATCTCCACCGGCGCGCTGGTCAACACGTGGGGCGGGCCGATCTACTCCGGGTACGTCGTGCTCACGACGTCCGACCCCGCGCAGGCGACCGCCGCCGAGGGCGGGCCCGCCTTGCTGCCGCGCCCCGTGCTCGAGGGCAGCGACGGCGTCAACCTGCAGAACCTGTTCTACGCCCTGCAGTGGTGGGTCTTCGGGCTCTTCGCGGTGGTGCTCTGGATCCGGCTCGTGCGCGACGAGGCGGCGGGGACGAAGCGCGGCCGCACGCACGACGACTCCGACGACCCCGTCGGCACCGGCATCGCGGGGCTGCCCGGCTGACCCCCTCGTGATGTCGGGGGCGGCTGCTTGGCTGTCGGCATGGCGAGCATCGACCTCAAGTGCGAGCCGCGGTACCGCTACCGTGCGACGACGACGCCCGCGATGGTGACGGTGCCGCCCCGCCCGTTCCTCATGGTCGACGGCGAGGGCGACCCGAACACCGCGCCGGCGTACCGCGCGGCGGTCGAGACGCTGTACCCGCTCGCGTACGCGCTGCGGGCGGCGGTCAAGGCCGCCACGGGCGACGCCTACACGGTCATGCCGCTCGAGGGGCTGTGGTGGGCGGACGACATGAGCACGTTCAGCGTGGCCGCCAAGGACGAGTGGCGCTGGACGCTGATGATCAGCCTGCCGGACGCCGTCGAGCAGGTCGACGCCGCCGACGTGCTGGCGCGCGCCGTCGCCGCGAAGCGGCCCCCGGCCGGCGACCGCGTCCGCCTGGAGAGCTACGCCGAGGGCGACGCCGCGCAGGTGCTGCACCGCGGGCCGTTCGCCACCGAGCCCGCGACGATCGGACGGCTGCACGCGTTCATCGACTCCGAGGGGCGGGCGCTGCGCGGGCGGCACCACGAGATCTACCTGTCCGACCTGCGCCGCACCGCGCCGGAGAAGCTGCGCACCCTGATCCGCCAGCCCGTCGCGCCGAGGTAGTACCGAACCCGATTTCGGTACTACCTCGGCGCGGGGTGGACTACCTCGCGCTCACTCGTGCTGCCAGCTGTGCCAGAGCCTGGCGTAGTCGCCGCCGGCGGCGACGAGCTCGTCGTGCGGGCCGATCTCGGTGATGCGGCCGCCGTCGACGACGGCGACGCGGTCGGCGTCGTGCGCGGTGTGCAGGCGGTGCGCGATGGCGACCACCGTGCGGCCGGTGAGCACGGCGTTGAGCGAACGCTCCAGGTGGCGGGCGGCCCGCGGGTCGAGCAGCGACGTCGCCTCGTCGAGGACGAGCGTGTGCGGGTCGAGCAGCACGAGCCGCGCGAGCGCGACCTGCTGCGCCTGCGCGGGCGTGAGCGTGTGACCGCCCGACCCGACCGCCGTCTCCAGGCCGTCGGGCAGCGCGGCCGCCCACGACGCGGCGTCGACCGCCCCGAGCGCGCCCCACAGGGCGTCGTCGGTGGCCGACGTGTCGGCCAGGCGCAGGTTCTCCGCCAGCGACCCGACGAACACGTGGTGCTCCTGGGTGACCAGCGCGACGTGGTGGCGCAGGTCCTCCAGCGGCAGCTCGACGAGCGGCACGTCGCCCACGGTGACCGAGCCGCCGGTGGGCGGGTGGATGCCCGCGAGCATGCGGCCCAGCGTGGACTTGCCCGCGCCGGAAGGTCCGACGACGGCCAGCCGCTCGCCGGGGGCGAGGTCCAGGTCGATGCCGTGCAGCACGTCGTGGCCCTCGCGGTACGCGTACCGCACCGACCGGGCGCGGACGTCCTCCGACGACGGCACGGCGGTACCGGCGGTCCGGTCCGGGCCGACCAGCCCGACGCCGACGACGCGCGCCAGCGCGACGGCCGCGACCTGCAGCTCGTCGAGCCAGAACACCAGGTCGAACACCGGGCCGCCCATCTGGTGGCCGTACATCGCGATGGTCGCGACGGTGCCCACGGTGGTGAGGTCCTGAGACACGAGCCAGCCGCCCCAGAGGATGACGACGATCGGCGCGATCGCGACCGCCGCGTCCAGGGCCGGGATGAGCCGCAGGCGCAGGCCCAGGGTGTACGACTCGGCGTCGAACGCCTCGCGCAGGTCGCGGTCGATGCGCCGGCGGATGCGGGCGCCGAGGTGCAGGGCGTCGGTGGTGCGGGCGCCCTCGACGGACTCGGTGATGGAGCCGTTGATCGCGGCGTAGGCCGCCGACTCGCGCAGGTAACCCGGCGTCGCGCGCCTGAGGTACCAGCGCGTGGCCACGACGATCAGCGGGACGCCGGTGAGCAGCCCGACCGCCACGAGCGGGCTCGCGAGGAACGACGCGACCAGCGTGAGCAGGATCGTCACGACGCACACGAGCACCCGCGGCACGCCGAACCGCACGGCGTGCTGCAGCTTGTTCACGTCGTTGGTGGTGCGCGCGACGAGGTCGCCGGTGCCGGCCTTCTCCACCGTCGACAGCGGCAGCCGGGTCACGGCGTCCATGAACTCCTCGCGCAGGTCGGCGAAGACCCGCTCGCCGAAGACCATCGACAGGCGCTGCGCGTACCGCGTGATGACGGCCTGCGCGACGACGGCGCCGACGAGCACCATCGCGAGCGAGTCGACGGCGGACAGCGTGGTGCCGTCGGCGACGAGGTCGATGATCCGCCCCAGCAGGAACGGGCCCGCCAGGCCGGCCAGCGCGGCAAGGGTGTGCAGCACGGCGACGCCGCCGAGCTGGCCGCGGTGGCGCCGGAACAGGCGGCCCACCGTGCGGTTGACCTCGGCGCGGTCGGCGATCGGCAGCAGGTTGGGGTTGGTGGTGCTGCTCATCGTGCCGCTCCTTCCAGGTCGGTGTCGGTCAGCTCGTCGGACTCGTCGTCGGCGTCCTCCGCCATGCTCCGGCCGACGACGGCGCGGTACGCGGCGCCGTGGGCGTCGCGGCGGGCCAGCAGCTCGGCGTGCGTGCCGGACGCCGCGACCGTGGCGTCGTCGTCGAGCAGCACGACCTCGTCGAGGTGGTCGAGCACGAGCGGGCTCGCCGTGACGACGAGCGTGGTGCGGCCGCGACGGACCTGAGCGACCCGCTCCGCGATCCGCGCCTCGGTGTGGGCGTCCACCGCGCTGGTGGGCTCCACGAGGACGAGGATCTCCGGCTCGGTGAGCAGGGCCCGCGCGAGCGCCACGCGCTGCCGCTGGCCGCCCGACAGGGAGCGGCCCTTCTCGGGCAGCTCGCCGGCGAGGCCGCCGGGCACGCTGTCGAGGACGTCGTGCGCGTCCGCGGTGACCATCGCGGCCAGCAGGTCGGCCTCGGTGGCGCGGCCGCGCGCGTCGAGCGCCTCGCCGAGCACGCCCGAGAACAGGTGCGGCGTCGCCTCGGAGACCACGACGCGGTGGCGCAGCGCCTCCTTGTCGAGGTCGGCCAGCGGCACGCCGCCGAGCCGGACCGGCGTGCCGGCCTCGGCCTCGTCGTCGAGCCGCCCGAGCCGCGTCGCGACGCGCGCCGAGGCGTCCGGGTCCGCGCTGACGAGGCCCAGGACGCGGCCCTCGCGCAGCACCAGGCCGCTCGTCTCGTCGGCGAGCTCGGCGCCGGCGGGCGGCGCGTCCGTGGGCGTCGCGGTCGACGGCGTCGCCTCGGTGACCCGCAGCACGTCGAGGATCTTGCGCGAGGAGATGACGGCACGGATGACCATCTGCAGCATCTGCGTGGCCATCTGCACCGGCCAGGCGAGGAACGCGGCGTAGCCGTAGAACGTCACGAGCTGGCCGCTGGTGATCTCGCCGCGGACGGCGGCGCGGGCGCCGAGCCACAGCACGAGCGCGGCGAGGAGCCCGGGCAGCAGCACCTGCAGGCCGTCGAGCACCGACTGCAGCACGGCGACGCGCACGCCCTGGTGCCGCACCTCCTGCGACTGGCGGGCGTAGCGGGCGGCGAACTCGTCCTCGCCGCCGATGCCGCGCAGGATGCGCAGGCCCGAGACGGTGTCCGCGCCGAGCGACGTCAGGCGGCCCGTGGCCTCGCGCTGCGTCGTCTGGCGCGACTGCAGCGGCTTGATCAGCAGGCCGAGGACGGCCGCCACCGCCGGGATGCCGAGCGCCAGCACCAGGCCGAGCTGCACGTGCTGCGACAGCATGATCACGACGACCACGACGTACGCGATCACGCCGCCGGTGAACCGGCCGGCCATGGAGAACATGTCGCCCACGCGCAGGGCGTCGTTCGCGACGGCGGAGACGACCTCGCCGGTGGGCAGCTTGCGCGTGATCGCGTGCCCCGCGCGCGAGGCCTTGTAGCCCACGAGCTGGGAGAACGACAGCGACGCCCGCACCCAGTTCTCGACGTCCCAGATGTGGTTGAAGATGCCGGCCACGACGATCACGGCGGCGGCGCCGAGCATCGCTCCGCACCACGCGAACAGGGGGCCGCCGAAGCCCTGCGACAGCCCCTCGTCGATGGCGCGACCGATGAGCAGCGGGGCCGCGGCCGACGCCAGCATCGCCACCACGCCCGCCACCAGCGACTTCGCGAGCACATCGCGCTGACGCCACCCCTGCCAGGCCAGCAGCCGGGCGGGGGACGTCAGGGGAGGGTTGCCCACGTCGGGCAAGGGAAGAGGTCGCACGAGGATCCAGCCTACGAACGCCCGCCGACACCGGGCCACGGAATAACCGCATCGTTTCGCGCCTACGATGCTGGGGTGAGCACGCCGCAGCAGACCCCCGCCCCGCAGCCCTCGTCGACTCCCGCCGGCGGCGCCAGCCAGGCCCAGGCCGAGGCCGCCATCCGCAAGGCGCGCGGCGCCCTCAAGCGCTACCGGTTCATGGCGATCCTCACCGGTGTGATGCTGCTGATCCTGTGCGTCGAGATGTTCTTCAAGTACGTGGTGCCCGTCGAGGTCGTCATCGACTACATGGGCTGGGTGCCGTTCGCGCACGGCTGGATCTACGTGGTCTACCTCGTCACGGTGCTCGACCTGTGGTCGAAGATGCGCTGGGGCTTCGGCCGGCTCGCCACGATGGTGTTCGCCGGCGTCGTGCCGGTGATGTCGTTCATCCTCGAGAAGCGCGTGCACGCCGACGCCGACGCCAAGCTCGCGGCGCTCGCGGAGCGGTACGCGGCATGACGTCGCTCGCCCCGCTCGTCGCGCCCGGCCCGGAGCTCGACGCCGCGCGCCTCGCCCGGTACGCCCGGCACCTGCCGCTGCCCGGCGTCGGGCCGGAGGGGCAGCGTCGGCTCGCCGCCGCGCGCGTGCTCGTCGTGGGGGCGGGGGGCCTCGGCAGCCCGGCCCTGCAGTACCTCGCGGCCGCCGGGGTGGGCACGCTCGGCGTCGTGGACGACGACGTCGTGGACCTCTCCAACCTGCAGCGCCAGGTGGTGCACGGCACGGCCGACCTCGGCCGGCCCAAGGTGGAGTCGGCGCGCGACCGGCTCGCCGACCTCGCGCCCGACGTCGAGGTCGTGGCCCACCCCGCGCGCCTCACCCCCGAGAACGTGCTGGAGATCGTGGGCGGGTACGACCTCGTGCTCGACGGGGCGGACAACTTCCCGACCCGCTACCTCGTCTCCGACGCGGCCGAGATCCTCGGCGTCCCGGTCGTCTGGGGCGCCATCCACCAGTTCGACGGCCAGGTCGCCGTCTTCTGGGGCGCGCCGGTGCTGGACGACGGCGCCCGCGAGCGCGGCGTCACCTACCGCGACGTCTTCCCCGTGCCCCCGCCGCCGGGCACCGTGCCCGACTGCGCCACCGGCGGCGTGCTCGGCGCCCTGTGCGGCACCGTCGGCTCGGTCATGGCGACCGAGGCGGTCAAGCTGATCACGGGCGCGGGTACCACGCTGCTGGGCCGCATCGCCGTCTACGACGCGCTCGAGCTCTCGTGGCGCCAGCTCGCCGTCCGCCCCGACCCCACGCGCGAGCCCGTCGCCGGGCTGCTCGCCGACGACGCCGCGTACGCCGCGTTCTGCGGGCTGCCCGCCCCGGCGGGCGGGTCGGCCGACGCCGGTACCGGCACCGTGAGCAGCGGGCTCGGCCCCGCCAGCATGAGCGCCGCCGACGCCGCAGCGCTGCTCGCCGGCGACGCCCCCGTGGCGATCGTCGACGTCCGCGAGGACTGGGAGGCCCAGGCGCTCCCGGTCGCGGGGGCGCGGCTCGTGCCGAGCGGCGCGTTCTTCGGCCCGGACGGCGCGGACGTCGCGCGCGCGGAGCTGCCCGCCGACCGGCCCGTGCTGCTCGTGTGCGCCGCCGGCGCCCGCTCGGCCCGCGTCGCCGACGTCGCGCGCGCCGCCGGCGTCGACGCCCGCTCCGTCGAGGGCGGCGCCCCCGCCCTGCTCCTCGCTTCGCCGAGATAGAGAAGGCTCCTCGCCGAGATAGAGAGGGCACGGACCGTAGCCGGCTACGGTCCGT
>NZ_JBNOZL010000005.1:0-440432 GCF_050311635.1 Isoptericola nanjingensis | reverse complement strand
CCCCCCCCCCCCCCCCCCCCCCCCCCCCCCCCCCCCCCCCCCCCCCCCCCCCCACCCCGTGGTCACGCGCCGGCCGTCAGCCCAGCCCGCGCACCCACTGCGTCGACGACCCGTACATCCACGACCCCGAGTGGTCGACGATCTTCCACACACCGCCCTTGGCGACGGCGCTGCTGACGCCGTCGGCCTCGACGACGATCTGCTCGCAGCCGTCCTCCGTCGCGTAGGGATAGGCGGAGGCACGGTAGGTCTTGCCGTTCGACCCGACGTACGAGATCTCCAGGTCGTCCCAGACGCTCACGGCCGGGTCCCCGAGCGAGCACCCGACGAACCACGCATCGACGAAGGAGACCCCGTCGACCGTCCCCGCCTCGGTGTCCCAGAGAGACTGCATCCAGAAGTTGCCCACGAACCACTTGCCGGGCGCGTAGGGGTCGGACCGGCTGGAGTCGACCCAGAGCGTGGCCGGCTTCGAGTAGGTCGTGCCTGCGACGTTCGACACCCGAACGCGGTAGTCGGCGAGCGTGTGCTTGGAGCGCGCGGTGAACGCGTAGGACGACGAGGTGCGGTCGGACACGTTCTTCCACGTGCCCGACTCCGCCGTCCGCACCTGCCACTGGTACTTCAGCCTGCCGCCGGTCGCGGACGCCGAGAACCGGGCGGACTGGCCGGTGGTGACCCACAGCGCGTCGGGCTGGTTCGTCACCCTGGGCGTGCTGACGCCCACGGGCCAGGCCACCGTGGCGGTGGCCGCGCTGGTCCGGGACGACGTCGCGTACCCCGGGCGGACGCCGGTGACGGTGACGGTGATCTTCTTGCCGTGCAGGGCCGACGTCAGCGTGAACGACGACCTCGTGGCGCCCTTGATGGCGGTGCCGTTCGCCTTCCACTGGTACTTCCACGACGTCGGTGCGGGGCTCCAGGTGCCCTTGCTGCTCACCTTGAGCGTGGAGCCGACGCGGACGGTCCCGGAGACCTGGGGCGCGGAGGTCCTGGAGTAGACGCGCAGCACGGTCGTGCCGGAGCTCGTCACGGTGCGCGTGGTGTAGCCGCTGCGGCTGCCCGTCACGGCGACGGTGAGCGTCCTGCCGGCGTACCTCGACGGGATCGTGTACGTGGAGCGCGTGGCGCCCGGGATCGACCGGCCGCTGATCTTCCACTGGTAGCGGTAGGTCGTCGCCCCGGGGTTCCACGTCCCGCGCGACACGGAGACCGTGCTGCCCGCCTTGACGGTGCCCTTGACGGTCGGCCTCGGCGCCGACAGCACCCCCGGCGCGACCTTCGTGCCGGCGCTCGTCCTCGTGACCGTGGTGTACCCGGTCTTCTTCCCGGTCACCTTGACGGTGAGGGTCCGGCCCTTGGCCGTCGACGGCAGCGTGTAACTCGACCCCGTGGCGCCCGAGACCTTCGTGCCGGACACGTACCACTGGTAGCCCAGCGTGGTCCCGGAGGTCCAGGTGCCCGGCTTGGCGGTGACCTTCGAGCCCACGCGCACGGTGCCGCTGATCGTGGGCGTCCCCGCGGACAGGCCGGCCGCGACGACGACGGCGGTCCGGTCCGACGTGAGCGTCCGGGACGTGTAGCCCTCCGCGGCGCCCGACACCGAGACCGCGATCGTCCTGCCCAGGTCGGCGGCCGTCAGGGTGTACGTCGGCTTCGTGGCCCCGCTGACGGGGTCGTGGCCCCGCCACCACTGGTACGTGAGGGTGGCCGCCGGCTCCCAGGAACCGGCCTTCGCGGTGAGGGTCTGCCCGTACCTCGCCGTCCCGCTGATCGTCGGGGCGTCGGTCACGAGCTCGCCCTCGGCCACCGTGCCGGCGGCGACGACCACGACCGACGCCGAGGTCGCGCCGTCGACGGCGCCCTCGGGAGCCGTGCCGGTGACCTCGACGCTGACCTGCTCGCCGACGGTCGCGGGCCCGAGCGTCAGCGTGGGCTCCGTGCCCTCCGCGACCAGGGAGTCGCCGGCGAACCAGCGGTAGGTGAAGGCGAGCCCGATCCCGGCCGGCGCCCACAGCTCCGGCCGCGGGTCGACCGCGACCTCCTCGCCGACCTGCAGCGTGCCGTCGACGAGGAGCTGCTCCGCCGCCGGGGCGACGACGTCCGTCGGGGCCACCGTCGGTTCGTCCGCGGCCTCCGTCGCGACGACGGACGCCGAGGCCGGTGGTGCGACCAGGAGCGGTGTGACGACCAGAGCCAGGGCCGTGACGAGCGCCGCCGCGCGACCGCGACGTCGTCGCGCCGCCGGGTGGAGAGGTTCCACGGGTCCTCCGAGGATCAGCGGCCGGCGGAGCGGCCACGAGACGAAGCACGGCCGTCGTGGCCACGACCGCTCAGGGCCGGTCGCCTCGTCGCGCGGGCGCGGTCCGGCGGTGCTGCACGTCAGTATGGGGAACCGCGAGGGACGTTCTACGACATATCCACCCAGGTCAGCGGTTTTCACCCGGCCGCACCGGGTGAAACTCCGTCGACGACGCAGGGCGGCCCGCAGCACGCTGCGGGCCGCCCTCCCCCTGCGGTCGTCGTGCTCGGTCAGCCCAGCGTCACCGCGTCGAGGGCGTCGACGAGGCCGTCACCGAAGAAGCTGTTCTCCTCCGGCGTCCCGACGCACGTCGGCCCGACGGGCGTCGTCCCGCAGGGCCGGTCGTCCGCCTGGTCGCGCACGGCCTGCTCGAGCTGGGCGGGCGTCCAGTCCGGGTGCGCGGACTTCATGAGCGCGAGCACGCCCGCGACGTGCGGCGACGCCATGGACGTGCCGCTCTTGGTGTCCCACGTGCCGTTCAGCTCGGTCGAGACGATGGCGCTGCCCGGGGCGGCGACGTCGATCTTGCCGAGGCCGCGGTTGGAGAAGGAGCTCAGGGCTCCGGTGCTCGTGACGGACGAGACCGTCACGACCCCGTCCGCCTCGGTCGGGATGTCCTCGCAGCCCGAGTTGATGGTGCGGTCCACGGCCGTCGAGTCGTTGGGGCTCGACGTGTCGCGGGTGTTGTTCGCCAGGTCCGTGGACGCGTTGCCGGCCGCCGCGGCGTGCACGGCGCCCCGGTCGGTGGAGAAGTCGATCGCGCGGCGCACGGCCTCCTTCACCGCGGCCTGGTCGGGCTGGTCCTCACACCAGTACATGAACGGGTCGATGTAGTACGAGTTGTTGGTGACGTCCACGCCGTGCAGGCCCGCCCAGACGAAGCCGCAGACGGCGTACTCGGGGTAGATGAAGCCGTCGTCGTTGACGACCTTCACGGACGCCATCTTCACGCCCGGCGCGACGCCGACGATGCCCAGCCCGTTGTCGGCCGCCGCGATCGTCCCGGCCACGTGGGTGCCGTGGTCGGACGTCGTGGGCAGCCAGCCGGTGGCCGACGTGTCGGGGCGCCCCGCCGCGGTGCAGTTCACGGACGCCGCCGTGTCGACCTGCGTCGCGAGGTCGGGGTGCGTGGCGTCGATGCCGGAGTCGAGGACGCCGACCAGCACGTCCGGCGAGCCCGGGTTGATCTCGATCGCCCGGTCGGCCTTGATCATCGCCATGTCCCACTGGGTGGCCTCGCCCGGGTCCGGGACGGCCGTCGCGCCGGCGCCGTCCTCGACGACGGCACCGGGCTTCTTGGTGACCTTCGCCTTCCACGGGCCGCCCTTGGCACCCGGGACGTCGTCGGCGACGGCGGGCGTGCCCTCGCTCACCGGGACGGTCCGGGTGACGCCGACCGACTCGACGGCGTGCCCGCGCGCGAGGCGCACGACGTCGGCGCGGAAGTCCGCGCGTGCCGCGTGCGCGACCACGACGCCGATCTCGGGCCACGACTGGACGACGACGCCTCCCGCCGCCTCGACGGCCCGCTCCGCGAGACGCGTCTGGCCGGGGTTCGCGTGCTTGGCGTTGACGACGTAGGAGAAGGTCTGGCCGTCGGGGGTGGTCACCGGGACCGGCGTGGACGGCGGCTCGGCCGCGGTGCCGCCGGCGACGGCGGCGCTTCCGGCGCCGGCGATCAGGAGGGCCGTGGCGGCGCCGACGGCGACCAGACGCGCGCGATGGGTGGTGCGCAGGCTCATGGTGTCCCCTTCGAAGAGGTGCGGTCGCCTCGTTGCGACCGTCACCAGGTGACGGTAGAGCGCCCGGGCCCCCAGAGCCCGTCGAACGCACCGCCGGGTCGGCGTCGCGGGTTTTCTTGACGTCCGGGTAACGCCCGGGTGAACCCGGATGAACACTGTCCGATCATCAGGAGACGCCGTTCAATTCGGCACTTTTGCGGCCTGTCGTGCCCCTAATCTCGGATCCCGTGACCAGCCCGGCACGCACCCCGGTGGTCCTGCTTCTGCCGTGCATGTTCACGGCACCGATTTCGCATTCTTGAGGAGGTCGTCGTATGACGGACGCTGTCGTGGTGGGCTCGGGGTTCTTCGGCCTGACCGTTGCCGAGAGGCTCGCCGAACAGTACGGCGCGAACGTTCTCGTGATCGACCGGCGCCACCACGTCGGCGGCAACGCCTACAGCGCTCTGGAGCCCGAGACCGGCATCGAGGTCCACCAGTACGGCGCCCACCTGTTCCACACGTCGAACGAGCGGGTGTGGGAGTACGTCAACCGGTTCACGGCGTTCACGGGCTACGTGCACCGGGTGTACACGACGCACCGGGGCGAGGTGTTCCCGATGCCGATCAACCTGGGCACGATCAACCAGTTCTTCCGGTCGGCGCACGGCCCCGACGCGGCGCGGGCGCTCATCGCCGAGCTCGCGGGCGAGCTCGCGGGCAAGGACCCCGAGAACCTCGACGAGCAGGGCGTGTCGCTCATCGGGCGACCGCTGTACGAGGCGTTCATCCGCGACTACACCGCCAAGCAGTGGCAGACCGACCCCACCGAACTCCCCGCGTCGATCATCAAGCGGCTCCCCGTGCGCTACACGTACGACAACCGCTACTTCAACGACACGCACGAGGGCCTGCCGGTGGACGGGTACACCGCATGGCTCGAGCGGATGGCCGACCACCCGCGCATCGAGGTGCGGCTCGAGACGGACTTCTTCGACGAGGGGCAGCCGGTCAACAAGGCCGCGACCGTCGGCCAGGTGCCCGTCGTCTACACGGGCCCCGTCGACCGCTACTTCGAGTTCACCGAGGGCGAGCTGTCGTGGCGCACCCTGGACTTCGAGCAGGAGGTCCTGCCGGTCGGCGACTTCCAGGGCACCCCGGTCATGAACTACGCCGACCTGGACGTGCCCTATACGCGCACCCTCGAGTTCCGCCATTTCCACCCCGAACGCGACTACCAGCGCGAGAAGACCGTCGTCGTACGGGAGTACTCGCGTTTCGCCGAGCGCGGCGACGAGCCGTACTACCCGGTCAACACCTCGGCGGACCGCGATCGGCTGCAGCTGTACCGCAAGCACACGGAAGGCGAGAAGGACGTGTTCTTCGGCGGCCGACTGGGTACCTACCAGTACCTCGACATGCACATGGCGATCGGGTCCGCCCTCTCCATGGTCGACAACAAGCTCGGCGCGGTCTTCGGGGGTGCGGCGTGACTCTCCTGGCACAGCTCGAGACGGCCTCGGAGGCCGAGGTGTCCCGCCGCGTCGTGCACCAGGTGGTGCTGCCGCCGGACGCCGACCCGGACACGCTCCCGCTGTACGTGGACTTCACGATGGCGCGCGCCGCCGAGGAGGCGCACCCGGACGTCGCGCCCGCCGAAGCAGGAGCCGAGGTGCTGGGCCGCAGGTCGCTGCGCCTCGACCACGGCCGCGAGGCGTCGTTCGGCACCTACTTCGGCGCGTTCCCCGCCGGGTACTGGCGGCGCTGGACCGACGTCGCCGAGGTGCGGCTCAGCCTCCGGCTCTCGGGGCCCGCGACCGTCGCGGTGTACAAGTCGAACGCGCGGGGAAACCCGCAGCGGGTGCGGTTGATCCACAGCGTGGACGGCGTCGTCGACGTCGACCTGACGCTCGCGTCCTTCGGCGACGGCGGCTGGTACTGGTTCGACCTGTACGCCTCCGACGGCGCCGTGACCCTCGAGTCCGCGGAGTGGAGCGTCGACGGGTCGTACGCCCGCAAGCACGGCACGGCCTCCATCGCGATCACCACGTTCAACCGCCCCGACTACTGCGTCGCGCAGCTGCACGCGCTCGGCGGCGACGAGGGCCTCCAGGACGTGGTGGACCGGATCTACGTGGTCGACCAGGGCAGCAGGCTCGTCCAGGACCAGCCCGACTTCGCCGAGGCCGCCGCCCGGCTCGGCGGCCGCCTGTCGCTCGTGCGCCAGGGAAACCTCGGGGGCTCCGGCGGCTTCTCGCGCGGCATGGCGGAGACGCTGCAGGCCGGCGAGTCCGACTACGTGCTGCTGCTCGACGACGACGTCGTCTCGGAGCCCGAGGGCATCGCCCGCGCGGTCGCCTTCGGCGACTTCGCCCGGACGCCCACGATCGTGGGCGGCCACATGTTCTCGATGTTCGAGAAGTCGTGCCTGCACACCTTCGGCGAGCGGGTCAACCGCTACTCGTTCTGGTGGGGCAAGATCGAGAACACGTTCGACCGGCACGACTTCTCGCTGCACCCCCTGCGCACGACCCCGTGGCTGCACCAGCGCGTGGACGTCGACTACAACGGCTGGTGGATGTCGCTGATCCCGGTCGAGGCGCTGCGCACGGTGGGCCTGTCGCTCCCCGTGTTCATCAAGTGGGACGACGCCGAGTACAGCCTGCGCGCCACCGACCACGGCATCCCGACGGTCTCCCTCCCCGGGGCCGCGGTGTGGCACGTGCCGTGGGTCGACAAGGACGACGCGATCGACTGGCAGGCCTACTACCACCAGCGCAACCGGTGGCTCGCGGCCATGCTGCACTCGCCGTACCGCGGCGGCGGCGAGCTGCCGCGGGCGAGCTTCGTCGGCGACGTCAAGCACCTGCTGCAGCTGCAGTACTCGGCCGTCGAGCTGCGCCTGCGGGCCCTCGAGGACCTGCTCCAGGGCCCCGAGCACCTGCACGCGACGATCGGCTCCACGCTGCCCGAGGTGCGGGCGCTGCGGGCGCGGTTCCCCGACGCCGTGGTGGAGAAGGACCCGGGGGCCTTCCCGCTCACCCGGCGCCACCGCCCCTCCCGCCGGGGCAAGGTGCCGTCGGCTCCCGGAGGGAAGCCCCGCGCGCTCGCGTCGGCGCTGACCGGGATGGCCAAGCAGCTGCGCGCCGTGCGGCCGGAGGCGCTCGAGGTGCCCGAGGAGAGGGTCTCGACCACCGCCGCCCGGTGGTGGCGCCTGTCGCACCTCGACTCCGCGGTCGTCACGTCGGCCGACGGCACGGGCGCCTCGATGTACGTCCGCGACCCGAGGAAGTTCCGCGCCTACCTGGTCCGCAGCCTGCGGCTGCACCGGCAGCTGCGCAGCCAGTGGGCGCCGCTGAGCCGGCGGTACCGGAAGGCCATGCCGTCGTTCACCTCGGTCGACGAGTGGCGCGCGACGTTCGACACCCACGGTGTCGACGAGAACGAGTGAAGACACGATGCGGGCACCGCGCAGGCATCACGAGCAGGCAGGGACACAGCGCATGACGGATCCGGCGAAGAAGTACGACGTCGCCATCCTCGGATGGTGGTACGGCAAGAACTACGGTTCGATCCTCACCTACTACGGGCTCAACCGCGCCGTCGAGAGCCTCGGCCGCTCGGTCCTCATGGTGCACGAGCCGCTCGGCTACAACGGCTACCGGGTGCACTGGCCCACGGACATCGTCTCCATGGACTTCGCCCGTCGCGTCGGCTACGAGCACACCGATCAGGAGCACCACTCCGCGCTGCCGCGCCTGAACGACGTCGCACGCACCTTCGTCGTGGGCAGCGACCAGCTGTGGAACCCGCTGATCGGCCGGGTCAACGACGACCTGTTCCTGGACTTCGTCGCCCCGGAGAACCGCCGGGTGGCCTACGGCACGTCGTTCGGGAACCGCGGCACCGACAAGTTCAAGGTGCCGTTCGTCGCGAAGCACGCCGCGAACCTGCAGCAGTTCACCGCGATCTCGGTGCGCGAGGAGTACGCGATCGACACCGCGCGGGACGTCTTCGGCGCCAAGGCGGCGCTCGTCGTCGACCCTGTCTTCCTGCTGCCCGAGGAGCACTACGCCGGCCTCGCCGACAAGGCGACGGTGGCTCCCGGGGGCGAGTACCTCGCGGTCTTCTACCTCGACCCCAACCCGGAGAAGGTGTCCGTCGCGCGGGCGATCGCCGACAAGCTGGGCTTCGACAAGATCCTGGTGATCCCCAACCCCGACGAGGGGCGCGAGAAGGTGACGTCCCTGTTCGCGGACGAGCCGCGGGTCGAGGTCCTGGCCGAGGACGCCCCGGAGAACTTCCTGCGCGCGTACCGCGACGCCGGCTACGTCGTCACCGACAGCTACCACGGCTCGGCCTTCGCGGCGATCTTCGAGAAGCCCTTCTCGTCGATCTACAACACCAAGCGGGGCGCCGACCGGTTCAAGAACCTCATGGCGGCGATGGGTTTCGACGACCAGCGCCGCGTCCTGGAGTCCGACACCGCCGAGACGATCTCCGAGAACGAGTACGTCACCCGGGAGATCGACTTCACGAAGGCCCGCGAGTACATCGAGTCCGGCCGGGCCTCGTCGCTGGATTGGCTGAGGACGGCGCTGGACCCCGAGGCCGAGGGCTCCGCCGCGATCCGCCGCTTCCAGCGGTTCGCCCTGGACAACCCCGCGTTCAGCGCCAACGGCAAGGCCTGGCGCGTCTCGCGCAAGGCGCGCGGCACCCGGCTGAAGGTGGCCCGGGACGGCGCGGCGGTCGGCAACCACGCCTGGACCGCCCTGCCGGAGCCGCTGACGCCGGGCTCGGCGTACCAGCTGACGATCGACTGGACCCCCCGGACCGACGCGCCGGCCGTCAACCTCCACCTCCGCAACCCCGAGACCGGGCAGTTCCGCGCCGTCGGCAAGGTGAACGTCGCGCAGGGCTCGGGCACGGCGCGCCGGGACGCGGTCACCTTCACCGTCTCCGACCCGGGATTCTCCGAGATCATGCTGGGCGCGCTGCACTTCACCGGCCGCAACGCGGGCGCCGAGGTGCGTGGCATCGAGGTCGTGGAGGTGCCCGCAGCCGTCGCCGCCGCGGCACGGCGGAAGGCCTCGGGCAGGCCCCCTGCCAAGGGCTTCGCGGGCCAGGCCAGGGCGCTGGCGCTGGCGGACTACGAACGCCAGGTGCGTTCGTACGATCGCGCCCGCTCGGCGGACAGGATCTCGGGTGCCCGGGCGCGGATGATCTTCCACGCCCACGCGATCGAGAAGGGTCTGAGCCGGAGCAACTTCCGCGCGGGCTTCGGCAAGATCGCGGTCCCGGGGCTCGCCAAGGAGATGAACTCCTGGCTGGCGTCCGGGTTCAGCATCGACGACCCCTACCTGCAGAGCTCCGCGGCCGTGATGAAGACCTACTTCGAGCGGCACGCGGCGCTGCAGCACGACGTCTCCGCCTTCCGTCAGCTCTTCTCCGGCGCGGCGCAGGACCTCATCGACACCACCCGGCACCACGAGGGCGGTGTGCTGCCCGCCGAGCAGACGCGCGAGATCCGCCTCGAGACCGACGACTCGCGAGGCTTCCTCGACGTGGTCTACGGGCGGCGCAGCGTGCGGGAGTTCACCGACGAGCCCGTCAGCGACGCGGACGTCAGCAGGGCCGTGCAGATCGCGATGCAGTCGCCGTCGGTGTGCAACCGCCAGGCCGCCCGCGTGCACCAGTTCCAGGACCCGCAGGTCATCAGGTCGGTGCTGGACATCCAGGGCGGGTTCAACGGCTACGAGATGCCCCCGCGCCTGCTGCTGGTCACCGCCGACCTCGACGCCTTCCTCTTCGCCCCCGAGCGCAACCAGCCGTTCGTGGACGGCGGGCTGTTCATGATGTCGCTGCTCCTCGGCCTGACCCAGGTGGGCCTGGGGTCGTGCTCGCTCAACACCGCGATGGGGAGCGCGAAGGACGCCGCGATCCGCAAGATCATCGACGTCCCCGACAACGAGGTGTTCATCTCCTTCGTCGCGGTCGGCCACTACGACCAGCAGGTCCTGGTGCCGCGGTCGAAGCGGACCCACGTCCAGGACGTCCTCGTCCGGCACGCCGCCGGTTGAGTCCGCCGCCCCGCCGTCGGTCGAGCGACCCACGGCGGGGCGGCGTCAGCCTCCCGCGGTACGGAGCGCGGCGCGCACGCCGTCGGTGACCTCGGGGGTGAGGGTGCGGGCGAACGTCGCGGTGAGGTGACCGTGGTCGAAGTACGCGACGACCCCGCCGACGACGGGGTGGCAGACCTCGTCGTCGCACATGAGGTCGGTGACCTCGCGGACCGTCACCAGCCCGGAGTCGTCCGCACGCCCGGCCGCGGCGAGGGGGTCCGGCTCGAGCGCCTGCGACGGCGGCGCCCCGCAGGCGTCCCAGGACACGGGCCCGGCGGCGAGGCAGTCGGGGACGTCGTCCGGCATCGCGGGGGTGTCGCGCAGCACGAGCACGGGGATGCCGGCGTCGGTGAACGTGGACAGCGTGTCGGCGTAGGCGTCCTGCGCGGCGCCGGCCTGCTCGGGCTCCGGGACGCCCGCCAGGAGCTGGTTGGTGCGCGCCGACAGGACCACGAGGTCGTACCCGCCGTCGACGACCGAGTCGACCGCCCAGCGCGTGGTGTCGAGGCAGCCCTGCGCGTCACCGGCCGCGTCGTACTCCAGCAGCCGCTCGACGGGGTAGCAGGACGACTGGAGGTACGTGTCGACCTGCCAGTCCCCCGCGCCCTCCCCCGCCTCCAGGGCGGGAGCCCAGTGGCCCGCGTGCGAGTTGCCGAGCAGCGCGACCCGCACGGGGGCGTCGTCGGAGCCGTACGTGCAGGTGTTCCGGGTCGTGAACGGCGGGTCGTTCCAGCAGTCGTCCGCGTAGACGGCCGGCTTGTCCTGCGCGGCCGCCTCCGGCGGCGTCAGCAGGCCCTGGATGTCGCAGGACGGGTCGCGGGCGGCACCGGCCCCCGCGCACGCACCGGCGTCGGCGACCCGGGCGGGGGCGGACGCGACCGCCTCGCGCACCCGCTGGTCGGAGGCGGACGCCGCCGAGACGCCCCAGACCGCGGAGACGCCGACGCACACCGCGAGCAGCCCGAACGTCGCGGCGCGCCGGCGTACCAGCACCGGCTGCCGGCGCAACGGGTCCTCGACCCACCGCTTGGTCAGGGCGGCCAGCACCAGCGACGCCACCACGACGGCCACCAGCTCGACACCCCCCATCGCGCGGCCGAGCGCGTAGGGCACGACGACGATCAGCGGCCAGTGCCACAGGTACACGCTGTAGGAGACGTCGCCCAGCCACTGCACCGGGCGCAGAGCGAGCAGCCCGCCGGGCCCGCCGCGGGCGCCGTCGGCGGCCGCCGCGATCACCAGGGCCGTGCCCACCGTCGGCAGGGCGGCCGCGACGCCGGGGAACGGCGTCGTCCCGTCGAAGAGGACCACCGCCGCCACGACCGCTGCCAGCCCCGCCCACGCCGCCGCCGCCCGGACCGGAGCCGGCGGCTGCCACGGCCGCACCGTCACCGCCGCGGCGACGAGCCCGCCCAGCGCGAGCTCCCACAGCCGGGTCGTCGTGACGAAGTACGCCGCGGACGGGTTCGTCGCGGTCAGGTGCACCGACCACGCGAGCGACACGACGACGACCAGCCCGACGACCGCCGTCGGCAGCCACGCCGACAGCGACGCCGGACGGCCTGCGCCGCGCCGGCGCCACCGCACCGCGACCCACACGGTGAGTCCGATCAGCACCGGCCACAGCACGTAGAACTGCTCCTCGACCGACAACGACCAGTAGTGCTGCACGGGGGACGCCAGCTCCTCGGCGGCCAGGTAGTCCGTCGCCGACCGCGCCAGCGCCCAGTTCTCCACGTACAGCGCCGCGGCCGCGACCTCCCGCGCCACGCGGGCGTGCATCGTCGACGGCAGCCACAGCAGCGTCGCCGCCAAGGTGGCCACGAGCACCACCGTCGCCGCGGGGATGAGGCGACGCACCCGCCGTGCCCAGAACTCCAGCAGGTCGCCCACCCCGCGCACCGGCCGGCGCAGCAGGTGCGACGTGATGAGGAAGCCCGAGATGACGAAGAAGACGTCCACGCCCACGTAGCCGCCCGTCACCGTGCCCGGCAGCAGGTGGTAGACCAGCACCGCGCTCACCGCCAGCGCACGCAGGCCCTGCACGTCGGTGCGGACCTCGGTGCGCGTCGGCGTGCCCGCCGACGAGCCGGCGGGGACGGGCGGGGACAGGATGGTCACGCAGCGCTCCAGGATCGGGTCGGTCCCGACGCGACGGCTCGGGGCGTGGCGGCCCGACGGGCCGGCGCACACTCCCGCGGGGACCGCCTCGGAGAATAGCCCGCCGACCGGTGACGGGCGCAGTCGGGTCCGGTCGCGGGCGCGGCGGGGACCGGGCCTTCACGACACGTCCCGGACGTCTCCACGCCATGTCCGGTCCACCGTCCCGCCGACCACGAGCAGTTCGTCCGCTTGGCGATGTTTCCCGGCGCACGGGGCCGGACGGGCGGTACCCGACGCCCCCGCGGAGGCGGGTATCCTCTCCAACGACATTCAGCCGTTCAGACGGCGTTCACCGGAGCTCCGCCCCCCGCGGTCCCCGGCGCACCTCACACACCGCCGTGGCCTGGTCCCGTCGAGGATTCTTCCTCCCGGGCTCGACCACAGATCGAAAGGACCTGGGCCCCATGCCTCTCGACCTTGCCGTGATCGGCCTTGGTTATGTCGGACTGCCGCTCGCCCGGGAGGCGGTGCGTGCTGGCCTCCAGGTGCGCGGTTTCGACGTCACCACGCCGGTCGTGGACGCGCTCAACGAGGGCCGCTCGCACGTGGACGACATCTCGGACGCGGACGTGGCCTCGATGGTCGAGGCGGGGTTCCGCGCGACCGCCGACGTGGAGGACATCCGTGGTGCGGGCGCCGTGGTGATCTGCGTGCCGACGCCGCTGGGGCAGGACGGCGGGCCGGACCTGGGTGCGGTGATCGCGGCGACCCGCACGGTGGCGGGGGTGCTCGAGCCGGGCATGGTCGTGGTGCTGGAGTCGACGACGTACCCGGGCACCACGGAGGAGGTCCTCAAGCCGATCCTCGAGGAGAGCGGCCTGCGGTGCGGCGAGGACTTCCACCTGGCGTTCTCGCCCGAGCGGATCGACCCGGGCAACCCGACGTACGGCATGAAGAACACGCCGAAGGTCGTGGGCGGGCTCACCCCGGAGGCCACGGAGCGTGCCGCGGCGCTGTACTCGCGGTTCGTGGACACGGTCGTGGTCGCCAAGGGTGCGCGCGAGGCCGAGACGGCGAAGCTGCTGGAGAACACCTACCGGCACATCAACATCGCGCTGGTGAACGAGATGGCGCGGTTCTGCCACGAGCTGGGCATCGACCTGTGGGACGTGATCCGGCTGGCCAAGACCAAGCCGTTCGGGTTCCAGGCGTTCTACCCCGGCCCCGGCGTGGGTGGGCACTGCATCCCGATCGACCCGAAC
This sequence comes from Isoptericola nanjingensis, assembly GCF_050311635.1. Lineage (NCBI taxonomy): Bacteria > Bacillati > Actinomycetota > Actinomycetes > Micrococcales > Promicromonosporaceae > Isoptericola > Isoptericola nanjingensis. The sequence continues at coordinate 426,922 of NZ_JBNOZL010000005.1, read as the reverse complement.
TACCTGAGCCACAACGTGCGCTCGCGTCTGGGCTACCCGTTCCGGTTCGTCGAGCTGGCGCAGGAGATCAACGCGACGATGCCGTCGTACGTGGTGCGGCGTGCGCAGGACATCCTGAACGAGGACGCGAAGGCGATGCGTGGCTCGCGGGTGCTGGTGCTGGGCGTGACGTACAAGCCGAACATCGCCGACCAGCGGGAGTCGCCCGCGGTCGCGGTCGCCCGGGCGTTGGTGGCCCAGGGCGCCGACCTGGTGTTCCACGACCCGCACGTCGCGCAGTGGCACGTCAACGGTGAGGTCCTGGACCGGGTCGCGGACCTCGACACGGCCATCCTCGACGCGGACCTGGTCATCCTGGTGCAGAACCACAGCGCCTACGATGTCGATGTACTGGCGGAGAAGTCGGTGCGCTTCTTCGACACGAAGGGCGCGACGACCCACCCCGACGCCATCCGGCTCTGACCGGCGGGCCGGAACGGACCGGCGCCGAACACCTGACGTCGAAGGAGCCCCATGCGCGCCCGAAGCCTCACGGCCCTCTCAGTGGTCGCCGTGGCAGCAGTCGTGGGCGTCGTCGCCGCCCTCCTGGGCAGCGCCGACGTCGCGCTGGCGGTTCTCGTCGCGCTGGTCGGCGGGGTCGCGGGGGTCGCGGTGCTGACCTACCGGCGGGCCGGGACGGCATCCGCTCGCGCGCAGGCTGCCGAGCAACAGCTTCGTGAGCTCCGCAAGGAGCTTGCGCGCGAGCGCAAGGTCACCACGTCGGCGACCGCGCAGCTCCGTCGCCAGGTGGCACGCACCGACACGTCGGTCGCGCGGTGGCGCTCCGACCTCGAGGCGACGGTGCGCGCCGACGTCGTGCCGCCGCTGGGCGAGGTCTCCGCCAGGCTCGACGGTCTGGACGGCGACGTCCGGCACCTCCGGCGACGGGTCGAGAACGTCCGGAGCCTGGTCCATGCGGCGCGGCCGGGGACCCTGCTCACCCAGATGCAGGCGCTCGATCAGCTCCGGTCCAAGTTCGACGTCTCCGGCCCGCTCCCCGACGTCGGGGGCTGGGCCCTCGATCCGACCGCGCTCGTCTGGCTCGTCGACGAGATCGAGCGTCGGCGTCCCGAGCACGTCGTCGAGTGCGGGAGCGGCACCTCCACCTTCTGGATCGCCATGGCCCTGCGCCAGAACGGCCGCGGCCGGGTCACCGCGCTCGACCACCTGGAGGGGTACGCCGCGCGAACCAGGTCGTCCCTCGAGCGGCACGGGCTGTCCGAGGTGGCCGAGGTCCGTCACGCACCTCTGGTGACGACGTCGACCCCGCGTGGCGAGTTCCCCTGGTACGACGTCGACCCTGCGACCCTCGGGGCGATCGACCTGCTCGTCGTCGACGGACCGCCCGAGGCGACCGGCCCGCTCGCCCGCTATCCCGCGCTCCCCGTGCTGCACGGGGCGTTGCTCCCCGACTCTCACGTCCTGGTCGACGACGTGCACCGCGAGGACGAGAGGAAGGCGATCGAGCACTGGCTCGAGGATCTGCCCCGCCTCCGGCGCGCCGAATACAGGAACGATGTCTCCGAGGTGCTGACCTATGAGTAACCTCGGCTGCCCGCCCGCCCCCTGCACGAAAGCCTTCGAATGACCGTCGACTCGCGCGCCGTCCCGGACGTCTCGGCCTCCGCCGAGACCTCCGGCGCTGCTCCGCGCGCCACGCGCTTCCGCCCCGACGTGGAGGGACTCCGCGCGATCGCGATCGGGAGCGTGCTGCTCTATCACGCCGGGATCGTCTTCATCCCCGGCGGCTTCATCGGCGTGGACGTCTTCTTCGTCATCTCCGGATTCCTCATCACGGGCCAGCTCGTGCGCGAGCTGGAGCGGAGCGGCCGGGTGTCGATGATCCGCTTCTACGCCCGCCGAGCACGACGGCTCCTGCCCGCCGCGGCGCTCGTCCTGGCCGTCACCGCCGCCCTGGTGTTCTTCGTGGGCAGCATCGTCGACCGCCGGGTCTTCGGCGGCGACATCGTCGCGGCCGCCGCCTACGTGGAGAACTGGCGTCTCGCAGGTCGCGCCGTCGACTACCTGGCGGAGGGCGTCAGCGTCTCGCCGGTGCAGCACTTCTGGTCGCTGTCCGTCGAGGAGCAGTTCTACATCGTCTGGCCGCTCCTGCTCGTCGTCGTGGCCTTCCTGGCGCGGCGGTTCCACTGGCCCGCGCGGATCGTGATGGCCGCCGGCCTGTGCCTGATCGTGGTCCCGTCGTTCCTCTGGTCCGTCATGATGTCCACCTCGAGCCCGGCCAACGCGTTCTTCGTGACCACGACCCGGCTCTGGGAGCTCGGGATCGGCGGTCTCGTGGCCGTCGGCGTCGCGATCTGGCCCCGCGTGCCGCGAGCCGTCGCTCTGGTCCTCGGCTGGGGCGGTATCGCGGCCATCGTCGCGGGCGCGCTGCTCCTCGACGAGACGGCCGTCTGGCCCGGCTCCCTGGCGCTCGTCCCGGTCCTCGGCACCGCGGCAGTGATCATCGCCGGGGCGAGCAGCTCGGCCCCCGGGTTCCTCGGCAACAAGCTCATGGTGTGGCTCGGCGGCCTGTCCTACTCGCTGTACCTCTGGCACTGGCCGCTGCTCATCGCCGCCACCTGGGTGTGGGGCGAGCTCGGCCAGAAGCGCGGGCTGCTCATCGTGGTGCTCGCCGTCATCCCCGCGTGGCTGTCGTACAAGCTCGTCGAGAACCCCGTGCGGCGGATCGCCCAGGAGCGCTGGTCGCCCCGGATGACCCTTTCGGTCGGGCTCAACCTGACCGCCCTCACCGTGATCGCCGGGCTCCTCCTCATGAGCGGCACCCCCACGAGCGCCCCGGCGAACGCCAGCGTCGAGGGCAAGGGCGCGCAGAGCCTCGAGATGAAGGACGGCGAGGCGACCGGGATCCCGAACCCCGACACGGTCGAGAGCTTCACCCCGCTCCCCCAGGACGCCGCCGCCGACAAGCCCGACGCCTACGACCGCGGCTGCCAGGTGGACCAGAAGGTCGCCATCCCCAAGCCCTGCGCCTACGGCGACCGGGAGGGCAAGACGCACCTGATGCTCCTCGGCGACTCCAAGGCCCTCCAGTGGATCGACGCGCTCGACCCGATCGCGAAGGACCACGGCTGGAAGCTCGACGTCGCCACCAAGAGCGCGTGCGGCTTCTCGAGCGCGCAGATCAACGACGGGCAGGGCGACCCCTACGTGAGCTGCACGCAGTACAACGAGGCCCTGCTGCAGATGGTGCTCGACGAGAAGCCCGACGCCGTCATGGTCTCGCAGACCACGAGCTACTCCTACGACAGCGCGGGCGAGCGGACGCAGGACGCGATGGTCGAGGCCCTCGAGTCCACGTGGAAGACGCTCGAGGACGCCGGGATCGACGTGATCGCGATCGCGGACAACCCCGACCCGGTCGATCTCCCGGCCGGCGACGGCGAGGTCTACAAGTGCGTCGCCGAGTACATGGACTCCCTGTCCAGCTGCGCCTTCTCCAAGGAGGCCGGGCTCGACAAGAGCGGCACCCCGGCGATGCTGGCGACCGCCGACCTCCTGCCGTCGGTCGACGTCGTCAACATGAACGACCTGGTCTGCACCGACGTCTGCCCGCCGGTGATCGGTGACATCCTCGCCTACCGGCAGGGTTCGCACCTCTCCCGCACCTACGTGAAGTCCACGACCCCGATCCTCGAACGACGCCTGACCCCCGTGATCGAGGAGGCCCGCGCGTCGTGAGCCGGCGGACCGAGCACGGCGCACCCGGGGGCGCGGGTTCCACGACGTTCGTCACGCACCCCGACGTCGTGCTCGCCGCGGCACGGCACGCCGAGGGCCTCGGGGCCTCAGGTGGCCGCGTCACCTCCCTGGCGCTCGACATGCAGGCGCCCACCGCCCGGGAGATCGTCGCGCGGATGATCGACCCGCACGCCGACTACGCCGCGGTCGTCGGGGCGGCTCTCGACCCCTCGTCCGACCTCCTCGGCACGGAGGCCGGACGGACCGGTGAGCTGCTCTGCTCGCTCGCCCGGATGGTCGGGCACCAGCAGGCGACCGAGGACGACGTGCCGCACGCGCTGGCCCTCTTCGCCGCCGCTCGACGGCGCGTCCCCGTCCGCCGCTGGTCCGTCCCCGACCGGCGCGCCCTCGCCCAGCTCCTGTGGGCTCACGGCGAGCACGACACCTTGCGTCGCGACGCGGCCCTGCTGTCGTCTCTCGACGCCGGGACGCGGGCGTTCTTCCGGCTCGACCTCCACGGCGAGGAGCACGGCGTCGCGTCGGAGTCGTGGCTCGCCGAGCTCAACGACAACCTCCGGGCCTTCGGGATCGACCCGGTCGGGCTGACGCCGGAGGGCGCCACCCCCTTCGACCGCCTGCAGCCCGGAACGACCCGGACGGCGGGGCCGGGCCCGCTGATCACCGTGGTGATGCCGGCCTACCGGCCCGGACCGGAGTCGATCACCGCGGTGCGCTCCGTCGTGCAGCAGACATGGCAGGACTGGGAGCTGCTCGTCGTCGACGACGCCTCCGGCGACGAGTTCGAGGCCGTCTTCGCGCAGCTCCAGGGCCTGGACCCCCGGGTGCGCGTCCTGCGTCAGCCCGTCAACCGGGGCACCTACGCTGCGCGCAACCGCGCGCTGGAGGAGGCCCGCGGAGAGTTCGTCACGTTCCAGGACACCGACGACTGGTCGCATCCCGAGCGGCTCGAGCGGCAGGTCCGCCCGCTCCTCGAGGACCCGTCCCTCCTGAGGACGCTCAGCCGCTCCCTGCGGTGCGACGACGACCTCGTCTTCCAGCGCCTGGGGAACGACCCGGTCCACGCCAACGCCTCGTCGCACCTGTTCCGGCGCTCCGTCCTCGACACGGTCGGCCGCTTCGACTGGGTGCGCAAGAGCGCCGACACGGAGTTCGACCTGCGGCTGGAGGCGGTGTTCCCCGGCCGCCGCCTGCAGCTGCAGGAGCCCTTGGCCTTCGTGCGGCTCCAGGTGGACTCGCTCTCCCGCAACGACGTCCGGCCCGGCTGGATGCATCCCACGCGCGTCGAGTACCGGGCTGCGACGATCCACTGGCACCGGCAGATCGAGGCCGGGGCGAGCCCGCGGATCCCCGCGGACGTCACGCAGCGCCCGCTGACGGCGCCGCGCCCGTTCCTGCGGGACGTCGGGCTCCCGGAGCAGGGGGTCGACGTCGCCTTCGTCGCCGACTGGACGATGGACGGCGCCACCCAGCGCACCGCGCTCGCCGAGATGGCGGCCCTCGCGCGCACCGGCCTGCGCGTAGGTCTCGTCCACGTGCGCAGCGCGTTCAGCGAGGCGCCCCGTCGAGCGCCGCTGTCCCTCGCCGCGCGCCGCGCCCTCGCCGACCGGACGCTCACGTTCGTGTCCCTCGAGGAGCAGGACCACGTGCCGACGATCGTCGTCCGGCAGCCCGACGTCCTCGAGTTCCCCACGTCGCGCCCGGTGGCCCTCAGCACGGACCGCGTGGTGGTCGTCGCGGACGCGGGGTCGCGTGCGGCCGGCGGTCCCGGCGTCCGCTGGGTCGCCGAGGACTGCGAGCGGAACGTCGAGACGCTCTTCGGCGTCGCCCCGGAGTGGATCGCCCCCGACGATCCCGCGCATGCGTACCCGCGGGTCCTCGACGTGCCGCGGTGGCCCGGGACGCTGCCGCGCCGGTTCAGGAACGACCGGCCGGTCGTCGGCTGGATCTTCGGCGGCGAGCCGTCCGCGCTGCCCGACGGCGCCGCCCGTCTGCGAGAGGTCTTCCCGGTCGACGGCACGGTCGACGTCCGCCTTCTCGGGAGCCGCCGCGTCCTCGCCGGGGCCCTCCCCGCCGTCCCGGCCGAGTGGCTCGTCTACGAGACGGGCGAGGTCACCGCACGGCAGCTGCTGCACCAGGTCGACGTCGTCGTCGCCTTCCCCCGAGCGGTGACGGCCGAGGCGCTGCGCACGGTGCAGGAGGCGCTCGCCGAGGGCTGTGTGCCGGTCGTCTCGCCAGAGCTCGCCCCGCACTTCGGCGACGCCGTGCTGATGTGCGCACCCGACGAGGTCCCCGGCCTCGTCGGACGGCTGCGGGCCGACGAGGCCGCCTTCCGCGAGCGGTCGCGCCGTGGATGGCGGTGGGCGGACGAGCGGTTCGCGGACTCCGGGCGACGCGTCGTCGACGCACTGGGCCTGGCGGCCCCGTCGTCGAGCCCGACCGGATCGCCGTAGGTCAGCGGGCGGCGCCGGCCTCGCGCTCGGTGGCCTCCAGCCGGACGGCGCCGACGTCGGCGACGACGCGCCGCGCCATCGCGTCGGCGTGCTCCGCGTGCGCGGCGGCGGCCCGGTCGCTCTTCTTCTGACCCGCCAGGACGAGGTCGGCCTTGGCCGCCAGCCGTGCGGTGCCCTCGTCGATCCGCGCGGCCAGGGTGCGGCCGACGCTGTGGACCAGGCCAGCCCCGAGGACGGCGGCCACGCCGAGCGCGGCCCCGCCCAGCTCGGTGCTGGAGGCCGCGAAGCCGACGGCGGCGACCACGCCGGCCAGCGCGGTCAGAGACGTGAGGACGTTGGTCCTCGAGAGCTGGGGCACGATTGCTCCTCGAACTCGGTCGACAGGGATGATGGGGCGCAGACCGCCATGGTCACAGCGGCCGCTCGGGGATCCGTTCCTCGATCGCCGCGACGGTCCGTGCACAATTCTGCCGGTCCCGCCGCGGGAACGCCGCGTCGATGCGTGCCGTGTAGACGGGATCGGGCCGGCAGTCCCGCTCGAGCAGGCTCTCGACGGCGTCGAGCGTGTCGTCGAGGGTCCGCACGACCGGGCCGAAACCGTCCCGGTCGTAGTCGAACCACGTGGGCGACGAGTGCTTGCTCTCGAACTCCTCCTCGTCGAAGCGCGCGTACACGATCGGCGTTCCCAGGTACGCCACGTCGAAGTGCACCGACGAGTAGTCCGTGACGAAGGCGTCGCAGCCACCGATCAGCTCCTGGAACGACACGGCGTCCGTGTCGGCGATCTCGATGCGCTCTCCCGCCACGGGGGCACCCACGAACCTGGACGCCATGTTGTAGTGGGGCACGAAGGTCAGCCGGTAGTCGTACCGCTCCAGCATCTCGTGCAGTCGCCGACTCTCCAGCAGACCCGACATGAACCGCTGGTAGGTCGACCCCTCGTAGGGGACATCGCCGTCCTGCGAGCCCTTGAGCACCGTCGTCGCGAGGTAGTTCCGCCAGGTCGGCATGAAGAGGACGGTCCTGCTGGCCGAGGTGGGCACCAGCGCGTCGTACCGCGGCATCCCCGCCTCGACGAGCTGGCGGTCGTACCCCGACGCGGCGCGCAACGCCTCCGTCTCCCGCGGCATGACGGTCAGGCAGACGTCGTACCCCGTCATGCCGCGCTTCACCGCGTTCGGGCTGAGGTGGACGCCGTGCTTGAGATACACGCGCAGGGCCCCGACCCGCCAGACGATGTGGCGCGTGTAGTCCTTCACGTCCCACCCGTCCGGCACCAGGTAGGCGATCGAGTAGGCGTTGGCCAGGACGGTGGCGTGCAGCAGGAGCAGCTGGTGCTTCCACGACGAGTGGGCGACGACGTGCCCGTACGGGGCCACGCGGTCGTACTGGGGGCTCGACCGGTCGATGACGTAGTAGGCCCGGCGCCGACGGTTCGACTCACGGAGGTGCCGGAACAGGTGGACGCCGTTGTCCTGCGCGGTGTCCTTCCGCTCACCGACCAGCCAGATCTCACGCCCCGCGAAGAACGGCCGGGTCACGAGCCGGAGGAAGCGGAGCCACCTCATCCGGCGGCCTGCCGACCCCCGGCCGATGAACCCCGCGTCCTTCTTGAGCAGCATGCCGGCCCAGCGCAGGCGGGCCCTCAGCCCGGATCCGACCTGGGTGGTGAGGAATGCCGCGGCTCCGTCGCCGACGGTGTGCAGGAGGTACCTGACGGTGGTCGTCCGTGCCTGCCCGGAGGCATCGACCACCTCGGCATGCGTGCCGACCGTCCGCGCGCTGATCAGCGCGCCCACGCGCGGCCGGAGGTTGCGGCGCAACCGCAGCTCGGGCACCTCGGTGTCCAGCTCGACGACGAAGCGCCGGTGGCCGTTCCCCGCGCCCAGGAGCGGGATCCGGGTCCTCAGGCCCGCCCACTGCGCGTCGCCGCGGTTGCCGACCCGCGGGGTCAGCGGTACCGGCCCCGACCGGGCGACGTCACCCGACGGGCCGGTCAGCGCGAGGCGGTACCGCCAGGGCGGCTCGGGCATCTCCGGGAAGAAGGCCACGGAGAGGAACCCCAGGATCTCGATGTCGCCGTCGCCCGGGTCCACCGCCTCGAGCCACGGGGTCGCCGCGGACAGCGCGAGGCGCCCCAGGAAGTCGGCGAGCAGCGATCCCCGCGTCACGTCGTGCTCCGCGAGCATCCGGTGGACGTACCGGGCCACGCTCAGCTTCGTCCCGTGGTCCGTCCAGAGCAGCAGCGGCATCGGGCTGGTGAGGGACAGCTGGTCCAGCCGCTTGACCTCCTGCCACAGACGCCGGGACCACTCGTCGAGCTTGTCGGGTCGCGGGAGGGTCGCGACGGTGCCGTAGAGGGCACCCGAGGACACCAGCCAGTCGCACGCCGCGTCGTTGTGGTCCCGGCTCAGGTTCGACGCCGACTCCACGGCGGCGGCCTCGTGGCGAGAGACCGCCTTGCTGACGTCCGTGCCGGGGTCGTGCACGACCGCGATCGGGGCACGGCGGAAGCGGGGCATCTTCCGGAGCGCTGCCAGAGCAGGCGCGAGGATCCCCGCCCGGCTCTCACTGACGATGAAGACGAGCGCCATCGTCGGTCTCGGCGCATCCACGTCGCTCACCTGCACGTCGTCCACGGGCCGCTCCGGCTCCCTTCCTCCACGGTTCACGACGCCCCACCGCCTCCCGAAGTCTGCCGGACGCCCCTCCGCCGGTCCACCCATCGCCACCACAGGACACGGACGCCACCGGCCGTGCGGACCGAGCGAGCCACCCGCTCGCAGTTGTGGCGGTCGTGGTAGCGGACCGACCGCTGCGCGCGGGCCCAGTGCTCCTCCGACATCGCGAAGCCGGCGGCAGCCGTCGCCTCGACCTCCTCGACCAGCCGGTCGACGTCGGTGACGATCGTCCCCGGGAGGTCCGCGTCCAGGTCGAGGAACGACCCCTGGTCCCCGAAGAACCGCTCCTGGTCGAACTGGAAGTAGAGGACCGGTCTCCGCTGCAGCGCGAAGTCGAAGGCCACGGACGAGTAGTCGGTGACGAGGCAGGCGTGCTCCCGCAGGAGCGTCTGCACGTCGACCGCCCCCTGCTGCAGCACGCGGACGCCGTCCACGTCGAACAGGTCGACGTAGTGCCGCATGTTCGGGTGGAGGATGAACGTCACGCGGAGGCCGTCGCGCATCGCCTGCGCCAGGCGCGGGTGGCCGAGGAACTCCTGCCACCGCGCGCGGTACTCGCTGTCCAGGAACCGGTCGCGGTTCCCCAGCCACTCGCGCCAGGTCGGGATGACGAGCAGGCCCCCCGGGTCCCGGTCCAGCGGGGCGAGCAGCTGGTCGAACCGCGGCAGCCCCGTCACCCGCACCTGCGCGGGCCGGTACCCGAACGCGTCGACGGCGACCCGGTACTCGCGGTCCGAGCTGACATGGAAGCGATCCGTGGCGAAGCCCGGGGCGAAGCGCCCGTAGTTGGCCGTCATGTTCTTGGTGCCGGAGATCCCGTGGCGCAGGAAGACCCGCACGGCCCGCACCCGGGCGACGACGGCCGGGTGCCGCGACGGCAGGAGGTACTCGGCGTGGTGCGTCCCGGCGAGCCGCGACGCCAGGAACGCCACCCGGACGTGCTCGCGCGAGCCGTGGAGGACGACGTTGCCGAGGCCGTCGAGCCTGGCGCGGTCGGGTGCGTCCTCGGCGACGACGTAGTAGGCGCGTCGCCGCGGCTCGTGCTCGCGGAGCCACCGGAACAGGTGGTAGCCGTTGTCCTGCGCCTTGTACGGCAGCTCCCCGACGAGCCAGATCCCGAGGAACGGCCGGACCAGCGGAAGGAGCCAGGCGAGACGGGTCCACCGCCGCAGGGAGGCGAAGACCTCCGGCGACATCCGCTCGACGCGCACCGACACGTTGGCGCCGCGGAAGGTCTCGTAGGGAAGCAGCTGCGTGACGACGCCCCCGACGACGGCCCGGCCGGGCCGCAGCACGACCTGGTGCGCCCTCGTGCCGACGCGGCGGGTCTGGACCCGGCCCTCCTGGTCCTCGACCTCGATGCTGAGGTCCAGCGTCTCGTCCCGCGGGTCGAGGCGCGCCACGAGCGCGGACACCGGCAGGGCGACGGACCCGCGGTGGACGAACCGCCCTCGGTCCCGACGGGACTCGTCGGGCATCGCCGCGAGGGGCACGTCGACGTCGTATCGCCGCCCGGTCTCGCGGGAGACCGCCACGAGACGGGCCCTGCGTGCGCCTCGGTCGGGCCCGCGGACCCGCAGCCGCAGCGCCACGCCGTCGGCGCCCAGGCGCAGCTCGTCCACGTCGATCAGGAACTTGCGTGCGGGGGCGCCCCCCAGGAGCACGCTGAGGTTGCCGTTCTGCGTCACGGCGAGGCGGTCGTCGGCCGCGGCGGCCCCGGACGACCGCGCCACGTCGACCCGCGTCGTCGACCGGAAGTTGCCGAGGCGGACGGGCGCGGGTGCCTGGGCGGCGCCCCGGTCCGGGGCCGCGCCACCCTGGGCCGGCACCAGGTGCATCCACAGGTCGGCGACGTCGTCCCCGGGCACGGAGCGCCGACGCAGCTCGTCCAGCGACAGCCGCGCCGAGAACGTCTCGCGCCCGCTCGCAGGCACCCGGACCTCGGCCCCGCTGTCGCGAAGGACCGCGGACACCTCGCCGACCGTCCACCCGGGGCGCGCCGAGGTCCCCTCGACGACGACCTCACCGTCGCGGATGCCCACCTCGAGGGACGTCTTGTCCGGCCCAACCACCCCGGCCGGGCGCAGCGCACGTGCCGTTCGACGGGCCCATCGGCGGAGCAGCCCTCCTCGCCTCACCGCCGTCGCGCCGCGGGGACGACGAGCGCAGGCCTGCACGTGCGGGGGGACGACGGTGCGTCGCACCTGCGCTCCAGTCGAACCATCGAAACTCCCCACGAATACCCGCGGACACACCGCGGCGGCCACGACATTCTAGGTCGTCCACGGGCCCCGTCGAGCGCCCCGCACGGCTAGTCGCCGGAGCGCGTCATCATCCGCCTCGCCTTGGAGGCGGCGCGCCTCAGCGGCGTCCTCGTCGCCTGCGCGAGGTTCTGCTCCAGGTCCCGGTTGGCGCGGACCAGGACGGCCTTCTCCTGCTTCAGGTCCTTGATCGCTGCGCGCTCGTCCTTGGCGATGCCGTACAGCGTGGTGATCCGCTCGCCGAGGCTTCGTCGGGCGGCGATGTCGCGGAAGTCCGACGCCGACCACTGCGCGGGCTGCTGCATCACAGGGTCGAAGTCCCACCGGTCGCCGAACCGGGCGAGGTCGGCGCCGTAGATCTCCTCGAGCGCCTCGCGCACGCCGCCCCCGAACACCTCGGACGCCGCCCGGAGCGGGGTGTCGTTCTCCCTGCCGAGGGACACCTCGTGCGGGCGCCCGACGTCGTCGAGGTGGGCGCTCAGGTCGCCCAGCAGCGCGGAGATCTCGCTGATGTCGTAGATGCGCGAGTACGGGATCGTGTCCTCGTGCAGCCGCGTCGTCTGGGGCGCGAAGTGCGTGTCGCGGACCGGGCCGCGGGGGTCGCGCAGCACCTCGACGAACCGCGCGAAGTCGCGGACCACGTCCTCGACGGAGCCCGGCGCGCCCGGCAGCCACTCGGCCCCGGCGAACTTCCGACCCGTGTAGACGGGGTCGCCCACGAGGAACTTGGACTGCCACGCCGAGAACGCCCGCAGGCGCGGGTCGCGCACGACCGCGAAGACGAACCAGCCGTTCGCCGGGGAGATCTCCGCCCGCTCGGCCGGCTCGAGCTGCTTGAGCGAGCGCACGTCGTGCCAGAGCCGCCGGTGGTGGATCATCATGCGCGGGGTCGCCTCGCAGCTCAGCACGCTGGTGAACTGCTCCGGGTCCTGCCCGCTGAGCTCCGCGACGAGCCACTTCAGGCTCGTGCACGCGTTCTTCGCCAGGTGCGTGAACAGGACCTTGTGCTCCGGCAGCACCCAGGTGTTGGGAGCGGTCGCGTGCTCCGCCGTCAGCGGGGCGGTCCCGGTCACGGCCATGTCGATCACCTCGTCCTCAGGCGGTGTGCGGAAGGGTCCCGACCATCCCCGCCGCCACGGTCTTGTTGGTGGCCTCGTCGACCAGGATGAACGCGCCCGTCCGCCGGTTCTGGCGGTAGGGGTCGACGAACAGCGGCTGCGTGACCCGCAGCTGGATGCGGCCGATCTCGTTGAGCCGGATCTCGGTCGCGTCCTCGTCGCGGTGCAGCGTGTTGACGTCGACGCGGTACTTGACGTCCTTCACCATGGCGCGCGCCCACCGGGTGGTGTGCTTGATCGCGTACTTCTTGCCCTGCACCAGCGGCGCCGTCTCGTCCATCCAGCAGATCTGGGCGTCGATGTCCTGCAGCGCGGCGGGCGAGTTGTTCGGGCGGCAGATCATGTCCCCGCGCGAGATGTCGATATCGTCCGCGAGGCGCACCGTGACGGACATGGGCGGGAAGGCCTCGTCGACCGGGCCGTCGGCGGTGTCGATCCCCTCGATCGTGGTCTCGAGCCCGGAGGGCAGGACCCGGACCTTGTCGCCCTTCTTGAGCACCCCGCCGGCCACGGTGCCCGCGTACCCGCGGTAGTCGCGCGCGTCGTGCGACTGGGGCCGGATCACGTACTGCACGGGGAACCGCACGTCCTGCAGGTTGCGGTCGCTCGCCACGTGCAGGGACTCGAGGTGGCTGAGCAGCGGGCGCCCGTCGAACCAGGGGGTGTTCTCGCTGCGGTTCACCACGTTGTCGCCGACGAGCGCCGAGATCGGGATGAACGTGAGGTCCGGCACCCGCAGGCGCGAGGCGAAGTCCGTGAAGTCGCGCCGGATGCCCTCGAAGACCTCCTCGGAGTAGTCGACGAGGTCCATCTTGTTCACGCACACCACGATGTGCGGGACACCCAGCAGGGTGGCGAGGAACGTGTGCCGGCGGCTCTGCTCGATGACGCCCTTGCGCGCGTCCACGAGGATGATCGCGACGTCCGCCGTGGACGCCCCGGTCACCATGTTCCGGGTGTACTGGATGTGCCCCGGGGTGTCCGCGATGATGAACTTGCGCTTCGGCGTGGCGAAGTAGCGGTACGCGACGTCGATCGTGATGCCCTGCTCGCGCTCGGCCCGCAGGCCGTCGGTGAGCAGCGCCAGGTCGGTGTAGTCGTTGCCGCGGTCCTTGCTCACCTGCTCCACCGACTCGAGCTGGTCCTCGAAGATCGTCTTGGAGTCGAACAGCAGGCGCCCGATGAGGGTGCTCTTGCCGTCGTCCACGGAGCCCGCGGTCGCGAAGCGCAGCAGGTCGGCCGACGTGTCGATCGCCTGGGAGGCGGTCTCGGTCAAGGTCTCGGTGGTCATGGCTTAGAAGTAGCCCTCTCGCTTGCGGTCCTCCATCGCGGCCTCGCTCACCTTGTCGTCGCCACGGGTGGCGCCACGCTCGGTGAGGCGCACGGCGGCGACCTCCTCGACGATCTCGGCACGGGTCGCCGCCGTCGACGCGACGGCGGCGGTGAGGTTCGCGTCCCCCACCGTGCGGTAGCGGACGGACCGCACCTCGGCGGTCTCGCCCTCCTTGAGCGGCGTGAACTCGTTGACCGCGAACAGCATGCCTCCCCGGTCCACGACCTCGCGCTCGGCCGCGAAGTACAGCTCGGGCAGATCGATGTCCTCGGCCTCGATGTAGGCCCAGATGTCCAGCTCGGTCCAGTTGGACAGCGGGAACACGCGGATCGACTCGCCCTGGTGGACGCGGCCGTTGTACAGGTCCCAGATCTCGGGCCGCTGGTTCTTGGGGTCCCACTGGCCGAAGTCGTCGCGGAAGGAGAACACGCGCTCCTTGGCGCGCGCCTTCTCCTCGTCGCGGCGCCCGCCGCCGAACAGCGCGTCGAAGCCGTTCTTCTCCGCCGCCTCGAGCAGCACCGGGGTCTGGATGCGGTTGCGGGAGCCGTTGGGCTCCTCCTGCACCAGCCCGCGCTCGATGGCCTCCGGCACGGAGGCGACGACGAGCTGGATGCCGAGCCGCTCGACCCAGCGGTCGCGCGTGGCGAGCACGGACGGGAAGTTCAGGCCGGTGTCCACGTGCATGATCGGGAACGGGATCCGCGCCGGGGCGAACGCCTTGGCGGCCAGGTGGAGCATGACGATCGAGTCCTTGCCGCCCGAGAAGAGCAGACAGGGGCGCTGCATCTCCGCGACCACCTCGCGAAAGATGTGGATGCTCTCCGCTTCGAGGCTGCGGAGCTGGCTCAGGACGTGGGACGTCACGGCTGGGCACCTTCCTTGATGTCGACCCCGACCTCCGTCAGCGCCGCACGCAGGTGCGCCGCCACGGCCGGGTGGCTGACGAAGAGATCGGGGAGCCAGGGGTCCTGGCGGTTGTACTCGAGGGGGGTGCCGTCCAGTCGGGTGCACACGAGGCCCGCGGCGAGCGCGACCGCGACGGGCGCCGCCGAGTCCCACTCGTACTGGCCGCCGGCGTGCACGTACGCGTCGACGGTGCCGTCCACGACGGACACGACCTTGACGCCGGCCGACCCCATGGGCACGAGCTCGACGTCGTCGCGGGCGGCGAGGTCCTGCACGAACTGCGGTGGACGGCTGCGGCTCGCGGCGAGGCGCAGCGGCCGGCGGCCGGCGAGGACCGCGTCGGTGTCGTCGGCCGGGCTCGGCCCGGCGTCGGTCGTGGCGGTGCTGAGGACGGCGCCGCGGGCCGGCAGACCGACCGCCCCGGCGGCGAGCCCGTCGGAGCGGGCGACGCCGCGGTCCCAGAGGGCCACGTGCACCGCGAAGTCGTCGCGCCAGCCCGCGCCGTCGCCGGCGCGCTCGGCGAACTCGCGGGTGCCGTCGAGCGGGTCGACGATCCACACGCGGTCCGCCGTCAGGCGGGCGGCGGAGTCGGCGGCCTCCTCGGAGAGGACGGCGTCGCCCGGGCGGGCGTGCGCGAGCGCGGCGGCGAGCCACGCCTGGCTGGCCGCGTCACCCGCGTCCTTGAGCTCCCCCGCCACGAACGACCCGCCGGCGGCGTCGACCTCCGCCCGCAGGCCGCGGAGCACCTCGCCGGCCCCCTGCGCGAGCACGACGGCGAGCTCGCCGTCGGGCAGGCCCGGGTCCGGGAAGGACGGGGCGGACGCGGACATACGACTCCTCGGCTTGCAGCTCTGGACGGAGGCCCCGGGCGGGCCGCGGCCGACGCTACCATTCCGAATTGGACGATTCCCTGAGAGTTCACATTGTTGAATTCTGTTTTTCCGATAGGAATGGTGCGCTTTTGAGCCTCGACCTCCCGCTGATCGTCGGCGGACTCGTCGTGGGCTTCGTCGTCGGCCTGACGGGGATGGGCGGCGGCGCCCTGATGACGCCGATGCTCATCTTCGTGTTCCGCGTCGACCCGCTCACCGCGGTCTCCTCCGACGTCGTGGCCAGCCTGTTCATGAAGCCCGCGGGCGCGATCGTGCACCTGCGCCGCCGCACCGTGAACCTGCAGCTCGTGCTGTGGCTGTGCATCGGCTCCGTGCCGGCGGCGTTCTCCGGCGCGCTCCTCATCCGCTACCTCCCGTTCGACGACGGGTTCGACGAGGTGCTCAAGCAGATCCTCGGCGTCGCCCTGCTCATCGCGTCGGCCGGGCTGGTCGTGCGCGCGGTGCTCGGCATGCTGCAGCGCCGCACCGCCCTCGGCGAGGGGCCCGCCGCGCCCAGCAGCCCCGACGTCGTCGTCCGCAAGGTGCCCACGCTGATCCTCGGCGCCGTGGCCGGGCTCATGGTCGGCCTCACCTCCGTCGGCGCCGGCTCGATCATCATCGTGGTGCTGCTCCTGCTCTACCCGGCCCTCAAGGCCTCCCAGCTCGTCGGGACCGACCTGGTGCAGGCGGTCCCGCTGGTCGCGGCCGCGTCGCTGGGGCACATCCTCTACGGGGACTTCGAGCTGGGCCTGACGACGTCCCTGCTCGTCGGAGCCATCCCCGGTGCGTGGTTCGGCGCCCACGTCTCGAGCCGCGCCCCCGGCGGCATCATCCGCCGCGCCCTGGCGATCCTCCTCCTGGCCTCCGGCCTCAAGCTGCTGGGCGCCTCCCTCGGCGTGGTGGTCGCCGCCGCCGTCGGCGCGCTCGTCGTCGGCAACCTGCTGTGGATCGTGGTCCGGGAGCGCATCAAGCGGCTCCCGCCCCGGCCGGCCGTGCTCGGCACCGTCCCCGCACCCGACCCCGACCCCGCACCCGAACCGGACCCCGACCAGAAGGACACGACGACGCGATCATGACGGAGCCCACGCCCGGCACGGTGCCCTCGGACCTGCCCTCCGACCTGCCCGCCGCGACCCACGTCCTGTCCCCCGACGAGCTGGACCTCCTCGAGCTCGCCCTCGCCGGCGGCCCCTGGGTCCCGCCCGCCGGGCTGCCCGCCGGCCCCGTGACCCTCACGGACGCCGAGAACACGCCGCTCGCCGTCGCCGGTGTCCCCGGCGACGAGGCCCCGCGCGCCGTGCGCCCGTTCGCCCGTGCCGCCGGGCCGCACTGGGACCCCGCGGTGCGTCGCACCGCCCGCGAGGTGCGCGACGGCGCGCAGGCAGGCGTCGAGGCCCTCGCCCTGGTCGTGGCCGAACCGCCCACGCGCTCGGAGGTGGACGCCCTGCCCGGGCTCGTCGGCGACCCGGGCTCGGTGCTCCTGCTCGTCCCCGCCGCGCGCCGGACCCCCGCCGCAGGGCACGTGGGGGCCCCGGGACTCGTGCGCATCGCCCAGGACCTCGCCGACCGGCTCGAGGACCGCGCCCGCCGCGCCAGCGTCGTCGTCGTGCCGTGGCCGGCCGAAGCCCCGGACGGGCTGCGCTGGACGGACGTCGGCGCGCGCTACGGCGCCGCGCGGACCGAGACGCTCGTCGCGCACCGCTCCCCCGAGGACCGCGGCGCCGTCGAGGGGCTCGGCACCGTGTGGTCCGGCGCCGTCGCCGCGCTCTACCCGGAGGTGGCGGCCGCCGAGGTCGTGCGGGCCGTCGGCACGGCCCGGCCGCGGGGCGCCGTGGTCTTCTTCACGGGCCTGTCCGGCTCCGGGAAGTCGACCGTGGCCCGGGCGCTGGCCGCCGAGCTCGACGACGAGGGCCTGCACACCACCCTGCTCGACGGCGACGAGGTACGCCACCACCTGTCCAAGGGCCTCGGCTTCGACAAGGCCTCCCGCGAGCTCAACGTGGAGCGCATCGGCTACGTCGCGTCGCTCGTGTCCTCGCACGGCGGCGTCGCGGTGGCGGCGCCGATCGCGCCGTTCGCGTCGGGCCGCGCGCGGGTGCGCGAGCTCGCCGAGGCCGCGGGCACCTTCCTGCTCGTGCACGTCAGCACGCCGCTGGAGGTGTGCGAGGCCCGCGACCGCAAGGGCCTGTACGCCAAGGCCCGGCGCGGCGAGATCCCCGAGTTCACCGGGGTCTCCTCGCCGTACGAGGCGCCGACCGACGCCGACCTGGTCGTCGACACCTCCCGCGTGACCGTCGAGGACGCCGTGGCGCGCGTCCGCGCGGCGCTCGACGCCGCGGGCGGCGAGCCCTCCGGCCCGCTCCGCTGAGCCCGGGCGTCGTGGCGTCCGCGCGGGACGCCGGGCCTCAGCCGCGCAACGCCTCGAGGATCCGCTCGCGCGCCTTGCCGTCCCGGTAGGCGAACGCGCGGTCGATCCGCTCCGCGTACCGGTCGGGCAGGCGCTCGAGGGTGCTGACGACCGCGTTCCAGGCGTCCTCGGGGCTCGTGACGACCGGGCCGAACCCGGACGACTCGAACCCCGCCGCCCGGGATCGCGCGCTGTCGGCGGCGCCGAGCACGGCCTCCCGGTCGACCTGGAGATAGACCGTCGGCCGGCCGAGATAGGCCAGGTCGAGCGCACGCGCGGAGGAGTAGTCGGTGACGAGGATCGCGGCGGAGGCCAGCGCCTCCAGCTCGTCGTCCTGGGGGACGAGCTCCACCCCGGGCGGGGGCGAGAAGACCTCGGGGCCCACCCCCGACGGGAGGATCAGCCGGACGCGGCGCCCCTCCCGGGCGGCGAGAGCGGCGAGCTCGGCGGACCCGAGGAGCTCCCGCCAGGCGGCCACGAACGGCAGGTCGTGGAACTCCTCGATCGCCCTCCCGGCCGCTTCCGGGTCGGTCGGCCGCAGCGTGCCGGATCGCCAGCCGGGCGCGACGACGACGTGCTCGGCCGGCGCCCGCAGCTCCTCGAGCCGGTCGTGAGAGGGCAGCCCCGTGAGCGCGACCTCGCTCGGGAGGAAGGCCTGGGTCCCGTAGGGGCCGCCGGCGCGGACGAGCTCGATCGCCGAGGAGACGGTGACGAGGTCGGCCTGCGACGCCCAGGAGTCGCGATGGAGCAGCCTGCCGACCCCGGCGGCGGGCAGCAGCGCCACGCGCCACTCCCGCGGGATCCCGTGCCCCGGGAGCGGGACGTGCGCACGCCGTGTCATGCGGGACGTGACCAGGAGGTCCGCCCGGCGCAGGAGGGAGGCGTGCTCGGCCGACCCTGCGGTCACGCACCGGACACCCGCCCGGCGCAGCCGTGCCTCGGCCTCGGAGCCCGCCTCGGTCACGAAGCGCACCTCGACGTCGGACGCCCGCTCCTGCGCGTACTCGTAGAGCAGCTCGCTCTGCGACGGCACGGCGTCGGCGTCGTCGCCGGTGATGAACACCCAGGTCTCGCCGCGCGCGGCCTGCGGCACGGCGTGCACCGCGGCGCGTGGCGGCGCCGCGGAGCCGGTCACGGCCCGCGCGAGGCGCCGCCAACGGGAGACGACGGACCCGGGTTCGACACCCGGCGACGGCGCGGGGGCCGGCGCGGTGGCGGTGGCCGGTTCGGGCTTCTGCGCCGCGGGCTTGACGTCGATGGGCGGCCGTCTCCCGGCACGCTCGTCGACGTCGCCGGCCTTCAGGATCGTGCCGTCGAGCTCGAGCGTGAAGCGCGGCTCCGTCGAGGCCAGGCCGACGGCGTCCCCCCGCTGCATCCGCACGAGGAGCACCAGCTGGTACAACCAGGTCTTCCCGAGGTACTCGACCCCGCGGCTCCTGTGCTCGAGGACCTCGGCCTCGCCCGCGACGACCTGGAGCTCCGGGAAGTCGTGGTCGCTCCCGTAGACGGCCGCGCGCCACGCGCCCCGCTCCGGGTGCCAGCGCAGCCGTTCCACGGGCGAGGACGAGACGTCCTCGACGGCGGAGAGCCACGCATACCGCATCTCCAGCGGCACCGCGAAGATGTCGAAGCCCCTGATGTTCTCGGCGCCGATCTGCCGCAGGTTCTCGACCAGGCGCTCGCGGATGAGCGCCAGCTGATCCTCGGAGGCGAGGTCGACGGGCGTGTTGGCGCGGCGGTTCCGGCGGAACAGCATGAACACGAAGTACAGCAGGAGGTTCGCCAGCCAGGGCGGGCACTCGTCGCCGGCGCGGTCGAGCATGCCGCGGTGCGAGATCCCGAACAGCGACGCGTAGCGGGACATGTTGCCGCTGTGCTTCGACACGATCGAGGACGCGTCGGCACGGCGGAGGTAGAAGTACTCCGCCCCCGGGACGAGCACGTATCGCGCCCGGTTGCAGAGCAGGAAGTGCCCGATCATGTCCGTGTCGGAGGACTGCAGGATCTGCTCGTCGAACCGGAGGCCGTGGCGAGAGATCACGTCGTGGCGGAAGAACGCGACACCACCGAGAGTGTGGATCTTGCGCGGCTGCCGACGCAGGTCGATGACCGAGCTGACGGCGTCGACGTACCGGGCGTCCAGCGTGTGCCCGATCGTCGAACCGTCGGGCGACGTGAGGATCGCCCGGCCCACGAACATCGTCTCGTCCGGGAACCGCTCCCGTGCCTGCTCGATCTCGAGCAGGTAGCGGGGGTCCAGCCGGTCGTCGGGGTCCGGGTGCGACACCCAGGTGCCGCGAGCCCAGGCGAGGCCCGTGTTCCGGGCCGAGGCCACGCCCCCGTTCGGCTTCGTGACGACGCGGACCGCGTAGTCGGTGGTGGGCATCCAGGCCCGCACGACGTCCTCGGAGTCCTCGGGGCAGCCGTCGATGACGAAGATCAGCTCGTACCCCGCGTGCGCCGCGACCTGCTCGTCGAGCGACCGGAGGAACGCGGGAAGGTACGGGCCGACGCGGTAGCAGGCGATGACGAGGCTCGTGTGGGGCGAAAGCCCGTCCCACTCGCCCTCGGGGCGATTGACGTCGGTCACCTCGATGTCGGTCACCTCGGTGTCAGTCATCACGACCCTTCCGCTCCTTCAGGCCTTCGAGCTCCAGCCCGACCTCGTAGATGCGCTTCGAGTTGTCGTGGTCGAAGTAGGCGAAGAACGTCTCGACCCGCTCCTCGAACTCCGGTTCCGGTGCGCAGCCCCGCTCCAGGTAGCGCTCCAGCAGGTCGAGCAGGTCCTGCTCCGACTTCGCGACCTCGCCGAACGCGTCGGTCGCGTAGTCGAACGACGCCGCGGGGTAGTGGGGCGGGATCGAGTCGGGCTGGTAGTACAGCACCGGCTTGTGCATCTGCGCGAAGTCGAACTGCACCCCGGAGAAGTCGGTGATCATGAGGTCCGACCCCGTGAGGAGCTCCTCGTAGCTGACGTCCTCCGTGGCGGCACGCACCTCGACGTGCTCGCTCTGCGAGACGAAGTCGGTCAGCTGGGTCCCGGTGTTGGGGTGGAGGAGGAAGAGGAAGCGGTACCCGTGCTTCTCGAGGGCGGTGTGCAGCCTCGGGCTGTTGATGAGCGAGTCGAAGACCCGGAAGTAGTCGGTCTCCCGGAAGGCGCGGTGGCTGAGGGTCTGCTCCACGCCCCGTTGCGGGCTGTGCAGGTACGTCCGCCAGGTCGGCGCGAGGAGGATCGTGCGCTCCGCCCGGGAGCGGAGCCCGTCGTAGCGGGCGAACCCCGTGACCTCGACCTGGTCGGCCTCGTACCCGTAGTTCGCCTGGAGGAGGTTCCGACGCTCGAGCTCGGAGACCACGCAGATCCGTTCGAAGTTCGAGAACCCGATGTTCAGCAGGTTGTCGAGCTTGTCCACGACGAGCCCGTGGTTGATGTAGACGACGCGCGCGTCGAACAGGTCGCGGAAGTACGTCTGGTCGAGCTGGAACCCGAAGGTGTTGCTCGTCCCGATGCGGGTGGCGAAGACGATCGACGCGTGGAGATAGTGCAGCCGCTGCCGGTCCGTCCCGAAGGCGAGGTACTCCACGCCGTCGGCGTCGAGCTGCGCCGCGAGGGCCGTGCCCGGTTGGGCGACGTAGTGCGTCTCGACCCCGTCGCGCTGCGCCTGCGCCTGCGCGTAGCGGTACGCGTACTCGCCGTTGTCCCCACCCTTGACGATGCGGTCCGCGTACATCCAGATCGTGCGGCCGCGGTAGTCGGGCAGGCTCGTGAAGTACTCGCCGCGGAGCCGCGCGGCACCGATCCGTACCGGGTCGCCCGACTCCCGCAGCGCACGCTGCAGGGCCTCTTCCGCCGTGTCCCGTGCCTGTTCCGAGTAGGGGGCGATGTCGATCCCGCGGCGACCCACCGTCAGGATCCCGAGCCCCGGGACGGCCCAGTACGCCCCGGGCTGGTCGCTGAGCTTGGCGGTCGCCCGCGTGAAGCGGAGCGGCAGCGGGGCGGACCACGCGTCCGGCGCCGCGTACCGGAGCTCCAGCCGACCGGTGGCCTCGGCGAACGGGATCGTCGCCGTGAAGGTGAAGGCACGGTGGAGCGCGACCCCGTGCAGCGAGGTGTCGGCGTACCGCTGCCGGTCGGCGAGCGGGACGGAGCGTCCGCCCACGTGCACCTCGAGCCGGTGCCCGGCGTGGCTGAAGACCAGCGGGATCCGGCCCCTGACCGTCAGGATGCCGTCGCGGGCGTCCATCGAGTCGATCGAGACGGTCACGGCGTCCGGGCGTTCCAGCTCCAGGCCGCGGAACTCCGCGTACGGGCCCCGCGCGTCCTGGCCCAGGACCGGCTCGAACGCCGCACCGTGCTTGAGCCGCAGCAGGTGCATGCGCACGGTCGGGGACGGGATCCGGGTGGGGCGGCGAGGGGCCCAGATCAGCTCGTCGGCCGTGTGCCGCAGCGCCCGCGAGAGGACCCGCTCGTAGGCGGCGAGGTCCTCCTCGGTGAAGATGCGCTTCGGCGTGCCGCCGGTGTTGAGCCGGATCCGGCCGGCGAGCAGGTGCACGAACAGGCGCTGGAGGTAGGCGTGGCTCGCGCCGAGGTCGGCCGTCCCCTCGAGGAGGTCCGCCCAGTCCCGCGCGAAGTCGAGGTACCAGGACCGGGTCAGCACCTCGGCGGACTGCTCCGCACCGTCGTCGAGCACGCCGTGGGAGCGCACCTCGCCGAGCACGCCGAACCCTCCGCTGATCGACAGCGCGGCGGCGAAGGCGACGCCGCGCGTGCGCGCGGCCGGGTACCGCCGGACGGCGGCCCAGAGGATGTCCGCGCGGACGAGCACCGGGCTGGAGCCGACCCACAGCGGGGCGTTCTCGGTGAGGGGCACGCCGCCGCCGAGGTCGGCCTTCGGGTGGAGCGTGTGGCCCACGGACGCGTCGGTGAACACGTGCAGGTCCTCGACCGCGTCGGGGTCCAGGCGGTCGAACGCGTCCGCCTCGAACTCCACCCCGGCGTCGACGAGGCACAGCCGGTCGCCCGGGGCCAGGCCGGCGAAGACCCCTGCCTCGGCGAGCGCGTCGAAGGAGCGGTCGGGCACGGTGCGGAGATCCGGGTCCCGCTCGATCTGCGCGAGGGAGAGCCGGGTCCGCAGGTGCGCCAGCGTCCCGTCCTCGCCGACGACCACGTAGCGGACCCGCGTCGACCGGTCCGACGCCCGGCTCGTCGCGGAGGCCCCGGTCGGCCCCGTCGTCGGGCCGTCGGCACGCTCGTCCATCGAGCCCGCGCCCGGCAGCAGCCGGGCCAGGTCCGGATCGGCGGCGAGGGCCGAGACCACCTCCCCACCACCGAACGCGGAGTACCGCAGCACCGGGACCTGCTGCATCGTCTCGAGCCCGTCCGGCAGCAGCGGCACCACGTCGTGCTCGCGCGCGAGCCACAGCCAGGACTCGGCGGCGTGGAGCCGCTGGCCGAACATGTCGGGCACGAGGACGTCGACGCTGTCCAGGAAGCCCGCGCGGTCGAGCTGGTCGCTCGGCACCACGGCGACCCCCGCGGCCTCGGCCCGCTCCCCGGCCAGGCGCCTGCCCTCGTCGTAGAACACCACCTCGGAGGCGCCCGAGCCCACGAACACGGACCGCAGCACGCCGAGGTTCCAGCCTGCGCCGTCGACGTGCCGGGGCAGGACGACGCCGATCCTCGGGTGCTCCGGAAGGGTGCTCCGGTCCGCCGCTCGTCCCTGGACGAGCGCGACGTCGGCCCCCTGGCCCTGGAGGTACCGGAACAGCTCCGGCGAGGAGACCCTCCAGCTGACGGGCGCGCCGAAGACGGCCCGGGCCTGCTCCTCGCACCAGGCGACCGGGGGCAGCACGGGCTCGTCCACGCGCCGCACGGTCTCGTCGAGCACGAGGTGCACCCGGTCGACGCCGAGCCCGACCTCGGGCTCGGCGGGCAGCGCGAGGAGGTACTCCGGGTCGTCGACGATGAGGTTCTCGACGTGGGTCGTGTCGCGCCAGCTCATCCACCGCAGCTCGCCCTGCTCGACCGCGTCGGTGATCCGGCGCCGCGGCTGCACGGTGCGCTGGTCGCGGCTGGACCGCGGACGGGACCCGCTCAGCAGGCCGACGGGGCCGTCCGTCCCGGTCAGGAGCGTCCGGAGCCGGTGCATTCCGTCCCGGGAGCCCTCCAGGGCGGAGTTCCAGTCGGCCAGCACCGCGTACGAGAGCCGCTCGACCGGCGCCTCGCCGCGAAGGCCCGGAGGCGCCCAGCAGATCGAGGGACGCGAGTCGCTGAGCGCCCAGTCGTCGGACCCCGCGGCCTTGATGCGGCTGTGGGCGGCACCGAACTGCCTGCTGTAGGCGAGCCGCGCCCCCGACCTCCAGTTCGGCCGGAAGTCGGAGCGGGAGAGCGAGCCGCCCTTGAGCTGGACCAGGCCGAGCGGCTCGGGCAGGTTCACCACCGAGGACCTCCCGAAGCACCGCTTCAGGCGCTCGGAGAACTCGCTGTCCCCGGCCTTCCGCACGTCGTCGAACTGGCCGAGCCGCTCGAGCACGGCCTCCCGACGGAACAGGAGCGACGACTCGTTGGTCCGGTGCGGCGAGTAGCCCAGGTAGGTGACCTCGCCGGTGCTCAGCACCCGCTGGCTCCTCGACGTGGACGCGGTCTTGCGCGGGTCCGCCAGCAGCGGGAGGAGCTGCCGCTCGATGCGCTGCGTGTGGGAGACGTCGTCCGCGTCCTGGAAGGTCACGTACTCGCCGCGCGCCTCGCGCAGCCCCGAGTTCCGCGCCTGGTAGGTACCACCGTTGTGCTCCCGCGCGATGACCCGCACCCGGGGGTCCGCCGCAGCACTGCCGTCCAGGTGCTCCCGGCCGCTCGTGGAGCAGTCGTCGACGACCAGGATCTCGAGGTTCGACCACGACTGGCGGACCAGCGAGTCGATCGTGTGCCGGAAGCCGGCGTCGGGGTTGTACGTCGGCACGATGACCGTCACCAGGGGCTGCTCGCCGTCCGGCACGCTGCACGAGTCGGCCTCGGGTGCCTCGATGGCCCCGAAGACCCCGCCGGGTTCGTCCACCTTCTGGGCCGCGAGCACGAACGGGGCGAGCCCCCGGTCGGTGAAGGGCTTGTTGAAGAGCGCCCACCAGCGCTCGAGCCCGTCGCGCACGACCGCGGAGGCCTGGTCCGCCGTCGTGCGCTCCGCCGTGCCGGACGGACGCAGCAGGTCGGCGCGGCCCGCCCACGCGATCCCCTCCTCGGCGGTGGGGAACGAGGCGAGCTCCTCGAACAGCGCCTCGGCACGCGTCAACACCGCGACCTGGGTGGCGAGCCGCAGCGCCGCCGACGCGCCCGGGTCCCACAGCTGCGACCGGTCGAGCGCCGTGATCATGACCCTGGTGGCCGCGTCGAGATTCTGGCGCTCGGGCTCGAGCACGCAGGCGAGCAACGCCGCGCAGAGCACGCGGGGCACGTCCCAGCGCAGCAGCTGCTCCCGGGAGACGCCGGACACGATCGCCTGGCGCAGCGGCTCCCAGCGGTGGGCGGACCCGGTGCCGTCCAGCGCGAGGAGGTCCAGATAGGCGGCGGAGCGCATGCGGCTGCCGATGGCGAGCGCGCGCCAGGGCGACTGGCGGTTCAGCAGGAGGAACTCGTCGGGCGTGAGCTCCTGGAACGCCGGCGCGGGCTCGTCGGTGTGGGCGTGCGCGAACGACTGCGGCGCTGCGGGGATGGACATGTCGGCGCCGCGTCCTAGAGGTCGACCGAGCCCGCGGCGGGGGTGCCGGCCGCGTCCCGCTCAGGCCGCGCGAGCTCGAACGCGATCCGTGCCGCCAGCCGCTCCGGGAGGTGCTCCTCGATCCGCTCGAGACGCGCGTTCACCAGGGCGATCTCGCGCTCCGTCGCCCGGCCCGCCGAGCGCGACGTCTCGGACTCCCTCCGTGCGCCGTTCTGCCCGAGCCGGTAGACGGCCGAGAGCACCTTGCGCAGGAAGAGCAGGACGATCGCCGTGCAGACCCCGACCGTGACCAGCACGGCGATGAGGCCCACCTGCACCGGGGCGAACAGGCACACGAGCACGGCGACGACCATGCACACCGCCATCAGGGCGACGGCGGCGAGCTGGCGAGGCGAAAAAGACATAGTGGAAGACACCTAGCATGCGGTGGGCTGTCGACGGTCGCTGGCGCGCCATCCCGGGTCGAGCGGCTCCGAACCGGACCGGCCGGGACCGATCGCGGCGGCAGGGGTCGCTCGCCGGCCCATGGTAACGGGTGGGTCGCGGGCCTCGCGGGAGGCCCGGTCCCTACGAGATCACGACGCGGCCTGCTTCTTGGGGCGCTGCTTCGAGCGCGCCCGCGGACCGACCCCGCCGGCGCGCGCGGACGACCGCGCCAGGCGGTGCGCGCGGACGAACTTGCGGTACTCGGCGAGCACCTCCTCCGTGCCGCCGTCCATGACCAGCTGCCCCTGGTGCACCCACAGCACGCGGGTGCACATCGCCTCGACCGTGCTGATCGAGTGGCTGACCAGGAAGATCGTGCCCGCGTTCTTGCGGACCTCGTCGATACGGGCCTTGGAGCGCGCCTTGAAGGCCGCGTCGCCGGTGGCCAGCGCCTCGTCGATCATCAGAATGTCGGGCGTCGCGGCCGAGGAGATCGCGAACCGCAGCCGGGCCCCCATGCCGGAGGAGTACGTCTTCATCGGCATGTAGACGAAGTCGCCGATGTCGGCGAACTCCACGACCTCGTCGAAGCGCTCCTCGACCTGCTTGGGGGTGAGGCCGAGGGCCAGGCCGCCGATCCAGATGTTCCGCTCGCCCGTGAGCTGCGGCATCAGGGCGGCGTTGACGCCCAGCAGCGCCGGCTCACCCGCCACGTACACCCCGCCCGACCGCGGCGGGATGAGGCCGGTGATGGCGCGCAGCAGCGTGCTCTTGCCGGAGCCGTTGATGCCGACGATGCCGATGGACTCCCCGTGCCGGGCGACGAAGGAGATGCCGCGCACGGCGTGCACCTCGCTCACCGCGCCCACGTGCTGCGACGTCGAGCTCACGAGGCGGCGCAGGAGGGAACGCTTGGGGGCCTTGGCCTCGCGCACGTTCTCGGCGCCCTTGGCGGCGACCTGCTTCGCCTTGCCGCCGAAGACGCGGTAGACGATGTGCAGGTCGTCGACGACGAGCACCGGGTCGCCGACCGTAGCGACCGGCTTCGGGCCCTCGAGGTCCTCGGGCTCGAACTCCTCGTCGAGGTCGACGTCCAGATGGAGATCCGACTCAGTCACGGCCGTACCGCTCCTCTCCGCGCCAAAAGACGATGAACCCGACCACGAACGTCACGACCGCCCAGCCGGCCGCCCACAGCCACATCCACGGGTCCTGCGGCATGGACGGCTCCTGCGTGAGGATCGAGCGCGCCACGTAGAGGAACACGCCGATCGGCTGGTACTCGAGGATCGCTCCGATGACGGGCTGCACCGCCTCCGGCAGACGGTAGACGTAGTGGGTGACCGGGAAGATCACGCCCGAGCCGTACATCACGAGGCGCAGCACGAAGCCGATGATGTTGTCCAGGTCGGGCGTGATCGCCACGGCCCGGGCGACGATGAACGCGACGCCGGTGTTGAACACCCACATCAGGGCCACGATGGCCGGCAGCAGCAGCCAGCTCCAGGTGATGTGCTCCATCGGGTACTTCGGGAGCAGGCCGCTGAGCAGCACGATCGCGCACATGACCACCAGGGCCGGCACGAGGGTGGTGAGCAGCGAGACGACCTGCGCGATGGGCAGCACGGCGCGCGGGAAGTGCAGCGACCGGATGAGGTTCGTCTTCTGCGCGATCGACCGCGACCCGGCGTGCACCGACTGCTCGAAGAACCGGTACAGGAAGGTCCCGATCACGATGAACGCGATCGCGTTCTCCAGGCCGCGGGTCGTGCCCAGCAGGATGCCGAAGATGAGGATGTAGACGGTCGCGTTGAGGATCGGGTTGAGGACGGCCCACAGCTGACCCAGGTAGTTGTTCTGGTTCTTGGAGTAGGCCGTCGCGGTGCCGAGGACGCGGATGAACGCCCAGCGGGAGGCGACGTCGCGGATGTACTTGCCCAGCGGCGGGCGCACGCCCATCTGCTGCAGCCCGAACTGCTCCGCGATCGCCCGTCGCTCCTGCGAGGTGGTGTCCGGCACGACCGGCTCCGGCGGGCGGAGCGGGTCACGACCGGGCTCCGGCTTCCCGCGGTCACCCGAGGCGGCGTCCGTGGTGGTGTCGGTGGTCACGTAACTTGCATACCCGTCTTCCGAGGTACGGCCAGCGGCTGCCGGGCCCTGTCGATAGTACAGCGATGAGGTGCGCGCCCTTCGCGCCGGCGCCCCCTCGGGGACGCCTCAGGGTGCCGTGGAATACTCGTCGCGCCACGGGAACCCGCCACCAGGAAGGCACGGATGTCGCACGTGACGCCACCGCAGCAGCCCACGATCACGGACCGCGCGCGCAAGCTTGCCGCACAGATCTTGCTGACCGCGGGATCGCGCGTCAAGCGGGTCGTGACCAGCACGATCGCCGGTGAGGAGCCCGAGCACTCCCCCGCGCTGGAGGGCCTGCCCCCGTTCCCCGTGGTGGCGTACTTCGCGGACACCCCGAACCAGGGGTACCAGCTGCGGCAGTGGCTGCCCGTGCTCGAGCGGGTCGCCGCGCAGCACCCCGTGGCGATCGTCACCCGGCACTGGGAGCTCACCGAGCAGCTCCGCGAGACCACCGACCTGCCCGTGCTCTTCGTCCGGCGCCTGGACGGTCTGCGCCGGCTCTACGAGCAGATCGACGTCAAGACGGTCGTCTACGTCAACAACGGCTGGCGCAACTTCCAGTCGCTCATCTACCAGCGGGCCCTGCACGTGCACGTCAACCACGGCGAGTCCGACAAGATCTCGATGGTCTCCAACCAGGCCAAGGCCTACGACCACGTGGTCGTCGCCGGCCAGGCCGCGATCGAGCGCCACCGGCGCGCCCTCATCAACTTCGACCTCGACACGCTGGTCGTGTGCGGCCGCCCTCAGCTCGACCTCGACGTGGCGCCGGCGCTCGCGCCGGCCGACGGTCGCCGGACCGTGCTCTACGCCCCCACCTGGTCCGGCGAGGACGACGCCAACAACTACACGTCCGTCGACCTGTACGGCACCGCGATCGTGCGCGCCCTCCTGGACCGCCCGGACGTCCGGCTCGTCTACAAGCCGCACCCCCGCGTGCTCACGGCCGAGGAACCGGCGGTCGCCCAGGCCCACGCCGAGATCGTGCGGCTCGTCACCGCCGCGCGGGAGGCCGGCGCCCCGCACGAGCTGCCGCTCGAGGCCGACATCCTCGGCCTCTTCGAGGACGCCGACCTGCTCGTCACCGACATCTCGTCCGTCGGCCTCGACTTCCTCTACCTGCGCCCCGACGTCCCGATCGTCCTCACCGACCGGCGCACCGACCGCGCCCGGATCGTCGCCGAGGCCCCCGTCGCGAGCGTCGTCGACATCGTGGACCGCGACACCGTGGGCGACGTCGGCACGCTCCTGGCGGCCAACCTCGCCCAGGACCCCCACCACGACGCCCGCGGGCGCGTGCGCGACCACTACTTCGGGTTCGCGCGGGGCGACAGCAGCCGACGCTTCCTGGAGTTCGTGACGGACTGCGTCGCGCGCCGGGACAGGCTGCTGTCCGGGCCGAGATAGAGAGGCTCCTCGCCGAGAGAGAGAGGGGACGGACCGATCATGGATCGGTCCGTCCCCTCTCTCTCGGCGAGGAGCCTCTCTATCTCGGCAGGTGCTCAGAGCTCCTGGTTCGCCCGCTCCAGGTCCTCGGCGAAGTCCACCTCGACCGCGTACAGGTCGGAGATGTCCACCGGCAGCACCTTCACGCCGTCGTGCGCGATGGCGAGCTCGAGGCCGCCCTCGAAGTACTCCTGGTCGTCGACCTCGTCGAGACGCTGCAGCAGCTTCGCCTTGTCCTGGGCCGCGACGTAGTTGATCCCCACGGCCTCGCCGAGCGCCCCGGCGCCGACCTTCTTCGACAGCTCGTTGATGTAACCGTCGTCGTCGACGGTGTACTTGACCTCCTCGTCACCGACGGAGGACGTGTTGACGCACACGAACGACCGGCCCTCGTCGATGAGGGGCTGCACGCGGCGCAGCACGTCCGGGTGGAAGACGACGTCGCCGTTCAGCCAGAGCACGCCGCGGTCCCCGGTGACCCGGAGCGCGCGGAGGAGGCTCTTGGACGTGTTCGTCTGGTCGTAGACCTCGTTGTAGGTGAACGCGACGTTCGGCGCGGCCTCGAGGATCATCTCGAGCTTGAAGCCGACGACGATCAGCACCTCGGCCTCACGGCCGTAGACGGAGCGGAGGTTGCCGAGCTGCTGGGCGAGGATCGTACGACCGTCGCGCAGCTCCGTCAGCGGCTTGGGGTGCGGCCGGCCGAGGCGGGTCCCCATGCCCGCCGCCAGGATCACTGTCTGGATACTCATCGCGTTCCTCTCTCGTTACCTGTCGGTGCGGCGCTCGGCGCGCCGTGGGCGTCGACCCGGGCGACCTCGCGGTCGCGGATCTCCATGAGGCGCTCGCACGCGGCGACGAACCGCTGCGTGGACGCGCCGGGGGCGGTGTCACCGAGGTAGTGCTCGCGCAGCGCGTGGCGCCGGTCGCGCGTCGGGTCCTCGGTGAGCTCGCGGTCCACCGTGGCCAGCACGTCGCCGAGGGCGGCGACGGGCAGCGACGGCGCGAGCTCCAGCAGCGGGCTCGCCGCAATGATCACGTCACCGACCGGCCGGGTCACGACGATCGGCTCGCCGGTGGCGAGCCAGTCCATCGCCACGCCGGAGACGTCGCAGACCAGGAGGTCGGCCGCCGCGAACGCCGGGGCGACGTCGCCGTGGGTGTCGGTGCCGTGGGCGGGGCCCTCGGCGGGCGCGGGCGCCGCCGCGAGGTACTCCCGGATCGCCTTGTCGGCCTCGCCGTACGCCGCGACGCGGACGCCGGTGAGCGGGTGCGGGCGGTAGAGCACGCGGTAGCGGCCCGAATCCACGAGGGCGCGCACGATCGTGAGCCCGTGCGTGGCCACCGTGCCGTACTCCGCGGACGGCTGGCCGCCCTCCCACGTGGGGGCGTACAGGACGGTGGGCAGGGGCCCGCGGGGCGTCCGCGCGCGCAGGCGCAGCTGGTCGTCGAGCTGCGGGCGGCCCACCGGCACGCACCGCGCGTGCGCGTCGTACAGGGTGCTGAACCGCGCCATGCGCTCGACGGCGGCCTGCCCGGCGACGAAGGAGAAGTCGTACGCCTTGGTCTGGTTCGACACCGTGACGAGCTTGTCGCTGTCCCCGTGCATCAGCGACGCGTGCACGAGCTGCCCGAAGCGCAGGCAGGTGAAGTTCTGCGGGTTGTGGTTGACGTACAGGGCGAGCTTCGTCGGCGACCGGCCGAGGACGTCGTCGAGGGTCGTGTAGTGCGCCACGGTGCGCACGTCCAGCCCGCTGTCGCGGCGGATCGCCCGCGCGGTGCGGGAGTCCTGGGTCACGACGACCACGGGGTGCTCGGCGTGCAGCGCGCGGAACGTGTCGTACCACTGCTCGATCTGGTAGAGCGCGTCGGGGGTGTCGGCGAAGTACACGAGCACCTCGTACGGCCACGAGGTGCCGAGGAGCTCCTGGTCCTCGCCCAGCCCGTCCGGCATGCCGCCGGGCAGCAGCCCGAGCCGACGGATCGCCTTGCCCCCCAGGGACCGGATCCGGCGGCGCCACGTGGCGCCGCGGGGTGTGGCGGTCAAGGCCCCTCCTCAGGGTGGATCTCAGGGTGGATGACGGTCTGGTCCGGTCAGCGACCGGCGCGTCGCAGCATACCGGCCACCCTCCGCGCGGCCCGGGACAGCGAGGATCGCCAGGGCTCCGCGCCGGCCGGCCGGGCGGCGGCCCGCGGAGACACCGGTCGACGACGGGCGACGTCCGCGAAGACCTCCGCCCACCGTCCGACGACCGCCCCGTCGGAGTACCGCTGGGCGGTCGCGACCGCGGCCTCGCGCATGCGGCGCACGGCGTCGTCGTCGAGCGACACGAAGCGCACGATCGCCGCCGCGAGCGCGTCGACGTCGCCGTCCGGCACGAGGAAGCCGTCGACGCCGTCGGTGATGATGTCGGCGGGGCCGTAGCGGACGTCGAACGCGATCGGCACGCACCCGCGCGCCATCGCCTCAGCGAACACCAGCGGCAGCCCTTCCGCCCTGCTGGTCAGCAGCAGGAACGAGGCGTCGGCCAGCCGGTCCGCCGCGCCCGGGACGTACCCGTGCAGCGTCACGCCAGGGACCTTCGCCGCACGGGGCTCGAGGCGGGCCCGCTCCGGCCCGTCGCCGTAGACGTCGAGGGTGAGCGGCAGGCCGCTGCGGACCTTCGCCCGGCGCAGCCCGGCGATCGCGTGGCCGACCCGCTTCCGGCGGCTGAGGCTGGCGAGCATCACCCCGCGGTAGCGGTCGGCGTGCACGGGCATCGCGCCGTCGGGCAGGTCGGTGCTGTTCGGCACCACGTACGTGTTGTCCCGCACGCCGACCCGGTCGTGGACGTCGCGCCGCTGGCCCTCCGTGAGGAGCACCACGGCGTCGTAGTCGCCCACGTGCTCGATCATCGGGGCGCGCGTCCCCGCGAGCGGCCCGTGCGCGTCCTCGGCCGCGGCGGCCAGGTGCGCCCCGTGCACCAGGTGCAGCGTGTAGATCCCCTTGATGTGCAGGCCGGCGAAGAACTTGGTCAGCGCCTTCGAGTCGACCACGAGGTACGTCGGCCGCTCGGACAGCACGGTGCCGACCCAGTGCCGGTACAGCGCCCACACGGTGGACCACCGGCGCCCCGGGCGCCCGTCGCTGGTGTAGAACCGCACCTCGCGACCGGCCGGGGTGCTCTCGTCCGCGGCGGCGAGGGAGCCGTCCGGCCGGAAGTGCAGGTGCCGCGTGGACTCCCCGTCCTTCTCCAGGCGCACCCGCTCCCCCGGAGCCCCGCGCGGGAGGTCCCGCGGAGCGGCGCCGGCGCGCGCCCCGACCTTCTCGTCCGGCATCGCGCGGACGTCGGCCCACAGGTTGTGCAGCGTGACTCCCGGCACGAGCTGGCCACGCTCCTCGAGGGCGGCACGGGCCTTGTCGACGTCGAGGGCCGGGTCGAAGGTGAGCACCCGCACCGGCACCCCGCCCTGGTCCACGAACGCCCGGGAGCGCCGGAGCAGGGCCGACGTCATCCCGCCGAAGTCGGCGGGGATCGACCAGGTCGCGGCGGCGTACGCCCCGTCGGGCAGGCGGGTCGTCGTCGGTCCGTGGCTGTGGGGCACCGGCCCATCGTAGGGTCTGAGGTTCGCCCGGTCCCGCACGCGGCACCCTCCCGGACACGGGGGTCGCCCGAGGGGTGGACGGGCGAGCCGAGGCCCCCGCAAATCCGAGTCGTCCGATGTAATATCGGCCGGCCCCGTCGACACCGAACCGGAAGCTCTGATGCCCTCTCGCCCGCTGCACCCTGCCACCCTGCTGCGCGGCGCCCGCCGCGCGCTGCGCGCCGCGCTCGGACGTCCGGAACCCTCCGGTCCGGAGGTCCTTGCCCGGACGCACCCCGTGGTGCACGAGGTCCGCGGCCTCCTGCACGCCAAGGACCAGAAGGGCGCGCAGTCGCGTGTCGACGAGGCCCTGGCCACGCCGGCTCCCGGCGCCGACGCGCTCGTCGCGGGCGGCCTCGTGGCGCACCGCCGCCACCTGCACGAGCGAGCGCTGGACCTCTTCGACCGCGCGGGCGACGACGCCCTGGCTGTCGCGCCCGTGCCCTACGTCGAGTCGCT
This sequence comes from Isoptericola nanjingensis, assembly GCF_050311635.1. Taxonomy (NCBI): domain Bacteria; kingdom Bacillati; phylum Actinomycetota; class Actinomycetes; order Micrococcales; family Promicromonosporaceae; genus Isoptericola; species Isoptericola nanjingensis. The sequence continues at coordinate 393,335 of NZ_JBNOZL010000005.1, read as the reverse complement.
CTTCCGCGTGGACCCGCAGCGCGGCCTCGCGCTCGTGCGGTCCTGGCTCGACGGCGCGTCGCCGGCACCCGCCGCCCGGACCTGGCACACCGCGCTGCGCTACGTCTTCGCGCACGGCGACGACACCCTGCGGCACGCCGTGCACGACCGGTTCGTCGCGGCGTACCGCGGGAACGAGAAGCAGTGGCCCGGGGGCGCCGCCGAGGTCGAGTGGCTCGAGCGCTGGCGCGGGGCAGAGCGCCACACCACCGCCCCGGCGCCCGGCGCCCGCGTGCCCTTCGCGGTCATGGACTACGTGCAGCCGGGCAAGGGGAAGTCGTCGCAGAACATCGGCGACCACGTGCAGACGCTGTCGTCCCTCGGGCACGTCGTGCGCCGGCAGAACCTGCGCTTCCACGGCGACGCAGAGCTGGTCGGCTTCGCCCAGGAGATGCAGGAGCGGGTGCGACCCGGGCTGCGCCTCGACGGCGAGGCCACCGACGTCGAGCTCTACCGCGTGGACCGCGACGGGTCGTCGTTCCAGTCGTTCCCGGAGGGCACCTGGCTGCTCGAGTTCGGCTGGCACTCCCACGACCTGGCGGGCACCGGCGTCTGGGACTTCCCGATGCACGAGAACCTCCGGCCGCTCTTCGTCTCGTTCCACTGCAACAAGCGCGGTCTGCTGACCCCGGAGGTGCTCGACTACCTGCGCGCCCACGGCCCGGTGGGCTGCCGCGACTGGACCACGGTCGACCTGCTGCTGTCGCTCGACGTCCCCGCGTTCTTCTCCGGCTGCCTCACGACCACCGTCAGCACGGTCTTCCCCGAGCTCGAGCAGCGTCCCGCGCCCGCCACCGTCTACGTGGACGCCGTGCGCGAGCCCGTGCCGGACGGGCAGGACAACGTCAAGCAGAGCTACCGCGAGGTGAAGGACCGCACCTTCGTGGAGAACATGCGCGAGGCGGTGCGGCTGCTCGAGTGGTACCGCACGTCGTTCACCCACGTCGTGACGAAGCGGCTGCACTGCTACCTGCCCACGACGTCGCTGGGGCTGGACGTCGACTTCCAGCCCGCGAACTTCGCCGACGTGCGCTTCAGCGGGCTGCACCCGCTCGACCACGACGGCTTCGAGGCCATCCGCACCGGCATGATCGCGCGGCTCGAACCGGTTCTCACGGCCGTCTTCGAGGGCCGCGACCCCGAGGCCGTGTACGCGCTGTGGCGCGAGACCGTCGCCCCCGAGGTGGAGGCCGCCCGCGCTCGGCACGTCGCGACGACGCCGCTGCCGGCGCTCCCCGTCGGTCCGGCGGAGGTGGCCGCTCCCACCGCGGTCACGGCCCCTGCCGTGGAGGGCGCCGTCGACGTGGTCCTCCTGCCCCGGCACAGCCAGCTCCCCCACGTGGGCGAGGCCGTGCGAGCGCTCGACGCGTCGGCGTCCGTGCCGCTGCGCGTCTGGCTCGTGGGACCGGGCGTCGGCCGGCTCAGCCTGCCCGAGCTCTCCGCGCGCACCTCCGTGCACCGGCTACCGACCTCGACGCTCGACCTCGAGACGCTCGGGCTGACGACGTCGCAGCGGGCGCACCACGTGCTGCTGCCGCACCTGCTGCCCGGCGTGGACCGCGCCGTGGTGCTGCCCGTCGACGCCGTCGTGCTGGGCGACGTCGCGGAGCTCGCCGCCGCCGACCTGGGCTCCACGGCCGTCGCGGCCAGGCACACCTCGCACGCCGACCCGAGCGGCTTCGGCCTGCTGTACCGGGCGGCCCGCCGCCTGGACGACGCACCGGCGACGGCCTACGACTTCTACCGCCGCATCCACGCCCGGCACGTGTTCGACTTCAACGCGTTCGACACGGGGGTCATGGTGCTCGACCTGGCGCGCCTGCGGGCGGACGGGTACGCGGCGGAGTCGCTCGCCGTCATGCGGGAGTTCCGGATCGACGCGCGCGAGGCCCTGCACCTGTACGTCGGCCCGCACCGCACCGAGCTCGACGCGGCCTGGGACCACGTGCCGACGCGCGACCTGCCGGACGCCCCGGCGCGGCTCGTGCACTGGGCCGACCCCGTCAAGCCGTGGGACGAGGCCTACGTCGCGCGCCAGGACCTGTGGCACGAGCGCGCGGCCAGGCCCGCGTCCCCTGCCGCTCGGTAACCGCGCGCCACCGGCTCGCGGACGGGCTCTCGTCCGAGCCCGTCCGCGATGATCGCCCCGGACACCCGACCGGGTATCGTCGCCGCCCATGATCTCCCCGACGACCACGTCCGCGCCGTCCGTCGGGAGCTCCGCCCCCGCCCGGGTGGGGCCCCGACCACGCCTCCGCGGGCTGGACGGGCTGCGGTTCCTGGCCGCGCTCCTCGTGCTCGGCTACCACTACACGGGGATCGGCATGCCGCACTGGGGTGCCGCGCCGGCCGACGTCTTCCCCGGGCTCAACCAGGTCACCCGGTACGGGTTCCTCGGCGTCCAGCTGTTCTTCATGATCAGCGGGTTCGTCATCCTGATGACGGCGTACGGCCGACCGGTCACCACCTTCGCCGCGTCGCGCGTCGCACGCCTGTTCCCCGCCTACTGGGCCGCCGTCGTGCTGACGGTGATGCTGCACCTCGTGTGGCACGACGGGCGGGACGCCTCGGCGGTGGACTCGCTGCTCAACCTCACGATGATCCAGAACGCCTGGGACGCCACCGACGTGCAGGGCCCGTTCTGGACCCTCTGGTTCGAGATGCTCTTCTACCTGATCGTGGGGGCGTTCATCCTCGTGGGGATCACCCGGCGCCGGGTGATCGCCCTCGCGGTCCTGTGGCCGCTCGTCGCGCAGCTCGCCAGGGCGAACGACGCCGACCTGCTGAACACGGTGCTGATCCCGTCCTACGCGCCCTACTTCGCCGTGGGCATGCTGCTCTTCCTCGTCTACCGCGACGGCGGCGACCTCGCGGTGTGGCTCGCCATCGCCCTGACGAGCGTGCTGTGCGTGCGCCAGGCGTACCACTACGCCGGCCGGGCCTCCGAGCTGGTGGGCGCGCCCGTCTCGGCGGTCGTCTGCGCCGCCGCGGTGATCGCGATGGTGGGGCTCGTCTGGGCGCTCAGCGCAGGGCCGCTGCGGCACGTCGACTGGCGGGTGCTCTCGACGCTCGGCGCGCTCACCTACCCGCTGTACCTGGTGCACGGCCAGTTCGGGTTCGCCGTGATCGACGTGCTCCACGACGACGCGTCCCGCTGGGTGGTGCTGGGGATCGCGACCGCGCTCTCCCTGGCCCTCGCGGCGGTGCTGCACCACCTCGTGGAGAACCGCGTGCACGACCGCCTGCGCCAGGGCGTCCGGTCCGGCCTCGAGAAGACCTTCGACACCGCACGGCGCTGACTCACACGGTGCGCACCAGGTGGAGGCGCGCGTGCATCTCGCGCACCAGCCCGTACCTCGTGCCCTCGCGGGCGAGGAACTCGTCGACCGCCTTGCGGCACCCCGACCAGGCGAAGTAGTCGTCGACGACGAGCCTGCCCGAGGGGACGAGGCGGGGCACCACGCGCTCCAGGCAGGTGCGTGTCGACGCGTACCAGTCGCCGTCCAGGTGCGCGACGGCGACCGGCTCGTCGCCGGTCAGGGTGTCCTCGAACAGCCCCCGGACCAGCGTCACGCCCGAGCTGTCGACGGGCAGGCCGTGCCGGGCGAACGAGTCCCGCACCTCGCTGTACAGGTCGTCGCGGTAGCCGTAGTAGGTCTCCCCGCCACGACCCTTCGCGCGACCCTCGACGATCGTGGCGTACCGGGCGTGGACGTCCTCGCCGTCCTCCTGCGTGGGCGGCGGGATGAGGCCGAAGACGTCGTGGACGAAGAGCCGGCGCCCCGGCGCCTTGGCCTCCGCCATCACGATGGCCGACCCCCCGCGGGCCGTGCCGCACTCCAGCAGCACGCCGGGCAGGTCCCGCGCCTCGGCCTCGAGCACGGCCTGCGCGAGGTCGTGCAGCGGGCGGGCGCCGAGCAGGGTCAGGTGCTCGGCGCGCACCGCGCGCGCGACGGCACCGACCTGATCGGGCAGGTCGTCGAGCAGGCCCGCCTCCAGCTCGCGGACCCGCCTGCGCAGCCGGCGCACCTCGGCACGGCGCGCGTCCAGCTCCGCGCGCAGCGCGGCGGTGTCCTCGTCGTGCCCGGCTCGGTCCGTCCCCGAACGTCCGCCCCGGCGCAGCGCGGCCACGAACCGGTCTCGCACGCTCCGTCCGGACATGCGTCCATCGAACCTCAGGAAACGTCGGACGGCCACGGGGCGGTCCCCGCACGACCACCGAGCGTTCATCCCCCGGCCACGCCGACGTCCCCTGCACGTCGCCCGCCCCGGTGACAGTGGAGACGTGACCGCGTTCGTCGAGTCCCCGCTCCAGCTGCTGTCCGCCGTCGAGGCCCACGCCGCCGGGCACGCAGGCGCACGTACTCGGGTGCTGGCGCGCGCCGACGTGCCCGCCCTCACCGGCGACGTGGACGCCGTGCGCGCCCTCGGCCTGCCCCCCGGCCTGGACGTCGACCTGGCACCCGCGCCGCGGCGCCTGCCGCACGACGTCGTGGTGGTCGGGGACCCGTTCGCCGGCACGTTCCAGTCCGCGCTGGTCCGGGCGCTGCGGCCGCCGCAGCGGATCATCGTCGTGGACGACGGGCTCGGCATCCTCGACCTCGCCCACCGCCTGACGTCGGGCAGCTCGCTGGTGCGGATCGGCGCCCCGCCCGGGTCGCTGCGCTTCGGGCTCGGCGCGCTGGCGGCGCTCCGGATGCGTCGCGTCGCCGAGGACGGCGGGCTGAGCCTGAGCACCGCCCTCCCGCTCGACCCGGACCTGCGCGCCTGGCTGCGCCTGCTGGGCATCGACGTGCTCGAGCACGCCTTCGGGTGGCTGCGGGGCCGGCCCGCGGCCGACGCGCCGGCGGAGCCGACGGTGGTGCTCGGGTCGGCGCTGGCGGCGGACGGGTTGCTGCACCCCGACCGGTACGTGGCCTGGGTGCGCGGCGTCGCCGCCGACGGACCCGTCCGGTACGTGCCGCACCGTCGCCACGACCCGCGGATCTCGGCACTCCTCGAGCAGGCGCCAGGGATCGAGGTGGACGCACCCGGAGCGCCGGTGGAGATCCGGCTGCGCGGCCTGCGTCCCGGCCAGCGCGTGGTCACGCTGCCCTCCGCCGCCGCCCTCACGCTCTCGCGGCTGCTCGTGCCGCGCGGCGTGGCCGTCGTTCCGCACGCGGTGCCCGACGCCTGGTGGACCGACCGCGCGACGCCGGAGCTGCGTCATCGCCTCCGTGCGGCGCACGAGCTCGCGGCGCTCGCCGCGGCCTCCCCCGTCGCAGGACCGTCCCTGCGCGAGGTGCGGGCCCCCGCTTCCTGACCCGCCGGACCGGGTGGGCGCGTCGGGCCGTGAGCCGGCGGTCACGAGCGCGAGCCGGTTTGCCCTGGGCAGCGGGTTCATGGTTAGCCTGACCGGCCCTCCGCTCCCGATCTCCACGGTGAACCCTCCGCATGACGACGCTCGTCCGCGACCGCACGTCCGGCACGCCCGCCGCCCCGGACGGCGGCGCCCGCCGCCCGCCGCGGACCTTCCGCCCGGAGATCCAGGCGCTGCGCGCGCTGGCCGTGGCCCTGGTCGTGCTCTACCACTTCTGGCCGGGCCGGCTGCCGGGCGGCTACGTGGGCGTCGACGTCTTCTTCGTCATCTCCGGCTTCCTCATCACGGGCCATCTGCTGCGCGAGGCGGAGTCCACGGGCCGGGTCCGGCTGGCGCGGTTCTGGGCGCGCCGGGCGCGCCGCCTGCTGCCAGCCGCCTACGTCGTCCTCGCCGCGACCGTCGTCGCGACGCTGCTGTTCGCGCCGCAGTCCCTGTGGCAGCAGTGGTTCCGCGAGACGCTCGGCGCCACGCTCTACGTCGAGAACTGGGTGCTGGCCGGCGACGCGGTCGACTACCTGGCTGCCGACGGCGACCCGTCGCCGGTCCAGCACTACTGGTCGCTGTCGACCGAGGAGCAGTTCTACCTCGTGTGGCCGCTGCTCGTCGTGCTCGGGACCGCCGTCGCCGCCCGGCAGGCCGGGACCCTGCGCCGCACGACGACGCTCCTCCTCGGCGCCGCCACCGCCGCCTCGTTCGCGTACTCGCTGTGGTTGACGACGGCGAACCCCGCCCCCGCCTACTTCGCCACCACGACCCGCGCCTGGCAGTTCGGCGCCGGCGCGCTGCTGGCGCTGTGGCTCGCCCGCCCGGGCTTGCGGCCGACGACGGACGGCGTGCGCACCGCGCTGAGCTGGGCCGGCCTGGCCGTCCTCGCCGGCTGCGCCCTCGCGTACACCGACTCGACGCCCTTCCCCGGCACGGCGGCGCTCGTGCCCGTGCTCGGCACGGTCGCCGTCATCGCCGCCGGTGCGCCGGCGGGGCGCCTCTCCCCCACGCCGCTGTTCGCCTGGCGTCCCGTGCAGCAGACCGGCGAGATCTCCTACGCGCTGTACCTGTGGCACTGGCCCGCGATCGTCCTCGCCCCGTTCGTGCTGGGGCGCGAGGCGGGCCTGCTCGAGCGGGTGACGCTGCTGGCCGGCGTCGTGCTGCTGGCCGCGGCGACCAAGCGCTGGGTGGAGGACCCGGCGCGCTTCACGGAGCGCTGGGGGCTGCAGCGCCCGCGCCGCGCCCTCGGCGTCACCGCGGCCGCGACCGCCGCGCTCGCCCTCGTCGCGGGGGGCGGCGTCGCCGTGGCGCAGCACCGCGCGCAGGAGCAGGCGGCGATCGCCGCCCGGGTCGTCGCCGACCCGCCGTCGTGCTTCGGCGCCGAGGAGATGGACCCCGAGCACCCCTGCGACAACCCCGCCCTCGACGACGTCGTCGTCCCCGCGCCCGTCGCCGTCGCGGACGACGTCGCCGGCCCCCGGGACTGCTTCGTCGACGTCGACGGGACCGCGCTGGCGGACTGCACGTTCGGCCCCGTCGACGACCCCGACGTGCCGCACGTCGTCCTGGTCGGCGACTCGCACGCCCGTGCGCTGCTGCCCGCGTTCCGTCAGCTCGCCGCCGAGGGGCGCGTCAGCGTCACCGCTCACCTGAAGAACTCGTGCGCCTGGACGACCGGACCGGTCGACGCCGACGGCGAGCGCGTCCGCACCTGCGAGGAGTGGCGGGACAAGCTCGAGACGTGGCTGGAGCGGCACGCCGGGTCGACGGACGCGGTCGTGACCACGGGGTCCCTCAAGTTCCTCTCGGGCACGCCGGACCGGCAGGCGTCCGACCTCGCCGCCGCGTGGCGTCCCGTCGCCGAGCGGGGTGTCCCCGTCGTCGCCCTCTCGGACAACCCGCAGCACGACGAGGAGCCGTCGCAGTGCCTCGACGGCGGCCTGGCCGCCGACCCCACCCGCTGCGACCTGCCCGAGGACCAGGCGTTCCCCGACCCGCAGGTGTTCGAGGAGGCCACCGAGGAGGTGCCCGGCGCCTCGTACGTCGACCTCACTCCGCTCTACTGCCGCGACGACACCTGCCCCGCCGTCATCGGCGGCGTCAACGTGTACCGCGACACGCACCACCTCACGGCCACGTACACGCGCACCATGACGCCCTACCTCGAGCGCGAGCTGCGCGACGTCGGCCTCCGCGTCTGACCGACCCGCCGTGCCCCACTGCCGAACAGGCGTCAGGGGGTGAGCTTGTTGTCCACCATGGACAGGGCGGAGCCGATGGCCATGTGCATGTCGAGGTACTGGTACGTGCCCAGCCGGCCGCCGAAGTGCACCTCCGGCTCGTCGGCCATCAGCTCGCGGTAGCGCTTGAGCCGCTCGCGGTCCGCGGGCGTGTTCACCGGGTAGTACGGCTCGTCGCCGCGCTCGGCGAAGCGCGAGTACTCGCGCACGATGACGGTCCTGTCGCTCGTGTACTCGCGCTCGGGGTGGAAGTGCCGGAACTCGAGGATGCGCGTGTACGGCACCTCGGTGTCGGCGTAGTTCATCACCGGCGTGCCCTGGAAGTCCCCGACGGGCAGCACCTCGCGCTCGAAGTCCAGGGTGCGCCACGACAGCGACCCCTCGGCGTCGTCGAAGTACCGGTCCACCGGGCCCGTGTACACGACCGGCACCTGCCCCACGACGGCGCCCTTGCTCACCGGCTGCGAGGCGTCGAAGAAGTCGGTGGACAGCCGCACCTCGATGTTCGGGTGGTCGGCCATCCGCTCCAGCCACGCCGTGTACCCGCCCGTGGGCAGACCCTCGTACGTGTCGTTGAAGTACCGGTTGTCGTACGTGTACCGCACCGGCAGCCGCGAGATGATCGACGCCGGCAGCTCCCGCGGGTCCGTCTGCCACTGCTTGGCCGTGTACCCCTGGATGAACGCCTCGTACAGCGGCCGCCCGATCAGCGACACGCCCTGCTCGTCCAGGTTCGACGGCCGCTTGTCCCCCAGCTCCGCCGCCTGCTCGGCGATGAGCGCCCGCGCCGCGTCGGGGCCGTGCGCCGACCGGAAGAACTGGTTGATCGTGCCCAGGTTGATCGGCATCGGGAACACCTCGCCCCGGCGCGTCGTGTACACCCGGTGCACGTAGCCCGTGAACGCCGTGAACCGGTTGACGTACTCCCACACCCGCTCGTTCGACGTGTGGAACAGGTGCGCGCCGTACCGGTGCACCTCGATCCCCGTGTCCGGGTCCGTCTCGCTGTACGCGTTGCCGCCGAGGTGGTCACGACGGTCGATCATGAGCACCTTGCGCCCCTGCTCGGCCATCCGCTCCGCGACGGTCAGGCCGAACAGCCCGGTACCGACGACGACGAGGTCGGTCATGCTCTCCTCCTGGTCAGGGGGTCGGTCGGTGGGGCTCGTAGCCGCCGCGCAGGCGGGTGTACGCGCGGTACCCGGCCTTGCGCACCGGCTCCGGCACCACGCGGTAGCCGGCGCGCACCACGACGTTGCGCACCATCTGCGGCCCGGTGAGGAAGCCCTCGGCGTGCAGCGTGCGCTGCAGCGCGAGCTCGGACGCCAGCAGACGGCGGCCGCCGCGGCGCGCGTAGGCCCCGGCGCCGACGCGGTACAGCACCAGCGGCTCGACGACGTTCTGCGCGTCCGCGCCGCCCGCGATCATGCGGGCGAAGAGCAGGTAGTCCTCCATGAGGTCCAGGTGCTCGTACCCGCCCGCGGCGGCGACCGCCGAGCGCCGGTACACGACCGACGGGTGGTTGAACGGGTCGCGGAACCGCGCGGCGGTCGCGATGTCGTCGCCCGTCGGCGGCACGCGCACCATGCCGGGCGCGTGCTCGTCGTCGTCGAACTCCTGGATCGCGGAGCCGACGATGTCGCACCCGGCTGCCACGAGGGGCACCTGCGCGGCGAACCGCTCGGGCCGGGAGATGTCGTCCGCGTCGGCGCGCGCCACGATCTCGTGCTTGCACGCCTCCAGCCCGGCCTCCAGCGCGCAGGCGAGGCCGACGTTCTTCTCCAGCGGCACCAGCGTGACGGGCACGGCGGTGAGCTCGTGCAGGCGCCCGAGCACGGCCGCGATCTCCTCGCCGACGGGCCCGTCGCGCACGACGACGACCTCGTCCGGCCGCAGCGTCTGGTCGCGCGTGACGGACAGGAAGCTGCGCTCCAGGTGCGCGGCGTCGTCGCCCGCGTACACGGGCAGCAGCACCGAGAACCGGTGGTCGTCGAGGGGGCCGCGGGCGACGACCGGCGCGGCGGACGCCGCCGCCGGGCAGTCGGCCGGTCGCACGGGCGCGTCCTCGTGCCCCCGCTCGACGCGCGCGACGCTGGCGGCGGCGGGCCCGACGCCGGCGAGCACCTCGCTGTCGGCCCGCGGCCGGCGCACGACGCCGTGCCACAGCCCGCGGCCGCCGGCCTTGAGCAGGGTGCCGCGGTCGGACGAGCGCGCGACGGTGCGCGCCCAGCGGCGCAGCGTGGAGCCGCCGTAGAGCAGGCGCTCGGAGGGCGCGAGCGCGGACGACCGCGTGAACGTCCAGATCTTGTTGCGCACCTCGTAGTAGAAGCGCGGGCCGGGGTCGTGGTCGGTGCCGACCAGCCGGGCGGTGCGGTGCTCGACGACGCTGCCCGGGACGTACAGCCCGGTGCCGCGGCGCAGCAGGCGGGTGGAGTACTCGAAGTCGTCGTTCCAGATGAAGAAGTCGCTGACGGGCAGGCCGTGCTCCCGCACGGCGCGCGCGTCAACCAGCATCGAGACGAACGACATCGACCGCACCGGCATCGCGCCGGCGGCACGCGCCCGGGACAGCTCGGCGGGCGACGCCCCCGGGCGGCTGCGGGGCGTGTTCATCGGGTGGTCGCTCCCGTCGGTCCACACGACGCGGCTCGCCATCGCGGTGACGTCGCCGGCGTAGGCGTCGCGGGCGCCGAGCAGGGCCTCGAGCGCCGTCTCGGTGGGGACCGTGTCGTCGTCCATGAGCCACACGAGGTCGGCGGCAGGTCCGGCGGCACCGTCGGCGACGGCGGTCGCGAGGCCGACGGCGAAGCCGCCCGCGCCGCCGGTGTTGCGCTGGAGCGCCACGACCTCGGGGGCGCTCGGGTGGGACCGCGCGATCTGCAGGGCGTCGTCGGTCGACGCGTTGTCGACCACGACCGTGCGGTCGATCGGCCGGCTCTGGGCGGCCAGCGCGTCGAGGGCCGCGCCGAGCAGCGCGGCCCTGTTGTACGACACGACGACCGCGACGACGGTGGGAGAGGACACCCCGCACATCCTAGTGGTGCTGGGAGGGGCGCCGGACCCCGCCCGGCGCGTCGTGCGGAGCGCCCGCGGAACGGGCGAAGGTCGCGCGCCACGTCTCCGGCGCCGCCAGCGCCGGTGCCGCGGCGCGCCAGCGCCGGGACACCGTGCCCCACCGCGCCGCGAGGCGCAGGTGGGCCACCACGGTCGCGCCGGCGAGGCGCCACACGCGACGCCGCTCGTGGCGCAGCCAGGTCCCGGAGGCGCCGTCGCCGGCCAGCACCAGCACGGAGTCGTGCTCGGGCACCTCCCACCACGTGGCCTGGTCGCGGGTCAGAGCGCCGCGCGGCATCCCGCCGGGCGCCGGGCGCAGGTTGCGCGCCAGGCCGCGCAGCGTGAGCCGCACGAGCGCCACCGCCGAGGTGGGCTTCGGCCGGGCCGGCGCCGTCCAGCGCCGCGCGACCGCGGCGTCGAACACCGCGTCCCCGGGCCGGTACGTGGTCGTCTCGGGATAGGCCGCGCCCACGGCGCGCGACGCGGGGACGACGTCGCCGAGCCCCGCGTGCAGGTCGCCCGGCCCGGCGAGCAGGTCGCGCAGCGCTCGGACGTGCAGGTCCACCGGGTAGTACCGCATCCCCAGCAGCAGCTTGAGGTCGGTGGCGAGCAGGTTCGCCAGGAGCAGGCCGCCGCGCGGGCGGCGGGCGTGCAGCAGCGCCGCGACGATCCGGTTGCGCACGTGCACGTACGCCTGCCACTCGACGGTGTCGTCCTTCTCCGTCCACGCCACGTGCCACAGCGCCGCGCCCGGGAAGGACACGGTGGCGTGGCCGGCGTCCCGCGCGCGCAGCCCGAACTCGGCGTCGTCCCACTTGAGGAACAGCGGCAGGGACAGCCCGACGTCGCGCAGCACGGCGGTGGGGATGAGGCACATCCACCAGCCGTTGAAGTCGCTCTCGCCGCGCGCGTGCAGCCAGGGGGTGTCCCGCAGCGGCGCGGCGGCCAGGTCGTGCCACTGCTGGTCGGCCTCGGGCGGACCCCAGTTGAAGGTCCCCTCGTGCACCACCTCGCTGAAGGAGTTGAGCACCGTGGGGCGGTTCAGGTCGAGCATGTGCCCGCCCACGACGACGGGCTCGCGCGCGGCGCGGTGGAACCGGATCGCGCGGAGCAGCGCCTCCGGCTCCACCTCGACGTCGTCGTCGAGGATGAGCACGGCGTCCGCGCCGTCGCGCTCCAGCGTCTCGAGCATGCCGCGCGAGAAGCCCCCGGAACCGCCGAGGTTGCCCTGCTCGACGACCGTGAGCTGGTCACCGAGGGCCGCGGCGACCTCCGGGTAGTCGGGATGGTCGACCAGGCGTCGCGTGCCCTGGTCGATCACGAACACCGTCCCGACCGCGCCCCGGAGCGCCTCCGACGACGCGATCCGGCGCAGCGTCGCGACGCAGTACTCCGGCTTGTCCATCGTGGTGATCGACAGGCACACGTCGCCCGTCCGCCGCGGCGCGACGTCCACGAGCCAGCGCGCGTCGGTGACCAGGACGTCCGCGTCGCCCGCGTCCACCTCGAACCACAGCCAGCCGCCGTCGGCCATGCCCGCGACGTCGGCGTCGAGCGTCACCGTGCCGTCGTCGACCGGCGCGGAGCCCACGACCGACGCGGCACCGCGCGCGTCCGAGCGGACGAGTCGCAGCGTGCCGGCGCCGGCCGCGGCGACCTCCAGCCGTACGGTCCCGGCGCCGGCCCAGCGCACCCAGTAGGAGGCGGGGAACGCGGAGAAGTAGGTGGCGAGCCCCTGGCTCGTGCCCGCAGGCACGCGGACCGCGCCGTCGGCGACGACGGCGGGCCCCTCCTCCACGGCCAGGGCTCGGCGGTCGGGTGGGAGCGTCAGGATCAGCTGTTGCGCCAGGTGCACGCGCCCGACCCTAGCGTCCGCCGCCGGTCGTCCCGGCCGACCGGCCTCTCAGGCCCCGTGCGCTACCACCTCGCGAGGACGATCTTGCTGATCCGTACCTGCTTGCCGGAGTCCAGCGTCTTGAGCGTGACCGTGCCGCTCGTCCTCGGCACCCACACCGTGAAGATCCGGTCGCCGTCGGAGGCCCTGCCGAAGTCCAGCGTCTCGATCGCCTTCCCGCCGACCCGCACCTGCAGGCGACCGTCGGAGGGGCTGGTCGCCCCGCGGATCACGACGCGTCGCACCTGCTTCGCGCCGGGGAGCTGGACGTAGGCGCCCTTCGTCGTCGTGCGGTACGCGTAGTCGCCGAAGTAGGACGAGCCGGTGACCTTCTTCCACCCGGACGACTTCTTCCAGCTGGAGGGACTGACCGCCCTGTTGGTCCGCGCCAGGGTGGTGAGCGGTCCGCGGCGATGGTCGGAGTCGACGGCCCGCACGGCGAGCTCGCGGGACTCACCGGTGCTCTGGCTGAGCGTGATCGAGGTCCCGGACGTCAGCTTCACCTCCCGCCAGTAGTACGTGTACGGCATGCCCTCGTTCCACCTCGCGTAGCGCTGCAGCACCTGGTAGCTCGACGCACCCGAGACGGGCTTCCACCGGTAGGTGGAGCTGCCGTTCCACTGCACCGGCGCCTGGTTCGACGTCGGGTCGACGCGCGTGGGCGCCTTGACCTTCGGGACGATCGAGCCGTACTTCTTGATCGCGGCGTCGCGCCGCGAGTCGGCGCCCGCGCGGATCGTGCCCATCTTGGCCGCCAGGTACTGCCCCGGACAGGCCGTCAGGTTGGTGGTGCGGTGCATGAGCACCGTCGGCACCCGGACGTCGGTGCCGGGCTTGGCGCGCGTCCCCGATCCCGTGCTCCCGCCGGTCGGGAGGACCACGGTCCCGCGCGGGTTGATCCCGTACGTGTAGCTCTTCCAGGCGACGACCCTGGCGAGCGCCGTGACGAGCGCGCTCGACGGCCGCGCCGTGTCGAAGTTCCCCATCGCCGAGATCCCGATGGTGCCGGTGTTGTACCCGCCGGCCTGCGCGCCGACCGGGTTGTCCCACCGCGACTTCTTGCGCCCCTCGAAGATGTTGCCGTACTTGTCCACGAGGAACTGGTAGCCGATGTCGGGCCAGCCCCGTGACTTCGTGTGATAGGCGTAGACGCCGCGCACCAGCGCCGCGGACTGGCTCTCCTTGTAGCTGTTGGTGCCCGCCGTGTGATGGATGTAGATGGCCTTGAGCTTGCCGGAGATCTCCGGCCACCTCCCGGACAGGGACTCGTCCGCCCCCCACCCGGAGCGGCTGACGATCTTCGGGCGGATCTCGGTCCCGGTGCCGGCGTCGGCGGACGCCGCGGGGGCCTGGTCGTCGCCCACGTACGCGTCGGCCCGCGAGGTCCCCGGGTCCACGACGTCGACCTTCAGGCCGGTGGGCGGCACCCCGCTCTCGGTGCGCACACGGACCTGGACGCCGTCGGCCCCCGCCGTCACGAGCGGCTCGGTCCCGGCCCGGCTCCCGGGCAGCCCGATGTCGTCGATGCCGAGCGACTGCCACTCGCTCCACGTCCCGGACTCGCGCACGCGGACCGCCACCTCGGTCACCGTCGCGGTGGACGTCCCGTCCCACGTCACCCCGGCGACCAGGAAGTCCTGCGTCGTGGTGCGCTCGCTCAGCGCGGCGAGCGCCCCGTCGTCCGGCTCGGGCGTCGGGACGTCGCTGAGCGTCTCGGCACCCTCCACCGCGGCGGTGTTCCCGGCGGCCTCGGCCGCGGCGTCGTGCTCGTGCCCGACGGCGTCGGCGAGCGCCCCCTTCTCGTGCCGGGCGCCGGCGTCGATGCCGCGCACCGGGACGTGCTCCACGTCCGGGGCGACGGCGTGCGCCTTCGGGACGGGGAGGGAGACCGTGGGGAGCACGACCCCCGCGAGGGCCAGCGCCACGACGGTCGACGTCGTGACGGCGGTCCGGGCCGCCCGTCGAGCCCTGCGTGTCGTCGTCATGCTCGTCTCCGCTCGTCCAGCTCTGGTCGATCTTCCGGCGATCTCTGGGGCGATCAAGGCCGCGCATCGTCGCGCCGGGCACCTGACCCGCACGACGATAGGGACGGATCGGTCGGCCAGCACCTCGAACGGGGATCCTTCTCCTCCGGATGCTCGCGCGCCGCCCCTGAGGCACAGTGCAAGAGGGGGTGCATGACCATGACGCACGAGCTCTCGACACTGCCGACCGTGGCCCGACGACCGGGGAGGCCCGGACCACGGCGCCGGCTCCGGCGCACCGTGGCCGCGGCCGTCGCCGGCCTGCTGACGGTGAGCGGCACCGTGGTGGCCGCGACGTCCGCCGAGGCCGCGGTCCCGTCGTCCTTCACGCTGACCGGCTCGGGCTTCGGCCACGGCGTGGGGATGCCGCAGTACGGCGCCTATCAGATGGCGCGGCAGGGATCGGCCAGCTGGAGCATCCTCCAGCACTACTACTCCGGCGGGAAGGTCGCCTGGAAGGGCACGACCGGCAACAACATCCTGGTCCAGGTCTACGGCAAGGACCCGCTCGGGCGGTCCGGCTACGGCGACTCGAGGACGACGACCACGGTCACGGTGCGCGGGGGCGACTGGCGCCTCGCCGACGAGGACGGCAAGACCCTGGCCTCCGGCTCCGGCACGGAGACCTTCGCGGTCACGGTCACGGCCGGCGGACGGTCCCGGATCACGGTGAACGACAAGAGGTACTACGACCAGCTGCTGCGCATCACCTGGTCGGGCACCCGGTACTACAAGCCCACCGGGAAGACGGCGGTCGCGACGGTGTCCGGGGCGCACGGCTCGTACAAGCACGGCCGCCTCACGACGACGGCCCACGGCGGCGTCCCGAACATCACGAACGACGTGCTGCTCAACACCGAGTACCTGTACGGCATCGCGGAGATGCCGTCGTCGTGGGGCCTGAACGGGGGGCTGTCCGCCCTGGCCGCGCAGGCGATCACCGCCCGGTCCTACGTCATGACCAAGCCGCTCCTCGCCGCGTGCCGGTGCAACGTCGTCGACGACGTGCGCGACCAGTACTACTCGGGCTGGAAGAAGGAGAGCGAGGGCACGGACGCCAGGTACGGCAAGGTCTGGAAGAAGGGCGTCGACGCCACCACGTCCAGCCGCACCAGGGCCCGGGTGCTGACGTACGGCGGCAACGCGGTGGCCGCGCACTACTACTCGTCCAGCGGCGGGCGGACGGCGAACTCGGAGGACGTCTGGTCGTCGAAGATCGCCTACGAGCGTTCGGTGTCCGACCCGTACAGCAAGGCGGCGCCGGGCAACTCGTACGCGTCGTGGACCCGCACGCTCACCCAGTCGCAGGCCCGCGCCCTCTTCGGCCTGTCGAACGTGCAGTCGATCAAGGTCACGGCGAAGTGGTCGAGCGGTCAGGCCCGCACCCTCACGGCGACGTCGTCGACGGGGAAGACGGCGACGGTCACCGGCAAGGCGGACACGATCCGGTCGACGGTAGGCAAGCGCACGACCGCCGGGTCGATGCCCGCGGCGTGGATCACCAAGATCACCGCGGTGTCCTAGGGCAGGGCCCGGGTCACAGCGGGCGGGCGTCGCTCTCCAGCAGCACGGGGACGCCGTCGCGCACCGGGTACGCCAGGGGCCGCTCGGGGTCGGTCGAGCGCAGCTCGGGCTCGCCGTCCGGCCCGACGGCGTCGACGAGCTCCGCGCCCGTCACCGGGCAGCGCAGGATCGAGCGCACCCACGGGTCGATCGAGCTGGTCATGCGTCCTCCGTCCGCACGAGCGACAGGACGTCGTCGCGCACCTTCACCATGATGTCCTCGTCGGCGGCCTCGACGTTGAGCCGCAGCAGCGGCTCCGTGTTCGACGCGCGCAGGTTGAACCACCACTGCGGGTGGCCGTCCCAGTGCGCCACGGTGAGGCCGTCGAGCCTGTCGACGTCCGCCTGCGGGTAGGCGCTCGCGTAGGCGTCGCGCACGCGCTCGGTCGCCGCGGCCGCGTCCGTCACGGTCGAGTTGATCTCCCCCGACGCCACGTACGGCGAGTACATCTCCGCCAGCGCCGACAGGGGGTGCGGCTGCCCGCCGAGCGCGGCCAGCACGTGCAGCGCCGCGAGCATCCCGGTGTCCGCGAAGAAGAAGTCGCGGAAGTAGTAGTGCGCGCTGTGCTCGCCCCCGAACACGGCGTCGTGCTGCGCCATCTGCGCCTTGATGAACGAGTGGCCCACGCGGGTGCGCACCGTCGTCGCGCCCGCGGCCTGCAGCAGGTCGGGCACGGCGCGGGAGGTGATGAGGTTGTGGATCACCGTGGGCGTGCGGCCCGCCTCGAGCTCCTTGGCCACCTCGCGCAGCCCCACCAGCGCCGTCACCGCGGACGGCGAGACCGGGTCGCCGTGCTCGTCGACCACGAAGCAGCGGTCGGCGTCCCCGTCGAACGCGAGGCCGAGGTCGGCGTCGTGCTCGACGACGGCGGCCCGCAGGTCCTCGAGGTTCTTCGGGTCCAGCGGGTTGGCCTCGTGGTTCGGGAAGCTGCCGTCCAGCTCGAAGTACAGCGGGACGACGTCGAGCGGCAGCGCCGGCAGGCCGGCGGCGGTGCCCAGCACCGCGGGCACGGTGTACCCGGCCATGCCGTTGCCGGCGTCCACCACGACCTTGAGCGGCCGGATCCCCGACACGTCGACGAGGCCGCGCAGGAACGCCGCGTAGTCGGCCAGGGTGTCGACGTCGGAGACCGTGCCGGGCGTCGCCACCGCGTCGTCGTCGGAGGGGTCGGTCGACGGGTCGTCGAGCAGGCGCTGCGCGAGCTCGCGGACGTCGGCCAGGCCGGTGTCCTGCCCGACGGGCCGGGCTCCCGCACGGCACAGCTTGATGCCGTTGTAGACGGCGGGGTTGTGGGACGCCGTGAACATCGCCCCCGGGGCGTCCAGCGCGCCCGACGCGTGGTAGAGCCCGTCCGTGGAGCACAGGCCGATCCGCACGACGTCGACGCCGGCCGCGGTGACGCCCGCAGTGAACGCGTCGACGAGCTCCGGCCCGGACTCGCGCATGTCGTGGCCGACGACGACCCGGGTCGCGCCCTCCGGTGCCGCCACCACGCGGGCGAAAGCGACGCCGATCGCGCGGGCCACGTCCGGCGAGAGCTGGTCGGGCACGGTGCCGCGCACGTCGTACGCCTTGATGATGTCGGCCAGGTCGATCGTCACGACCCACAGCGTACGTGCCTGCCGCGCCCCGGGGCGGGTGGTTCTGCGGGCGGACTTCCGGCGCGGGCGGCGCCGCGCGGGCGCACGTGTGGAAGGGTGGTCCCGTGCCTGAGCTCTACCCGCTGGAGAACACGGTCCAGCACGCCGACTGGGGCTCGCGCACGCAGATCCAGGGGCTGCTGGGCACCGAGCCCGACGGCACGCCGGCCGCCGAGCTCTGGCTGGGCGCCCATCCCAGCGCGCCGTCGCGGGTGAACGGCGACGGCTCCCTGCTGGAGCTCGTGCGCTCGGCCCCGGACGCGATGCTGGGCCGCCGGGTCGCGGACGACTACGGGCCCCGGCTGCCCTACCTGCTCAAGGTCCTCGCGGCCGAGCGGGCGCTGTCGCTGCAGGTGCACCCGAAGCCGCACGCCGCCCGCGCGGGGTTCAACCGGGAGAACCGCCAGGGCCTGCCCCCGGGCGACCCGGGCCGCTCGTTCCACGACGACCAGCACAAGCCCGAGATGGTCGTCGCGCTGACCGAGTTCGAGGGGCTGGCCGGGTTCCGGGCGCCGCGCGCCGTCCTCGACCTGCTCGACGGGCTCGACGGCGACCTCGTGGACGCCGTCCGCGCCGTCCTGCGGGACGACCGCTCCCCCGGCGGCGTCAAGGCCGCGTTCTCCCGCCTCGTCGCCGCGCGTCGCGACCCGGGCGCGCCCGCCGACGTCGCGACCACCGTCGCGTCCGTCACCGCGCGCCTGGCCGGGGGCTCGCCGTCGTCCCGCGCCGACGCGACCGTGCTGCAGCTCGCCCAGCAGCACCCGGGCGACCCCGCCGCCCTCGCGTCGTTGCTGCTCAACCGCGTGACGCTCGACCCGGGCCAGGGTCTCTTCCTCCCGGCGGGCGAGGTGCACGCGTACCTGTCCGGGCTCGGGGTCGAGATCATGGCGTCGTCGGACAACGTGCTGCGGGCGGGCCTCACCTCGAAGCTGGTCGACGAGGCCGCCCTCGTCGAGTGCGCGTCGTTCGTGCCGCGCCCGCCGCAACCGCCGCGCACGCGCTCCGCGGGCGGGCGGGGCCAGGTGACCACCTACCGCGCCCCGGTGCGGGAGTTCGCGCTCACGGTGGCCGACGTCGACCCGGCCGAGGACGTCGAGCTGCCTGCCGAGGGACCCCGGATCGTGCTGTGCCTCTCCGGTGACCTCAAGCTCGCCGCCGAGGGCTGCCCCGCCCCCGCGACCCTGCACCGGGGCGGCTCCGTGTTCGTGCCGCACGACGCCGGGGAGCTCAGGCTGTCGGGTGCCGGGCACGCGGTGTGCGCCTGGGTCCCCTGACCGGGCCGAAGCGACGACCGCGACGCGTCAGTCGGCCTCGCGCAGCACGCGCAGGTGGCCGCGACGGGCGGTCTCGGTGACCGACGACGGCTCGCCCGCCGGCTCCTGGCGCACCCGCCCCGCCTCGCGGACGGCCTCCGCCAGCGCGGACAGGTCGTCGGGCGACGGGGCCGGCTCCTCGAACGCGGGGGTGAGGCGCACGACCTCCCACCCGCGGGGCGCCGTCAGCCCTTCGGCATGCTGGGCGCACAGGTCGTAGCTGTGCGGCTCGGCGTGCTGCGCGAGCGGACCCAGCACGGCCGTGGAGTCCGCGTACACGTACGTGAGCGTCGCGACGGCGGCATGCGTGCATGCCGTGCGCGAGCACTGCCTCACCGATCTCACGCGGGGAGAATACGCCGCGGCCGGGGGCGCGTGCGTGGGGCTCGCCGGTCGGTGCGGGTCGTGACCGCACCGTGACCCCGTCAGCGACGACGGGACGGGGCGTCGGGACCGGCCTCGGGACCGGCTTCGGGACCGGCTCGGGGCCGACCTCGCGATCGGCCGTAGGCTCGACGGGTGCAGCACGCCCCCCGCCCCGAGCACCGCCCCGAACCCGCTCCGGCACCCGACACCGCCGCCGTCCCCCCGGTCCGTCGCCGCGACCGCCGCGGCCGCGGGGTGCGCGGACCGCTCCTGCCGCCGGGGATGCCGGCGTACCGCACCCGCGCGGAGCAGTTCGACGACCTGGTGCTCGACGTCGTCGAGCTGCTGCAGCGCCGCTGGGGCCCGCAGCTCGCGGGCACGGAGTTCGCCGTCGAGGACGTGCCGCCGTCGGAGCCCGCACCGTGGGAGTCGGACGGCGTCCCGCTGGGCCGCTGCTTCCCTGCCGAGTCCGGCCGGCCGGCGCGCGTCGTGGTGTACCGCCGCCCGGTGGACTTCCGCGCCGCCGACGACGCCGACCGCGCCGACCTGGTGCGCGACGTCGTCGTCGAGCAGGTGGCGCACCTGCTGGCCCGCACGCCCGAGGAGATCGACCCCGGCTACGACTCCTGACCTCGACCTGTCAGCCGGCGTCGACGGTGCGCACCTCGACGGCGCCGGGGGTCGTGACGGCGGCGGTCGGGGCGACGGCGGCCAGCAGGGCCCCGGAGTCGTCCGTGCCGTCGTCGGCGCGCAGCACGGCGGCCCACGTGACCGCCAGGTCGGCGCTGCCCCCGTCGGCGCGGTCGACGCTCACCCCGGCGGGCACGGTGCCCTCCGCGACGACGTCCTCGAGCGCGACGGGCGTCGTCACCCCGGCGGTGAGCTCGACGTCCTCGCTGCCGATCTCGGCGCCCGACGCGTCGTAGACCCGCACCGTGACGCCCGCCGTGCCCTCGGGCTCGGCGTCGGGGCCGCGGTCGGGCGACACGGCGGCGAGCGTGAGGCCCGTCCGCACGCCACCCGGCACGGCCAGCTGGCCCGCGGCTCCGGCGCCGTCCGACGAGCGGACCGGCTGGGCCGCCGACCACGCCACGTCGTACGGGGTGCCGTCCACCACGGAGTCGTCCGGCTGTCGTCCCGGCTGGTCCGTCCGTGCGGCGCCCACGACGGGCACGTCCGCGTCGACGACCATCGTGTACCAGCCGTCGGGCAGCCCTCCGAGGGGCACGTCCGTCACGGCGCCGGCCTCCAGCTCGACCTCGTCGGCGCCGCGCAGCACGACCGGCCCCGACGGCCCGTACACGGTGACCCGCGCCGTCCCGTCCTTCTCGCCGGGAGCCAGGAGCCGCAGCCGTGGGGCGTGCGGGTCGTCCACCGCCTCGCCCCGGCTCCGCACCGCCCCGACCGCGAGCGACTCCCGCGGCGACGCGCCGGCCGTCAGCAGGTCCACCCCGGCGGGCAGCAGGCCGTCGATGGCCTGGGTCTGCAGGCTCGCGTTGACCCGGGCCCCGGCCGCGCGCACGTTGACCGCGAGACGGCCCTGCTCCGGCGCCACGGACTCCAGCCGGGTCGTGACCTGCTCGTGGGGCGCGACGGTGAACGTCCCCTGGCCGCCGAGGGCGACGGGGCCGCCCGGCCCGTACACGTCGAGGGCCACCGTGGCGGGCTGCTCCGACGGGTTCTGCACCGTGAGCGTGGCGGTCGAGCCCACCTCCGTGCTGCCGCCCACCAGCCACTGCGACGTCGACGGCGCGGTGCACGCGCCCGCCCCGAGCCCGCGCAGGTCTCCCTGCGTCGTGACCGACCCCATCGTCCCGGCCGCGCGGAACGGCTCGTCGGCCACCGGCGTCGCCCGCAGCACGCGGGTGGCGTCCACGCCACCCTGCCAGGCGGCCGCGGCCTCGCCCGTGGCGAGCTCCTCCGAGTCCTTGCCCCCGAGGGCCGTGGTGCGCGCGCCGTCCTCCGCACTGCCCAGGACGAACGCCCCGAGGCCGCTGGTCGTCGGCACCGGCGTCGCGTCGAACTGCTGGTCGCCGACGTCGGCACCGTCCGGCAGCGCGACCGGCGTCGGGCAGACGAGCGTGGCGTCCGCCGGCTGCACCCCGACGGTGCGCGTCCCCGCGGCCACGGCCTGCTGCTCCGCACCCGTCCACGACTGCGCCCACTGGTCGCCCAGCACGGCCACGGCCGCCAGCGCACCGACGGCCACCACCCCGGTGACCGCCGCCGCCGTGGCGCGCACGCCGCGCGGCACCCGGGTCGTCCGCACGTCCTCGCCCGCCTTCCCGGCGCCCTTCCGGGGCGCCGTCATCGGCCCCGCCGCCGTCCGACCGGCAGCGCCAGCAACGCGTGCACCAGGAGGACCAGCCCCGCGGCGGCGAGCCAGGCGGTCCGGTGCGGCGCCTCGAACCACACCCGCACGCGGCCCGCCTCGGCGCCGACCGCGAACGCCTGCGTCCCCCCGGCGTCCTCGGCCGGGAGCCGCCGCCCGTCGAGCGTCGCGTGCCAGCCGGAGTCCGCCGTCTCCGCGATCCGCAGCGTGCGGTCCTCGCCGCCCTGGGCGAGCCGGCCGCCGGCGCTCGTCCCGTCGGACGGCGCCGTGCGCACCGCGTCCTTCGGCGCGAAGAACGGCGTGGGCGCGGCGTCGCCGCCGTCGCCCTCGAGCACGGTCGCCCAGCCCGGCGCGGGGCCGTCGGTCGTGACGCGCCAGACGAGCGCGCCCTCCTCGGTCACGCGGGCGAGGCCCGGGACGAGGTCGAGCGTGGTGGCGAGCTCCGCGTCGCCGCCGGCCGGGACCTGCACGGCCCCGATGCCGAGCGCCGCGAGCCGGTCGACGACGTCGGTGGAGCGTCCGGTCGCGACCTCCGCCACGACCTGGTCCAGCAGCGCGGTGTCGGTGCGCTCGGCGCCGCCCACCAGGCCGGCGGCGCGGGCGCGCACCACCGTGGAGGAGTCCTCGAGCCGGGTGCCGTCCGCGTGCAGCAGCGCGTAGTCGACCACCGCCGCGCCCGACGCGTCGGCGCCGCCCCCCGGCTGCACCCGGTCGAGCTGCAGCACCCGGGCCGACCGTGGGGGCGCCTGCATCTGGGTGCCGACGGCGGGCACCACGGCGGTCTCGGCCGCACTCAGGTCGCCCACCCGGCCGCCGGTGGAGCCGAGCGCCCACGACGCGAGCTGCGCCGCGGGCAGCGCGAGGGCCACGACGGCGACCGCGACGACTCCCGCGGACGCGGCCCTCCGTGTCCCGCGCGCGTCCCGGGCGACGGGCTCCGCCGTGGGCACCCGTCCCGTCGACGGCAGCGCGCAGATCGCGGCGGCGCCCAGCGAGAGCAGCAGGACCGACAGCCCGACGCCGGGCCAGCCGGTCACGCTCGCGGCCGTGCC
This sequence comes from Isoptericola nanjingensis, assembly GCF_050311635.1. Classification (NCBI taxonomy): domain Bacteria; kingdom Bacillati; phylum Actinomycetota; class Actinomycetes; order Micrococcales; family Promicromonosporaceae; genus Isoptericola; species Isoptericola nanjingensis. Next base: position 370,473 of record NZ_JBNOZL010000005.1, on the reverse strand, counting down.
GTCGCCCGCCGACCCGCTCGCCACCGCCGTCGCGACGGCGAGCACGGCCGTCGTCAGGCCCACCGCCCCGGCGAGCCACGCCAGGCGCACCCCGCGCACGGCCCGCGGCCGCACCAGCGCGACGGCCGCCAGCACCAGGACGGCGCCGCCCAGCAGGGCCGGACCCACGACGGCGACCCGCCCGAGCGTGCCGTCGGTCCCGAGCCAGGGCTCGAACCACGCGGTGTCCCCGGGCAGGCCGAGCAGCAGCTCCACCGCCGTCGGCGTGCCGGACGCGACCAGCGGGGCGCCGGGCTCGGCCAGGAGCACGCGCCACCCGCCGTCCGACCAGGTGCCGAGCACCTCGCCCCAGAACGGCAGCGGCACGACGACGGCCGGCAGCAGCACCAGCAGCAGCGACCGCCACACGCGGCGCACCAGCAGCGCGCCGACCCCGATCAGCACCACGGCCACGGGGAGCAGCACCGGGGCGGCGCACACCGCGACCGCGAGCAGCAGCCCGGCGGCACCGGCGGCACCCAGGGACCCGCGACGCCGTCCAGGCGCGAGCGCGACGTCCCGCGCCTGCACCCCCACGGTGCGCAGCACGGCGACGAGCAGCCACGGCAGCGTCAGGTGCACGACGACCGCCCCGAGCCGGCCCGAGCCCAGCGACGCGAGGAAGCCGGGCGCCGCCGCCCAGGCGAGCGCCGCCACCGCGCGCACCACGACCGACCGCGTCAGCGCGCCGGCCGCGAACCAGCCGCCGAGGGCGGCCAGCGGCAGCGCGAGGAGGACCAGCGCGTTCACCGCCGTCTGCAGCCCGCCGCCCGCGAGCACGGCGAACGCGGTGAGCGGCACGAGCAGCGGGTCGGCGGGCGCACGCACCCCGAGGCCGTCGCGCACCCAGCCCGACGTCGCCGCCTCCCAGACGTCGCCCACGGTGCCGGGCGCCGGCAGCAGCCCGCCGCCCACGACCCGGCCGCCGTCGGCCAGCACGCCCTGCCACGGGCCGAAGAGGGCGACGTCGAGCGCCACCACCGCGACCGCCACGACCGCCAGCACCGTGCGGCGCGAGCGCCCGAGGCGCCGCAGGTCGGCCCGCTCCAGCTCGCTCGGCGCCCACCGGGCGCGCTGCGCCTCCGCGCGGGCCAGGCGCGCGTCGCGGCGTTCGCCGGCCACCTGCCGCCACGTGCCGAGCAGCGGCGTCAGCACGCGGCGCGGAAGGCGGCGGGTGCGCGCCGCGCGGCGTCGGGCACGGTAGAGCGGCACCAGGCGCAGCGTCGTGACCACGGCCGCCACGAGCTCGTCCCGCGCGTGCGCGGGCCGCTTGAGCGCCAGCCGGTACATGGCCGCGAACGGCGCCCACAGGAGGGTGGCGAGCCAGACGAACGGCAGCAGCGGCAGCGGTGTCTCGACGAGGCGCAGGTAGAGCTGGCTGCGGCGGCGGGCGTAGCGGGACGCCTCGAGGTCGGGCGCCAGGGCCCCGCGTCCGCGGAGGCCGAGCAGCGAGGCCTGCGCGTGCTTCACGACGGCGTCGGGCACCACGACCACGCGGTGGCCGGCGAGCCGGGCCCGCCGGCACAGGTCGAGGCCGTCGCCGAACGGGCCGAGCTCCGGGTCGGTGCCGCCCAGCTCGGCCCAGACGTGCGCCCGCACGAGGGCGCCTGCCAGCCCGACGGCGAGCACGTCCTCGCGGGCGTCGTGCTGCCCCTGGTCGATCTCGGTGTCGTCGATGCCGGTCATGCGGCGGCCGAGCGGCGACACGGTGCTGCCGACCTCGATCAGCATGCTCGCGTCGGGCGCAGGCGTGCCGTCGGCGGCCACCGGCCAGCGGCGCTGCTTGCAGCCCGCGACGGCCACGGCGCTCGAGTGCTCGACGGCGCGCAGCAGGCGGGACAGGGCGTCGGGCTCCGGGGCGGAGTCGTCGTGCAGGATCCACAGCCAGCCGGTCTCGGGGACGCCGACGACCTCCTGGGCGCGGTCGACCGCCTCGCCGAGGCTGCGGACCCCGGACGCCGCGACGAAGCGGGCGCCGCCGAGGCGCAGATCGGGATGCGCGGCGGACTCCGACGCGCCGACGTCGACCACCACGACCTCGTCCGCGGCACGCTCCTGGAGCGCGAGCGCGTCGAGGGTGGCGTCGAGGAATCGGGTGCGGCCGCGGGTCACGACCACGGCCGTCACGGTGACGACCAGAGGGACGGCTCCGGTGCCGTCGAGGGTGCGGTCGCCGGCGGGCGCGACGGCGACGGTCGCGCCCGTGGGGGCGACCTCCCCGCCGGGGCGGGCTGGAATCGGGTGCGGAGCAGTCATCCTGCCCGCCATGATGCGACGGGCCCCGATCCGGTCGTGGGATATCCGTCCCGAGCGTGTCGGGCCGGACATCCGGTCGGGCGTCGGGTCAGACGGCGCGGCGCTTCAGCTTGCGCCGCTCCCGCTCGGAGAGCCCGCCCCAGATCCCGAAACGCTCGTCGTTCGCGAGCGCGTAGTCCAGGCACTCGGCCCGGACCTCGCAGGACGTGCAGACCTTCTTGGCCTCACGCGTGGACCCGCCCTTCTCCGGGAAGAAGGCCTCCGGGTCCGTCTGGGCGCACAGCGCCCGTTCCTGCCACCCCAGGAGCGTCTCGTCGTCGGTCGTAGCGTCGCCGAACAGCGGGAGCACCGGCGCCACGCGCTCGGGCTCACGGCCGACGTCTGACGGGAAGACCCCCCGGTCCCCATCGAGCAAATTCCACATGGCGTGCCCCTCCATGCCGTTCTCTAGGGAAACTGCATACCTGGAATTACACGCGTGTCTTTCGGAGGCGTCAAGTCGAAATGTGCTAGTGATTGCGATCTCCACTGCCCATTCACACGAGTGCCGGCCTGAGCTGGTCCGGGCACTCGTAGGCTGACCTGCGTGAACCCGCTCCCCACCGCCGGCCGCACCCCCACGACGATCTCCCAGATGATGGATCTCGTCCTGTCGGACCCGGGGCGTCCCCGCCTCACGTGGTACGGCGACGGCGGCGAACGCGTCGAGCTCTCGGGCGCCGTCCTCCAGAACTGGGTGAGCAAGACCGTGAACCTGCTCGTGGAGGAGTTCGACGCCGCGCCGGGCACGGTCGTGACGCTCGACCTGCCCCCGCACTGGCGCGGCGTGCTCTGGGCGCTGGCCGCCTGGCGCTGCGGCGCCACCGTGGAGCCCGCCGGCGACACCCCCGCGACGGGAGGCGACGTCGTCGTCACCGCGCGTCCCGACGCCTGGGCCACCGTGCTCGCCGGGCCCGGTGCCGCCGACCTCGTGGCGGTCGCGCTGCCCGCGCTCGCCCGGTCGTTCGACGGCGACCTGCCGCCCGGCGCCGTCGACGCCGCGGGCGCCGTGATGACCTACGGCGACGTCATCGGGTGGGCCCCCGAGACCGACCCGGCCGCCGTCGCGCTGGACGCCCCCGACGGCACGGTCGCGTTCGCCGACCTGGTGCCGGGCACCGGCGTCCCGGGTGCCCGGGTGCTCGTCGACGGCGCCCGCCCGCTGGGGAGTCTGCTGCGCGAGCTGCTCGCCGTCTGGGCCGCCGACGGCTCCGTGGTCCTCGCCTCCGCCGCCACGGCGGCCGAGCTCGCGGCCGACCCGGCCCGCCTCGACCGCCTGCGCGAGACCGAGCGCGTCACCGCCTGACGAGCACCTCGTGCGGACGCTTCCTGGTGGCTCAGGAGGCGGCGCGACCCCAGGCGACCAGCCCGGTGCCGGTGCGCGGGAACGCGCGCTGCGCGACGCGGAACGGCCAGGTCGCGGCGGCCACGAGCGAGCCCTGCGCGGCCGTCGACGGCTGGAACAGCCGCCCGCTGCGGGCGGTGCGGTCCGCCGTGCTGCCCTCCTCGCGCAGTCCGGGCCGACGGCGCGCGAGCTGGTTGCGCGCCGCCTCCAGCGCGTACCCGAGCGGGACGCCGTACAGGCGCAGGCCGACGTCGGTCAGACCGGCGTCGCGCAGCAGAGCCACGAGTGCGGCGGGGTCGTAGCGGCGGAAGTGCCCGACGGCCTCGTCCATCGGGCCGTACCGGCGCTGCCAGGCCGGGGTGGACAGCAGCAGGGTGCCGCCCGGGCGGAGCCGCGCGGCCCACTCGCGGAGCGCCGCGGCGTCCTCCTCGATGTGCTCGATCACCTCGAACGCGCACACGAGGTCGAAGCGCTCGGCGGCGGGCAGGGAGTCGAGCGGTCCCTGCACGACCGTGCCCGGCACCCCCGCCTCGACGAGGCGCTGCTCGGCGGTGCGCGCGCTGTCGGCGTCGAGCTCGACGCCCGTGTACGCCGCGGCGCGGGCGGCGAGCCGGACGCCGACCGCGCCCTGGCCGCAACCCACCTCGAGCACGCGGCCGGCGGCCCCCGGCAGCAACGGTTCGACGACGTCCCACCGCAGGCTGCCGTACAGCGTGAGCGGTGGCAGGGAGGCGGCGGGGTTCGGCACGGGCATTCCTTCGTCCTCGACGGCTCGGGCAGCGGCACCAGCGGCTTGCAGCCGGTCATGGTCGGCCGGGGCCAGCCTGCCAGCACGGCGGCCGTGGCGGCACCACGCCCCGCCGCGCGAGCGGCGTCTCCTCGGGGCGCCTACCGCGGACGCGCGAGCGCGCCGAGGCCGGCGAGGGCGAGGTCGGCGAGCGTCACCAGCACGCGGCTGACCAGCACCAGCAGCAGCACCGCGGCGTGCGGCAGCGCTCCGGACAGCACCGCGAGCAGCACGAGCTCGCGCGCGCCGGCGCCGGCGGGCACGACGACGACGAGGAACCCGACCACCCACGCCAGCGCGTAGCCGCCGACGGCGAGCGCGACTCCCTGCGCGTCGGACGGCATCCCGAGGCCGACGGCGAGCACCCACACCTGCGCCCCCGCGAGGAGCCACCCGGCCACCGACCACAGCGTGGCGGCGCCGAGCCCGCGCCAGCCGAGCGGGCGGTCGAGCGGGGGGCGGCGCGCGACCCGCAGCGCCCACGCGACCAGGCGGTTGAGCACGGGCGGCAGCAGGACGACGGCGACGGCGGGCAGCGCCCACAGCACCGGCCCGGCGGCCCCCAGCGCCCCGGTCGCGACGAAGGGCAGCGCGACCAGGCCGACGACCGCGCCGGACACGACGCCGACGAGCGTCGCGACCGCCGTCGTCGTCACGGACGTGCGGCGCGCGATCCCGTGGTCGACGCCGAGCTCCGCCGCCGCGACGACGTTCCACACCCCGCCCGGCACGTACTTGCCCAGCTGGCTCAGGCCGAACACCCGCAACGCGACCCGCAGCCCGGTCGGGGCGCCGAGGTCGGCGAGGACGACGCGCCACGACACGAAGGTGCACAGTACGAAGGCGACCGACAGCACGAGCGCGACGGCAAGCCGCTGCCAGGAGAGCTCGGCGGCCGCGCGGGCGAGGTCGTCCCCCGCGGCGACGACGGCGTACACCGCGAGCCCGAGCGCGAGGACGAGGAAGCCCCAGCGCACCCACGGCGACCGCAGCACCGCGAGCACCCGGGCCAGCGGCCCGGACGGCGCCCCGGTCTCGCCCGTCGGATCGCCCGTCGCATCGCCCGTCATGGCCGGACCCCGCGCGACGCGAGCAGCCGGACCAGCGGGCGGACGACGGCGGCGGGCCGGGCGAGGTCACGCCCGGCCGCCGCGCGGGCCCTGGCGGCGGCGAGGGCGACCGGGTCGCGCAGGGCGAGCAACCGGTCCGCGAGCGCCGCCGGGTCGGCGGGCGGGACCAGCTCGAGGTGGTCGCCCAGCAGCCGCCGCTGCGGCTCCGTGTCGGAGGTGACGACCACGCAGCCGGCGGCGAGGCCCTGGAACACCTTGTTCGGCACGACGCGCAGCCCCTTGGGGGTGGCGGAGAAGATCCCGAGGCAGACGTCGTGGGCGGCGGCGACGGCCGGCAGGTCGGCGGGCTCCACCCAGTCGCGCCAGGTGATCCCGGGGGTGCCGCGCAGCCGGTCGCGCACGGACGGGAGGTCCTGGCCGGAGCCGACGAGCGTGACCTCCAGGCCACGCCCGCCGCGGGCGGCGTCCTCGGCCGCCCGCGGCAGCGCGGCGGCCAGCGCCTCGGCGAGCATGTCGGTGCCCTGCAGCGGCGTGAAGAGACCGAAGAAGACGACGCGCAGGGGCCGGGCGTCGTCGGGCGCGGCAGCGTCGGCAGGGGCGGCGTCGAACCACTCCTGCGGCGCCCCGACGGGCACGACGAGCCCGCGGGCGGCGCGGGATCCGGCGAGCTCGCCGAGCATCCGCAGGTGCTCGGTGGTGTCCAGCAGCACGACGTCGGCGCACGACGTGGCGACGCGGTCCAGGCCGCGCAGCAGCGTGACCCGCGCCCCGCGCGCGCCGCGGTCGGTGGCGGTGTCGCCCGCGAAGACGAGGTGGTCCAGCAGCACCGGGGTGCGGCCGAACAGCAGGCGGGCGAGCACGACGTCGAAGTGGCCGAGGTAGCCGACGAGCACCGCGTCCGGGCGCCCGTGCGCGCGGCGGTGCGCCACGACGTCGCCCGTGAGCAGCACCCAGCAGCGCAGCAGCCGCACCAGCAGGCCGGGCAGGCGCCACGGCTGGCGCAGCATCCGCACCCGCTCGGCGGTGCTCAGGCCGAGCGGTCGGTCGAGCTCGCGCACCGTGTACCCGTGGGCGCGCAGCCCGTCGACGAGCACGCCGACGCGCGGGTGCCGGGCGGCGTCGTACGTGCCGAACGCGACGATCACGCGTGCGCGTCCTCGTCGTCCCGCGCCAGGGCCGCGGCCCCGCCGCGGGCGCCGTCGTCGGGCCGCGGGCCGTACTGGAGCTCCTTGACCCGCTCGAGGGTCTCCTCCATCAGGGTGCGGTTGGTGCGCAGCAGGTCGGCGACGACGAGCAGCGCGAGGCACAGCAGCGCGCCGACGAGCATCGCGCCGGCGAAGACGAGCGACTGCACGTGGCCGCCGGCGTCCCCCTGGGCGAGGAAGACGAGGAACCGGACGGCGGGCACGGCCGCCGCGACGAAGAACACCGCGAAGAGCGTGAGGAACACCAGGTGCGGGCGGAACATGATCCACGACCGCACGATCGCCTTCCCCGACCGGGCCATGTGCTGCCAGATGTTGGCGAACAGCCGCGACTCGCGCGTCTTCGCGTTGGTGGTGATCGGCAGGCTCGCGATCCGCAGGCGCTTGTTCCCCGCCTGGACGATCGTCTCCATGGTGTAGCTGAACTGGGTCACGACGTTCAGCCGGAGCAGCGCGCCCCGCGAATACGCGCGGAAGCCGCTCGCGGCGTCGGGCAGCGACGTCCCGGCGGCCGCGCTGACGACGCGGCTGCCGAACCGCTGCATCCGCTTCTTGAACGGGGAGAAGTGCTCGATCGTCGCCGTCTGGCGGTCCGCGACGACGATGTCCGCCTCGCCCGCGACGATCGGCGCGACCAGGTCGCCGATGCGCTCCGACGGGTACTGGTTGTCGCCGTCCGTGTTGACCACGACGTCGGCCCCGTGGGCGAGGGCGTAGTCGACGCCGTCGCGGAACGACCGCGCCAGCCCTCGCGTGCTGGTGTGCCGCACGACGTGCCGCACGCCGAGCCGGCGGGCGACCTCCGCCGTGCCGTCCGTCGACCCGTCGTCGATCACGAGGACCTCGACGCTGTCGAACCCCTCGACCTCGCGCGGGATCGTGGCGAGCACGAGCGGGAGCGTCCCGGCCTCGTCGAGGCACGGGATCTGGACGAACAGCTTCATCGCGCATCCTTCGGGGCGCCGGGAGCCGCCGGCGGCAGCGTGCCGGGGGCCGGGTCGATCGACGACGCCGCGAGTCTACGGGGCCACAGGAGCCCGACGACCAGCCCCCCGAGCAGCACGGCGCCCGCGACGGCCAGCAGGGCGACGAGCGCGGGCTCGGGCAGCGGGCTCCAGGCCAGCCACCGGTCCACGGCGTCGCCGAAGGTCTCGCCGGGCCCCCGGTAGAACGCGTCGAACGCCCACAGCAGGCCCCCGACGGCGGCGGCGAGCGCGAGCGTCACGACGACCGGCACGCCGCGGGCGAGGCGCCGGTCCGAGCGCCGCGCGAGCTGCCAGGCCGCGATCGCCACCGCCGTCGCGAGCGCGACCACGCCGCCGAAGACGTACCGCCCCTGGATCGCGACCAGGCGGCCGGTCTCGGCGTGGAAGTCCCAGGCGTTGTACGCGACGCCCGCCGCGAGCGCGGCGGGGGTGAGCAGCAGGACGACGGCGGTCCGGCGCGCGCCGGGCAGGACGAGCGCCACGAGCGACGCGGCCATGAGCGCCACCGTCCCCCAGACGATCCATGCCCCCGCGAGGTGCACCTCGAGCCACGACAGGTTCCCGAAGAACGACTGCGCGAGCCGGCCCGCGATGATCGACGGCACGTCGGCGTCGGGCACGGTCGCGAGGATGGTCAGCTCGCGGGGCCGGCCGACGGGCTGCACGGCGCCGAGGGTGATCACGTTGCGCACCCACCACCACCCGCCGACGGCGAGGGTCACGCCCCCGGCGACGGCGAGGAGGCCGAGCCGGCCGGGCCAGCGGCGCCCGCGCGCGAGCGCGTACGCCGCGACCACCATGGGCACCGCGAACGCCAGCATGACCTTGGTGAGCAGGCCGAGGCCGAGCACGACGCCGATCGCCACGGCCACCCGCCACCGCAGGTCCCCCGTGACCACCCGTACGGCGAGGTACGTCGCGGCGGCGCACGCCAGGACGACGAGGGCGTCGTTGTTCACGGCCCCCATGACGTGCCCGAGCTGCGGCAGGAGGAGGGGGAACGCCCCGGCGACCAGGCCCGCGGACGGCGACCCCGTGGCCCGGCGTGCCGACTCGGCGGCGAGGGGTACGACGAGCGCGAGCAGCAGCGCGTCCAGGAACCGCAGCGCCAGCGTGACCTGGTCCCAGCGGGCGTCGGTGAGCCCCGTCGCGTGCAGCACGCCCGCACCCAGGGCGTAGTAGAGCGGCGGGTGCTGCGTCATCTGGTCCACCTCGGTGCCCGACGACGCGTCGCCCAGCGCGTTGCCGGCGTCGAGGCGGGTGCGGTCCTCGCGCGGCACGGGCACGACGTCGACGAACTGGCGGGCGTCCTCGCGGTGCTGCCACCTGCCGGGCAGGTCGGCGGGGTACCCGGCCTCGTCGACCGCTTCCGCGATCGCCGGGGAGAAGTAGGCGTCGCCGGGCGGCGGCCAGCCGCCGCCGTACGCGATCCGCAGCACGCTGTTGACGTGGTTCTGCTCGTCGGGCGACCGGAACAGGGGCGTGACCGCGGCCCACACCACCGTCCACGCCGCGACGACCAGCGTGAGCGCGGCGACGGCACGCCGGTAGCGCCGTCCGGCGGGGGGCCGCGCGGTGCGCGTGCGGGGATCAGGGGTGCCGGTCGCCGCGGGAGCCGGGCGCGCGTGCGGCGTCGTGTCCGTCACGACCACCAGTCTCCCCCAGGATCCCGTTCGACGACGGGCTGCGGACCAGCGCCGACGTTCGACCCACACATTTCCTCTACCGTCCCGGTCCTCGGGCACCGCAGCGGCGTGACACCGACCCTCTATGCTCGCTTCCCGTGACCCGCACCACCCCACGCCACGTCGCCTCGCGCCCCGGCACGACCACGGGGCCCTCGCACGCGCGCGCCCTGCGCCGGCACACGGTCGCGCGCACCCTGGGGATGGGGCTGACCGCGGTCCTGGCGTTCGTCGCCGTCGGCGGCGCGACCGCGGCGGTGAAGCTCACCGGCAACATCACCGCCGTCGACTCCGACAAGCTGCTCGGGGCGGACCGGCCCGAGAAGGTCATGCCGGAGGACCCCAACGCGGACATGCCGCTGAACATCGTGCTCATGGGTTCCGACAGCCGCGGCGGCGACAACGCCGACATCGTGGGCGACGGCACCCAGGGCGCCCGCTCCGACACGACGATGATCATGCACATCTCGTCCGACCGGTCCCGCGTGGAGATGCTGTCGATCCCCCGGGACACGACGATCGACATCCCGTCGTGCCCGACCTCCTCCGGCGGGCAGACCTCGCCCGTGTCCCGCTCGAAGTTCAACGGGGCCTTCGCCCAGGGCGTCCTGACGGGCGGCGACGTGGAGTCGGGCGCGCTGTGCGCGCAGAAGACCATCGAGACCATCACCGACGTGCAGATGGACGGCTTCGTCGTCGTCGACTTCGCCGGCTTCGAGAAGATGGTCGACGCGCTCGGCGGCGTCGAGCTGTGCATCCCGAACGACATCGACGCCCCGAAGGCCGACCACCTCGTGCTCTCCGCCGGCATGCAGGAGCTCGACGGCGACACCGCGCTCAAGTACGCCCGGGCGCGCACGGGCGAGGGGCTGGGCGACGGGTCGGACCTCGGCCGCATCGGCCGCCAGCAGGAGCTGCTGGCCGCCGTCGCCCGTCAGGTGATGAGCGCCGGCACGCTCGCCGACCCGACCAAGTCGCTGAAGTTCCTCGGCGCCGTGACCGGTTCCATGACGATGAGCAGCAACTTCGCGTCCATCCAGGGACTCGCCGGGCTCGCGTACAGCGCGCGCAACGTCCGCCCTGACACCATCGCGTTCATGACCGCGCCGTACATGTACGACCCGAACAACGCGGCGAACGTCCTGCTCACCGACGAGGCGGACGAGGTCTGGGACAACCTCAAGCACGACCGCCCGCTGAGCGACGCGATCGAGACCGAGTCCGACGACGCCAAGGACGGCGACAAGGACGGCGACAAGGACGGCGACAAGGACGGCGCGACGAAGGACGGCGCGAAGGACGACGCCGGCAAGGGCACGCAGGCCGCCGAGGGCACCGACGACGTCGACGCCACCCCGGTGGCGGACGACGACCCGGGTACGACGGGGGACGCCGAGGACGGCTCCGGCAAGGGCGAGAAGGACCCCGAGCCGAAGCGGACCCGCGACGCCGGCGAGGAGGCGTTCACGGGCGCCGACGTGACGTCGGTGTGCGGATGAGCGCGGGGGAACCATGAGCAACGACGACCAGCGCATCCCGCCGAGCTTCACGCCGTCCGGCGGCCGGTCCGACCGGCCCAGCGGCTCCGGCGACGCTATCCCCGTGGGCGGCGGGAACCGCCCGTCCGCACCGCCGACGGGCGGCCGCGTGGGCCGGCGCGACGACGCCGCCCCGGTCGAGCCGCGCGTGCGGCGCCAGTCGTCGCGCGAGATCCCGACGACGCCGCCCGAGCGTCGTGGCAGCGCCCAGCAGAAGCCCCGGTCGTACGCGCCGCGCGGCTCCTCGGCGTCGGCCCCGGCCTCCCGTGCGCCCCAGTCGCGCGCTCCGCAGGCCCGGGAGGGCTCGGGCACGCGCGTGATGCCCGCGTCGGCCCAGGGCCAGGCGCGGCGCACTCCCCCGCCCGGCAGCGGCGGGGGCGCCGCAGCGGCGACCGCCGGGGGCGGCGGGTTCCGCGTGCGCAAGGGCCGCGTCGCGGGCCTCGTCCTCGTGCTGCTCCTGGTGCTGCTCCTGGCGTGGCCGATCGGCCTGGTCGTCTGGGCGAACGGCAAGATCCAGCACGTCGACGCCCTGTCCGACGCCAAGGGCACGCCCGGCACCACGTACCTGCTCGCCGGCTCCGACGCGCGCGGCACGGGCAGCGTCGCCGACGACGGCACCGAGGGTGCCCGCACCGACACGATCATGGTGCTGCAGAAGCCGCGGAGCGGGCCGGCCTCCCTCATCTCGATCCCCCGCGACACGTACACGGAGATCCCGGGCCACGACCCGAACAAGATCAACGCGGCGTACTCCTTCGGCGGCGCCCCGCTGCTCGTCGAGACGGTCGAGGGGCTCACGGGCCTGACGATCGACCACTACGTCGAGGTCGGGTTCGGCAGCGTCGAGGAGATCGTCGACGCCGTCGGCGGCGTCGAGCTCTGCTACGACCACGACGTCGACGACCCGAAGAGCGAGCTGACGTGGGAGGCCGGCTGCCACATGGCCGACGGCGAGACCGCGCTCGCGTTCTCGCGCATGCGCTACTCCGACCCGAAGGGCGACATCGGCCGGGCCGAGCGGCAGCAGCAGGTCATCGCCGCCGTCGCCGCGAAGGTCGTCAAGCCCAGCGTGCTGCTCAACCCGGTCAACCAGGTGCAGCTCGTCAACGCCGGCACCGACGCCCTCACCGTGGACGAGAAGACGGGCATCGTCGACCTCGGCCGCCTCGGCCTGGCCTTCAAGGCCGCCACCGGCCCCGAGGGCGTCACCGGCACCCCGCCGATCGCCAACCCGGGGTACGACCCGGGCACCGGCGTCGGCTCGACCGTGCTGCTCGACGAGGACAAGGTCGACCAGTTCTGGGCCGACGTCCGCGACGGCGAGCTGGAGGCCGGCAGCACCGTCGGGGGCATGCCCGGCTGATCCCGAGGTAGTCCCGAGCTCGCCGAGGTAGTCCCGAGTTCGCCGAGGTCGTTCTCGCGCGCCCTCCCGGAGGCCGCGGCGCGGGGCATACTTTCCTCGCCGCGGTGCACCGTGCCCGGGCTGCCCGGCCGCGCGCCGGGCACGAGCCAGCCCGGAGGCGCCATGTCCGCGACCCCGACCCCTGACACCGCTCCGGCGACGTCCGCCGCGCGGGAGACGTCCCGCGCGCGGTTCCTCGGCGTCGTGGTGCCCCCCGCGCAGCGCCGCGACCTGGGCGAGCTGTCCGACCGCCTCGACCTGTCGTCGGGGGACGTGCGGGCCAAACGGTCCGCGTTCTGGGCGATGCTCGTGCTGTCCGGGATCATCGCGATCTCCGGCGTCGTCACCGACTCCACCGCCACCGTCATCGGGGCGATGATCATCGCGCCGCTGTCCACGCCGATCCTCGGCGTCGGGCTCGGGATCGTCACCGGGCGGGGCGGGCTCGTAGGCCGTTCCGCGCTGTACGTCGTCGGGGGCGTGGTGCTCGTCGTCGCCCTCGGCTGGCTGGTGGCGCTCGTGCTGCCGCAGACGTCGGACGTCGTCACCAACTCGCAGGTCACGGGGCGCACGTCTCCCGGCGTGGGCGACCTCGTCGCGGCGTTCGCCACCGGTTTCGCGGGGGCCATCGCCCTCGCGCGTCGCGACCTCGGCGACGTGCTGCCCGGCATCGCGATCGCCATCTCGCTGGTGCCGCCGCTCGGCGTGGTCGGGGTGTGCCTCGGCGCCGGCGAGCCGGCCCTCGCCGCGGGCGCGCTCCTGCTCTTCGGGTCCAACGTGGTCGCGCTCGTCGTGGCGTCCACGGTCGTGTTCTCCGGCGCCGGCTACGCCGCGGACGCCGCACAGGTGCGGCAGGACGCCGGCGGCCGGCGTCGCCCGCGCCGCGCCGTCCTGGTGGGCGCCGTCGCGGTGCTCGTGGTGGCGGTGCCGATGATCGCCAACACCGCCCAGTCGGTGCTGGCCGAGGTCTGGGCCGGGCAGGTCCGTGCCGCTGCCGAGGCCTGGCTCGCGGACACCCCGGACGCCGACGTCGAGGACGTCTCCTGGCAGGGGACCGACCTGGTGGTCGAGGTCCGCGGGCCGGGCGACGTGCCCGACGTCGCCGAGCTGCAGTCCGCCGTCGACGACCTCGTGCCGTGGGACCCGACCGTCACCGTCGTGCACACGGTGGGCGAGCGCGTGGAGGGCTGAGGACCGCTCCCCGGCCGACCCGCGCCGTCAGGCCGAGAAGCCCGTGCGGCGCGCGCCCTCGCGGGTGGCCCGCAGCGAGTCCCCCTTGGCCCGGGCGACGTCGGCGAGCTCGGCCTGGAACGCGACCATCCGCTCGCGCAGCGCGAGCGACCCGGCGTCGGTCCCTGCGGCGAGGATGCGCGCGGCGAGCAGGCCCGCGTTGCGCGCGCCGCCGATCGAGACGGTCGCGACCGGCACGCCGGCGGGCATCTGGACGATCGACAGCAGCGAGTCCATGCCGTCGAGATACCGCAGCGGCACGGGCACCCCGATCACCGGGAGCGGCGTCACCGAGGCGAGCATGCCCGGCAGGTGCGCGGCGCCGCCGGCGCCCGCGACGATCGCGCGCAGCCCCCGCTCGGACGCCGTGCGGCCGTAGTCGATCATCTCGGTCGGCATGCGGTGCGCCGAGACGACGTCGACCTCGACCTCGACGCCCAGCTCGGCCAGCGCGTCGGCGGCGGCCTCCATGACCGGCCAGTCCGAGTCCGACCCCATGACGATGCCGACGGCGGGCGTGCTCATGCGTGCTCCTTGGTGGTGGGGGTGCTCGGGACGGCGGCGGTGACGGTCTCGCCGCGCAGCAGCGCGGCGGCGTCGAGGGCGCGACGGCGGACCTCGTCGAGGTCGGTGCCGCTGACGTTGACGTGCCCGAGCTTGCGGCCCGGGCGGATGCCCTTGCCGTACAGGTTGACGCGGGCCTCGGGGAACTGCGCGAGCACGTCGGGCAGCGCGTCGGTGAGGGCGTCGAGGCTCGACCCGAGCACGTTCGCCATCACCGTCCAGGGCGCGCGGGCGGCGGTGTCGCCGAGCGGTAGGTCGAGCACCGCGCGCAGGTGCTGCTCGAACTGGCTCGTCACCGCGCCGTCGATGGTCCAGTGGCCGGAGTTGTGGGGGCGCATCGCGAGCTCGTTGACCCACACCGTGGCGGTGCCGTCGGCCTCCCGGGTCTCGAACAGCTCGACGGCGAGCACGCCCGTGACGCCGAGCCCCTCCGCCACCGCGACGGCGATCCGGCGCGCCTCGGCGTCCACGGCCGGGTCGAGGTCGGGCGCGGGCGCGACGACCTCCGCGCAGACGCCGTCGCGCTGGATCGACTCGACGACGGGCCAGGTCCGCACCTCGCCGGACGGACGCCGGGCGACCAGCGCCGCGAGCTCGCGCACGAACGGCACCTTCCGCTCCACCAGCAGGGGCGGGGCACCGTCGGCCGCGGCCTGCAGCCAGTCCGCGACGTCGTCCGGCGACGACACGACGCGCACGCCCTTGCCGTCGTAGCCGCCGCGGGACGTCTTCACCACGGCCTCGTGCCCGGCCTCCTCGGCGAGGAACGCGGCGAGCGCGTCGCGCGCGGCGGCCGGGTCGGTCGGCAGCGCGGCCCAGCGCGGGCACGGCAGGCCCAGCTCGGTGAGGCGACGCCGCATGACGATCTTGTCCTGCGCCTGCACCAGCGCGTCCGGGCCGGGGCGCACGGGCGTGCCGTGGTCGATGAGGTCCTGCAGCAGCGCGTTGGGCACGTGCTCGTGCTCGAACGTGAGCACCGCGGCCGGGGCGCGACCGTCGTCGGGGGTGATGAGCGCACGGATCGCGGCGTCGTCGCTCGCCACGCCGACCGGAGCGTCGGTGACGACCTGCGCGGCCGACGACGCCGGGTCCTCGACCAGCACCCGCAGGCCCACGCCCAGCTCGGCGGCTGCGGGGGCCATCATGCGGGCGAGCTGACCTCCTCCGACGACGGCGACGACAGGGGCGGAGGCAGTGGGTCCGGTCACGGGCATCGAGGATACCGGCCCCGCCGGGGGGTCAGCCGCCCTGGTGGTGCAGCCAGCCCCGCCGGCGGCCGCGCGACGAGATCGTCGTGCCCGGCGGCAGCACCAGGTGCGGGTCGAGCGTGCGCGGCACGCCCGCGAGGAAGAGCGCGAAGACCGGGGGCCGGCGCTGCACCAGGTCGAGCCGACCGCCGTCGGCGGCGGCCAGGTCGCGCGCCAGGGCGAGGCCGAGGCCCGTGCTGCCGCCCGTCGTCGTGCCGCGCTCGAAGATGCGGGTCGCGACGTCGTCGGCCACGCCCTCCCCCTCGTCGGCGACCTCGATCGCGACCGCGCCGGTCGTGCCCGACGGGCGCGACCGCACCGTCGTCGTCCCGTCGCCGTACTTGAGCGAGTTCTCCAGCAGGGTCGCGATGATCTGCGCCAGGGCTCCCGGCGTCGCGAGCACCTGCATGCCGTCGGGGACCTCGATGACGAGCCGGCGACCGGCCCGCTCGAACGTCGGCGCCCACTCCTCCTCCTGCTGGTGCACGACGTCCGCCAGCACCACGGCCTCCGTCGTGCCGCCCTGCGACCGCCGCGACGCCGCGAGCAGGTCGTCCACGACGGTCACCAGCCGCTCCACCTGCTCGAGCGAGATGCGGGCCTCCTCGACGACCTCGGGGTCGTCGGAGGCGAGCGTGATCTCCTCGAGCCGCATCGTCAGCGCCGTCAGCGGCGTGCGCAGCTGGTGCGACGCGTCCTGGGTGAACTGCCGTTCCGCCGCGAGGCGTCCGGCGAGCCGGTCGGCGGACCGCGCCAGCTCCGCCGCGACGAGGTCGATCTCCTCGACGCCCGACGGCTCGAGGCGCGGGCGCACCTGGCCCGACCCCAGCTGCTCCGCGGACGCCGCGAGGTAGACCAGGGGCGCGGACAGCCGGTTCGCCTGCCACACCGCCACGGCGATGCCTGCCGCGATCGCGACGATGCCCGCGATGATGACCAGCACCACCGTCTGCGCGGACTTCACGTAGGCGCCGATGGCCGACACCGTCATCGACACGCCGACGTTCTTGTCGGTGAGCTTCGCCTTGTCGATCGTCGGCGGGGAGACCGGCTCGCCCGCCGTCAGCTGGGTGCCGTCCGGCAGCGTGACGACGACGTACGCCGGCAGGTCGCCCTCGCTGCCCTCGGCCGCACGCTGCACCGTCGACTCCTCGACGACGTCGCCCCGGTCGAGGCTGTTGTCCACGCTGCGCGCGAGCGTGTCCACCCGATTGGTGACGCGCTGCTCCTCGGTGGCCAGGACGTACCGGGCACCGAAGATGCCGAGCGGGACGCCGAGCAGGAGCACGGCGACGGCGACCGCGGAGATGGTCGCCAGCAGGACGCGGCGACGCACGAGGTCAGCCCTGTCCCGTCGGCGTCAGCTCGCGCCGAGCTCGAAGCGGAACCCGAGCCCTCGCACGGTGGAGACGTAGCGCGGGGCGTTGGCGTCGTCGCCGAGCTTGCGGCGCAGCCACGACACGTGCATGTCGAGCGTCTTGGTGGAGCCGACCGGGTCGGAGCCCCAGACGTCGCGCATGAGGGTGTCGCGCACCACGACCGACCCGGCGTTCGCGACCAGCACCTTGAGCAGGTCGAACTCCTTGGTGGTCAGGTGCAGCTCGCGGTCGCCCTGGAACGCACGGTGCGCGGAGACGTCGACGCGCACGTCCTGCGCGCGCAGCTCCTCGTCCTCCCCCGTCTCGCCGTGCGTGCGGCGCAGCAGCGCCCGGACGCGGGCGAGCAGCTCCGCGAGGCGGAACGGCTTCGTCACGTAGTCGTCGGCGCCCGCGTCGAGCCCGACGACCAGGTCCACCTCGTCCGCGCGCGCCGTGAGCACCAGCACCGGCACGGTCAGCCCGGAGCCGCGGATCTCCCGTGCCACGTCCAGGCCGTCCATGTCAGGAAGGCCCAGGTCGAGGACGACGATGTCCGCGTTCCCGGCGTTGTCGACGGCTCCTTGACCAGTTCCTTGCACGATGACGTCGTAACCCTCACGCGTGAGAGCCCGCGCCAAAGGCTCGGCAATAGCCGGGTCGTCCTCGGCCAGCAGTACGTGGGTCATTCCCTCATGCTAGCGGCAACGTCGCTGGTCCTGGACCCCTCCCCACGCCGCGTCGGCGCCAGTCCGGTGTGACATGGAGATGACGCGCCGGCAGGTCACCGTCCGCGACGACGGCAGCCGCCGGGGTCGTCGTCGTGCGGTCGGTCCTGTCCCCCTGCGGGACGATGCCTCGCTCCGGCCGTCCGCCCCCGGGCGGACGCGCCGGCTCCCCCCTCCCACCTACCCTGGCGGACATGAGCTGGATCGAGAGGATGGGGCGCTGGTTCGAGGCGCACCGCTTCGGCGTCGACCTGACGACGACCGTGCTGCTCGCCGCGCTCATGCTGACCTCGGCCACCGACCTGTACGCGTCCGACCCGAACCTGTCCCGCACGGAGTCCACCGTGTGGACCGTGGCCCTCCTGGCGCCGCTCCCGTGGCGTCGCACCCGGCCCGTGCCCTCCGCAGTTGCGGTCTTCGCGATCGCGCTCTCCCACATGCTCGCGGGCTACCCCATGATCATGCCGGGCGACCTGCTCGTGCTCGTCTCGCTCTTCTCGGTGACCGTCTACGGCCCGACCTGGGCGCACGTCACGGCGATCTGCTCCACGGCCGTGGGAAGCGTCGTCGTCCTGCCCCTCGCGGTCTCCGTCTTCACGCTGGGCGGGCTCAGCGCCTCCGGCGTCGCCGAGATGCTCCCGGTCGGGATCTTCTGCCTGGTCGCCGGCCTCGCCGTCTGGGCCTTCGCCCTCGTGCGACGGTCCCGCCGCGTCACCATGGACGCCCTGCGCGACCGCGCGCACCGCCTCGAGATCGAGCGCGACCAGCAGGCCCGGATCAGCGCCGCCGCCGAGCGCGCCCGCATCGCCCGCGAGATGCACGACATCGTGGCGCACTCCCTGTCCATCGTCGTCGCGCAGGCCGACGGCGGCCGGTACGCCGCGGCGTCCGACCCCGAGGCCGCCGTGCGCGCGCTGGGCACCATCAGCGAGACCGGGCGCACCGCGCTCACCGACATGCGGCGCCTGCTCGGCGTGCTGCGCTCGCAGGACGACGAGGACGCGGCTCGCGTCGAGGCGGCGCCCCGCTCGGCGTCGCCGCCCGCGCTCGCCGCCGGGCCGGGCGGCGCCCCGCGACCGGCGACCGGCGTCGCCGACGAGCCCCGCCAGGCGCGCCCTGCGCCGCAGCCCGGCGTCGAGGAGATCGAGGACCTCGTCGCGCAGGCGCGGGACGGGGGCCAGCGCGTGTCGCTGGTGCGCGTCGGCGAGCCCCGCACCCTGCCCGCCGGCATGGGCCTCACGCTGTACCGCGTGTGCCAGGAGTCGCTGACCAACGTGCGCAAGCACGCCGGCCCCGACCCGGCCGTGACCGTCGCGGTGCGCTGGACGCCGTCGACCGTCGAGCTCGAGGTGCTCGACGACGGCCGGGGCGCCGCCGCCGCCGCGGACGACCCCGGGTTCGGGCTGCGCGGGATGCGCGAGCGGGCCAACCTGTACGGCGGCACGCTCGAGACCGGTCCCCGCCGAGCCGGCGGGTTCCGCGTGCACCTCGAGCTGCCGCTGCCCGGAGCGCCCGTGACCGCCCCGCCCGCGCCGACGACCCCGTCGGCGACCACCGCCCAGGAGGACGCATGACCCCGCCCGCCGACGACGTCGCGCCGCCCGCCCCCGGACCCGCCGGGAGCGGCGTCGTGCGCGTCGCGCTCGTCGACGACCAGCAGCTCGTGCGCGCGGGCTTCCGCATGGTGATCGACTCCCAGCCGGACCTGGAGGTGGCGCTCGAGGCCGGGGACGGCGCGCAGGCGCTGCGGCTGCTCGCCGACCACCGCGTCGACGTCGTGCTCATGGACGTGCGCATGCCGCACCTGGACGGGCTCACCGCCACCGCGCGCCTCTCCGCCGCGCCCGACGCGCCGCGCGTCATCGTGCTCACCACGTTCGACCTGGACGAGTACGTCCTCGAGGCCATCCGGTCCGGGGCCTCGGGGTTCCTGCTCAAGGACGCGCCGCCCGAGGAGATGCTCGCCGCCATCCGCACCGTGCACGCCGGGGACGCCGTCATCGCGCCGTCGTCCACCCGCCGCCTGCTGGAGCACCTGGTCACCGCGCTGCCCGCGGACCAGGCGGCACCCCAGCGCGACGCGCTCGCCGGCCTCACCGACCGCGAGCGCGAGGTGCTGGTGCTCATGGCCCGCGGCCGGTCCAACACCGAGATCGCGGCCGACCTGTTCGTCGCCGAGGCCACCGTGAAGACCCACGTCGGGCGCATCCTCGCCAAGCTCGACGCCCGCGACCGCGTCCAGGCCGTCGTGACCGCCTACGAGACCGGCCTGGTCCGCCCCGGCTCCTGACCCCCGACCTGTCGGAGCCAGGTCGGTGCGTATCCCGGCGCGGCTCCGACAACTCGGCGAGGGTGCAGGTCAGGGGCGGTTCAGGGTGCGGGTCAGGGTCGGTGTCATACCGGGGGATGACCTGGGAGCACGCCAGGACCCACCCTCGGACCGATGTCGGCGGCGCGGGCGCTCCGTAGCGTCGGTGATGTCCTGGTCCGAGGCTCTGCGGAGCTCCCGGGCCACCATCCCGAGACACCGGAGAGCTTCCGTGGACACGACCGTGTACGTCCCGATCCCCGACGAGGGCACCGCCGCCCGACCGACCGTCACCCCGGCCGTGCGGGCCCGCGCCCTGACCAAGACGTACGGCCGCGGCGAGGCGCAGGTGCGCGCGCTGGACGGCGTCGACGTCGACTTCACGGCCGGCCGCTTCACCGCGATCATGGGCCCGTCGGGCTCCGGCAAGTCGACCCTCATGCACCTCCTCGCCGGCCTGGACTCGGCCACGAGCGGACAGTCCTTCATCGGCTCCACCGAGGTGACCGGCCTGAACGACAAGGCGCTCACCGCGCTGCGCCGCACCCGCGTGGGCTTCGTGTTCCAGCAGTTCAACCTGCTGCCGATGTTCACGGCGGAGCAGAACATCACCCTGCCGGTCGAGCTGGCGGGCGGCACGGTCGACCAGCAGTGGCTCGGCACCCTCGTCGACACCCTCGGCCTGAGCAAGCGCCTCACGCACCGCCCGAGCGAGCTGTCCGGCGGCCAGCAGCAGCGCGTCGCCATCGCGCGCGCCCTCATCGCCCAGCCCGACGTCGTGTTCGCGGACGAGCCCACCGGCAACCTCGACTCCCGCTCCGGCGCGGAGGTGCTGAGCTTCCTGCGCCGCTCGGTGCGCGAGCTCGGCCGCACGATCATCATGGTCACCCACGACCCGGCGGCCGCCGCCTACGCGGACCGCGTCGTCCTCATCGCCGACGGCAAGATCGCCGGCGACATCACCGACCCGACGCCGGAGTCCGCCCTCGCCGGCCTCGACGCGCTGCGGACGGTGGCCTCGCGATGATCCGCCTCACCCTGTCGCAGATGCGGCGCAGCGCCGGCCGGCTCGCCGCCGCCGGCCTGGCGATCGTCATCGGCACCGCGTTCGTCGCGATCACCCTCCTCGCGGGCAACGTCATCACCCGCACCACCTACGACTCGATCGCCGCACAGTTCACGGGCGCCGACCTCGTGGTCCGCGGCGTCCCCGCCGACGACGCCGCCCTCGACGCGGTGCGCGGCACCGACGGCGTGGCCACGGCCGACCCGCAGCTCATGACGTACCAGCAGCTCGAGGCCGGCGGCCGCACCATCTACCAGGGCGTGCTGGCCGAACCCACGGACACGAGCGTGCTGCCGCTCGAGGTCGCCGACGGCTCCCTCCCCGAGGCGTCGGGCGAGATCGCGCTGCCGACCGACGTCGCGGAGCGCCTCGACGCCGCCCCGGGCGACACGATCACCCTCGTGCGCAACGTCCTCGAGGGCGACCAGAGCTCCGAGGAGGACGCCTGGACCGAGGTCCGCGAGCAGCTCACCGTGTCGGGCACGCTCACCGACCCGTACGGCGCGTACTCGATGCAGGGCGGCGCGGCCGTCGCCCCGGCGGCGGACGTCGCCGGCTGGGAGGACGACCTGGCGGCCCCCGGCGAGGAGCCGGTCGCCCCCACGACCATGCTCGTCACCCTCGACGACCCCGCCGGCGTCGAGCAGGCCCGCACGGCGATCACCGGCGCGCTCACCAACGGGGCCGCGGCGTCGGGCGCCGACACCGCCGACCTCAAGGTCGTGACGCCCGAGGAGCACGCCGAGGCCGTCGCCAGCGAGATGACCGGCGGCGAGAACGTCATGTTCACGCTGTTCGTGCTGGTCTTCGCGGCCGTCGCGCTGCTCGTCGCCGCGCTCGTCATCGCGAACACCTTCCAGGTGCTGGTCGCCCAGCGCACCCGCACGCTCGCCCTGCTGCGCTGCGTCGGGGCGGACAAGGGCCAGCTGCGCCGGTCGGTGCTGTTCGAGGCGGCCGTGCTGGGCCTGCTGTCCTCCGCGGTCGGCCTGGTGGCCGGCGTCGGGCTGGGGCAGGCCGCGCTCACGATCGGGCGCGGCATGGACCTGGGGGTCCCGCTGCCGGCGACGGTCACGATCACCCCCGCCGTCGTCCTCATCCCGCTGGCGGTGGGCACCCTCGTGACGCTGGTCGCGGCGCTCTCCCCCGCCCGGGCCGCGACGCGCGTCGCGCCGCTCGAGGCCCTGCGCCCCGCCGACGCGCCGTCCGCGGCCCGTGGTGCCGGTCGCGTCCGGCTGGTGCTCTCGATCCTCGTCTCCGTGATCGGCTTCGCCCTGCTGGGCGGCGGCGTCGCGCTGAGCACCGTCGGCCAGGAGCCCACGACGGGCCTCCTGCTCGCCGTCGCGGGCGGGGCCCTGTCGTTCGTCGGCGTCCTGGTCGGCTCGGTGTTCTGGCTGCCCCGCGTGGTGGCGCTCGCCGGGCGCCTGGTGGGGATGTCCGGCCCGACGGCGCGCCTCGCGGCGGCGAACACCCTGCGCAACCCGCGCCGCACCGCCGCCACGTCCACCGCGCTGCTCATCGGCGTCACGCTCGTCGGCATGATGTCGACCGGCGCCGCGAGCGCCCGGGTGACCATGGACTCCGAGCTGGACTCCCGCTACCCGGTGGACGTCACCGTCTCGACCGACCTGTCGAGCGACCCGACGAGCGTCGCCGCCGGGGACGCCGTCGTGGCGCCCGTCCCGTCCGCGCTCGCCGGCACCGTCAGCGACGTCTCGGGTGTCTCCCGCGTCGTCGAGGCGCGTGCCACGGCCGCCACGGTCACCGGCGACGGCGTGGACGAGGGCCTCGCCGTCACCGTCCGGGGCGTGACCCCGGACGACGCGGCGTCGGTGCTGCGCAGCACCGAGATGGTCGAGCCGCTCGCGCCGGGCACCGTCGTCGTGCCGGAGGAGGTCTCCGAGAACTGGGACATCACCGACGGCCAGGCACTCACCCTGACCGGCCCGGACGGCACCCTCGACGTGACGGCCGCGGTCACCGACCTCGCGGACACCGGGATGATCGTGGTGCCGGACGACCTGTCCTCCCTCGACCCCGACGCCCCGGTGACCAGCCTGTGGGTGGGGCTCGACGACCCGTCCGACGCCACCTCCGTGGTGCCGTCGATCCAGGACGCGGTCGCCGACACCGAGGCCCCCGCCGACGTCATGGGCGCGGCGGTGGAGCGCGCCGGCTTCCAGCAGGTGATCGACACCGCGCTGGGGATCGTCATCGGCCTGCTGGCGGCGGCGGTCGTGATCGCCCTGATCGGCGTGGCGAACACGCTGTCGCTGTCGGTCATCGAGCGGCGCCGGGAGTCCGCCACCCTGCGGGCGATCGGGCTGTCGAAGGGCCAGCTGCGCGGGATGCTCGCGGTGGAGGGCCTGCTCATCGCGCTGGTGGGCGCCGTCCTGGGCGTGCTGCTCGGGCTCGTCTACGGCTGGGCCGGCGCCGCCGCGGCGCTCGGCTGGGCCGGCACCCCGGTCATCGTGGTCCCGTGGCGCGACGTCCTCGTGATGCTGCTCGTCGCCGCCGTGGCCGGGCTGGTGGCGTCCGTCGCCCCCGCCCGCACCGCGGTGAAGACCTCCCCCGTGGAGGCGCTGGCGAGCGAGTAGCGGGAGTTGTCCACAGGCCGTCCTCGACGGCCGTCCCGGGCGGGCACCCTGGGGGTCATGTCGACCTCCTCGGTGCCCGCCCTCGTCGTCCCCGCGCCCGGCCCCGCCCGGGGGCGGACGGGCGACGTCCGGGTCACCGTGCGTCCGGGGGAGGACGTGCTCCTGCCGGCGGGGCTGCCGTTCGGCGCGTGCCGGGCGGGGCTCGCCGACCTCCTGCGCCGACCCGAGCTGCGGCACGTCCCGCTGCGCGCCGACGGCGTCCTCGTGTCCGACGACGACGTCGTCGGGCACCGCCCGCTCCTGCCCGGGGCCGCCGTCGCCGTGCACGACGACGGGGGCGGGAACGCGCACGCAGCCTCGGGCACCTTCCGCCCGGCGCCGGCCGTCCTCGACGGGCCGTGGCTCGCCGCCCGCGCCGACGGCCCCGCCGCCGGGGTGACCGTCGCCCTCGCGCCCGGCGGGTCGACGGCGCTGCACCACGACACGGGCCCGCCGTCCCGGGGCGGCCTCGTGGTACGCGTGGACCCGCGGCGGCCAGACCGTGTCACCGTGCGGCTCACGCGCCGCGGCACAGGCACCCGGGCGCCACGCCCGACGGCGCGGCTCGTCCGCGCGACGGGCACCGCTCGACGGCGTGCGCGGGTGGTGAGTCGCCTGCCGCGCCGCTGGCGCCCCGGCAGCGTGCTGGAGGTGACGGGCCCGCGCGGCGTGCGCTCGTGGACGCTGCACCGCTCGGGGACCGTGGCGGCCTGGCTCGATGCCGCCCCCGGCCGTGGCGAGGCCGCCGACGCGGCGGCGCCGTCCGGGCCCGGCGCGGGGATGCTCGCCACCGCCGCGCTGCCCGTCGTGGGGTCGCTGGTCCTCGCCGCGGTGCTGCGGCAGCCGGCGTACGCGCTGTTCTCCCTGCTCGGTGTCGCGACCCTGGTGCCCCAGCTCCTCGCCGCACGACGGCGGCGGCGCGGCGGGTCCGGCCCGTCGCCCACCGCCGGAGCCCCGGCGACCGGCCACGGGACGGAGCCCGGGGACGCCCCGCCCCGCGTCGTGGGCGAGGCACCCGGCCCGCTGCTCGCCCGGTTGGTCGCGGCCCACCAGGCGTCCGACGGAGCGTGGGGCGCCGCGTGCGCGCGGGCCGCGGCGCGGGCCCGCGCCGGCGGTCACCACGCCGAAGTGTCGCCCCGGGCCGCGCCCCCCGGGGCAACCGGTCAGGGAGGTGGTGCGGTGGTGGTGGGTGCGGTCGCCGAGCTGGTGCCCGACGGCGCGATCGCCGTGGTCGGACCGCGTGCGGACGTGCTCGCGGCCGCACGGTCGGTGGTCGCCGAGCTCGCCGCGGCCGGCGCGTCCGTGGAGGTCGTCGGCGCGCGCGACGCCTGGTCGTGGTGCCGCTGGCTGCCGACCGCCGGCCCGCCGCTGCTCGTCGTCGACACGCCCGCCGCGACAGACCGTGCCGCGGCCACCGCTCGGCCCGACGACGTGCTCGCGCGCGGCGGAGCCGTGCTGCTGTGCCTGCCCGACGGCGCGCCCGTGCCGTCGTGGTGCCGCACGACGTGGCGGGTGCGCGCGGGCCGGGTCCGGCGGGCGGCGCCGGACGGCTCCGCCACCACCGGGCCGCTCGTGGGCGTCGACGCGGCCTGGGCGGAGCGGGTCGCGCGACTCGTCGCGGGCCTGGCGGGGCTGCGCCGGTCGCTGACCACGCTGGACCGGGCGACCGGCCACGACGAGGCGGGCGGGCCCGGCGACGACGGCGACCCGACCGACCCGCGGCTCCCCGCCGTCGTCCCGCTGGTCGACCTGCTCGACGACGCACCCGACCCCGGCGCCGCCTGGGACACCACCACCGGCTGGGCGGTGCCGCTCGGCCGGGACGCCCGCGGTCGGCCCGTGACCTTCGACCTGGTGGCGGACGGGCCCCACCTGCTGGTGGCCGGCACCACGGGGGCGGGGAAGTCCGAGCTGCTGCAGTCGCTCGTGCTGGGGCTCGCGGCGCGGCGGTCCCCGCGTGACCTCGCGCTCGCGCTCGTCGACTTCAAGGGCGGCGCGTCGTTCGGCGCGTGCGGCCGGCTGCCGCACGTCGTCGGCCAGGTGACCGACCTCGACCCCGGGCTGGCGGGCCGCGCCCTGGCCGGCCTCCGCGCGGAGCTGCGCCGGCGCGAGCACGTCCTCGCCCGGCACGGGGCGGCGGACCTCACCGCCCTGCCGCCGGGGGTGCCCGACGCGCCGCCGCGGCTGGTCGTCGTGGTGGACGAGTTCCGGGCCCTCGCCGACGACCTGCCGGACTTCCTGCCCGGTCTGCTGCGCGTGGCCGCGCAGGGGCGCTCCCTGGGCGTGCACCTGGTGCTCGCGACGCAGCGTCCCGCGGGGGCCGTGAGCGCCGACGTGCGGGCCAACGTCTCGGCGCGGCTCGCGCTCCGGGTCGTGGACGCCGCGGACTCGCTCGACGTGGTCGAGACGCCCGCGGCCGCCCGGATCGTGCCGGGGACGCCGGGGCGCGCCGTCCTGCGCCGCGGGTCCGAGCCACCGGTGGCGCTCCAGTGCGCTCATGCCTCGGGGCTCGCCACGACGGCCGAGGACCAGGTGCGCCGCGCTCCGGCCTGGGGTTCGCCGCCGATGGCGGCGCCGTCGGTGCCCGAACCGTGCCAGCGCTCCGCGGGAGCCGGCGCGGCCTCGTGCCCCGTGAACTCGCTCGTCGACTCGCTCGTCGACTCGCTCGTCGACGCTGCCGCCGCGCGAGGCCTCCGCCCCGGCGCCGCGCCGTGGCTGCCCCCGCTGCCGGAGCGCGTCCAGGTCCGGGACATCCCCGAGGCCGACGACGACTCCGCGGGCCTCCCCCTCGCGCTGGGCGACGATCCCGACAGCCAGCGCCGGACCGTCGTGCGCTGGGACCCGGGCACGGGGCACCTCGGCGTCGTGGGCCGCGCACGCTCCGGCAGGACGACGGCACTCCTGACGACGGCGGTGGCGGCGCTGGACGCGGGCTGGCACGTGCACGTGCTGGCACCTGCGGCCGCGCTCCCCCGGTTCGCTCGCCTCGCGCGGCACCCGGGCCTCGGTACCCTCGCCGGCCCCGCGGCGCCGCGGCGGGCGGCACGGCTGCTGCGCCTGCTGGCGGCGGACGCGGAGGGGCCGGCACGGGCGCGGACGCTCGTCGTGGTCGACGGCGTCGACGAGCTGCGCGTCGCGCTCGCCGGACCGGACCCGTGGGACCCGCTCGTGCGGGCGCTGGCCTCGCCCGGCGTCGCGTTCGCGCTCGCGTCCGACGGCGCGACGCTCGGCGGGCTCGCCGCGCGGGCCGGGCCGCGGTTGGTGCTGCTCGGCCCCGAGGCGCACGCCGACGTGCTCCTCGGCGCGCCTTCGGGGCTCGCCGGTCGTGGCGGGCCCGCAGGTCGCGGCGCGTGGCTCGCGCGCGAGCAGGTCCTGTGCCAGGTCCTGCTGCCGGGCGAACCGCGCGTCCCCGACGCCGGTCCCGGCGGCCGCGCGGCCGGGCGGGGGGCCGCTGCGCCGGTGAAGGTCCGGCCGCTGCCCCCGACGGTCGTGGAGACCGACCTGGCCAAGGCGCCGGGGCGCGGTCCCCGGCACCGTGCCGCCGACCCGCGCGACGTCGGCACGCTGCTCGTCCCCGTCGGGGTCGGGGGCGACGCGGCCGGCCCGGTCGCGCTCGACGTCGGCCGGGGCGCTCTCGTCACCGGACCGCGTGCCAGCGGCCGCACCACCGTCCTGCGGCTCGTCGTCCGGCGGCTGGCGGCGGCGGGACGGCTGGCCGGCGTGGTCTCGCGGGATGCCGCGCTGCGTCAGGACGCCGGCGACGTCCCGGCCGTGGCACCGTCGCCGGCAGCCCTGGCCGGGCTGCTCGCCGGGCTGCCGGACGGGCCACCGGACGGCACGGCGGGACCACCGGGCGACGGGCCCGCGGCCCTCCCCGCCGTCACGGGCCAGGGTCCCGGCGTGCTCGTGGTGGACGACCTCGACGTCCTCGCCCAGCAGCACCCGCTGGAGGCGGAACGGATCTCCGCGCTGACCGACGGGACCGGCCTCGTGCTCGTGGCCGCGGCGAGCTCCACAGGGACGGCGCTGGCGCACCGGGGCGCCCTCGCCGAGCTCCGCGCGCGCCGCACGGGGGTGGTGCTGCACCCGGGCGAGCGGGGGGCGGACGAGCTGCTGGGCGTACCGCTCGCGGACGCCGTCGACCCCGGACCGGCGCGCGCGGGGCGCGGGGCGCTCGTGCAGGCGGGGCGGGTGCAGGTCGTGCAGGTGGCCCGGCCGGACGACGTGGACCCGGCAGCCGCAGACTCAGCCGGACGTCGCCTCGACGACCCGGCGCGTCATCACCGCGACGAGCACCGCCGCGGCGACGAGCAGCAGGCCCAGGCCCGCGAGCACCGCCCAGGCCGCCCCGGCGGTCAGCAGGCTGACACCGACGAGGCCCTGCATGATCTGCCACACGACGATCGGCGCCCGGCCCCCGCGACGCCCCGCCCACAAGGCACGGCAGGACCCGACGAGCAGCCACGCGAGGCCAAGGAAGAAGAGCACGAGGAAGACGCTCACGGCTACGCTGTTGGAGGCGCCGCGGACGACCTCGATCCCGATCATCACGGCAGCCCCGACGAGCAGGACGGCCTCGATCCCGACCCCCGCGGCGACGACCCTCAGGCCCGGCGGGCGGGGCCCCTCCGGAGCACCGTCGGCATCGGACGAGGGGGTGACAGGAGCGCGCATGACACGTCAGAATACGTGCGACCTGCAGTTTCACGACAGTGTGATGAAGCACTCACGCTTCATGCGGGAGAAACTTTCACGTAACCCCTTGTGCGGCGCTTCACGAGGTGTGACGCTGGACGGCAGATCAACCCCCACCCATCGGACCCGGTTTGGCGCGCCCGCACGCGTGCCCCTCTGACGGACCAGGTCCCCCTGCACCGAGGAGATGACATGGACTGGCGCCACAAGGCCGCCTGCCTCGACGAGGACCCTGAGCTCTTCTTCCCCATCGGCAACACCGGCCCCGCCCTCCTGCAGATCGAGGAGGCCAAGGCCGTGTGCCGTCGCTGCGACGTCGTCGACACGTGCCTGAAGTGGGCCATCGAGTCCGGCCAGGACGCCGGCGTCTGGGGCGGCATGAGCGAGGACGAGCGCCGCGCGCTCAAGCGCCGCACCGCGCGCGCCCGCCGCGCCGGCTGACGCACCCCCGCACGACGAGCGAAGGGACGGACCGCGACGCGGTCCGTCCCTTCGTCTGCGTCCGTGCCTGTGGCCGTGTCGGTATCGGTGTCCGGGCGCGACGCCCGTCAGTACCCGGAGCGCGCTGCCGACTGACCGTCGCGCAGCTCCAGCTCCAGCACCACCTGTGTGCCGCCGCCGTCGCGCGCCTCCCAGTCGATGGTGCCGCCCAGCTCGTTCGTCACGAGCGTCTGCACGATCTGGGACCCCAGCCCGCTGCGCGACGCGCGCCCCATCGTCGCGATGCCCTCCGGCATCCCCACGCCGTCGTCGGCGACGACCACCCGCATCGAGGCCCCGTCCCGCTGCACGTCGATCTCGACGTTGCCGGACTCACGCCCGGGGAAGCCGTGCTCGACAGCGTTCGTCACCAGCTCGGTGAGCACCAGCGCGAGGGGCGTGGCGTCCTGCGCCGGGACCATGCCGAACGACCCGGTCTGCTGGGTGCGCACCTGCGTGCGCGTCGACGCCACGTCGGCGGCCAGCCGCAGCGCGCGGCTCAGCATGTCGTCGAGCTCCACGTGCTCGTCGAGGGTCTGCGAGAGCGACTCGTGCACCATCGAGATGGTCGCGACCCGGCGCATCGCCTCCTCCAGCGCGGCCCGGGCCTCGGGCACGTCCATCCGGCGGGCCTGCAGCCGCAGCAGCGCGGCCACGGTGGCGAGGTTGTTCTTCACGCGGTGGTGGATCTCGCGGATGGTCGCGTCCTTGGTCATGAGCTCGCGCTCACGACGGCGCAGCTCGGACACGTCGCGGCACAGCAGGACAGCGCCGATGCGCTGCCCGTGGTCCGTGAGCGGCAGGGCGCGCAGCGACAGGGCGACGCCCTTGGCCTCGATGTCGGTGCGCCACGGCGCGCGGCCCATGACGACCAGCGGCAGCGACTCGTCCACCGTGTCCTGATACTGGACGATGTCGGCGGTCACCTCGACCAGCGACTGCCCGACGAGCGGCCCGATGACCCCGAGCCGGTGGAAGCACGAGAGCGCGTTCGGGCTGGCGTAGAGCACCTCGCCCTCGGAGTTGAGCCGGATCAGCCCGTCGCCGACGCGCGGTGCGCCGCGGCGGGGGCCGGTGGCGGCGTTGGTCGCCGGGTACTCGCCGCGCGCGATCATCGCGAGGATGTCGTCGGCCGACTCCACGTAGTTGAGCTCGAGCCGGCTGGGCGTGCGCCCGGACCCGAGGTTGGTCTGCCGGGCGACGACGGCGATCGGCCGCCCTTCGTGCACCACCGGGACCGCCTCCTCGCGGACGGCGTAGGCGCCGAACCAGCGCGGCTCGCGAGAGCGTTGCGCGCGCACCTCCGTCATGGCGGCCGCGAGCTGCGGGCGCTGCCCGTCGGGGGCGAACGACCCCACGATGTCGTCGTAGTGCACCGTCGCCCCGGTGGACGGGCGGCACTGGGCGAGGGCGACGAAGCCGCCGTCGGACGTAGGGAGCCACAGCACCAGGTCGGCGAAGGCGAGGTCGGACACGAGCTGCCAGTCGCCCACGAGGAGGTGCAGCCACTCGGCGTCTCCCTCGGAGAGGTCGGCGTTCTGGGCGATGAGGTCACTCATGGCGGACACGCCCACCAGCCTACGGGCGCTACCGCTCCGCTCCCGCCTCGGTAGGGTGACCTCGTGCACCTGACCGTGGAGCTGACCTACGCGGCGGACGCGGACGCCGTCGTCGCGATGCTCGCCGACGAGGCGTTCATCCGCTGGCGGGCCCTGCGCGGCCCGGGCGGCCGCGTCGAGCAGACGGACGTGACCGGCAGCCCGGCCGAAGGCTTCACCATCGCGGTGCGACGCACCCTGCCCACGGACCTCATCCCCGCGCAGGTGCGACCGTTCGTCGGCGACCACCTGGAGGTGCGCCAGGCGGAGGTGTGGGAGGCGCCCTCCGGGGGGCTGCGCACCGGGACCATCGCCGTCGAGATCGCCGGGGCACCCGTGCGGGTGACCGGCACGGTCCGCCTCGAGCCGACGACGGACGGCGGCACGCGCCAGGTGTACGACGGCGAGGTCCGCGCGACGGTGCCCCTGTTCGGCGCCGCGGTGGCCGAGGCCGCCGCCCGGGCGGTCCGCTCGACCCTCGAGGCCGAGGGCGCGGCCGGCCAGGAGTGGCTCGCAGCGCAGGCCGCACCGGGTGAAGACCGGTAACGATCCGGACACGCGCTCGCGGCGCAGGCTTCTGACCTGCGCTGACGCGGCCGCTTCCGTCACAGAACGGCATCGACGCCCTCGACGGGCTTGACTTTCGTCACCACCGACGGCGAGCATCATGACCTGGCTGTGGGAGCGCTACCACCATGGAGGTGGGAGCGCTACCAACCCTCCAACTCGTAGGCCCGACCCAGACAAGGGAGTCACCGTGCTCAACAGCACCCGACCCACCCGCCGGACCCGCCGCGTCGTCGCGGCGTCCGCCGGCG
The DNA here is from genome assembly GCF_050311635.1 of Isoptericola nanjingensis. Taxonomy (NCBI): domain Bacteria; kingdom Bacillati; phylum Actinomycetota; class Actinomycetes; order Micrococcales; family Promicromonosporaceae; genus Isoptericola; species Isoptericola nanjingensis. The sequence continues at coordinate 339,399 of NZ_JBNOZL010000005.1, read as the reverse complement.
TCGCGACCCTCGCCCTCGCCCTCACCGCGTGCGGTGGCGGCTCCGACCCCTCAGACGAGGGCTCCGCCGACAGCAACGAGAAGATCACGCTGACGGTCGCCACCTTCAACGACTTCGGCTACAGCGACGAGCTCCTCGCCAGCTACACCGAGGCGCACCCGAACGTCACGGTCAAGCAGGTCAAGGCCGCGAAGTCCGAGGACGCACGCAACAACCTCACCACGAAGCTCGCTGCCGGCGGCGAGGGCCTGGCCGACATCGAGGCCATCGAGGTCGACTGGCTGCCCGAGCTCATGCAGTACCCCGACCTCTTCGAGGACCTGGCCGACCCGGCGCTCGACGGCCGCTGGCTGGACTGGAAGGTGCAGCAGGCCACCACGACCGACGGCAAGGTCATCGGCTACGGCACCGACATCGGCCCGGAGGCCATCTGCTACCGCGCCGACCTCTTCGAGAAGGCCGGCCTGCCGACCGACCGCGAGAAGGTCGCCGAGCTGCTCGGCGGCGCCGACGCGACGTGGGACAAGTACTTCGAGGTCGGCAAGCAGTTCGTCGCCAAGTCGGACGCCGCCTGGTTCGACGGGGCCGTCCCCACCTACCAGGGCATGGTCAACCAGCTCGAGGACGCCTACGAGGACCCCTCCACGGGCGAGCCGAAGGACCTCAAGACCAACACCGCGGTCAAGGACCTGTACGACCAGGTGCTCACCGCCTCGATCGACGACAAGCTCTCGGCCGGCCTGGAGCAGTGGCAGCCCGACTGGGACGCAGGCTTCCAGAAGGACGCCTTCGCCACCATGCTCTGCCCGGCCTGGATGACCGGTCCGATCGAGGAGCGCTCCGGCGGCGTCGAGGGCTGGGACGTCGCCGACGTCTTCCCCGGCGGCGGCGGCAACTGGGGCGGCTCGTTCCTCACCGTCCCGGCGTCCGGCGACAACGCCGCGGCGGCCAAGGAGCTCGCGGCGTGGCTGACCGACCCGGCGCAGCAGACGACCGCGTTCGAGAACGCGGGAACGTTCCCCTCGCAGGTGGACGCACAGTCCTCCGAGCAGGTGCAGTCGTTCACGAACCCGTTCTTCAACGACGCCCCGGTCGGTCAGGTCTTCTCGGCCCGCGCCGAGGCGATCACGAGCGCGCCGTTCAAGGGCAAGAACTACTTCGGGATCCACCAGTCGGTGCAGAACGCTCTGAACCGTGTGGACCTCAACGGTGACGACCCGGAGAAGAGCTGGGAGGGGGCGCTCGAGGAGGCCGCCTCCGTCATCCAGTGACCCTCTGACCAGTCACTGACCCCCGCGCTGGTCGGGCCTGTCGGGACACCCGTCCCGACAGGCCCGACCAGCGACCGGCAGGCCCGCCCGGCGAGCACAGGAAGCAGCAGATGGCCGTCCTCTCCCCCACCCAGCCCGCGCACCGACGCACCGGGCCTCCGTCCCGACCCCCGCGACGCGTCGGGTTCTCTCAGCGGCTCGGCCGCTGGGACGTGAAGCTCTCGCCCTACCTGTACATCTCGCCGTTCTTCCTGCTCTTCGCGATCACGGGGCTCTTCCCGCTCGCGTACACAGCGTTCGTCTCCATGCACGAGTGGAACCTGCTGGGCGGCCAGGGGGACTTCGTCGGGCTGCAGAACTACACGGAGGTGCTCGCTCAGCCCGTCTTCTGGAAGTCGCTCGTCAACACGTTCTCGATCTTCGTGTTCTCGAGCATCCCGCAGGTGATCCTCGCGATCGTCATCGCGGCGCTGCTCGACCAGAACCTGCGCGCCGCCACCTTCTGGCGGATGGGTGTGCTGATCCCCTACGTCGTCGCGCCGGTCGCGGTCTCCATGATCTTCGGCCGACTGTTCGCCGACGACTACGGCCTCATCAACGAGCTCCTGGGCCTCGTCGGCGTCGACCCGGTCGGCTGGCACAGCGAGCGCATCCCCAGCCACATCGCGATCGCCACGATGGTGAACTTCCGCTGGACCGGCTACAACGCGCTGATCTTCCTCGCGGCGATGCAGGCCGTGCCCCGCGAGCTTTACGAGGCAGCCGTCATCGACGGCGCCGGCCGGGCCCGGCAGTTCTTCTCCATCACCGTGCCGCAGATCCGCGCCACCATCATCTTCATCGTCATCACCTCGACCATCGGCGGCCTGCAGATCTTCGACGAGGTCCGCATGTACGACGCGTACGGCCTCGGCGGCCCCGACAAGGACTGGATGACCACGGTCGTCTACCTGTACGACGTCGCCTGGGGCACCCAGAAGAACTTCGGCCGCGCGGCTGCGATCGCCTGGCTGCTGTTCCTGCTCATCGTCGTGATCGGCATGGTCAACTTCCTCGCGACCCGGCGCATCGCCACGTCCGGCCCGAGGGCGCCGAAGGTGAGCCGGCGGCACACGCAGGCGTTGCTGGCGCAGGCCCGCGCCGCCGCGGCCTCGTCGGCCGGGACGACGACGCGCCCGGCGGGGGCCCCGCCGACGTTCCCCCCGACCGGCACCACCACCGACACGACCACCGACCGGGAGGACCGCCGATGAGCTCCGTCGCCGTCACCGCCCAGACCGCCGGCCAGGGCGCGGCTCGCGCCGCCGCCAAGCGTCGCGACCGCGGTTCGCGAGCCACCCGCTCTGCCCAGCGCCGCCCCGGCACCGTCACCTACGTGCTGCTCGGGATCGCGCTGCTGATCTCGATCTTCCCGTTGTACTTCACGCTGCTGCTCGGGTCGTCCGACCCCGTGTCGATCGCGCAGAACGCCGTGCCGCAGTGGCTGCCGGACGCGAGCCTCTTCCAGCAGTTCGGGGAGGTCATCAGCTCCGACACGATCAACTTCTGGAAGGCGCTCGCGAACTCGGTGATCATCTCGGTGATCACGGCGGCGTCCGTGGTGCTGTTCTCCACTCTCGCCGGGTACTCGTTCGCCAAGCTGCGCTTCCGGGGGCGCGGGCCGCTGCTCGTGTTCGTCATCGCCACGATGGCCGTGCCGACCCAGCTCGGCGTGATCCCGATGTACATCCTCATGACGGACCTCGACTGGATCGGCAAGCTGCAGGCGGTCATCGTGCCAGCCCTGGTCACCGCGTTCGGGGTCTTCTGGATGACCCAGTATCTCTCCGAGGCCCTCCCGTACGAGCTCATCGAGGCCGCCCGCGTGGACGGCGCCTCCATGATCCGCACGTTCTGGTCGATCGCGCTGCCGGCCGCACGCCCGGCCGCCGCGATGCTGGGCCTGTTCACGTTCGTCCAGCAGTGGACCAACTACTTCTGGCCCTCGATCGTGCTCAACCAGGACAACCCGACGCTGCCCCTCGTCGTGCGGTCCCTGCAGTCCAACTACTTCGTGGACTACTCCCTCGTGATGGGCGGCATCTTCCTCGTGACGCTGCCCCTGCTCGTGATCTTCGCCTTCGTCGGCAAGCAGCTCGTCGCGGGCATCATGGCCGGCGCCGTCAAGGGCTGACCCACCGCTCGTCCGGGCTGACGTCACGCCCGCGCAGCCGCGCCGTCGCGCGGCTGCGTGGGCCCACCACCGATGGAAAGATCCGAATTCATGACCCTCCCCACCCCCGGCGCGCGCCGGGCGGCCCCCGGCACGACCGTGCCGTTCACGCCCAGCGCCCCTCTCACGAGCTCCCCGCACGCCACCGGGGCCGTCACGTTCCCCGACGGCTTCGTCTGGGGCGCGGCCACGGCCGCCTTCCAGATCGAGGGAGCGTCCACGGAGGGCGGCCGCGAGGACTCGGTCTGGGACGCGTTCTGCCGCATCCCCGGCGCCGTCGTGAACGGCGACGACGGATCGGTGGCCGACGACCACTACCACCGCTACCCCGAGGACGTGGCGCTCATGAAGCGCCTGAACCTCGACGCGTACCGGTTCTCGACGTCGTGGGCCCGGGTGGTTCCCGACGGGAAGACCGTCAACCAGGAAGGGCTGGACTTCTACTCCCGCCTGGTCGACGAGCTGCTCGCCGCCGACGTGCTGCCCTGGCTGACGCTGTACCACTGGGACCTGCCCCAGGCGCTGGAGGAGCTGGGCGGCTGGCCGAACCGGGACACCGCGGCCCGATTCGTCGACTACGCCGTGACGATGCACGACGCGCTCGGCGACCGGGTGAAGGTCTGGACGACGCTCAACGAGCCGTGGTGCTCCGCGTTCCTCGGATACACCGCCGGGGCGCACGCCCCCGGACGCAAGTCCCCCGCGGACGGCCTCGCCGCGGCCCACCACCTCATGCTCGCCCACGGCGGCGCCGTCGAGGCGCTGCGCGAGCGGGACCCGGAGGCCGTGCTCGGCCTCACGCTCAACTTCACCGTGTCCGACCCGGTCGACCCGACGGACCCGGCCGACGTCGACGTCGCGCGCCGCGACGACGGCATGTTCAACCGCTTCTTCCTCGACCCGATCCTGCGCGGCGCCTACCCGCAGGACCTGCTCGACGACGTCGCGCACCTCGGGTTCGCCGACGTCGTGCGCGAGGGCGACCTCGAGGTGATCTCCACGCCGATCGACGTGCTCGGCGTCAACTACTACAACGGCGGCGCGGTCTCGGCCCGACCGCAGGGCGCCGCCGGCGAGACCCCGGCGGGCACGGCCGACCCCGGCGGCGAGCGCGTCGACGCCGCGGCGTGGGAGACCCGCTCCCCCCACCCGGTGCCCGACGGCATCTACCACCACAGCCGCGGCCTGCCCCTCACGGACATGGGCTGGGAGGTGCAGCCGGAGGGTCTCACCCGCCTGCTGACGCGGCTGCAGCGCGACTACACCGGGCCCCGCGGCACCTCGATGTACGTCACCGAGAACGGCGCCGCGTACCCCGACGTCGTGCAGGCCGACGGGAGCGTCGACGACCCGGACCGCCTCGCGTTCGTCGACGTGCACCTGCGCGCCGTCCGCGACGCGATCGACGCCGGCGCCGACGTGCGCGGCTACTTCGCCTGGTCGCTGCTGGACAACTTCGAGTGGGCCCTCGGCTACTCCAAGCGCTTCGGCCTGGTGCACGTGGACTACGAGACGCAGGAGCGGACCGTCAAGTCCTCCGGCCGCTGGTACGCCGACGTCGCCCGCTCGGGCGTCGTGCCGGCCCGCGACGGCGCGGACGCAGAGTAGTCTCCCGACGTGGTCATCGAGCATGCCAGCCCGACGCTGGACGACGTCGCCCGGGCTGCGGGGGTCTCGCGGTCCACGGCCTCGCGCGCCATCAACGGCGGTGACCGGGTGTCGCCCGAGGCGCAGACCGCCGTCGACGACGCCGTCGCCCGGCTCGGGTACGCCCCGAACCGGGCGGCCCGCTCGCTGGTCACCCGGCGCACCGACTCGATCGCCCTCGTGGTGCCCGAGCCCGACGCCCGCATCCTCACCGACCCGTTCCTCGCGGGCGTGCTGCGCGGCGTCAGCGAGGGCCTGACCGGCACCGAGTTGCAGCTCGTGCTGCTGCTCGCCCGCGCGGGCGAGCCCCCGGGCCACATCGCGCGATACCTGCGGTCGGGGCACGTGGACGGCGTCATCGTCGCGTCGCACCACAAGGAGGACCAGCTCGAGTCCGAGCTCATGCGGTCGCACCTCCCGTCGGTCTTCGTCGGGCGGCCGTTCGACACCGAGTCCCTGCACTTCGTCGACGTGGACAACGCCTCGGGCGGGCGCACCGCCACCCAGCGCCTCGTGGACCGCGGCTGCACGCGCGTCGCCACGATCACCGGCCCGCTCGACATGACCGCGGCCGTCGACCGTCACGAGGCCTGGCGGCACACGCTCGAGGACGCCGGGCTGCCGGCCGTCGCCGTCGAGAACGGCGACTTCACGGTGGCGGGCGGGGCGGCCGCGATGGAGCGGATCCTGGCGCGGCACCCCGACGTCGACGGCGTCTTCGCCGCGTCGGACCTCATGGCCACGGGCGCGCTCCAGGTGCTGCGCGAGGCCGGCAGGAGCGTGCCCGACGACGTCGCCATCGTGGGCTTCGACGCCCTCGGGGCGGAGCGGACGACGCCGCGCCTGACGACCGTGCTGCAGCCCGTGGTCGAGATGGTCACGGCCGCGACGGCGACGCTGCTCGACGTGCTCGCGGGCCACGAGCCGCCCGTGCGGACGCAGATCTTCGTGCCCCGGCTGATCGAGGGCGAGTCCGCCTGACGGCCGCTACCGTGCCCGGGAGGGCGGCGGCACCGCGCCGCCGCGACGCGACGGAGGCGGCGTGAGCGACGCACCCACGGTCCAGACCTTCACCACGACCCTGCTCGCGACGGGCGGCAGCAACGTCGGACTGCCCGTGCCCGACGACGTCGTCGCGGCGTTCGACCGCGGCCGGCGCGTCCCCGTGGTCGTGACCGTCGACGGCGGCTTCACGTACCGCAACACCGTCTCGTCGATGGGCGGCCGGTTCCTCGTCTCGTTCAACGCCGAGACCCGCGCGGCCACCGGCCGCGGCGCCGGCGACGAGGTCGAGGTGCGGCTCGAGGTCGACGACGCGCCCCGCACCGTCGAGGTGCCGCCCGCGCTGGCGGCCACGCTCGCCGCCGACCCGGCGGCCACCGCCGCCTGGGCGAGGCTCTCGCCGAGCAGGCAGAAGGCGCACGCCCTGAGCGTGGACGGCGCCAGGACCGACGAGACGCGCGACCGCCGGGTCGCGAAGGTGCTGGAGTCGCTCGCCGGCTGACCGCGCGTCCCGCCCGGGCGCACGACGGCGGCCCGCCAGATCGCTCTGACGGGCCGCCGCCGTGTGCCGGGCGCGATCGGTCAGCCGCGCCGCGGGGTGTCGTCGTCCACGCCGACGGCCGACTGCACGGCCTCGCGGTAGTCGGCGGCGAGCTGCGACGGGTTCTTGCCCAGCTGCGAGTTGCGGTAGCCGTACAGGAAGTAGATCGCGAAGCCCAGCGCGAGCCACACGAGGAACCGCAGCCACGTCTCGACGTCCAGCTGCAGCATCAGCCACAGGCACAGCACGCCCGAGACGATCGGCAGCACCGGCGACCACGGCACGCGGAAGTGGTCGGCGTGGGCCTCGCCGCCGCCGGCCTTGAGCTGGCGCCGGCGGAGGATCGGGATGCCGAAGCTCACCAGGACGAACGCCGACAGGGTGCCGATGTTCACCATGTTGCCGAGCACGTCGACCGAGAAGAAGCAGGTGACGATCACCAGGAGCGCGGCGGTACCGACCTGGATCATCACCGGGGTGCCGCGCTCCGACGTCTTCGACATGCCGCGGGGCAGCAGGCCGTCGCGGCTCATCGCGAACACGATCCGGGTGAGGCCGAGCATGAGCACCATGACCACGGTCGTGAGGCCCACGAGGATGCCGACCGTGATGACCTGCGTGGCCCACGCCGGTGCGTTCGGCTGCAACTGGAACGCGGTGATGATCGTCGCGGACGCTCCGCCGTCGGGCGTGGCGTCGCGCAGCTGCTGCGGGGTGGCCATGCCGGAGAGCGCGATCGAGACGGCGATGTAGAGGCCGGTGCAGATCGCGAGGCCGCCGAGGATGCCGCGCGGGACGTTCCGGCGAGGGTTCTTGGTCTCCTCCGCCGCGGTGGCGACGACGTCGAACCCGATGAACGCGAAGAACACGGTGCCGGCACCCGCGAGGATGCCCATCACGCCGCCCACGGACAGCTCGGCGCCGGCCATCCAGGAGAAGAGGGTCTGCGTCATCGTGGTGCTGTGCGTCGTGGACTCGCCGAACGACTCGGGGCTGGGCACGAACGGGCTGAGGTTCGACGCGCTGAAGAACGCGAAGCCCACCACGATGATGAGCAGCACGATGGCGACCTTGATGGCCGTGAGCACGCCGGTGACGCGCGTCGAGAGCTTCGTGCCGACGACGAGCAGCGTGGCGAGCACGACGATGAGGATGGCGGTGCCCCAGTCGAAGGACACGCCGCCGAGGTGGATCGTGTTGTGGACCCCGGACGCGACGCCGTCCGCGTCGACCCCGCCGAGGCCGAACACGTTGAGGAAGTTGTCGAAGTACAGGCCCCAGGCCTTGGCGACGACGGAGGCGGCGAAGAACATCTCGAGGATGAGGTCCCAGCCGATGATCCAGGCGAGCAGCTCACCCATCGACGCGTAGGAGAACGTGTACGCGGAGCCGGCCACCGGCATGTACGACGCGAACTCGGCGTAGCACAGCGCCGCGAGGGCGCACACGACGCCGGCGATGACGAACGAGATCACGACCGACGGGCCGGTCTGCGTGGCCGACACCTGCGCGGCCTTCGAGAAGATCCCGGCGCCGATCACCACGGAGATGCCGAGGACCATGAGGTCCCAGGCACCGAGGGTGCGCTTGAGCTGGCGCTGGGGCTCGTCGGACGCCGCGATCGTCGCTTCGATCGAGCGCCTCCGCATGAGCTGCATCGTTGAGACTCCTTACGGGAGTGGTCTGTACCACCGGGTCTCGGCGGCCGGGAGACCTTACACCGCCCGGCCGCCGCGGTGAACGGGGTGTTCAGCGCAGCTCGACGCTACGCCCGGTCGCGCGCCGCGGTCACTCGTGCGGGGCGGCGGGACGCGCCGGGGCGTCGAGGTCCGCGGAGCGTGCGGTGATCCAGGCGTCCACGCGCTCCCACTGGTCGAAGAGCCAGAGCTCCCGCCCCTCGACGTCGGCGGGGAGGTCGTCGACGCGCGTCAGGGTGCCGCCCAGCACGATGGTCTTGTCCATCGGCAGCTCGCGCCAGATGTCCTTGACCGTGACGAGGCGGTCGAGGCCGGTGTGCGCGACGACCAGCACGGCGGCGTCGGGGGCGACGGCGTCGAGCGCGGACAGGAACCCGCCCGCGTGCGGCACCATGACGTGCGGCATGCGCTCGGCCCGGTCGGCGAGGGCGTCCTTGCCGCGGGCCCGGAGCGCCTCGATCCGCTGCGCGCGGCGCCGGGGCGTCACGTTCCCGCCCTCGGGGAACAGGACGAGGGCGTCGTCGGCGCCCAGGTCGGCCGAGATGCGCGTGATGGTCTCCGCGGCGCCGGGCTGCCCCGGCCTGCGGCGTGCCAGGGGCGTGACGAAGGCCGCGGGCAGCCGGCCCAGGAGGACGTCGATCGCCGGGTCCCACTGCAGCGTGTCCTTGAGGACGACGGCGGGTGCACGGCGGGCGCGACCGAGGAGGACGTCGACCAGGATGAACGAGTCCCCCGGCCCGGCGTGCCGGCTGAGCACGAGGACGGGGACGTCGGGCAGCCTCGCGCCCTCCTCGACCTCGACGACGATGGTCAGCCGCAGCGTCCACCGCACCTGCCAGAAGAGGACGGCCAGCGCGGCCCGCGCCACGGCGACGTGCGCCCGCTGCACCCAGGGCCGGTGCATCGCCAGCCCGAAGCCGGACGCCACCCACAGCGCGAACAGCACCACCAGCGCGGCGGCGTCCCACAGCACGTAGAACGACAGCATCCACAGCAGCCGCAGCACCCGCAGGCGCCCCGGCAGCAGCCAGGTCAGCGCGGCGCCGACCACCAGGGCCAGCATGATCGACGTCGGCACCAGCAGCACGGCCAGCAGCACCACGAGCGGCGCCAGCACGACCCGGCGGACCCACCGGGGCGGGGGCGCGATCACGGCTGCCCCGCGTCCGGCGGCGGCGACCCGGGCGGCGGCGCCGCGAGGTACTCCCGCGCGGCGGCGTAGGACTGGGCGATGCGTGACGCGGTGGAGTCCATGCGCCGGAACGCGCCGAGCTTCTCGTCCCCCGGCAGCGCGCCGCCGGTCGGCAGCACGTGCACGGTCGCGACCCGGCGGGCCTCCTCCAGCTCCCGGAAGTACCGGTGCCGCCGGGCGATCTCGAAGCTCACGCGCGCGACGTCGGACGGCTTGGACGGCACCGTGAGCGGCTCCTCGACCCGCCCCACCTGCAGCACGTAGACCGTGGTCGCGCCGCGGCGCACGGCCTCGCCGAGCGGGATCGAGTTCACCATGCCGCCGTCGACGTAGTGCTCGCCGCCGATCTCGGTGGGCGGCAGCGCGCCCGGCACCGACGCCGACGCGAGCACCGCCTCGACCAGCGGCCCGGAGTCGAACCAGTGCTCCGACGCCCGCTCGATGCTCGCGGCGGCGACGACGAGCGGCACGGCGAGGTCGTCGAAGGTCGTCTTCTCGCCCAGGGTGCCGGCGATGAGCCGGCGCAGCGCGGCCGGGTCGTACAGGTGCGTGCGGGACTTGGCGAGGCGGCCGAGCTGCCGGTACCAGGCCTCGCCGTAGACCTCGTTCGCCGTCGGGGACGCCCACGCGGCACCGAGGCGGTCGACGACGGCGACGCTCGGGTCGGCCGCCACGGCGGCGCCGTTGATCGCGCCGATCGACGTGCCGACCACGAGGTCGGGGGCGACCCCCGCCTCGAACAGCGCCTGCAGCATGCCCACCTGGACGGCGCCGCGCACACCGCCGCCGCCGAGCACGAACGCCACCGTCATGGCCGCGATCGTGCCACGCCGAGATCGAGAGGGCACCCGCGCGAGACGGAGAAACCCCTCCCGCGAGACAGAGATTCTCTGTCCCGCGGGAGGGGTTCCCCTCTCGCGGTCAGGCGTGCACGTGCCCGTACCGGTGGCGGGTGCGGCTGACGGCCTGCTCGCGCACGACGGCGAGCAGCTCGCGCCGGCCGCTGGCGACCACGGGAGCGTCGAGCACGGTCACGGTGCCGAGGCGCGTCGCGGCGGCCTCGCGCAGGCCCGGCGCGCGGCCGACCACGCGGACGCGGCCGGTGACGCGGCCCGCGGCGACGGCGGCGGCGAAGTCCTCGTGGGACGTCGGCGCCTCGTGCGGCACGCCCCAGCCGGAGTCCGTGTCGGGGACGACGACGGCCGGCACGCCGGCGCGCTTCGCCGCGGCGAGCACGCGCCGCACCTCGATCGGCAGGGCGCCGTCGCCGACGCGCACGGTGAGGCGGTCGATCGGCCGGTAGCGGAAGGTGTTCTCCTCCACCGTCAGGCCCGACTTGTCGTGCCCGACGCCGATCTCCGTGGCCCAGGCGGCGTCGTCCGACGCCTGCGCCGCGGCGAGCCAGCCCTCGGGGTCGTTCGTGCGCGACGGGACGTCGGCGTCCGCCCACGCGCCGAGCTCGGCGACGTAGTTGGGGCCGCCGGCCTTGGCGCCCGGGCCGACCGCCGAGGCCTTCCAGCCGCCGAACGACTGCCGCTGCACGATGGCGCCGGTGATGTGCCGGTTGACGTACACGTTGCCGGCCTCGACGCGGTCGAGCCACGTCGCGATCTCGTCGTCGTCGAGGGAGTGGATGCCCGCGGTGAGGCCGAAGTCCACCTGGTTCTGCAGCCGGATCGCCTCGTCCAGGTCCTTGGCGGTCATGATGCCGAGCACGGGGCCGAACACCTCGGTGAGGTGGAAGAACGACCCCGGCGCGACGCCGTCGCGCAGGCCCGGCGACCAGAGCCGGTCCGCCTCGATGCCGGCCGCGGCGGCCGCGTCGTCCAGGCGGCGCGGGCGCACGAGCCACGACTCCCCTGGCTCGAGGGTCGTGAGCGCGCGCAGCAGCTTGCCCTGCGCGGGCTCGGTCAGGGGTCCCATGACGGTGGACAGCTCGGTGGGCGAGCCCACCGCGAGCGACTGCACGGCGTCGACGAGCTGGCGCCGGAACCTCTTGCCGGTCTCGGTGGCCGGGTCGCCCACGGAGCCGACCAGGATGACCAGCGACGCGGCCGAGCACTTCTGCCCGGCGTGGCCGAAGGCGCTCTTGACCAGGTCGGACACGGCGAGGTCGAGGTCCGCCGACGGCGTCACGACCAGCGCGTTCTTGCCCGACGTCTCCGCGAGCACCGGGCGCTCCGGCCGCCAGGAGGCGAACAGCTCGGCCGTCTCGATGGAGCCGGTGAGGATCACGCGGGCGACGTCGGGGTGCGTCACGAGGTGCTGGCCGAGGTCGCCGTCCGGCACCCGCAGGAACTGCACGACGTCGCGCGCGACCCGCGGGTCGAGGCCGATCTCCGGCGCGACCTGGTCGAGCGCGGCGTGCACGGCCTCGATCGCGAGCTCGTAGCAGCGCGGCGTGGTCGGCGCCGGCTTGGCGAGCACGGTCGACCCGGCCGCCAGCGCCGCGAGGGCGCCGCCCGTCGGGATGGCGACGGGGAAGTTCCACGGCGGGGTGACCAGCGTGACGCCGTCGGGCGTGAACGTGGCGCCGTCCACCTGCTCCAGGGCCTCGGCCATCGCGGCGTAGTAGCGGGCGAAGTCGATCGCCTCGCTGACCTCGGGGTCGGCCTCGGCGACGGTCTTGCCCGGCTCGTGCACCATGGCGGCGACGAGGTCCGTGCGGCGGCCCTCGAGCTCGCGGGCGGCGGCGCGCAGCACGCGCGCGCGGTCGGCGGGCGCGACGGCGCCCCAGGCGCGCTGGGCGGCGACGGCGCGGGCGACGGCGTCGTCGATCGCCTCGGTCGAGGCGACCTCGGGAGCCTGCACCGGGACGAACCCGGATTCCGGCCCGACGACGCTCCGGGCCCACGCGCGGTGCGCGGCCACGGCGGGGTCGGTGTCGACGGCGTTGCGGAACGGCTCCGCGGTCGGGCAGCCGGCGGCGGTGGGCGCGGTGGCCCCACCGGCGAACCGGTCGCGGCGGCGCGGCGCGACGTCCACGGGACGGAAGTGCACGCCGTGCGTCACGGACGCGCGGAAGGCGAGCTCCTGGCGCTCCATCGGGGTGGACGCGACGCCGGTCGCACCGGTGGCGGGCGCGAAGGCGGCGTGCAGGAAGTTCTGCTCGGCGGCGTTCTCCTCGAGGCGGCGCACCAGGTAGGAGATCGCGACGTCGAAGTCCTCGTCGCGCACCACCGGCGTGTACAGCACGACGTGGCCGCCGTCCTTGGCCACCTCGTCGCGCACGAGGCGCGCCTCGATGGGGGCCATGCCCTGCAGCATCTCGATGTCGAGGCCCTCGGTGACGCCGCGGCCGCGGGCGAGCAGCACGGCGAGCGCGACGTGGAAGAGGTTGTGCGACGCCACCCCCAGCCGGACCGCGGAGGTGCGGTCGGCGCGCAGGTGGTGGTCGAGGATGCGCACGTAGTTGGCGTCCACGTCCGGCTTGGTGGGGTACGGCGCCTGAGCCCAGTCGTGCAGCTCGGCCTCGACGCGCTCCATCGCCAGGTTGGCGCCCTTGACGAGGCGCACCTTGATGCGCGCGCCGCCGTCGGCCACGCGCTTCTGCGCGAACTCGGTGAGCTCGTCGAGCGCGCCCATCGCGTCGGGCAGGTAGGCCTGCAGCACGATGCCGGCCTCGAGGTCCTTGAACTCCTCGCGGTCGAGCACCTGCGTGAAGACCGCGGTGGTCAGCGCGAGGTCCTTGTACTCCTCCATGTCGAGGTTGAGGAAGACGCCGTGGTCGCGCGCGGCCCGGTACAGGGGCAGCAGGTGCTCGACGACGCGCTCGCGCGAGCCGTCCAGGTCCCAGGTGACGAGCTGCGCCGCGACGGAGGACACCTTGACGGAGACGTAGTCGACGTCGGGCCGGCGCACCAGGTCGATGGTGCGCTGCAGGCGGGCGGCGGCCTCGTCGTCGCCGAGCACCGCCTCGCCGAGCAGGTTGACGTTGAGCGTGTAGCCCTCGGCGCGGGTGCGGGCGAGGTGCGCGGTGAGGCCCTTGCCGGCGTCGGCGACGAGGTGGCCGACGAGCTGGCGCAGGCGCACGCGCGCGGCGGGGACGACGACGGACGGCAGCACGGGGGCGACGACGGCGCCGACCTTGAACAGGGTGCGGTCGACGGGTCCGAGGAAGGTGGCCGAGCCGGCGTCCCGCCCGAGGCGGGCGAGCGCGGTGGCGGCGACGCCGACGTCCTGCGGGCGCGCGACGTCGTCGACGAACCCGACGGCGAGCTCGAGCCCGGCCGGGTCGGAGACGAGCGAGCCGAGCCGCTCGGCGGTGGCGCGCGTCTTCCGGTCGGCGCGGGTGGTCGACCCGGCAGCGCCGGAGGAGCCGGAGGCGACGGCGATCCAGTGGTGGGCGAGGGCGACGGCGTCCTCGACCAGGGCTTCGGCGCCCGCGTCGGTGGGGGCGCTCTGCACGGCGGATGGGGTGGCGCCGCCGCGCGCCGGAACGGAGGTACTCATGCCCCCCAGGGTGCGCCCTCCGGCCGGGGCCCGTCTTGTACGATCGGGCGCGCGATGGGAGCAGATTCCGACAACACCACCGGCACCGCGGGCGACGCCCCGGGAGGGCCCGTCGGCGACCCCGCGCCGGTCCGCGCCGAGGCCGCGGCGGACGTCCCCGGCACCGCGGCTCTCATGGCCGCCCTGTCCCCCGTGATGGTGGACCTCATGGACGAGCTGTCGGACGTGATGTTCTGCGCCAAGGACGCCGACGGCCGCTACCTCGCCGTGAACCAGGTGTTCGTGCGCCGCACCAACGAGCGCTCCCGCCGCCAGGTGCTGGGCCGCCGCGCCGTCGACCTCTTCGTGCCCGAGCTGGCCGAGCGCTACGAGGCGCAGGACGCCGAGGTGCTGCGCACGGGCCGCCCGCTGCGCAACGAGCTGGAGCTCATCCGCCGGGTGGGCGGCACGCCCGGCTGGTTCCTCACCGCGAAGCTGCCCGTGCGCGACGCCGCGGGCCGCGTCGTCGGCCTCGTCTCCGTGTCGCAGGACCTGCGCTCGGGCGACGCCGACGACGCGACGATGGACGCGATGGCGCGCCTGGTGGCCGCCGTCGAGCGGCACCTCGACGCCTCCCCCGGCGACCCGCTGTCCGTGGCCGACCTGGCGCGGCTGTCGGGCAGCACGCCCGCCGTCCTGGACCGCCGGGTGCGCAAGGTCTTCGGGCTCTCGCCGCGCCAGCTCGTGCTGCGCACGCGGGTGGACCGCGCCGCGCACCTGCTGACGTCCACGACCACCCCGCTCGCGGAGGTCGCCGCCGCGGCGGGCTTCTACGACCAGCCGTCGTTCACCCGCACGTTCGCCCGGCTCACGGGCGAGACGCCGTCGTCGTTCCGGCGCCGCGCCCGCGCCGCGGGCTGAGGCTCACCCGCCGAGCACGGGCGCGAGCGCCTCGACCAGCTGCTGCACGCCGAGCACCACGAACATCAGCGTCACCAGCCCGAGGATCACGTTCGTCAGCGGCCGGTTGCGCCACCGCTCCGGCACCCGCGACGAGTTCATGAGGATGAGCAGCGTGATCGCGAGGAACGGCATGAACAGCGAGCCGAGCGCGCCGTAGGCGACGACGAGCGCGATGGGCTTGTCGAGCAGGAGCAGCAGCATCGGCGGGAACGTGAGCCACAGGATGTACGCCCTGTAGTAGCTGCCGCCGGCCTTGCGCCGCGGGTCGTCCTCCGCCAGCCCGCGGACCGTGGCGACGAAGTCCGCGAACATCAGCGAGACGCCGTTCCACACGCCCAGCACCGACGAGAACGACGACGCCCAGAAGCCGACGAGGAACAGCGGCGCCATGAACGTCCCGTACCGCTCGGCGAGCACGTCGGAGAGGTCGACCAGGCCGCCCTCGCCGTCGGCGACCGTGATGCCGGAGGAGTACAGCAGCTCGGCGCCCACGATGAGCATGGAGATGACGAAGACGCCCGATATGACGTACGCCATCGCGTTGTCGATGCGCATGACCTTCATCCAGCGCGGCGCGTACCAGCCCTTCTCCTTCAGCCAGTACCCGTAGGCCGCCAGCGTGATCGTGCCGCCGACGCCACCCGCCAGGCTGAGCGTGTAGAGGATCGAGCCCTCCGGGATGCGGGGCACCAGGCCACCGAGGATCTGGCCGAGGTTCGGCACCGTGAGGACCGCGGAGCCGACGATCGTCACGAACATGACGCCCACGAGCACGGCGATGACGACCTCGAACATCTTGTACTTCCCGAGCCAGACGATGGCCGCGCCGATCAGCCCCATGCCGATCGCGAACCAGATCAGGTCGACCTGCGGGAACAGCGCGACGAGCGGCAGCGCCGAGCTCGACATCGCCGCGGCGCCGTAGCTGAAGCCCCACACCACGATGTAGACGCCGAAGTAGACGCTCGCCCACGCGCCCAGCGACTTCCAGCCGTCGAAGATCGTGCGGTTCGTGGCGAGCGACCAGCGGCCCGCGCCCTCCACCAGCACGATCTTGATGATCACGCCGAGGACGGCCGCCCAGAGCAGGGTGTACCCGAACTTGCTGCCGGCGACGAGCGTGGCGACCAGGTCCCCGGCGCCGATGCCCGTGGCCGCGACGACCAGGCCGGGGCCCACCAGGCGCCAGCGGGGGCGTTCCACGTCGGAGCCGTGGTCGAGGTCTCGGTCGAGGGCGGGGGGTGTGACGTCCTTGTCAGCCATGTCGCCGGAGGCTACCGCACGGATGTTCCGGTCCTGTGACATACCGGGTGCGTCGGCGGGCCCCGCTGCACGATTCCCACAAGAGAGCCGCCCCAGCACGCCCGCCGCCTCGCCGCGTGTGTACGACCTGCACAAACGGACTCCCCCGAGCGTTGGTCCACCTCGGTCATGACCGCGACCGCCTGCCGCCCCTAGCGTCGTCGTCATGACCGCAGCCGTGCTTCCTCTCTCCCCCGCCCGCCCGCGCCGCGTCCTCGCGGACCTGCTGCCCGGGGCGCTCGCCCGCGACGCCGTCCTCGTCGTCGCGGTGGCCGCCCTCACCGCGCTGGCCGCCCAGGTCGTCGTCCCGGTGCCCGGCCTGCCGGTGCCGCTCACCGGCCAGACGTTCGCCGTCCTGCTGGGCGCCGCCGTCCTCGGCCCCTGGCGCGGGGCCGCCGCCCAGGCGGTCTACCTCACCGCCGGCGTCGCGGGCCTGCCCGTGTTCGCCGGCGCGACGGCGGGCTGGGAGTCCGTCGCCGGCGCGTCCGGCGGCTACCTCGTCGGCTTCCTCCTGGCGGGCGTGGTCGTCGGGGCGCTCGCGCGCCGCGGCGCCGACCGCCGCGTGCTGTCCACCGTCGGCACCTACGCGCTCGGTACCCTCGCCGTCTACGCCGTGGGCGTGCCGTGGCTCGCGGTGAGCACCGGGATGCCCGTGGGCGCCGCGCTGCTCTCCGGCGCCGTCGTCTTCCTGCCCGGTGACGCGCTCAAGGCCGCGCTCGCCGCCGCGCTGCTGCCGACCGCCTGGCGGTTCGTGCGCTGAGGCGCGCCCCGAGCCGCGGGTCGAGCTTGTCGAATCGCCGCCCCTCGGTCTCGACAAGCTCAACCGGCGGCATCGTCGGGTCAACGCCCGGACACGGCTCCGTAAGGTGGCGGGTTTCGCCCGCTGGAGGGCCTGCAGGAGCGGCTACGGTGGGCGCCGAGGCCCACCATCCCGGGCCGCGCCACCCCTGCCGGGGCCCCTGACCGGGGTCCTCGGCACCGTGTCCTGGAGGACCCGTGACGACGACGACGTCGATGACCTCGACACCCCTGCCCGACACCCCGGCCGCGCCGGCCGCCCCCGCCCCGCGGACGAGCTCCCCGCTCGACACGGCGCACAGCCAGCTCGACAGCGCCGTCGCCGTGCTCGGCTACGACGCGGGCCAGCGCCAGATGCTGGCCACACCCCGCCGCGAGATCCACGTGGCCGTGCCCCTGCGGCGCGACGACGGCGAGACCGTCCTCTTCCACGGCTTCCGCGTGCAGCACAACATCACCCGCGGCCCCGGCAAGGGCGGCCTGCGCTACGCGCCCGGCGTCGACATCGACGAGGTCCGCGCCCTCGCCATGTGGATGACCTGGAAGTGCGCCATCGTCGACCTGCCGTACGGCGGCGCCAAGGGCGGCGTCGCCATCGACCCGCGCGACTACTCGACGGCCGAGCTGGAGCGCGTCACCCGCCGGTACACCTCCGAGATCATGCCGATGATCGGCCCGGACACCGACATCATGGCGCCCGACATGGGCACCGACGAGCACACCATGGCCTGGGTCATGGACACCTACTCGGTGAACCGCGGGTACACGATCCCGGCCGTCGTGACCGGCAAGCCGCTGGCGCTGGGCGGATCCCGCGGCCGCGGCACCGCCACCAGCGCCGGCATCGTGCACGTCACCGCCGCGGCGCTCGGCGAGTCCGGCGTGCCGCTGACCGACGTCACGGTCGCCGTGCAGGGCTTCGGCAAGGTGGGCTCGCACGCCGCCGCCATCTTCGCCGCCCGCGGCGCCACCGTCGTCGCGGTGAGCGACCAGTACGGCGGCGTCCGCAACGACGCGGGCCTCGCGATGGACCGCCTGTTCTCGCACGTCGCCGCGACCGGCTCCGTCGTCGGCTTCGACGGCGGCGACCCGCTGTCCAACGAGGAGCTGCTCGGCCTCGACGTCGACGTCCTCGTGCCCGCCGCGGTCGAGGGCGTGCTCGACGGCGTCACCGCCGCCACCGTGCGGGCGCGCTGGGTGGTCGAGGGCGCCAACGGACCGACCACCACCGACGGCGACAGCGTGCTCGCCGCGAACGGCGTCACGGTCGTGCCGGACGTGCTCGCCAACGCGGGCGGCGTCGTCGTCTCCTACTTCGAGTGGGTGCAGGCCAACCAGACCTACTGGTGGTCGGAGGAAGAGATCGCCGACCGCCTCGAGCACCGCATGACCTCCGCGTACGGCGACGTATCCGCGCTCGCCAAGCGCGAGGGCCTGTCACTGCGCGACGCCGCGCTGGTCATCGGCGTGCAGCGCACCGCCGAGGCGCACCGCATCCGGGGGCTGTACCCCTGAGCACCGACCGGACGGACCCCGCGTCGCCCGCGGCCGACGACCTGGGACCCGACCTGGAGCCCCTCGTCGCACGGCTGCGGGCGGCGGGCTGCGTGTTCGCGGAGGACGAGGCGGCGCTGCTGCTGGAGGCCGCGCCCGACGACGCGGCCGAGCTCGAGGGCCTGGTCGCGCGGCGCGCGGGCGGCGAGCCGCTGGAGCACGTGCTCGGGTGGGTGGAGTTCGCCGGCCGCCGCTGGTCGGTGGGGCCCGGCGTGTTCGTGCCCCGGCGCCGCACGGAGCTGATGGTCGCCGCAGCGCTCGCGCTCCCCGCCCCGGCCACCGTGCTCGACCTGTGCTGCGGCTGCGGCGCGGTGGGCGGTGCCGTGCTGCTGGGGCTGCGCGCCGCCGGGACCGATCCCGTGCTGCACGCGAGCGACGTCGAGCCCGCCGCGGTCGTGCACGCCCGGCGCAACCTGGCGCCGCTCGGCGCCGCCGTGCACGAGGGGGACCTCCTCTCCGTCGTCCCCTCCGTGCTGCGCGGCCGCGTCGACCTGCTGCTGTGCAACGCGCCCTACGTCCCCACCGACGCCATCGCGACGATGCCCCCCGAGGCGCGCGACCACGAGCCCGCGGTCGCGCTCGACGGCGGCGCCGACGGCCTGGACGTGCTGCGCCGCGTCGTCGCGGCGGCGCCCGGCTGGCTCGCGCCGGGCGGGTCGTTGCTCTTCGAGGTCGGCACGGATCAGGTGCCCGGTGCGACGACGCTCGTCGAGGCGCACGGGCTGCGCGCCGCCGTCGTCACCGACGAGGACCCGGACGCCGAGGACGCCACCGGCGGCACCGGCGGCACCGCCGTCGTCGCCACCCTGGACGCGAGGTAGCAAGGACTCTGCCGAGGGAGGACGAGACCGGCCGAGGTCATCGACTACCTCACCGCGATTCGTCCTCCCTCGGCAGAATCCTCCCTACCTCACGGTCAGGCGCGGGGCTGCTTCTCCGCCCAGTCGGCGAGGGTGACGCGCGGGCCGGTGAAGAACGGCACCTCCTCGCGCACGTGGCGCCGGGCCTCGGTCGCGCGCAGGTCGCGCATGAGGTCGACGATGCGGTGCAGCTCGTCCGCCTCGAACGCCAGCAGCCACTCGTAGTCGCTCAGCGCGAACGTGCTCATCGTGTTGGCGCGCACGTCCGTGTACCCGGCCGCGGCCATGCCGTGGTCGCGCAGCATCGTGCGGCGCTCGTCGTCGGGCAGCAGGTACCAGTCGTAGGAGCGCACGAACGGGTAGACGGAGAGGTAGTCGCGGGGGCGCTCGCCGGCGAGGAACGCGGGCACGTGGCCCTTGTTGAACTCGGCGGCGCGGTGCAGCGCCACGACCGACCACTCCGGCGCCAGGGACGCACCCAGACGCGAGGCGCGCAGCCGCTGGTAGGCGCCCTGCACGGACTCGACCGACGGGCCGTGCACCCACACCATGAGGTCGGCGTCGGCGCGCAGGCCGGCGACGTCGTACACGCCGCGCACGACGACGTCGCCCTCGGCGCGGGCCGGGTCGCGGGCGTCGTCGGGCTGGCCGTCCCAGAGGGCGGCGTCCGCCTCCGCGGCGAGCTCCGCGCGCTCGGCGTCGCCCGCCGGCAGCGGCTCGGCGGTGGAGAAGACCGCGATCATGGCGTACCGGATGGACTCGTTGATCGAGGCGGCGTCGACGGTCTCGCCGGTGTCGCCGTGGATGTGGCTGTCGGTCATGACGTCCTCTCGGGGCGGGTCAGGAGTGCAGGTCGACGCTGCACAGGGCGGGGATGCCGCTCGGCTCGCCGTCACGCCGCAGGCAGCAGCCGGGCGCGCACACCGAGCGGAAGGCGGGGAGGTTGCCGACCGTCTCCTCCACGACGTCCTCGCCGCGGGCGATGGCCGCGCGCTCGAGCAGCAGGTCCACCAGGCCGGACACGAACGCCGGCCGGGTGCCGACGGTGCCCGCCCGGACCGCGGTCATGCCGAGCTCGGTGGCCGTGGCCATCGCCTCGGTGTCGAGGTCGTAGGCCACCTCCATGTGGTCGGAGACGAACCCGATCGGGGACAGGACGACGTCCTTGAGGCCCTGGCCGGCGCGCTCGGTGAGCAGGTCGTTGACGTCCGGCTCGAGCCACGGCTGCGACGGCGGGCCGGAGCGCGAGCAGTACGCCAGCTCCCACTCGACGGCGTGCCCGCGCACCTCGGAGACGACGGCGGCGATGACGGCGGCGACGTCGAGGTGCTGCGCGGAGTACGTGGCGTGCGAGACCTGGGACGCCGCCTCCATCGTGTCGGGGATGGAGTGCGTGACGAAGACGAGCTTCGCCGCCGCCGGGACGCCGCCCTTCGCCTCGAGCGCCTCGTAGCCCTCGAGGACGGCCTCGGCGTTGGCCGCCACGAAGCCCGGGTGGTTGAAGTAGGAGCGGATCTTGTCGAACTGGACGCTCGTGGAGCCCTCGGCGCCGAGCTGCCCGCGCTTCTCCAGCGTCACGGCGAGGTCCTCGCGGTACTGCCGGCAGCCGGAGTAGGACGAGTAGGCGGACGTGACGAGCGCGACGGCGCGCTTCGCGCCCAGGCGCTCGAGCTCGTCGATCGCGTCGGTGGTGTAGGGCTCCCAGTTGCGGTTGCCCCACACGACGGGCAGGTCGAGGCCGCGCTCGGCGAGCTCGGCCTCCAGCGCCGCCTTCAGCGCGAGGTTCTGCTCGTTGATGGGGCTCTTGCCGCCGAAGCCGTAGTAGTGCTCGCCGACCTCCTCGAGCCGCGAGTCGGGGATCCCCTTGCCGGCGGTCACGTTGCGGAGGAACGGGACGACGTCCTCCGGCTTGTTCGGACCACCGAAGGAGTACAGGAGCAGGGCGTCGTAAGGGCCGGCATCGGCCGACTGGGGGGTCAGCGACATGACTGCCATCATGGCACCGGCCCGGGAGCCGACCCGTCGAGAACGGCCCCCGGCCGACGTGACGTTGATGGCACGCGTTGTCATCTCCGGTCAGGGATGGCCGCCTGCGCGAGGCGGAGCCGGTCCAGCACGTCGCGCAGCCGCTCGAGCTCCTCGGTCGGGAGCGCCTGCCCCACGTACTCGGCGATGGTGCGCACGTGCGCGAGCCCGGTCTCGCGCTGCCGCCGCGCCCCCTCCGCCGTGAGCCGCACCAGGGTGCCGCGGGCGTCGTCGGCGGGGACCGAGCGGGCGACCAGCCCGCGCCCCTCGAGCCGTTCGACCATGCGCGACAGCGACGACTGCGCGATGAGCATCCCCTCGTTGAGGTCGCGCAGCCGCAGCTCGCCCCGGGGCGCGCGCGACAGGGTGAACAGCACGTCGTACTCCCGCATCGACAGGTCGCGCCAGATGTCGTCGGCCTGGAAGCGGCGCATCAGCGTGACCTGCGCCCGGAACAGCGACTCCCAGGCCTCGGCGGCGAGGCGGACGTCGGGGGCCGGCGGCCGGGTCCCGACGTGGCGCTCGGGCGGGGTGGGGGACGTCGGCGTCGGCTCGGGCGGGGTCACCGTCGCAGTGTGCCGCAGGCCTCCGACGGACGCCCGACGACGTCCCCGTCAGGCCGACTCAGCGGCCGAGCCGTCGCTCCCGCCGGGAGAAGTCGCGCAGCGCGCGCAGGAAGTCCACGCGGCGGAAGTCGGGCCAGTACGCCTCGCAGAAGTACAGCTCCGAGTGCGCGCTCTGCCACATGAGGAATCCGCCCACGCGCAGCTCGCCCGACGTGCGGATGACGAGCTCCGGGTCGGGCTGGCCCTTGGTGTACAGGTGGGCGGCGATGTCGTCGACGTCGATCCGCTCGGCCAGCTCCTCGAGCGACGCCCCGGTGGCGGACTCCTGCTTGAGGTACGACCGGACGGCGTCGGCGATCTCGTGCCGGCCGCCGTAGCCGACGGCGACGTTCACCTGCAGGCCCCGGACGTCCTTCGTCGCCTCGGCCGCGGAGCGCACGGCGTCCGCGAGCTCGCCCGGCAGCAGGTCCAGCCGGCCCACGACGCGCAGCCGCCAGCGCCCCGACTCCGCGAGGTCCTGGACGGCGTCGCGGATGATGTCGAGCAGGTCGGCGAGCTCGGACGCGGGGCGCGCGAGGTTGTCGGTGGACAGCATCCAGAGGGTGACGACCTCGACGCCGAGCTCCTCGGCCCAGCCCAGGAACTCCGCGATCTTGTCCGCCCCGCGCCGGTGCCCCGTGGCCGCGGTCTCGCCGAACGACCGGGCCCACCGCCGGTTCCCGTCGAGGATGACGCCGACGTGCCGGGGCGTCTGCGCCGTCGGCAGCGAGGCGGCCAGGCGCCGCTCGTACAGGCCGTAGAGCAGGTGGGGCATGCGCACGCGGGACCTCGAGGGTTCGGGCCGGGCCGCGGGCGCGCGACGGCGCGGGCACCCGGCGGGGGCGGGACGGACGGAGAGCGGGACAACGGTACCGCTCCCGTGGACCCGCAGGTCCCGGGCCTGGCGGACGCCCGGCGACGCCCCGCAACCCCTGCGCACGATCTTCACGGCGCGGGGTCGCTGCACCCGCGCCGCGTCCCCTACGCTGGCGTAACCTACGGATGCGTAGGTTTGTCGTCCGATCGAGAAGGAGCACCCGTGGCAGCAGCCGCCCAGCCGAACGGCCACCGGGCCGACCGCCTCGACGTCGACGACGTCAAGGAGGTCGCCCGCGAGGCGAAGGGCGTCATGGGCGACGCCGTGCAGACCGTGTCGGCGGCGGCCGCCGGGAAGGCAGCCCTCCTCAAGCCGCACCTGCGGGGCTGGATCCACGCCGTGACGACGCCGCTGGCGCTGGCCGCCGCGATCGTGCTCGTCGTCCTCGCCGACACCACCGCCGACAAGGTCGCGTGCGCGGTCTTCGGCGTCACCGCCGTCATGCTGTTCGGCACCAGCGCGGTCTACCACCTCGGCACCGGCACCTGGTCGCCCCGCACCGCCGCCGTCCTGCGACGCCTGGACCACGCCAACATCTTCCTCATCATCGCCGGCACCTACACGCCCCTGGCCGTGATGCTGCTGCCGCGCGGCACCGCCACCGTGCTCCTCGCCGTCGTCTGGAGCGGCGCGATCCTCGGCCTCGTCGGGCGCGTGCTGTGGATGAGTGCGCCGCGCTGGCTCTACGTCCCGGTCTACGTGGCGCTGGGCTGCGTCGCCGTCGGCTACATCCCGCAGTTCGCCGCCGCGGGCGGCGCCGCCGTCGCCTGGTTGGTCGCCTCGGGCGGCATCGCGTACATCCTCGGCGCCGTCGTGTACGGCACCAAGTTCCCGGACCCGTCGCCCCGCTGGTTCGGGTTCCACGAGATCTTCCACGCGCTCACCGTGGTCGGCTTCACCTGCCACACCGTGGCGATCTACCTGGCGGCCCTGTAGCCGCGCGCGGCCGGGCCCGGCGGGCTCAGCCCGCGGGCACCACGAGGTAGCGCCGGTTCGCCAGCGACGGGTTCTGCCGGCGCACCTGGGCCAGCGGCTCCGGGTCCAGGTCCACGGTGCGCACCTGCGGGGTCTCGTCGAGCTCGAGGCCGACGACGCCGTCCGGCCCGGCCAGGAGCGACCGGCCCACCAGCCCGGGGCCGGACATCCCGACGCCGATCACCACCGCCGTGTTCTCGATGGCCCGCGCGCGGATCAGGGTGCGCCAGTGGTCCGCCTTGAGCGGGCCGTCCACCCACGCCGCCGGGACGACGATGACGTCGGCCCCGGCGTCCACGAGCCGGCGCGCCGACTCCGGGAAGCGCAGGTCGTAGCAGGTGACGACGCCGAACGTGAGGTCCCCCAGCCGCAGCACGAGGGGCGGCACACCGGCCGGGCCGGGCTCGAGACGGTCGGACTCGCGCGTGCCGAACGCGTCGTAGAGGTGCACCTTGCGGTACGCGCCGACGACCGTGCCCGTCGCGTCGACCGCGACGACGGTGTTGAACGCGCGCGTGGGGGGCTCGGGCGCCGAGCCTGCCGCCGGCGTCGTCCCCGTGATGGCGGGCAGCGAGCCCGTCACCGCGGGGAACGAGCCCGTCACGGCGGGGAACGCGCCCGTCACGGCGGGGAACGCGCCGCTGACGGCGGGGAACGCGCCGGTCACGGCCGGGTGCTGGCCGGTGCTCGCGGCCGGGGCGCCGTAGGCGGGCAGGGTGGTGCCGGCCACCACCGCGATGCGGTACCGCGCTGCGTGCTGGCGCAGGGCGGTGACGAACGGGCCGTCGAGCGGCTCGGCGTGCTCGACGCCGACGCCGTGCGGGTCGTAGCCGGAGGAGTACTCGGGCAGCACGAGCAGGTCCGCGCCCACGCGGCCGGCGGCGAGGAAGGCCTCGGCGACCGCCTCGCGGTTGGCGTCGTGGTCGGCCGTGATCGCGAGCTGGCCGACCGTGACCCGCACGCTCGCGCTCATCGGCCGGGCTCGCCGTCCGCGTCGTCACCCGTCCCGCCGTCGCCGGCACCGCCGTCGCCGCGCGGCCCGTCACCGTCGGACGCGTCGCCGGGCGCACCGGGGCCCCGCCCCGGGCCGTGGAGCCCGAAGTGCTTGGGCTCCTCGAGCGGGATGCCCTGGTCCTCGGCGTTGCGCTGCGCGCGGCGCAGGTGCCGCGTGAGCGACAGGAAGAGCAGCACGCAGGCGACGGCCACGGCGAACGTCGCGACGAACCCGGCGAGGCCCGGCGTCACCTGGAGCTCGTCCGGCCCCTGGCCCGGGCTGGGGCTCGGGCTGGGCGCGGCGGCGAGCAGGGTCCAGACGGCGCTCATCGGACCTCCTCGCGGAGGCCGGCGAACAGGTCGTCCTCGGGCAGCGACGTCGGCACACGCGAGTCGGCGAGCTCGTACTCCTCCGTGGGCCACACGTCGGCCTCGAGGTCGCGCGGGACGGCGAAGAAGAACCCGTCCGGGTCGATCTGCGACGCGTGCGCCACGAGGGCCGCGTCCCGCTGGGCGAAGAAGTCCGCGACGGCGACGTGCGTCGTCGCCTCCCGCTCGGGGATCTCACGCGCCGCCCGCGACTCGATCCAGTCGCCGAACGGCGACTCCAGGCCGGCGCCCTGCATCGCCTCGTGCACGGCGCGCATGCGCGCCATCGAGAAGCCGTGGTTGTAGTAGAGCTTCAGCGGCTCCCAGGGCTCCGCGCCGCCCTCGACGACGTACCGGGAGGCGTCGCCCGCCGCGTGGTAGGCCTCGAACGACACCTCGTGGCACTTGATGTGGTCGGGGTGCGGGTACCCGCCGGACGGGTCGTACGTCGTCATGACGTGCGGGCGGAACTCGCGCACGAGCTCGACGAGGGGCGCGGCCGCCTCGTCGAGCGGCACCAGGCCGAACGAGCCCTCGGGCAGGGGCGGCAGCGGGTCGCCCTCCGGCAGCCCGGAGTCCACGAAGCCGAGCCAGGCCTGCCGCACGCCGAGCGCCTCGGCCGCGGCCGCCATCTCCAGGCGGCGGACCGCCAGGCGACCCTCGATGCTGTCGAACTCGTGCCCCTCGGGCACCTGGAAGCTCGGGTTGAGCACGTCGCCCCGCTCGCCGCCCGTGCAGGTCACGACGAGCACCTCGACCCCCTCGGCGGCGTACCGCGCGGTGGTCGCGGCGCCCTTGCTGGACTCGTCGTCCGGGTGCGCGTGCACCGCCATCAGACGCAGGGGCTCGGGCCGCGGGGTGGGCGGCACGGAGGAGGCGGAGGACAAGGTCCCTCCCGGGGTGACGGGTCGGCGTTGAGGTTCAGGGACAATGGTGCACCATGAGCGAGCCCGGCAGCCCCACTCCCCCCGCCGACCGGTACGGCACGTCGCCCGGTCGGCAGGACGGCCGCCGCCCGCTCGGTACGGGGGCCAAGGTGGCGATCGGCGCCGCCCTCGCGGCGGCGGTCGGCGTGGCCGCCTGGTTCTCGGTCGAGCAGACCCGCCGGGACCCGGTGACGGTGGAGATGGTGGGCTTCGACGTCCGCGACGCCGAGCAGGTCGACGTCACCTTCCAGGTGCACATGCCGCCCGGCACGACGGCGGTCTGCGACGTGGAGGCGCTCGCGCAGAGCTACGCCCAGGTCGGCACCCTCGAGGTGCCCGTCGGCCCGGTCGAGCAGCAGACCTCCACGTACTCGGTCACCGTGCGCACGTCCGAGGAGGCCACGACCGCGGTCGTCGAGTCCTGCGACGTCCCCGACGCCTCCTGACGCCGCCCCGGGCCCGACGTCCGACCGGGGTCACCCTGTTCGCCCAGGGCAGAGGCCTGGGTTCTGTCGCCTGCCCGGGCTATCCTGAGGGATTCACACGCAGTCCTGCCCCAGCCGACGCGCGTGCCGACGCCCGTCGGTCGCCCGCGCACGGCCGAAACAGGCCATCGAGCACCACGAAAGGAGAGCCCTCGTGACCGAGAGCACTGTCACCTGGCTCACCCAGGAGGCTCACGACCGGCTGCAGGCCGAGCTGGAGCACCTCTCCGGCCCCGCCCGCACCGAGATCGCCGAGCGCATCGCCGCCGCCCGCGACGAGGGCGACCTCAAGGAGAACGGCGGCTACCACGCCGCCCGCGAGGAGCAGGCGAAGAACGAGGCCCGCATCCGCGAGCTCACCGAGAAGCTGCGGCACGTCCAGATCGGCACGCCCGCGGACGACGGCGTGGTGGAGGCCGGCATGGTCGTCACCGCGGTCGTGGCCGGGGACGAGATGACGTTCCTGCTCGGCTCCCGCGAGATCGCCGGCACCACCGACCTCGACGTGTACTCGCCGACGTCGCCGCTCGGCGCCGCGATCGACGGGCACCGCATCGGCGAGAAGGTGGCCTACACCGCGCCGAACGGTCGCGAGATCCCCGTCGAGATCCTCAAGGCCACGCCCTTCGCGGGCTGACCTCCCCCGGGCCCTGCCCGGCACCGACGCATGCCCTGGGCGTGCCCGTCCCGACGGGCACGCCCATCGTCGTCCCGGCGACACACCCCGGCGACTTCACCCCCGCCGGTCTCATCATCCGAGACAGATGGCGATCCACAGAACCGTCGATGATCCGTCGATGGTCGACACGACCTTTCGTTGCGCTGCCAACGATCAGAGCCCCGCCGCCACGCCCGGCCGGTCGAGGAATGGTCATGGCCAAGGTGAACTTTCCCCCGCGATGCGTCTATGGTCGATGGCGGTATGGACACGACGGACACCGCAACGACCAACCATTCGACCGACGACAGCTCGACCGACAGCGTGATCGACGACGCCGACGACACCGCGTCGTCCCGCGCCGCGGAGCCCCTCCCGGGCCTCACGGTGCGCCCGCCGACGACGCAGGACGGCGCCGCGATGTGGCGCCTGGCGCGCGACTCGGGCTCGCTCGACCTCAACTCCTCCTACGCCTACCTGCTGCTCGCGGACCACTTCGCCGCGACCTGCCGCCTGGCGTTCCTCCCCGACGACACCTGCACGGAGGGCGAGCCCGTGGGCTTCGTCTCCGCGTACCGGCTGCCCGCCGACCCCGCCACGCTGTTCGTGTGGCAGGTCGCCGTCGACCCACGGGCCCGCGGCCGGCGCGTCGCGGGGCGGCTGCTGGACGCCGTCGTCGACGCGACGGCGGAGGGCGACGGCCCTGCCGTCACCCGGCTGCACACCACCGTGACCACGGACAACGCGTCCTCGCGGCGCGTGTTCGCGCGGTGGGCCGCCGAGCGCGGCGCGACCCTGCAGGAGACGACGGGCTACGAGGCAGCGCACTTCCCCGACGGCCACGAGGCCGAGCCGCTGCTGGTGATCGAGGGCATCCGCCCTCCCCGTTGACGTCCGTACCTCTCAGGTTCCCAGACCTCGGGCTGCGCCGGTTCGGCGCGCAGGTGACGACGCAGCCCTCTCCACCACAAGACACCGCACCGGCGCGCACCACCTCAAGGAGTGTCCTTCGTGACAACCCCGACCGTCCCCACCACCGAAGCGTCCGCCGCCGACGACCCGCTGGGCTTCACCGCCCTGGAGTCCGAGGTCCGCAGCTACTCGCGTTCCTGGCCCGTCGTGTTCGACCGGGCCTCGGGCGCGACGGTGTACGCGGAGGACGGCACCGAGTACCTCGACTTCTTCGCCGGCGCCGGCACCCTCAACTACGGGCACAACAACCCGCTGCTCAAGCAGGTGCTGCTGGACTACCTCGCCGACGACCGCATGGTGCACACGCTGGACATGTTCACCTCGGCGCGGCGCGAGTTCCTCGAGACGTTCAACGAGGTGATCCTGGAGCCGCGCGGGCTGGACCACAAGGTCGTGTTCCCCGGCCCGGGCGGCGCCAACGCGGTGGAGGCGGCCCTCAAGCTGGCGCGCAAGGTGACGGGCCGCGAGTCGGTCATCAACTTCACCAACGCGTTCCACGGCATGACGCTGGGCGCGCTGTCCGTGACGGGCAACTCCATGAAGCGCGGCGGCGCCGGCGTCCCCCTGGTGCACGCCACCCCGATGCCGTACGACGACTACTTCGACGGCGACGTGCCCGACTTCGTGTACCTGGAGCGCCTGCTCGAGGACAGCGGCTCGGGCCTCAACGCGCCCGCCGCCGTCATCGTCGAGACGGTGCAGGGCGAGGGCGGCATCAACGCCGCGCGCGCCGAGTGGCTGCGCGGCCTGGCCGACCTGTGCAAGCGCCACGACATCCTGCTGATCCTGGACGACATCCAGATGGGCTGCGGCCGCACCGGCAAGTTCTTCTCGTTCGAGGAGGCCGGCATCGTGCCCGACATCATCTGCCTGTCGAAGTCGATCTCCGGCTACGGCCTGCCGATGGCGCTCACCCTCGTGCGCCCTGAGCTGGACATCTGGGAGCCGGGCGAGCACAACGGCACCTTCCGCGGCTTCGCCCCCGCCTTCGCGACGGCCGCCGAGGCGATCCGGACCTACTGGACGGACGACACGCTCGAGACCGCCACGACCGACAAGGGCGCGCTCGTCGAGGCGCACTTCAACTCCCTCGTCGCCCGCTACGGCGACGACGTGCTGGTCGCCAAGGGCCGCGGCCTCGCGCGCGGTCTGCAGACGCCCGACGGCGAGACCGCGGGCCGCATCTGCGACGAGGCGTTCTCCCGCGGGCTGCTCATGGAGACCTCGGGCCCCGACGGCGAGGTCGTCAAGCTGCTGCCGCCGCTGACGATCACCTACGACGAGCTGCAGCGCGGCCTGCGGATCATCAGCGACTCCGTGGCCGCCGTCCTGCCCGCACCGACGGCCTGACCCGCCCCCGACCCACCACACCCGAACCACCGGAGGTACCACCCATGCTCGTGCGCACGCTCGACGAGATCACCGACACCGACGCCGACGTCAAGAGCGAGAACTGGCGCTCGAAGCGGATCGTCCTGGCGAAGGAGGGTGTCGGCTTCTCCGTGCACGAGACCACCCTGTACGCCGGCACCGAGAGCTTCTTCTGGTACGCCAACCACATCGAGGCCGTCTTCATCACGTCCGGCGAGGGCGAGATCGAGGACCTCGGCACCGGCGAGGTGCACCAGCTGAAGCCCGGCTCGCTGTACCTGCTCAACGACCACGACAAGCACAAGGTGCGCCCGCGCACCGACATCACGTGCGTGTGCGTGTTCAACCCGCCGGTCACCGGCCGCGAGGTGCACGACGAGAACGGCGTCTACCCGCTCGTCACCGAGCCGGAGGCCGCCGCGGTCTGACCCGCCCGACGCCGAGGTAGTACCGAATCTGCCGAGGTAGTACGGGCCTTCGCGAGGTAGTCACTACCTCGGCAGGTCTCGTACTACCTCGGCAGGTCTCGTACTACCTCGGCAGGTCTCGTACTACCTCGGCGCGAGGGCGGCGAGGCGGGCGCTCAGGAGGCGTCGGTCGCCCTCGCGGTCGACCTGGTCGAGGGCGAGGCGCAGCTCGACGACGGCATCGGCGGGGCGCCCGGCGCGCGTCAGCAGGTCCGCCCGCAGGGCCGGCAGCAGGTGGTAGCCCGTCAGCGCCGGGTCCTGCCCGACGGCGTCGACGGCGGCCAGGGCGGCGTCGACGCCGCGCACCTCGGCCACGGCCACGGCCCGGTTGAGCGCGACGACGGGCGACGGCGCCAGATCGAGCAGCACGTCGTAGAGGGCGAGCACCTCCGCCCAGTCCGTCTCCGCCGCGGTCGCCGCGCGGCAGTGCAGCGCCGCGATCGCGGCCTGCACCTGGTACGGCCCCGGTCGACGCGCCGCGAGCGCCGTGTCGAGCACCGCCAGCCCCTCGTCGATCTCCTCGCGGCGCCACCGCGTGCGGTCCTGCTCCGCCAGGGTCAGCGCGACGCCGTCGTCCCCGGTGCGCGCGTCGCGGCGCGCATGCTGCAGCAGCAGGAGGGCGAGCAGGCCGCGAGCCTCGGGCTCGTCGGGCAGCAGCCGGGCGGCGAGCCGGGCCAGCCGCACCGCGTCCCCGGCCAGCGCGCGACGCTCGGCGCATCCCTCGACCTCGTCGGCGGGCTCCGCCCAGGCGTCGTAGCCCTCCGTGAACAGCACGTAGAGGACCGCGAGCACCGCGTCCGTGCGCCCGGCGAGCAGCGCCGGCGGCGGCACCCGGAACGCGATGCCGGTGGCACGGATGCGCCGCTTGGTGCGCACCAGCCGCTGCGACATGGTCGCCTCGGGCACGAGGAAGGCGCGTGCGACATGCCCCGTCGTCATGCCGGTGAGGGAGCGCAGCGTCAGCGCCACCCGGCCGTCGAGCGGCAGGGCCGGGTGGCAGCACGTGAACAGCAACCGCACCAGGTCGCCGTCCGGGTCGTCGAGCGACCAGCCCCCGTCGTCGAGGCCGCGCTCGACCTCGTCGTGCACGCTGTCGCCGGCCCGTCCCGGCCCGTCGACCCGCTCGCCCCGCCGCACCGCGGTCTCGCTCTTCTCCGCCTCGACGCGGCGGCGACGCAGCACGTCGAGGGCGTGCCGCCGCGCCGTCGTCGTGAGCCACGCGCCCGGCCGGTCGGGGACGCCGTCGCGCGACCAGGTGCGCAGCGCCGCCACGAACGCCTCCTGCGCGGACTCCTCCGCGAGGTCGAGGTCGCCGGTGGCGCGGGCCACCGCGCCGAGGACGCGCCCCCACTCGCCGCGGAAGGCGTCCTCGACGGCGACGGCCGCCGGCGCCGTCACGCCGGTGCGCTCCCGTCGGTCGGCCAGAACGGGTGCACCTCGATCGTGCCGCCGCCCCGGCTGCCCGGGTGCTCGGCGGCGATCGCGAGCGCGGCCTCGAGGTCGGGCGCCTCGACGATGTCGAACCCGCCGATGACGTCCTTCGTCTCGGTGAACGGCCCGTCGGTCACCAGGGTGCGGCCGTCGGCCACCCGCACGCGCCGCACGTCGGCGGCCGGCCGGAGCCGCTCCCCCAGCACGCGCGACCCGTCGGCGTCGTGCCGGCGCACCCAGTCCTCGATGTCGGCGTCCGGCTCGCGGTCGGGCACGTCGGGCTCGATCACCAGCATCAGGTACCGCATCATGCGCCCCCGTCCGTCGCGCCGGAGCCGTCGAGGCCCAGCGGCCAGAACGGCCGCAGCTCGATGGCGCCCCCGTGGGCCATGGGGTGCTCGGACGCGATGGTGATCGCCGTGTCGAGGTCGGGCGCGTCGATCACGTCGAACCCGCCGATCGCCTCCTTGGTCTCCGAGAACGGCCCGTCGGTGACGAGCGCGCGCCCGCCGCGCACCCGCACCCCGACCGCGTCGGCGGGCGGGCGGAGCCGGTCGCCGAGCACGGCGGCGCCGCTGCCGTAGTACTTCTCCACCCACCCCTCGATGGGAGGCGCGCCCGCGGCGTCCTCCGGCCGCAGCTCCGGGTCCTCGGGGGTGGACAGCACCAGCATCAGGTAGCGCACGACGATCTCCTTCGGGTCGGTTCCTCATCCTGCACGGCCCTCGTGGCCGTGTACATGAGCACGACGAACGGGAGACCTCCCGACAGACACCTCGCCGACGACTACTTGATCCCCGTGCTCGCGATCCCCTGCACGAAGGTCTTCTGGAAGACCAGGAACACCACGAGGAGCGGCACGACGGCGACGGTCGCCACGGCCATCACGGCGCCCCACGGCGAGGCGAACGCCGGGTTGCTGGTCACGGTGGACAGCCCGACCGGCACGGTGAGGCGTCGCCGGGGCACCACGAGGGCTCAGTGCGCCAGGACGGGGTCGCGCTCGACGGTGGACGCCGACGACGACGCGGACGACGCCGGCCGCAGCGCGGCGGGCAGCAGCGCGGCATGGGCCTCGAGGAGCTCGTCCGTCATCGCCCGGACCTGCTCGAGCGTGCAGTGCGCGGACGTCAGCGGGTCGAGGGCGACGGCGTGGTGCACGTGCTCGACGTCGCCGGTGAGGGCGGCCCGGACGGCGAGCGTCTGGACGTTGACGTTGGTGCGGTTGATCGCCGCGAGCTGCGGCGGGAGCTCCCCGAACGACGTCGGCTGCACGCCGTCGGCGTCCACCAGGCAGGCGACCTCGACGCAGGCGTCGTCGGGCAGGTTCGTGATGACCCGGCCCGCGTTGGGCACGTTGCCGTAGACGACGGCGGGCACCCCCGTGACGACGGCGTTGACGATCGACGCCCCGTACTCGACGGACGGGCTGAGGTCGGCCTTGAGCCGCTCGAGCTGCTCGTCCACGTCGCCCTGCTCGTCGTGGGAGGAGCAGATCTCGTAGTAGTCCCAGCGCTCCGGGAGGTACTCGAGCGTCGTGGCGGGATCCTTGCGGAACCACGGCACGTACTCCGACGCGTGGTGGCTGGACTCCGTCTCGAAGTACCCGAAGTGGTTCATCAGCGTGGTGCGCACCTGCTCGTTGCCGCCCTCGTAGGTGCTGGCGGCGAGCGCGGCGTCCGAGTGGTCGCCGTCGTCGGCGAGCAGGTCGGCGGCCGCCCGGCCGCGGACGTGACGCTCGGCCATGACCCGGCGCAGGCGCGGGTACAGGTCCTCGGCGCCGCGGCGGAGCTCGAGGATCCAGGCCTGGTGGTTGATACCCGCGCACCGGTAGGAGACCTCGTCGTAGGGGACGTCGAGGGTGCGGGCGAGCATGCGCGTCGTGCCCTGCACGCTGTGGCACAGGCCCACCGTGCGCAGCCCGAGGGCGTTGAGGTAGGCGGTGGCCATCGCCATCGGGTTGGCGTAGTTGATGAACTGCGCGTCGGGGCAGACCTCCAGCGCGTCGTCCGCGATGTCCTGGTACGCGCGGACCGAGCGCAGGAAGCGGAACACCCCGCCGGGGCCGACCGTGTCGCCCACGGTCTGGTCGACGCCGTAGCGGCGCGGGATCTCGACATCGTGCCGGTAGGACTCCACGCCGCCCACCTGGAACGTGATGATGACGAAGTCGGCACCGTCGAGGGCCGCCCGCCGGTCCGTGGTCTGCTCGACGACGGTGGGCAGCCCGTGGTGGTCCACGAGCTCGCGGGCCGCGCCCGCCACCCGGTCCAGGCGGTCGGCGTCGAGGTCCATGAGGCAGAGCGTGGCGTCGCGCAGGGCAGGGAAGCTGAGCAGGTCACCGATGAGCCGGAACGGGAACACGAAGCCGCCGGCGCCGATGATGGTGATCTTCGGGGAATGAGCCATGCAGCGACGCTAGGCCCGAGGATGGCGGTCGATCCTCCGGATCGATCGCCCCGCTTTCCGGGATCCTTCGATCGCCCTAGGCTCCCGGCATGACGCTGACGGTCGACGACGTCCGCCTGGAGGAGGCCGCCCTGTGGGTGCGCCGCGGCGCACCCCCGGTGATGGAGCACCCGCACCGGCACGACGACCTCGAGCTCAACCTCGTGCACACGGGTCGCCTGGAGTACCTGTTCGGCGGGTCGACGCTGCGGGTCGAGGCGGGCGAGGTGGCGCTCTTCTGGGGCGGCACGCCGCACCAGCTGGTCGAGCCCGACGCGGTGGAGTCCGCCGTGTCGTGGGTGCACGTGCCGCTCACCGAGGTGCTCGGCTGGGCCCTGCCGGCCGAGCAGATCGCGGTGCTGCTGCGGGCGCGCCCCGTCGTCGTGCCCGCCGCCGCGCTCGCCCGCGACGTCGACGCGCTCTTGGCGACATGGCACCGCGACGTCCTGGCGGGCGGCGACCACGTCGTCGTCATGCTGGAGGTGCAGGCATTCGTGCGCCGGACGCTCGCGGCCGCGGAGGCCGCGGGGACACCGGGCCCGGCGGGCGACGCGGCGGGCGCGGCCGGGCCGTCCGGCGCGGCCGCGCGTGCCACCGCGATGGCGCAGTTCGTGGCGGAGCACTACCGCTCCCCCATCTCGCCGTCGGACGTCGCGCGCGCCGTGCACCTCAGCCCCAGCCACGCGATGACGCTGTTCAAGCGGGTGGTGGGCACCACCCTCGGCACCTACATCGCCAGGTGCCGGGTGGCGGAGGCGCAGCGCCTGCTCATCACGACGGGCGCCACCACGGTGGAGGTCGGGCACGCGGCCGGGTTCACGTCGCAGAGCAGCTTCTACGACACCTTCCGCCAGATCTGCGGGTACGCGCCCGGCGACTACCGGCGCGCGCTCCGCTGACCCGGGCGCGGCCGGGGCGGCGCAGGTCGGGTCACGCGACCGCGAACCCCGCGGCGCGCAGGCGCTCGACGACGGCCTCGCAGTGCTCCTGCCCCTTGGTCTCGAGCTGGAGGTTCACGAGCACCTGCGCCACGGTGAGCGAGGTGTCGGTGCGGGTGTGCTCCACCTGCACGATGCTCGCGCCGGCGTGCGCGACGACGTCGAGCAGCTCGGCGAGCGAGCCCGGCTTGTCGTCGATGCACACGCGCAGCTGCAGGTACCGGCCGGCGGCGACGAGGCCGTGCTGCACCACCCGCAGCAGCAGCAAGGGGTCGATGTTGCCGCCCGTGAGGACGGGGACGATCGTGCCCGGCAGCGAGCCGGGCTCGGCGGCCAGCACCGCCGCGACCCCGGCGGCGCCCGACGGCTCCACGATGAGCTTGCCCCGCTCCGCCACGAGCAGCAGGGCGCGCGACATCTCCTCCTCGGAGACGGTGCGCACCTCCACACCGAGGCGCGCCAGCACCTCGAACGGCACGTCGCCGGGGGTGCCGATGGCGATGCCGTCGGCCATCGTCGCGCCGAGCGCGCGCGGAACCGGTCGCCCGGCCACGAGCGACTGCGGGTACGCGGCGGCCGTCTCGGCCTGCACCCCCACGACCTTGACGTGCGGTGCGGCCTCGGCGAGGACGGTCGCGATGCCCGCGACCAGCCCGCCGCCGCCGAGCGGCACGACGACCGTGCCGACGTCGGGCACCTGCTCGAGGATCTCGAGCGCGACCGTGCCCTGACCGGTGACGACGTCGAGGTGGTCGAACGGGTGGATGAGCGTGCGCCCGGAGCGCGCTGCCTCCGCGCGGGCGGCGACGAGCGCCTCGTCCACGCTCTCGCCGACCTGCCGCACCTCGGCCCCGTAGCCGCGGGTGGCCCGCAGCTTCGGCACCGAGGCGTCCACGGGCATGTAGACGATGGCGTGGATGCCGAGCATCTGGGCCGCGAGGGCCACGCCCTGCGCGTGGTTGCCCGCGCTGGCGGCGACGACGCCGCGCGCCTTCTCCTCGTCGGACATCCGGCTCAGGCGCGTGTAGGCGCCGCGGATCTTGAACGACCCGGCGCGCTGCAGGTTCTCGCACTTGAGGACGACGGGCGCGCCCGCCACCTCGGACATCGCGCGGAAGGCCTGCACCGGGGTGCGGGTGATGACGCCGTCCAGGAGGGCCGCGGCGGTGCGGACGTCCTCGAGGGTGACGCGGTCGATCGGGGGGTGTGCTGCCACTTACCTGTTCTCTCCTGCCGGGCCCGCGTCGGGCGGGGCAGGGGCGTCGGTCGTGCTGCCGTCCGAGGTACCGCCCGCCGTCGCCGTGTCCTGCGACGCCCGTCCCGACCAGAGCAGGGTACCGGGCAGCTGGGATCGCCGGCGCAGCAGCGGCACGTGGTCCTCGGTGCCGAGCTCGGGGAACTTGTCGTGCCCGTGCAGGTACAGCAGGATCGTGTTCAGCACGGCCGCGAGCGGCACCGCGAACAGGGCCCCCACGATCCCCGCGGCGAGGCTGCCCGCCGCGACCACGAGCACCACCGCCACCGGGTGCAGGGACACCGCGTGGCCCATGAGGAACGGCTGCAGGATGTGGCTCTCGGCCTGCTGCACCAGCAGCACGATGCCGAGCATGATGAGGGCCGCGACCCAGCCGTTCGCCACCAGCACGACGGCGGTGGCGATCGCACCGGTGACGATCGCACCGATGATCGGCACGAACGAGCCGACGAAGACGAGGATGCCGATCGGCAGCGCGAGCGCGGGGACGAAGAACGCCGACCCGATCCCGATGCCGACGGCGTCGACGAACGCGACCAGGATCTGGGTGCGCACGTAGGCCGACAGCGTGACGAGTCCCCGACGGCCCGCCTGGTGCACGTTCTCCCGGGCCCGCACGGGCAGCAGGTTGACGAGCCACGTCCAGATGGTGCGGCCGTCGAGCAGGAAGAAGATCGTGCAGAACAGGGCGATGAGCGCGCCGACGAAGACGTGCCCCACGGTGGTCGCGGCGCCCAGCGCGCCCGAGACGAGGCCGGAGCTCTCCACCAGCGAGCTCTGGAGCTGCTGGCCGTACTGGGACAGCTGGTCGGAGTCGAGCTTCAGCGGGCCCTCGGCGAGCCAGGTCGTGAACTGGCGGAAGCCCTCGACGGCCTGGTCGGCGAGATCCTGGAAGCCGCTGACGATGGACGTGCCGGCGAGCGTCACCAGGCCGCCCACCAGCACGATCAGCCCGACGATCGACACGGCCGTCGCCAGGCCCTTGCTGAGGTGCCACCGCTGCAGCGTCCGGCGCACGGGCGCCAGCAGGATCGTCAGCAGCAGGGCGATGGCGACCGGCACGACGATGGTCTTGAGCGCCGCCAGCAGCCACAGGAAGGCGGCGACGGCGGCGGCGATCAGCAGGACGCGCCACGACCAGGAGGCCGCCGCGCGCACGCTCAGCGGGACGCTGTCCGCGCCGGAGGGGGAGGTACGTTCCGAGCTCACGCGGAAACCCTAGGCGGCCCGGGGTCTCGACGCGCGGGGGCCACGCCCGCGCGCCGGCGCGGCGGCCGGCCGTCGACCGGGATCTTCACGGCGCGTCCACAGGTCGGACGCCGACGGGGACCTCCTGGCGGCCCCGTCACCCTGCGGCGGGACGCCGCCGCTGCGGGTGGACGGTCTCGCCGCGCTCCAGCATCGCGACGTACTTCGCCACGTTGCGCTCGCGCGCCTCCGCCGTCTTGAGGGCCCCCAGGCGGTGCAGGATCGCGTACCGGTTCTGCGCCGTGAGGACCTCGAACATCGCCGACGCCGCGGGGCTGGCCGCGATCGCCGCGGCGAGGTCGTCCGGCACCTCGGCGCGCGCGGAGCCGTGGTACGCGGCCTCCCAGCGCCCGTCCGCCTTCGCCGCGTCGATCTCCGCCTGCCCGCGGGGCCGCATCCGGCCCTCGTCGGTCAGGCGGGCCACGATCTCCTGGTTGCGCACCGACCAGCGGCTGCGCGTCCGGCGCGGGCAGAACCGCTGCAGCATCGTGTCGGCGCCCAGGCTCCGCATCTGCGCGTCGATCCACCCGCTGCACAACGCCTCCTCCAGCGCCGACGCGTGCGTGAGCGTCGTCGGCGACGGGCGCCCCTTCTTCGCGAGCACCAGCCACGCGCCGTCGGGAGTGGTGTCCTCGTGCTCGTCGAGCCAGGCCCGCCACGCCGCCGGGTCGGGCAGGAGGAGCTGGTCGGGCAGGTCGGGGCGGTCGTCGGCCATGACGGGACCGTAGCGC
Organism: Isoptericola nanjingensis; assembly: GCF_050311635.1. Classification (NCBI taxonomy): domain Bacteria; kingdom Bacillati; phylum Actinomycetota; class Actinomycetes; order Micrococcales; family Promicromonosporaceae; genus Isoptericola; species Isoptericola nanjingensis. Next base: position 301,155 of record NZ_JBNOZL010000005.1, on the reverse strand, counting down.
CCGGCTCGCACTCGAGCATGGAACACCCCGGCGGGCGATGTCGTTGCGCACTACGGGACCACCGCGTCCCTCTCAAGGAGGTAACCCGATGAACTCGATCTTCGACCAGCTGCTCGGCCGCTCCGGCAAGACCACCATGGTGGCGCCGGAGGACGCGCTTCCCGGGCGCGAGTCTCCCGTCCTGCCCGCCGCCCGCCCGCACACGGTGCTCGGCACGTCGCTCACGGGCCCGTGGCCCGAGGGCACGCGGGTGCTGTACCTGGCGATGGGCTGTTTCTGGGGCGCCGAGGAGATCTACTGGCAGGTGCCCGGCGTGGTGAGCACGGCCGTCGGGTACATGGGCGGCACGACGCCGAACCCGACGTACGAGGAGGTGTGCACGGCGCGCACCGGGCACACCGAGACCACCCTGGTGGCCTACGACCCGGCGAAGGTCTCCGAGGCCGAGCTGCTCAAGATCTTCTGGGAGCGGCACGACCCGACCCAGGGCTTCCGGCAGGGCAACGACGTCGGCACGCAGTATCGCTCGGCGGTCTACTGGACCACGCCGGAGCAGGAGCAGGCGGTGCGCGAGACGGCGGAGCGGTACTCCGAGGTGCTCGCGGCGAAGGGCTACGACCCGATCACCACCGAGCTGCGACCGGCCGTCGAGGCCGGCCCGTTCTACTACGCCGAGGACTACCACCAGGAGTACCTCGACAAGAACCCGCACGGCTACCGCTGCCACGCGACGACGGGCGTCCCCTACCCCGACGCCGCCTGACGCACGCACCGCGCACGGCCCGTCCCCGCTCCGGGGGCGGGCCGTGCGCGTGCCAGGCGAAGTCGTCGAGCCGCTGGACGGCCGATGTGGCCGCGGGTGTGGAATGGGGGCATGAGCGAGCAGAGCACCACGCCCGACGTCCCCACCCGTAACGCCGCCGACGGCACCGCGATCCCCGCCGTCGGCTTCGGCACGTACAAGCTCAAGGGCCACGGCGGCGCCGACGCGATCGCCCGCGCCATCGACGCCGGCTACCGGCTGATCGACTCGGCGTTCAGCTACGAGAACGAGGGCACCGTCGGCCGCGCCGTACGGGCCTCCTCGGTGCCGCGCGAGCAGCTGCTGATCACGTCGAAGCTGCCCGGCCGCCGCCAGGCCTACGACGACGCCGTCGCCACCGTCGAGGAGTCGGTGTACCGCAGCGGGCTCGACCACCTCGACCTGTACCTCGTCCACTGGCCCAACCCGCGCATCGGGAAGTACGTCGAGGCGTACCAGGCGCTGGTCGACTGCCGCGAGCGCGGCCTGATCCGGCACGTCGGGGTCTCGAACTTCCTGCCCGAGCACCTCGACGCCGTCATCGAGGCCACCGGCGTGACCCCGGTCGTGAACCAGGTCGAGCTGCACCCGTACTTCCCGCAGGCCGCCCAGCGTGCCGCCGACGCCGAGCGCGGCATCGTCACCGAGGCGTGGAGCCCCCTGGGCCGGGCGAGCGACATGCTCGGGGACCCGGTGATCGCGGAGGTCGCGGCGGCCCACGGCGTCTCGCCCGTGCGCGCCATCCTGCGCTGGCACGTGCAGCTCGGCGTCGTGCCCATCCCCAAGGCGTCCAGCCCGGAGCGGCAGGCCGACAACCTCGACCTGTTCTCGTTCGAGCTCACCGACGACGAGATGGCCCGCATCACCGGTCTCGGCCGCCCCGACGGGCGCACCGCCGACCAGGACCCGGCGGTCTACGAGGAGCTCTGACCCACCTCGTCGCCACCCGCGGGGCGGGCGTCGCGCCCGTCCCGCGGGCCGAAGACGCGCAGCGCGTCCGCGTCGCTCGCCGCCGACCGCAGGTACTCGTCGGCCCACTCCTGGACGTTCGGGTATGACGATCCCGCCACCAGCGCCGCCACGGCGGCGTCCACGTCGACGGCCGTGTGTCGCAGCTCGACCTGGCCGCCGCGCAGCAGCGCCCATGACCCGCCGGCGCGGCCGTACGGCATCCCGACGCTGCCCGGGTTCACGACGAGGCGCCGGTCCACCAGCCGCACGAACGGCATGTGCGTGTGCCCGCACAGCACCGTCGTGACGTCGTCGTCCAGCCCGCCCAGCACCTCGGCCCATCGCTCGAGCGAGGAGTCGACGAGCACGACCTCCTCGTCGTCGCGCGGCGTCCCGTGGCAGGCCACCACCCGCCCGAACCCGCGCACGCGCAGCTCCACGGGGTGCGGCAGCCCGGCCAGCAGCGCGACGTCGGCGGGGCGCAGCTGCGCCGCCGCCCAGGGGGCGACGGGGTCGGGCACGGGGCCCGAGCCGTCCCGGGCGTGCGCGACGAGCTCGCGGTCCGCGTTGCCGCGCACGAGCACCGCCCGGCGGCCGAGCGCCCGCAGCCGGTCGAGCACCGCCAGCGGCTGCGGTCCCGCGGCGTGGTCGCCGGTGACGACGACGGCGTCGGCCGCGCGCACGTCCGGCTCGTCGAGGACCGCCTCCAGGACGGGCAGCACGCCGTGCACGTCCGAGAGCACCGCGACGGTGCCCAGCCCACTCGTCGCTCCCATGCCGCCACGCTCCCAGGGCGACCGTCCGGACGCACGCGGTTCTGCCCACCGCAGCAGGCCGGGGGTCCGACGGCGCCGCGACAGCGTCGGAGGCGGGTGCGACGATCGTCGGGTGCTGCTCTCCGAGCTGGTCACCACGCACGCCGCCGTCGCCGCGACGCGCTCGCGGCTGCGCAAGCGGGAGCTGCTCGCGGAGTCGCTGCGCGCCGCGGAGCCGGGCGACGAGGTGGAGGTCGTCGCGGCGTTCCTGTCGGGCAGGCCGCGGCAGCGCCGCACCGGCCTGGGGTGGCGCACGCTGGGCAGCCTCCCCGACCCCGCGGCCGAGCCGTCCCTCACGCCCGCCGACGTCGACGGCGCGCTCGGCCGCCTCGAGCAGCTCGCGGGCGCCGGCTCGCAGGCCGCCCGCCGGTCCGCCGTCGACGAGCTGTTCGGGCGCGCCACGGCCGACGAGCAGGACTTCGTGCGCCGCCTCGTGCTGGGCGAGCTGCGCCAGGGAGCGCTCGACTCGCTGCTGCTCGACGCGATCGCCGCCGCGGCCGACGTCCCGCTGCCGGTGGTGCGCCGGGCGGCGATGTTCAGCGCCCTCACCGGGCCCATCGCCCGGGCCGCGCTCGACGGCGGCGCGCCCGCCCTGGAGGCGTTCCGGCTCGAGCCCGGCCGGCCCGTGCGGCCCATGCTCGCGGCGTCGGCCCCCGACGTCGCCGCCGCCCTGGAGCGGTTCGAGGGCGGCGCCGTCGCCGCCGACACCAAGCTCGACGGCATCCGCGTGCAGGTGCACCGCCGCGGCGACGACGTCGTCGTCTTCACGCGCTCGCTCGACGACGTCACGGAGCGGCTGCCCGAGGTGGTCGCCGTCGCACGCTCCCTCGACCTGCGCACGGTGGTGCTCGACGGCGAGGCGATCGCCCTCGACGACGCCGGCCGCCCGCGCCCCTTCCAGGAGACCGCCGCCCGCACGGGCAGCCACGACGCCGAGGCGGGCAGCGCCACCGTGCCGCTCAGCGTGCGGTTCTTCGACGTGCTGCACCACGACGGCACCGACCTCATCGACGCGCCCGCGGCCGAGCGCCTCGAGGTCCTGGACCGCGTGCTCCCGCCCGAGGTCGTGGTGCCGCGACTGGTCTCCGCCGACGTCGGGGAGGTCGAAAGGTTCTTCGCCGACACCGTCGCCGCCGGTCAGGAGGGGCTGGTGCTCAAGGCCCTGGACGCGCCCTACGCCGCCGGCCGCCGCGGCGCCGGCTGGGTCAAGGTCAAGCCCCGGCACACGCTCGACCTCGTGGTGCTCGCCGTGGAGTGGGGCTCCGGCCGCCGCCAGGGCTGGCTGTCCAACATCCACCTCGGCGCGCGCGACCCCGGCGCCGGCGGCTTCGTCATGCTCGGCAAGACCTCGAAGGATGTTGACCGAAGCGGCTGGGCGATGGTCGGAAAAACCTTCAAGGGGATGACCGACGAGATGCTCGTCTGGCAGACGGAACGCTTCCTCGAACTTGAGACGCATCGCGAGGGCCACGTGGTCCACGTTCGCCCGGAGCAGGTGGTCGAGGTCGCCTTCGACGGCGTGCAGCGGTCGAGCAGGTATGCCGGAGGTGTCGCCCTCCGGTTCGCGCGGGTGGTCCGCTACCGCGACGACAAGCCCGCGACCGAGGCCGACACCATCGACACGCTGCGCTCCTATCTCCCGTCCTGAGACGGGACCGCCACGCGAGACCAAGCCGACCGTCAGTCAGACTCGTCGAGCAGCGTAAGCGTCCACCTGCCTCCAGGCCCGGACCTCTTTGCGATGAATCCTGGGGGCATCGTCGCGAGTGTGGCGATCGAACTGTTCCGCTCGATCGCATGAGCGATATGAGTCGCGATTGACGCGCCTGGCACGTTCGGGTCGTTGCGCCCGTCACCGATCGCCCACGCCCCGTCCGAGAAATGAACCACCTCGCGCGCGGGTTCGACGCCGTCCAAGACCGTCGTCTGCACCACAGCGCCGAGCGATGGAGGAAACCTGTCGTCCCTGAACGGGAACGGGAGGATGCGAAACATCTCGCGACTGGAGTCCACGGGCAGAGCCTGGCACAGATGGTCGCGTTGGTGACTGGGGACCTTGGATGACGTCACAAGATCCTGAACGAAGCGGCTGGCTGATGGCCGGGAAGACTTTCAAGGGGATGACCGGCGAGATGCTCGCCTGGCAGACGGAACGCTTGCTCGAACTTGAGACGCACTGCGAGGGCCACGCGGTCTACGTGCGTCCTGAGCAGGTTGTCGAGGTCGCCATCGGCGCCCGTCCAGCGATCGAGTCGCTACACGGGAGGCGTGGTCCTGCGCTCCGCACGAGTCGTGCGCTACCGCACCGACACGTCGTTCCTGCACTTGTAACCCGGAAGACCTTCAAGGGCATGACCGACCAGATGCTCGCCTGGCAGACCGAGCGGTTCACCGAGCTGGCGACGTCGCCCGCCGACGGGTCGTCGTACGTCGTGCAGGTGCGTCCCGAGCAGGTGGTCGAGATCGCCTTCGACGGCGTGCAGCGCTCCACCCGCTACCCCGGCGGCATGGCGCTGCGGTTCGCGCGGGTGGTGCGCTACCGCGACGACAAGTCCGCCGCCGAGGCGGACACGGTGGACACCGTGCGCGCCCTGGCGGCGGCCTCCGGAAGCACAGCCGGCTGAGCCGGGCGCTGAGCGACCGCCCACCGGGCGCGGTGGCCGGCTCGCTCAGCGGCTGCCGCGCCGCCGGCCCTTGCGCGGCGGCGACGGCCGCGCGCCCCCGCCGCGCCGTGCCGCGCCGCGCTGGCCGGAGCCACGCCCCTGGGCAGCGCCCCCGCCGCGCTGGCCCTGCGCCCTCGCCGGCTTCGTGACCTCCGCGGTCTTCGCGTCCGACCGCCCGGCCGCGGCACGGCCCCGGGAGCTGTTGGCGGTGCGGCCGCGCACGATGCCGATCATCTCCTCCACCAGCTCGCGCACGTCGTCGGGCAGCCCGTCCACGAGCCACCCCAGGCCGACGGGCGCGCCGGGCCCGCCGTCGAGCACCCGGTAGGTGACGTCCTTGCGGTGGTGCAGCCGCGCCAGCGACATGGGCACGACCGTGACCCCGACCCCGGTCGCGACCAGGGCGATCGCGTCGGCCGCCGTCGCGGGCCGCTCGGGCTCCACGAGGCCGCCCGCGCCGTCGTCGTACGCCTCCGGCGCCCGGCCGGGAACGGGCTCTCCCGCCGGGTAGAGGACGTCGTCCGCGGGCAGCCACACGACGTCGTCCGCGACGTCGTCGGCGGCGACGACCTCGTCCTCCGTCGTCGCCGCGAGCAGGTGGTCGCGCGAGACGGCGACCACGGGCAGCTCCGTGTACAGCGGGATGGCGTGCAGGACGTCGCCGTCGACCGGGAGGCGCAGGAGCGCCGCGTCCACCTGCCGCTCGACCAGCGCGGCGGGCGCGTCGGCGGCGTCGACCTGGACCAGGGCGAGCCGGACGCCCGGGAGCCGGTCGCGCCACGTGCGCGCCCAGCGGCCCGGCGTCGCGCCGGGCACGTACCCGAGCCGGAAGGTGGGACGTCCGTCGTCGGCCGCCTCGACGAGGGCGTCCTCGCTCTCGACGGCGTCGTCCGGCTCGTCGTCCACCGTGTCGTCGAGGGCCTCGCCCGGCTGGTCGGTCACGGCACCAGGCTACGTGGGCGTGCCGCGCCGCCCGCCGCGACTACCCTGGTGCCCATGGCCGGAACCCCCTTCTCCCAGCAGGTCCTCAAGCCGACGAACGCGGCGAAGAAGCTCGGGGTGTACCTGCCCGCGACCCCGCCCGAGTTCCAGGAGCACGGCATCACGCGCGCCGAGCTCGAGCAGCTCGAGACGAATCCGCCGCAGTGGCTCGAGGAGCTGCGCCGCCTCGGGCCCCACCCGCGTCCCGTCGTCGCCGGCCGGCTCGGCATCTCCATCGCCGGCCTCGCGCGCGGCGGCGTCACCGAGCCGCTGACCACCGAGCAGATCGACGAGCTGCGCCAGGACCCGCCCCAGTGGCTGGTCGACGAGCGCGCGACGGCGGCCAAGGTGCGCGAGGAGGAGGACCGCGTCGCGGCCGAGGCCGCGCGCAAGGCGGAGAAGTCCGCCCGCCGGTCCCGCTGAGCGCCACTCCCGATCAGTTCGGCAGCGGATCGATCTCTTCGGCAGCCGAACGTGCCGAGGAGATCGACGAGCTGCCGAACAGATCGGCTCAACCCCGCGGCTGCACCCGGTCCGTGTGCCCGAGCGAGAGGTCCGGCGCGACGGCGTCGCGGATCGCCGTCTTGAGCGGCGGGATCTCCGGGAACCCGCCCTCGGCGGCGCGGTCCCACAGCAGCACGGCGTCCCGGCCGTCGCCCGGGTCGAGCTCCACCCGGAAGACGCCGCCCGTCCCCGGGACCAGCGCGACCTCGGAGAGCCGCGTGCGGAACGTCTGCAGCAGCTCCTGCGCCACCCACGCCGCGCGCATCAGCCACCGGCACTGCGTGCAGTAGGTGATCGACACGCGCGCGGTCGACGTCGGCTCCGGCGCGGCGGGGGCTTCACTCATGGCGCCAGGGTAGGGCGCCCGGTCGGGCACCGGCGTCCCCGTCAGGGAGACTGGTCGGGTGCACCACGCCTCCGAGCCCGACTCCCCCGCCCCCACCGAGCCCTTCGAGAGCCTCGACCCCGCCGCGCGGCTGGCCGCCGTCCTCGGCGCGCTCGCCCCGTGGCCCGAGGACGGCTCACGCGCCGACGGGCCCGTCGCCGTCGATGCCACCGACCGGCTGCTGCTCGACGAGGCCGCTCCCCTCCTGGCCGACGCCGGTCCGGACGACGTCGTCGTCATCGGCGACCGGTTCGGCGCGCTCACGCTGGGCGCACTGACGCTCGGACCGTCCCGGGTGCGGTCCTTCACCGACGCGGTGACCGCCGAGGCAGCGCTCGACCACCACCTCTCCGCAGACCTCGCTGACCTCGTTCGGGGTGGGCGACGCGAGGTGCACCTCGTCCGCGCGGACCTGTACACCGAGACGTCGCACCTGCTCGCCGGCGCTCGGCTCGTGCTGCTCCAGCTCCCGCCGTCCCTCGGCGAGCTCACGGAGATCGCCGAGGCGGTCGCCAGGTACGCCGCGGACGACGTCGTCGTGCTGGCCGGCGGGCGGGTCAAGCACATGACGCGCTCGATGAACGAGGTGCTGGCCGCGTCGTTCACCGACGTGCGCGCCACCCTCGCTCGTCAGAAGTCGCGCGCGCTGGTCGCGACCGGGGTCCGGCCGGAGGCGCGCGACGCCGCCCCCACCTTCCCTGCGCGCGCCGTGCTGCGCGACCGGGAGCTGCTGGCGGCCGCGGCACCGTCGGGCGGGACGTCGCCGGCGGACGTCACCGTCGCCGCGCACGGCGGGGTGTTCGCGGGCACGACGCTCGACCTCGGCACCCGCTTCCTGCTCACGACGGCGGAGAAGTGGCCGGGAGCAGACCGCGTGCACGACGCCGTCGACCTGGGCAGCGGCAGCGGCCTGCTCGCCACGGTCCTCGCGCTCCGGTACCCGGACGCCCGCGTGGTGGGGACGGACCGCTCCGCCGCGGCCGTGGCGTCCACGCAGGCGACGGCGGAGGCGAACGGCGTCGGCGGGCGCGTCGTCGCGCTGCGCGGGGACGCGGGCGAGGACCTGGAGCCCGCGAGCGCCGACCTGATCCTGCTCAACCCGCCGTTCCACGACCGCACGGCCGTGCGCACCGACGCCGCCCACCGCATGTTCCGCGCGGCCGGGCGGGCGCTGCGCCAGGGCGGCGAGCTGTGGTGCGTCTTCAACACGGCGCTGCACTACCGGGAGGCGCTGACCCGCGCCGCCGGGCCCACCGTGCACGTCGCGCAGAACCCGAAGTTCACGGTCACGCGGTCCCGCCGCCGCTGACCCGCACGCGAGGTCGTCCGGAAGTTGCCGAGGCAGTGCAGAAGCTGCCGAGGTCGTACGAGACGCGGCTCGTACGACCTCGGCAGCTTCCGCACTACCTCGCGATCGAAAGAGGTCAGCGCACGCCGACGACGTCGACGACGAAGACGAGCGTCGCGCCGCCGGGGATGCCGGCCTGCGGCACGCCGCGCTGGCCGTAGCCGTGCTCGGACGGGATGGACAGCAGCACGCGGTCGCCCACGTTGCGGCCGACCAGGCCCTTGTCCCAGCCGCCGATGACGGCGCCGACGCCGATCGGGAAGTCGATGGTCTGGCCCCGGTCGTAGGAGTTGTCGAACACCCCGCCGCCCCAGGTCTGGCCCAGGTAGTTCACGACGATGGTGCGGCCGGCGTCGACCACCGGGCCGGTGCCCTCCTCGAGCACCTGCACCTGCAGGCCGGCGGGGGCGTCGCCCTCGGGGAACGTGATCTGGGGCTTGTCGCCGAAGCCGCCGGTGGCGGTGGGGAGCGTGGTCACAGGGGTACCTCGTCTTCGTCGTCGTGCAGAGTCGGGGTGCAGAGGCCAGGCGATGCCCGGCGGGGCTGCGCCGTCCAGCCTACGCGGCGGACGGCACCGGGCACCCGGCGACGTCGCGCAGCGCCGCGAGCGCGGCCAGCACCGGCGGGGTGTCGGCGACGGCGTCCTGCACCAGGGCGTAGATGGACCGCACCGGCACGGGCCGCACCACGGGCACGGCCACCGTCCCGGCCGCGGGGCGCGCGGAGCCGAGCGCGGGCAGCACGGTGATGCCGATGCCGGCGGCGACGAACGCGAGGGCGGTCGGGTAGTCGTGGGCCTCCACCGCGAACGCCGGGCTGAACCCGGCGGCGCGGCACGCCTCGAGCAGGTTGCGGCGGCACCAGCCGCGCGCGAAGTCGTTGTCGATCCACCGGTCGCCGACCAGCTCCGCGAGCTCGATCTCGTCCCGCCCGGCCAGCGGGTGGTCCTGGCGGACGACGGCGACGTACGGGTCGTCGAGCAGGTGGTGGGCGGTCGTGCCGGCGGCAGGCCGGAAATCGGGCTGCGCGACGGCGAGCTGCAGGTCGGCGCGCTTCGACGGGTCGGTGGGGATCTCCTCGGTGAGCTCGAGGTCGAGCCGCACGCCGGGGAACCCGGTGCTGAGCGCGCTGACGACGGCCGGCAGCCACGCCGCCCCGACGGAGGCGAAGTAGGCGACGGACAGGCTGCCCGAGCGCCCGGAGCGCAGGTCGGCGACGAACGTCTCCACCTCCCCGAGGCGGGCGAGCAGCCCGTCGGCCTGCGCGGCGAGCGCCTGGCCCGCCGCGGTGGGGCGCACGCCGCGGCCGTGCCGGGCGAGCAGCTGCAGCCCGGTCTCGCGCTGGAGCGCGGCGACGTGCTGGCTCACGGCGGACGGCGTGTACCCGAGGTTGGCGGCCGCCGCCGCGACCGAGCCGCTGGCGACGACGGAGCGGAAGACGCGGAGCCGGTGGACGTCGAGCATGCTCGCGACGATACAGCGACACTGAAGCATTCGGTAGATATATGAACTGGTGCTCACGGGATACGTCGGCGACGATCGTTCCCATGGCCGAGACCACCGCGCGCACCGCGCCGCCCGCACCGAGCGCCACGCCGGGGAACACCGCCGGCCGCGCCGGCGCCCTCACCGCGGCCGCCATGGCCGTCACCGTCGTGCTGTGGGCCTCGGCGTTCGTCGGCGTGCGCGCCGTCGGGCACGACCTCGACGCCGGGGCGCTCACCCTCGGCCGCGTCGCCGTCGGCTCCGTGGCGCTGACCGTGATCCTGCTCGTCGCCCGCGTCCGCCGCCGCACCCCCGTGCGCCTCCCGCGCGGCCGGGTGCTGCTGCTCGTGCTCGCCTGGGGCGTGGCCTGGTTCGGCGCGTACAACCTCACCCTCAACGCCGCGGAGCAGCACCTCGACGCCGGCACCACCGCGCTGCTGGTCAACATCGCGCCGATGCTCGTCGCCGTCCTCGCCGGCGTCCTGCTGCGCGAGGGCTTCCCACGCCGCCTGCTCGCGGGCATCGCCGTGGCGTTCACGGGCGTCGTCGTCATCGCCGTCGCGACGACGACGGGCCGGTTCGACGTCGCCGGCGTGGCGCTCGGCCTCGCCTCCGCCGTGCTGTACGCCGGTGCCGCCACGCTGCAGAAGCGCCTGCTCCCCCACGCCGACGCGCTCACCATGACCTGGCTCGGCTGCCTCGCCGGCACCGTCGCGGCGCTGCCGTTCCTGCCCGCGCTGATCTCGCAGGCGTCCGTCGCGCCGTCGTCGTCCCTGCTCGGCGTCGTCTACCTGGGGGTGTTCCCGACCGCGATCGCGTTCACCACCTGGGGGTACGCCCTGGCCCGTGTCAGCGCCGGTCGTGCGGCGGCGTCGACGTACGCCGTCCCGCCGCTCGTCGTGCTGATGTCCTGGGCCCTGCTCGACGAGGTGCCTGCTGCCGTCGTCCTGCTCGGCGGCGTGCTGGCCCTGGCCGGCGTCGCCGTCGCGACCCTCCCCCGCCGACCTGCCAGGACCAGGATCACGAATCCATGAGCGTGGCCCTGACAACTCGGCGGACCAGAGACTTGTCAGGGCCACGACCATCAGACCCTGCGCGTGGCTCTGACAGGTCGCGGGTCAGAGGGCGGCGGCCTTCGCCTCCAGCACGCCGCGCTCGCGGGCGTTGCCGCACAGCCGGGCGGCGAGCTCCAGCTCGCCCCGTGCCTCCTCGGTCCGCCCCAGCCGGGCCAGCAGCTCGCCGCGCACGGACGGCAGCAGGTACGACCCGGACAGCACCTCGCGCGCGACGAGGTCGTCCACGACGGCGAGCCCGGCGGCCGGGCCCGCCGCCATCGCGACCGCGACGGCGCGGTTGAGCTCGACGACGGGCGACGGCGCCACGCGGTGCAGCGCCTCGTAGAGCACGACGATGCGGTCCCAGTCGGTCTCGGGGACGGAGGGCGCGACGTCGTGCTGCTCCGCGATGGCGGCCTGCAGCCCGTACGGCCCCAGCCCGCGCCCGACGGCGACCGCCCGGGCGAGCGCGTCGCGTCCCCGCCGGACTGCGGACCGGTCCCAGCGGCGCCGGTCCTGGTCCTCCAGCAGCACCGGCTCGCCGTCCGGCCCGGTGCGCGCGGGGAACCGCGCCGCGGTGAGCTCCAGCAGCGCGAGCAGCCCGAACGTCTCCGGCTCGGGCGCGAGGCGCGTCAGGACACGGGCGAGGCGGACGGCCTCGTACGCCAGGTCGGGCCGCATCCAGTCGTCGCCGCCCGACGCCGTCGACCCCTCCGAGAAGATGAGGTAGACGACGTTCAGCACCGAGCCGAGCCGTTCCGCGCGGTCCTCGGCGGCCGGCACCTCGAACGGCACCCGCGCCGCCGTCAGCGTCTTCTTCGCGCGGGTGATGCGCGCCTGCACCGTGGGCACGGGCACGAGGAACGCCCGCGCGATCTCCTCGCTGCTCAGCCCGGCCACCACGCGCAGGGTCAGCGCGACCCGCGCCTCCTTGGACAGCACGGGGTGGCAGGCCACGAACAGCAGCGCGAGGCGGTCGTCCTCGATCTTGTCCGGGTCCCACAGCAGGTCGTCGGCCGGTTCGACGACGACGCCCGGCCCGCCCGTGACGGCGCCGCCCTCGCCGAGGTCGCGGGCCAGCGCCGCGTACCGCTCGTCGCGCCCGGAGCGACGCCGGAACGCGTCGATCGCGCGACGCCGCCCGGTCGCGAGCAGCCACGCGACCGGGTCGCGCGGGACGCCGTCGCGCGGCCAGGCGACCAGCGCCTCCGCGAGCGCCTCGGACGCGACGTCCTCCGCGAGCGCGAAGTCGTTCGTGTACCGGGCGAGCGCGCCGACGATGCGGCTGGACTCGATGCGCCAGACCGCCTCGACGACGCGACGAGGGGCCGCACCGTCGTCGGCGCGGCCCTCGTCGTGCGGTTCGACGGCGCTCACTGGGCCCGCTGGGCCTGCTCCTCGCGCCACCCCTGCTCCTTCTGCACCCACTCGTTGTCCTGCGGGAAGTCCTCGGGACCGTTGACGCGACGCACCTCGAGCTTCGTGCCCGCACCGCTCAGCGGCGCCCGCTTGGCCCACTCGATCGCCTCCTCCTTGGAGGCGACATCGACGATCCAGAAGCCGTTGAACAGCTCCTTGGTCTCGCCGTAGGGGCCGTCGGTGACGACGGGCGTGTCGGTGGAGAAGTCGACGACGGCGCCCTCGGACGCGTCGGACAGCCCCTCGCCCGCGGCGAGCACGCCGGCGTTCATCATCGACTCGTTGTAGCGGCCCATCGCCGCCATGACCTCGGTGAAGTCCATCTCCTCGTACGCGGCCTGGCCCTCGTCGGTCCCCCGCATGATCAGCATGTACTTGGCCATCGTCCCGCTCCTTGTCGTGGTCACGGTCACCCTCGTGGCGACCTTCTCATCCTCAGGTCGAACGGGGAACCGCCGGATCGACATCGCCCCGGAAGTTTCTTCGAGAAGCCTCTTGCCAAGCGTGGCTAATAGCATTAGCTTGATGGCTATGGACATGACCGCGAAGCTCGAGCTCCGATACCTCGCCCGCCCCGAGGGGCGGATCGCGTACACCGACGCGGGCAGCGGCCCGCTCGTCGTCGCCGTCCCCGGCATGGGCGACCTCCGCTCCACCTACGACGACGTCGTCCCCGCGCTCGTCGCTGCCGGCCACCGCGTGGTCGTCGCGGACCTGCGTGGCCACGGCGACTCCGACACCACCTTCACCGCCCACGGCGACGTGGCCACCGGCACCGACCTCGTCGCCCTCGTCGAGCACCTCGACGCCGGCCCCGCCGTGCTGCTGGGCAGCTCCATGGGCGGGTCGGCCGCCGTGTGGGCCGCCGCCGAGCGCCCCGACCTCGTGCGCGGGCTGGTGCTGCTCGCCCCGCACCTGCGCGAGACCGCGTCGCCCGCCCAGGCCCGGACCTACCGCCTGCTGTACCGCGCGCTGTTCGTCCGCCCGTGGGGCGCGGCGGCGTGGGCGTCGCTCTACACCTCCATGTTCGCCAAGGGCCGCAAGGGCCCCCGGCACGCGGAGCACGTCGCGCAGATCCGGCGCAGCATGGCCGACGCGGCGCACCTGCGCTCGTTCCGCGACCTCGCCGTCGCGCTCGACCACTCCGTGATCGAGCCCCTCGTGGCGAAGGTGCAGGCGCCGTCGCTCGTCGTCGTCGGCGAGCTGGACCCCGACTACAAGGACGCGGGCGCGGAGCTCGCCCGGATGCGGGACGCGCTCGGCGGCCAGGAGCTCCTGGTCCCCGGCGTCGGTCACTACCCCCAGCACCAGGCGCCGGAGGTCGTGACCCCGGCCGTGCTCGACTTCCTCGCCTGCCTGCCCGCCGCCCACCCTGCCCCTCAGGAGAACGGCGCCGACGAGCGGGGTGCCCGTGCCTAGGGCCGGGCTGTCGCGGGACGCCGTGGTGCGCCTCGCCCTGGAGCAGGTGGACGCGGGCGGGCCGACCGGGCTCGCCGACCTCACCCTCGCGAAGGTCGCCGCGTCCGCCGGTGTCGCCACCCCCAGCCTGTACAAGCACGTGGGCTCCCTGGCGGCGCTGCGCCGCGAGGTCGCGCTGGTCGCCCTCGACGAGCTGACGACGGCGAGCGCCGCGGCGACCGTCGGCCGCGCGGGTCCCGACGCCCTGCGCGCCCTCGCCCGCGCGTGGCGGGACTACGCCCGCGCGCACCCCGGCCGGTACGCCGCCGTCCAGCTCGCCCCCGACCCCGACGCCCCCGAGGACGCCGAGCACCGCGCCGCCGGGGCCCGCGTGGTCGCGCTCGTCGGGGCGGTGCTGCACGGCTTCGGCCTCCCCGACGACCGCACGATCGACGCCGTCCGCGTGGTGCGCGCCGGCGTGCACGGCTTCGTCGCCCTCGAGCTCTCCGGCGGCTTCCGCCTGCCCGAGGACCTGGACCGCAGCTTCGACGCCCTGGTCGACATGCTCGTCGCCGGGGTCACCACCCTCGCGGACGCGTCGTCGCCGCCCGCACCGAAAGAGCAGCCATGACCCGCACGACCCACGCCGCCCGCACGACGATGCCCGCCCCGACGGCAGGCCCTATATCAGGCCCGACGGCAACCCCGGAGCCCATCCCCCGGACCGCCGCCTGGACCGCGGGCGGCGCCGTCGCGGCAGGCGTGCTCCTGCTGCTCTTCCCCGCGCTCCGTCCGTGGCCCGACGAGTCCGTGCCGACCCTCGCGCTCGCGGAGTCGTTCGCCTCCGGCCGGTGGGTGCTGGCGCACCTGTGCGGTATCGCGGGGCTCGGCCTGCTCGCGCCGACGTTCCTCGGCCTGCGGGCGCTGCTGCGCGGGAGCAGGGCCCCGGGCACCGTCGCCCCGGGTGCGCGCGCCGCCACCGCCGCCGTCGTCACCGCCTGGGCCGGGGCCGCGCTCTGCTCCCTCTACTTCGGCGCCGAGATCTTCGGCATCCGCACGATCGCGCAGGCCGCGCTGCGCACGCAGGACTCGGCGCTGCTCGCCGACGTCGACGTGCTCCGCGAGCAGCCTGCCGCGATGACCCTCTTCGGCCTGGGCCTCGCGCTGGTCGCCGCGGCGGGCGTGCTCGCGGCCGTCGCGCTGTGGCGGGCCGGCGGTCGGCCGCGCTGGGTCGGCGTCCCGCTGGCCGCCGGGCTGCTGCTCTACCTGCCGCAGTTCTTCGGCACCCCGGCGATCAGGGTCGGGCACGGCGTCCTTGTCGCCGTCGGCCTCCTGCTCGTCGCGTGGGCGGTCCGGCGCGCCCCGGGCACGACGACGGCCGGCCACCCCGAGGGGTGACCGGCCGTCGGCCTCTGCCGAGCAGAGGCGTACCGGAGGGGAGCCGGAGCGTCAGTCGCCGCTCTGGAAGATCGCCAGCAGGCGCAGGAACTCCAGGTACAGCCACACCAGGGTGACGATCAGCCCGAAGGCCGCCGTCCAGGCGAACTGCGCCGGGACGCCCTGCTCGACGCCGCGCTTGATCGAGTCGAAGTCGACGATGAGCGACGCGGCGGCCAGGCCGACCGCGACGAGCCCGACGATGATCCCGATCACGCCGCCGCGCATGCCCCAGCCGTCGAGGACGCCGGTCCAGGTCAGGACGACGTTGACGAGCGAGAAGACGAGGTAGCCCACCATGGCGATGAGCAGCCAACGGGTGAACTTCGGCGTGACGCGCACCTTGCCGGACTTGAACAGGAACAGCGCGGCGGCGAACGTCGCGAGCGTCGCCACGACGGCCTGCAGCACGATCCCGGAGAGCGGGGCGCCCGAGCTGCCGACGGCGATCGACGCGAACGCGATCGAGATGCCACCGAGGAACACGCCCTCGGCCACCGTGTAGGCGATGATCAGCGCAGGGCTGGGCTTCTTCTTGAAGGCGTTCACCAGCCCCAGCACCAGGCCCGCGATCATGCCGATCGGCCAGAGGTTCGGGGCGAAGTTCCACGTCGCGGCCGCCACCACGATCAGCAGCGCGAGCAGGCCGCCGGTCTTGATGATGACGTCGTCGTAGGTGAGGCGCTTGGTGTCGGCCGTGGTGGCGGACGGCGCCTGGTACATGGCGTCGAGGCTCGCGGCGTCGGTGGCCTGCGCGCCCGTGGTGCCGGCCGCCCCGGCGCCGTACGCGCCGTACTGCGGCTGCGCGATGGTGGTGCCGCCGGGGCGGGATCCCTGGCGAGCCCCGGTACGGCGCGGCTCGCCGAAGACGTCGCTGCTCGAGAAGACGGGGTTGGTCATGAACTCCTCCTGGTCGCGGCTGCCGGGTGCCCGACGACGGGTCGTCGCGCGCGCAGGGCCGGGTCGCTGGCCGTGCGATCCATCGTAGTGAACGCGCGGCGTTCCTCAGACGTTCCCAGGTCGGCGACTCTTTCCGAGGACGCCGCGCGCGGCCTCCGCCGTCGCCTCGTCGACGGCGAACAGCCCGGTCCCGGTCACGGGGTGCGGCTGCCCGTGGTCGCCGCCGAAGACGCCGCCCGCCTCGGTGACGATGAGGGACAGCGGCGCGTAGTCCCACACCTTGCCGCCCACCTGGACCGCGAGGTCGAGCTCGCCGGCCGCGACGAGCAGGGCGCCGTGCACGCGCCACTCCGCGACCTCGACCACCTCGACGAGCGGCTCCACCTCGGCGCGGTACCGCGCCGGCACCTTCGCGAGCGGGGGCAGCACCGCCGTCCGCGCCGGACCGAGCGACCCCGGCGGCGCGCCGACGCGCAGGCGCCGCGCGCCGGTCACGTGACCGTCGACGACGTCCGCGACGTACGCGCCCCGGCCGCGGGCCGCGTACCAGACCTGTCCCTGCGCGGGCAGGATCGCGACCCCGACGGTCACCTCGCCGCCCTCCTCGAGCGCGATCAGGGTCTGCCACCGGTCGTCGCCCTCGACGAAGACGAGCGTGCCGTCGATGCCGTCGAGGATCCACCGGCGGCCCGAGGACCCGAGCGCGCCCGTCTCCTCGCCGAGGAACGCGTCGTCGGGCCGTGCCGCGAGCAGCACGGCACGCACCCGCTCCTCGACCGCGAGGTCGGCCTCGGTCACGACGGACCCGTCGAGCTTGTGGTCGCGCGCGAGGTCCCGCACGTGCGCGAAGCACCGCAGCCCTAGCGCGGCGCCGGAGAGCGCCGCCGCGAGGGCGAGGTCGAGGTCCCCGGGCAGGTCACGAGCATCCATGGCCGCAGCATGCCCTGTCGGCGGAGATCACCCGGCCCCTGCCCATGCCGCGGGGTCGACCCGCACGTAGGCTCGGGAAGGACCCGTGCTCCCCGTGACGACGGCATGACGACGGCACCCGAGAAGATCTCCAGGGGCGACATGATCGAAGCACACGGCCTGACCAAGCGCTACGGACCCAAGCTCGCGGTGGACGACGTGACGTTCACCGTGCAACCCGGCGTCGTGACGGGCTTCCTCGGCCCCAACGGCGCCGGCAAGTCCACCACCATGCGGATGATCATGGGCCTCGACCGCCCGACGGCGGGCAACGTCGCCGTGAACGGCAGCCCCTACCCGCAGCACGCCCGGCCGCTGGCCGAGGTGGGCGCGCTGCTGGAGGCGAAGGCGGCGCACCCCGGCCGCACGGCGCGCCAGCACCTCCTGGCGCTGGCCGCCACCCACGGCATCGCCCCCTCGCGGGTGGACGAGGTCATCGAGCTCACCGGCCTCTCGGCGGTGGCCCGCAAGCGCGTGGGTGGCTTCTCCCTCGGCATGGGGCAGCGGCTCGGCATCGCGGTGGCGCTGCTGGGCGACCCGCGCACCCTCATCCTCGACGAGCCCGTCAACGGCCTCGACCCCGAGGGCGTGCTGTGGGTGCGCAACCTCGCCCGCTTCCTGGCGGGCGAGGGCCGCACGGTGTTCCTGTCCAGCCACCTCATGAGCGAGGTGGCGCTCACCGCCGACCACGTCATCGTCATCGGGCGGGGGCGGATCCTCGCGGACAGGCCGGTGCAGCAGCTCGTCGACGGCGCCTCCCGCCGCCTCGTGCGGGTGCGCTCGCCGCAGGCCGCCGACCTTGCCGACGCCCTGCGGCGCGAGGGCGGCGACGTCGCGCCGGGTGACGACGGCACCTTCGAGGTCACCGGCCTCGACGCCGCCCGGGTGGGCGAGCTGGCCGCCGCGGGCGGCGCCGTCCTGCACGAGCTGACGCCCGTGTCCTCCACCCTCGAGGAGGCCTACCTCGAGCTCACCGCCGACTCGGTCGAGTACCAGGCCGAGGCCCTGGACGACGCCGGCCGGGCGACGGGCGCCGAGACCGGCGCGACGACGGACGGAGCGCCCCGATGACCGCCACCGCACCCGCCCGCGAGGCCGCGCCGGCCGTCGTCGTGCACCGCGTGACGTTCGGCCGCGTGCTGCGCGGCGAGTGGATCAAGTTCCGCACCCTGCGCTCCACCGTGTGGACCGTGGTGATCACGGCCGTCGTCATGGTGGGGCTGGCGCTGATGATGGCCGCGATCGTCCGCACGATGGTCGACACCCCCGAGATGGCCGAGGGCATGTCGCAGGACCCGGGCCTGCAGGCGATCGGCCTCACGGGCACGACGATCGTGTCGTTCGGCTACTCGTTCGGCGCGCTCGCCGTGGGAGTGCTGGCCACGCTCATCGTCACCAGCGAGTACTCCACGGGCACCGTGCGGTCCACGTTCGCCGCCGTCCCGCGCCGCCTGCCGGTGCTGTGGGCCAAGCTGGTCGTCATCGTGCTCACCACCGCCGTCGTGGTGGCCGTCGCCCTGGTGATCGCGTTCGTCTCCACTGCGCCCCTGCTCGAGGACGCCGGGATGAGCGTGGACCTCTCCGACCCCGAGCAGGTGCGCGCGCTGGTCGGCTGCGTGCTCTACCTGGCGACGGTGGCGGCGTTCGCGCTCGCCGTCGGCACCCTCATGCGGCACAGCGCCGGCGCCATCTTCACGATCGTGGCGATCTTCTTCGTGGTGCCGCTCATCTTCAGCATCGTCGTGCAGGCGTCCGACGCCGCGTGGACGGACTGGGTGAACAAGCTGCTGCCCAGCGTGGCCGGCGAGCGCATCATCTCCCGCGGCGCCGAGACGGACGCCCTGCTCGACCCGTGGGTGGGCTACGCCGTCCTCGTCGGGTACACCGTCGTGCTGCTCGTCGCCGCGGCGATCACGCTCAAGCGCCGCGACGCCTGACCCCTGATCGTTGCGGGCGCGATCTCGGGGAACGTCCGGTCGCGCACAGTCCCCGAGATCGCGCCCACGACGATCAGGCCGGGTCGGTGCCCGCCTGGCGGCGGGCGACGGCGGCGGCCTCCTCGGCCGCCTCCGCCTTCTCCGCGGCGCGCGCCGCGGCACGCTCCGCCTTCTCGGCCTTGCGCACCACGCGCGAGTCGCGCTTGGTGCCGCGGCGCTCCTTGCGGCGCTCGATGAGCTCGTAGAGCACGGGCACCACGAACAGCGTGAGCAGCGTCGAGGAGATGAGCCCGCCGATGACCACCAGCGCCAGCGGCTGGCTGATGAACGACCCGCCGCCGGTGAGGCCGATCGCCATCGGGGTCAGCGCGAAGATCGTCGCCAGCGCGGTCATGACGATGGGGCGCAGACGCTTGCGGGCGCCCTCGCGCACGGCCTCGTCCAGCGACCGGGGGTGCCCGTGCGCCGGGTCCCGGTACTGGTTGATGAGGTCGATGAGCACGATCGCGTTCGACACCACGATGCCGACGAGCATCAGCACGCCGATCAGCGCCGGGACGCCCAGCGGGGTGTCCGTGGCGAGCAGCGCCAGCAGCGCGCCGGTGGCCGAGAACGGCACCGAGACCAGCAGGATCAGCGGCTGCACCAGCGACCCGAAGGTCGCGACCATCACCAGGTAGACGATGGCGATCGCGGCCACGAGGGCCAGGCCCAGGTCGGAGAACGCGTCGGCCTGGTCCGCCGCGACGCCGCCGATCTCGACGGTCGCACCCGCGGGCAGGTCGAGGTCGTCCGTCGCGGCGGTGATGTCGGCGCTGAGCGTGCCGACGTCCTGCGTCTCGGGCGTCACCGACACGGTCGCGGACCGCTGGCCGTCGGTGCGGGAGATCGACGTCGGCACGTCCACCTTCTCGACCGTCGCGACGTCGGTGAGCGGCACCGTGCCGGCGGCGGTCGGGACCTCGAGGTCCTCGATCTCGGACTGGGTGGCGGGGGCGTCGCCGGTCTTCACGACGACGTCGATCGGGCCGTCGCCGAGGTCCACCTCGCCGGCGGTCTGCTCCGGGTCCATCGCGCCCGACACGATGCCGGACACCTGGGTCTCGGTCAGGCCCGCCTCGGCGGCCTTCTCGCGGTCGACGGACACCTGCACGACCTGCTGCGCGGCGGAGAGGTCGTTGGTCACCTCGGCCACGCCGTCCAGGTCGGACACCGCGTCGGTGACCTGCTGGGCCGCGGACTCGAGGTCGTCGCTGTCGTGCGCCTGCACGACGAGGTCCACGGTGCTGGAGCCGAAGCCGGAGTCCCCGCCGGAGACGCTGACCTCGGTCGTGACGCCGGTGTCGGCGAGCGGCTCGACGGCGTCACGGATCTCGCTCTGCGCCTCGACGCCGTCGGCGTCGGGGTCGAGGGTGATCGCGAAGGTGGCCTGCGGAGCGGACCCGCCGCCCATGAACGCGGCCATCGCGGCGTCGCCGGAGCCGACCGTGGTCTGCACGCTCTCGACGGCGTCGACGTCGGCCAGGGCGTCCTCGACCTCGCCCGCCGCGGCGTCCTGCGCCTCGAGGGACGCGCCGGTCTCGAACGTCTGCGTCACGGTGACGGTGTCCTGGCCGGAGTCCCCGATGAAGTTGGTCTCCAGGCGGGGCACCAGCGCGAGCGTGCCGCCGAGGACGGCGACCGCGACGACGAGGGTGACCCACGGGTGGCGCAGCGCGGCCCCGAGGCTGGGGACGTACGCCCGCTGCCACAGCCCGCGGCGCTCCTTGGCCTCGGCGGCCTCGCGGACGCGCTCCGCCTCGGCCGGGTCGGTGGCGACGGCGGGCGCCTTGACGAACCAGTACGCGAGCACCGGCACGATCGTCAGCGCCACGACCAGCGACGCGAGCATCGCGATCGCGACGGTCATCGCGAAGGGCCGGAACAGCTCGCCCACCATGCCGCCGACCAGCGCGATCGGGAGGAAGACGGCGACCGTGCTGATGGTCGACGCGGTGATCGCGCCGCCCACCTCGCGCACGGCGGTGAGGATGGCGGCCTTCTTGTCCTCGCCGTACGACAGGTGTCTCTTGATGTTCTCGATGACCACGATGGCGTCGTCGACGACGCGACCGATCGAGATGGTCAGGGCGCCCAGCGTGAGGATGTTGAGCGTGTAGCCCGTGGCGTTCATGACCACGAAGGTCACGGCCAGCGACAGCGGGATCGACACGGCCGACACGAGGGTGGAGCGCAGCGAGACGAGGAACACGAGGATGACGATCACGGCGAACAGCAGGCCGAGCCCGCCCTCGGTCGCGAGCCCCTCGATGGACTCCTCGATGAACGGCGCCTGGTCGAAAACGACGGCGGTGGTGACCCCGGCGTCCTCGAGCTCGGGCTTCAGGTCGTCCATCGCGTCCTGGACGGCGTGGGAGACGTCGACGGTGTTGCCGTCGGGGGTCTTGGTGATGGCGACGCCCAGCGAGGACTCGCCGTCGAGCCGGGAGTGCGACGTCGCCTCGACCGGCACGACCTTCACGGTGGCCACGTCGGCGAGCGTCACGGGCTCCGGGGCGGCCGGGGTCTGCGGGGCGGTGGCGCCCTCGGCGCCCTGCGCGGGGTCCTGCGCGGCGCCGTCGGCCGCGGGCGGGGCGCCCGTGCCGTCGCCGACCTCGCCGGTGGTGCCGCCGGTCGCGTCGCCAGCGCCCGTCGTCGCGCCCGCGGCGGCCGGGTCCGGCACGAGCGGCAGCGCCTTGAGCTCCTTGACGCTGTCGATGCTGGAGCCGGCCTGCACGGAGTAGGTGACGTCGTCGTCGGTGATGGTGCCCGCCGGGAGCACCACGCCGTTGTCCTTGAGCACGTCGGCGACGTCCTGCGTCGTGAGGCCCGCCTCGGCGAGCTTCTTCGTCCTGACGTCGACCAGCACCTGGTCGGTCTCGCCGCCGGTCACGGCGACGGAGCGCACGCCGTCCAGGTCCTCGAGCGCGGGCGCGACGACGGTGTCGACGGTGTCCGCGAGCGCCGCGGCGTCCACGTCCCCGTCCGCGCCGGCCGCTGCGAGCTGGATCACGGGCAGGTCGTCGAGCGAGCCCGTGACGACCTGCGGCTCGACGTCCTCCGGGAGCTGGGACTGGATGCGGGTGACGGCGGTCTGGAGCCGCTGGGTGGCCGCGTCCATGTCGGTGCCGTACTCGAACTGCACGGTGGTGACCGAGCTGCCGGTCGACGCCGTCGAGCCGATGGACTCGATGCCCTCGACGGACTGCGCGGCGGCCTCGAGCGGCTCGGTGACGCGCTGCTCGACCACCTCCGGCGACGCGCCCGGGTAGGTCGCGACGACCGCGCCCGCCGGGAGCTCCAGGGACGGGATGAGCTCCTGCTTGAGGGAGCCCAGGCTCATCGCCCCGAAGACGAAGATCGCGATCGTCGCCAGGGCGACGACGGCGCGGTTCGCCAGGGACAGGCGGGCAAGTCGGAACACGCTCACTCCAGACGGGCGGTCGGCAGGACGGCACCACGACGCCGTCGCGATTCCTTAGGGTAACGCTAAGGAACGCCGGCGGGTTCCCAGGGATCGGGATACAGTCTGCCCCGTGATCCCGACGACCGACGAGCCCGCCGCGTCCTCCGGCGACGCCCCCGGGAACGCCGGCCCCGACGACGAGCGCCGCGCTCTGCTCGACGAGCTGGTCCGGATCCACCACGCCATCGGCGAGACCTTCCTGTCCCAGCGGCTGGAGCCGCTGCTGCACACCCGCCTGACCGTCCAGCAGCTGCGCGCGCTGGCGATCCTCCAGCTCGACGGAGAGACGAGCTCCCACCGGCTGGCGGAGGTCATGGGGGTCGCGCCCGCGACGGTGACGGGCATCGTCGACCGCCTGGTCTCGGCCGGGATGGCGGCCCGGCGGCCGGACCCCCGCGACCGCCGCGTCCGGCTGGTCGCGGCCACGACGCGGGGGGCGGACGCCGTGCGTCGGCTCGTCGCCCAGGACGACGAGCCGACGCACGGCCTGATCGAGCGGATCGCCACCGACGACCTGCAGGCGCTGAGCCGCGGGCTCACCGCCGTGCTCGCGGCCGCGCGCGCCGAGGCGGACGCCGTCCGCTCGGCCGACGACGCCCCCGAGGGCTGACCCCCCGGGGCGCCGGGGTCACAGCTCGGACATGGCCTCCTCGGGCGTGCCCTCGACGGCGGCGGCCGCCTTGTTCCAGCGCGACCACAGCACCTTCTCGCCGAGCTGCCCGGCCATCTTGTGCGCGGTGAGCAGAAAGACGATCACGCCCACGGCCAGCACGCCGACGCCGACCCAGTAGGGGGCGGAGGCGCCGACCGGGTGCAGCAGGCCGGCGATCACCGGGGCCGGGGCGGCGAAGCCCCAGCGCACGAGGTTGAAGGCGCCGGTCGTGACGCGGCGGTCGGGGTCGCCGAGCGCGAGCGACAGGTCGGTGAGGATCGCGTTGGCGATGCCCATGAACACGCCGGCGACGACGAGCACGACGATCGAGGCCGCCGTCGGGAGGCCGAGGGCGAGCAGCAGCGTCATGACGAGCACGCCGGCCACGGCGATGCCCAGGGTCTGCACCGCGCCGATCGTGTGCGCGAGCTTGTGGCCGACGACGAGGATGCCGAACGCGAGGCCCAGGCCCCAGGCGGTGAACACCAGGCCGAGGGGGACGACGTCGAGCCCGAGGAAGATCGGCGTGTAGCCGAGGATGATGAAGAACACGAAGTTGTACGTGGCGGTGACGACGGCGAGCGCGAGGAACGCGGGCTTGCGGAACAGCCCGAAGACCTGGCCCACGTGCAGCGGCGCCGGCTTCTCGGCCGGGTCCTTGAGCTTCGTGATCGACATCGCCAGCGCGACGATCATGAACAGGCCGCACGCGAAGAACGGCACGCGCCAGCTGATGCTGCCGAGCAGGCCGCCGATGAGCGGGCCGACGGCGAACCCGAGGCCGACGCAGGTCTCGAAGATGCCGACGACCCACTCGCGGTCGTTGGCGAGCGAGACGAGCAGCACCATCGCGGTGGCGAAGAACATCGCGTTGCCGAGGCCCCACAGGCCGCGCAGCGCGGCGAGCTGGCCGATCGACGTGCTCAGCGCGGCGAGGATCGCGGCGATCGCGACGATGGTGACCCCCGTGCCGAGGATCTTCTTGAAGCCGAACTTCCCCGTGGCCAGCACGGCCGGGATCATGCCGACGGCCATGACCGCGATGTACGCGGTGAACAGGAGCTCGATCTGCCACGTGGTGGCGCCGATGGCCTCCCCGATCACCGGGAGGATCGGGTCGACGACGGCGATGCCCGCGATCGCGAAGAACGCCGTCAGCGCGGTCGCGTAGATCGCGGTCTTGTTCGGTTCGTTGCGTGTGCCTGCCACGGACTCCTCACTCCTGCCCCACGGGCCGCCGCGGGGTCGTCTGCTGCTGGTCTGCCGATGTGTCGCGCCGCCGTCGTCGCCGGCGAGGAGCCGTGCGGGGCGCCAAGATGCCTGCATCGTGCAGGTAATTACCTGTAGGATACACCTATGACCGCTTCCCGGGGAAACAGTGTGGAGAAGAAGCGTCCCGACCAGGACGACGACGGCGGCACGACGGCGCCCGACGTCGTCGCCCGCGTCGAGCTCGGCCTCGCCCAGCTGCTGCGCCGCGCCGAGCGCACCACCGCGGCGACCACCGTCCGGACCGGGGGCCACGACCTCGACCGCTCCGGCTACCTGCTGCTGCACGCGCTGCGCGACGGCGGCCCCCAGCGCGTGCAGGCCCTCGCCGACCGGCTCGGGATCGACGCCTCCACCGTGACCCGCCAGGTCGTCGCCCTCGAGCGCGCGGGCCACGTGCAGCGCTCCCGCGACCCGCACGACGGCCGCGCCGTCCTCGTCTCCGCGACCGCCGACGGCCGGGCCGCCCTGCACGCGCAGCGGCGTCGACGCAGCGCCACGTACTCGACCGTGCTCGCCGACTGGAGCCCCGCCGACCGCGTCCTCCTGGCCGAGCTCGTCGAGCGCCTCAACGCCGACCTCGACGCCTACAAGCGGGACACTCCCCCGGCCTGACGACCGCCGGCGCCTGCTCTCGTGGACCTCGCCCCACGACCGGCGCCGTGCCGTCTGCCCTGAGCAGATGCGCTCCCGGCAGAGAAGCCTCCCGCTGCGACCGCCGTCGTCGGACGGTGGGGACATGAGCACACCGAAACTGAGCACCCCGGCACCACCCACCCCGCCCGCCTTCGACGACCAGCTCACCGCGCGGCTGCTGCACCAGCGCATCGTGGTGATCGGCACCGAGATCGACGACGCCGTCGCGAACCGCGTCGTCGCGCAGCTCCTGCTGCTGTCGGCCGAGGACCCACGGTCCGACGTCGCCCTGTACGTCAACTCCCCCGGCGGCTCCGTCAGCGCGGGGCTCGGCATCTACGACACCATGCGACTGCTGCCGAACGACGTCGTGACGGTCGGGTTCGGCTTCGCCGCCAGCATGGGCCAGTTCCTCCTCACCACCGGCACCAAGGGCAAGCGGTACGCGCTGCCGCACACGCGGGTGATGATGCACCAGCCGTCGGCCGGCATCGGGGGCACCGCCGTCGACATCGCGATCCAGGCGGAGAACCTGGAGCACACCAAGCGCGTGATGCACGAGCTCACCGCGCAGCACACGGGCCGCACGGTGGAGCAGATCGCCGCCGACAGCGACCGCGACCGCTGGTTCACCGCCACCGAGGCGGTCGAGTACGGCATGGTCGACCGGATCGTCGAGAGCGTGGAGGACGTGCGGCCGTCGGCCGCCGGCCGGAGGGCGGGGCTGTGATGACGACGACGATGAACGAGCGGATGAGCTACACGATCCCGAACGTCGTCGAGCGCACGCCGCTCGGCGAGCGCTACTCGGACGTCTTCAGCCGGCTGCTGCGCGACCGCATCATCTTCCTCGGCACGGAGATCGACGACGGCGTGGCGAACGTCGTCATGGCGCAGCTGCTTCACCTGGAGTCCGAGGCGCCCGAGCAGGAGATCGGGCTGTACATCAACTCCCCGGGCGGCTCGGCCACGGCCATGACCGCGATCTACGACACGATGCAGTACGTGCGCAGCGACGTCGCCACCACCTGCATGGGCCAGGCGGCGTCCGCCGCGGCGGTGCTGCTCGCCGCCGGCACGCCCGGCAAGCGCACGGTGCTGGAGCACTCCCGGGTGCTGCTGCACCAGCCGTCCACCCAGGGGCAGGGCACCGTCTCCGACCTCGCCATCCAGGCCCGCGAGGTGCTCCGCCTGCGCGCCGAGACCGAGCTTCTCCTGGCCCGGCACACCGGGCAGACCGTGGAGCGGCTGCGGACGGACACCGACCGCGACCTCCTCCTGTCCGCGCACGACGCCGTCGCGTACGGCGTGGCGGACGCGGTCGTCACGTCGCGCAAGCTGTCGGACCGCGCCGCGGCCTAACCGTCCCGACCTAGGTGGCGTCCCGTGCCGCCGGGCGCCCGCCGACGTGCCAGTCGTGGACCTCGACGTCCGCGTAGTCGTCCACGACCAGCACCCGGCGGGCGTCCGCGGGCCCGGCGGCCTCGACCAGCGCGGCCGCCCCGAGGATTGCGGCGCCGTCGTCGGACAGGAGGTGGCCCGCCGCGACGAGGCCGACCCGCGCCCCGGCCGTGACGAGAGGCTCGCCGCTCCCCCGCCACCCGAGCCCGAGGACCAGGAACCGTGGGCCGCCCTCCGGCCCGCCCGGGTACTCCCACATCGTGCGCCCGAGCAGGTCGCGCCACCGTCGCAGCAGCACGTCGCGGTACGCGCCGGCCTGGTAGTTGGGCTCGTCGAACACGAACGCCCGGGCGGCCGCGGGGCCGGGCAGGTCGAGGATGTGCACGCTGCCGGTCAGAGTCCGGCCGCCGTCGGCGGTGGTGGGGCCGCGCGCGACCATCCCGCGCGCGAACCGGTCCATGTAGGCCAGGTGCTCGTCGTTGAGCGCCTCGCGCAGCGCGAGCGACCCGGGACGGTCCCGGTGGTAGCAGAAGAACTCCATGCCGCCCGACGCTAGCGCGAGGCAGCTAGGCGGCGAGGGCGACGACGTCGGACGTCGTCGTCGAGCGCACGTGCCGGGACGACGACGGCGCGCGGTCGCGCAGCGACGTGAGCACCCGGACGCGCTCCTGCTGCTCGGCAGCCGCGGCGAGCGCGTCGTGGGCCTGGGCGACCAGATCGACGAGGCGGATGCCGAGCGCGGCGCAGACCGCGGCCAGCACCTCGGAGGACGCTTCCTTGCGGCCGCGCTCGACCTCGGACAGGTACGCGGTGGACATGCGCGCCGTGCCGGCGACCTCCTGCAGGGTGCGGCCCTGGCGCAGCCGGGTGCGGCGCAGGATTCCACCGACCAGATGGCGTAGCAGGGGCTCGCGCACGTGCTCCACCTCGGCCACCGTGCCGACCCGCATGTCCGCCGTCATGGCGACGACGCTACCCGCGCCCGGCGCCCGACGGCTCTGCGAGCGGCTCGACGGGCGGGCGTTCTGCTGACGGCAGAAGCCGGCGCGCGGCCCGGCTGCTGCCGTAGAGCACCCCTCCGACGACGAACGCGGCGCCCACCCCCTCGAGCGGGGTCACGCGCTCGCCGAGCAGCAGCCAGGCCGCCGACATCCCGACCACCGGCACGAGCATCGAGAACGGGGCGACCACCCCCGCGGGGTGGCGGGCCATGAGCCAGGTCCACACGCCGGAGCCGAGCACCGTCGCGACCACCACCGTGTACAGGAGGCCGACGACGGCGCCCACGGCCCCCGGGTCGTCCCACGACGTGAGGGAGTGCGCGATCTCTCCCGGCCCCTCGACCAGCAGCGACAGCGCGAGCATCGGCAGCGGCGGCACCACCGACATCCACAGGGTGAGGCGCAGCGGGCTCTGCGGCTTCGCCTGCCGGTTGCAGACGTTGCCGATCGCCCAGCCGAACGCGCCGGCCAGGGTGAGCAGGAAGGGCACGACCGTGGCGGTCGCAGCCTGCTGCCAGGCCACCAGGGTGAGGCCGCCGACGGCCACGAGGATGCCGAGCACCTGCCGCCCGGTCACGCGCTCGCGCAGGAACGTGGCGCCGAGCAGCACGGTGAACGGGCCGGACATCTGCAGCACGAGGGACGCGAGGCCGGCGGGCATCCCCGCCGCCATCCCCCAGTACAGGAAGAGGAACTGCAGCGCGCCGAAACCGAGCCCGTACCCGACCACCCAGCGCACGGGGACGTCGGGCCACGGCACCAGGAGCACGGTGGGCAGCGCGATGAGTGCGAACCGCAGCGCGACGAGGAACATCGGCGGGAAGTGCTGCAGCGACGCGTCGATGGCGATGAAGTTCAGCCCCCACAGCAGGGCGACGAGGACGGCGAGCAGCCGGTGGCGGGCGGGCATGCGCTCAGCCTCACCCGGGACTATCGTGAAGGACAAGCGAAAGTTGCTTCACGCTGTCTGTAGGCTGGCTTCATGGATGTCCGGCACCTGGAGCTGCTCCGCGAGCTCGCCGACCGGGGCAGCGTCACCGCCGTCGCCCGCGCCACCCACCGCACGCCGTCGGCCGTGTCCCAGCAGCTGCGCACCGCCCAGCGCGAGCTGCGCACGCCGCTCGTCGAGCCGTCCGGCCGCGGGCTGCGGCTCACGGACGCCGGCCGGCTGCTGGCCGAGGGCGGGGCGAGCGTCGCCGCCGCGCTCGCGCAGGTCCAGGCCCGGTGGGACGAATTCCAGGGCGAGCCGTCGGGTACGGTCACCGTCGCGGCGCTGGCCAGCGCCGCCACGTTCCTCCTCCCCCGCGTCGTCGCGGACCTCGCCGGCACCGCGATCGCGCTGCGCTGCGCCGACGTCGACATCGCGGAGGCCGAGTACGGCCCGCTCACCGCGGACCACGACGTCGTCGTCGCGCACTCGCTCACCAGCGTGCGGCCCGCCGGGGCGGAGGGCCTGACCGTGGTGCCGCTCGCCCGCGAGCCGCTCGACATCGCGATGGCGGCCGACCACCCGCTCGCGCGCCTGCCGCACGTGCGGCCGCGCGACCTCGTCGACCAGGACTGGATCGGGGTGCCCCTCGGCTACCCGTTCGACACCGTGCGGCTCGCCGTCGAGCAGGCCACCGGGGCCGAGCTGCGCGTGGTGCAACGGCTGCGCGACAACCGCCTCATCGAGGCGCTCGTCGCCGCGGGCGACCAGGTCGCCGTGCTGCCGCGCTTCACCACGCCCACCGGCGACCGCCTCGTGCTGCGCGAGCTGACCGACGTCGCCATCGCGCGGCACGTCTCCGCCGTCCTGCGGCCCGATCGCGCCGAGCGCCTCGCCGTCCGCCGCGTCGTCGACGCGTTCCGCCGCGCAGGCGCCCACGTCGAGGTGGAGATGGCGGGAGCCGCCGACGGCTGACAATCCCGCAGAGGTGCCCCCGCCCGGGTTCGAACCGGGACTGGGCCGGGTTTAAGCCGGCTGCCTCTGCCAGTTGGGCTACGGGGGCCATCGCCGAGATAGAGAGGGCGACCTGACGAGATAGAGAGGCTACGCGCCGCGGCCGGCCGCGGCGCGTAGCCTCTCTATCTCGTCAGGTCGCCCTCTCTATCTCGGCGGGGGAAGTTCAGCCCTTCTCGGCGCGCGCGGCCGACGACTCGGCCTTCTGCTCCACCTTCTCGCCGGGCTGCTTCGGCGGCACGGACGCCTTGCGGAACTCGTCGCGCGGGTCGTGCAGGGAGCCGAGGGACACGATCTCGCGCCCCATGAGGAACTGGCCGACCCAGCCGATGAGGATGCGCACCTTGCGGTTGCCGGTCGGCATCGCCATGACGTGGTAGCCGCGGTGCGCGAGCCACGCGAGCGGGCCGCGCAGCTTGAGGAAGCCGAACAGCTCCGCGACGCCCTTGTACAGGCCGAGGGACGCGACGACGCCGACGCTCTTGTGCGCGTAGTCCTCGGGCTGCTGGCCCTTGAGGACGGCGACCAGGTTGTCGGCGAGCTTCGTCGCCTCGCGGATCGCGTGCTGCGCGTTCGGCGGGCAGAACTGGCCGGGGTTGAGCACGTCCGGCACGGCGGCGCAGTCGCCCGCGGCCCAGGCGTCGGGGACGATCTCGCCGTCCTCCGTCGCGACCTGCAGGGTGGGCTTGACGATGACGCGGCCCATCCGGTCGAACGGGAGGTCCGACTCCTCCTTGATGACCGGGTTCGCCTTGACGCCGGCGGTCCACACGATCGTCTCGGTGTCGAACTCGACGCCCGTCGAGGTGACGACGTGCCCGTCCACGCAGGACGACAGGAACGTGTTGAGGTGGAACTCGATGCCGCGCTTCTTCATCTCGTCGAGCGCCCACAGGCCCATGGGCTCGGAGACCTCGGGGAGGATGCGGCCCGAGCCCTCGATCATGACGAAGCGCAGGTCCTCGGCGTCGATCGTCGGGTAGTTGCGCGTGGCGTACCGCGCCATGTCCTCGATCTCGGCCAGCGCCTCGATGCCGGCGAAGCCGCCGCCGACGAACGTGAACGTCAGCATGCGCTTGCGCGCGTCCGCGTCCCACGTGGACGAGGCGACGTCCATGCGGTTGAGCACGTGGTTGCGGACCGCGATGGCCTCCTCCACGTTCTTGAAGCCGATCGCGTTCTCCGCGAGGCCCGGGATGGGCAGCGTGCGGGAGACGGAGCCGAGGCCGACGACGAGCTGGTCGTACGAGACCTCGTAGTCCGGCCCCTCCTCGGGGTGGATCGTGATCTTGTGCCCGGCGTGGTCGATGTGGTTGACCAGGCCCTGCAGCACGTCGATGCCCTTGAGGGCCTTGCGGTGCGGGGCGACGACGTCGCGGGCGTCGATCGAGCCCGCGCCGGCCTCCGGCAGGAACGGCGCGTAGGTCATGTACGGCCGCGGGTCGACGACGACGATCGCCGCGTCCTGCTTGCCGAGCTTGCGGCGCAGACGACGCGCCGCGTAGAGACCGACGGAACCACCGCCGAGGACGACGATGCGGGGCACCTTGCGGGGCCGCGGGGCCGCGGCGGGCGCGTCCTGGACAGAGGTGTCCGACGACAGAACGTTCTGAGGCATGAACACCATTCTACGACCGCGCCGGGGGCACGCAGTCGGGCCGTCCACCCTGCGACCCCCGGCAGCTTTCGCGCAGGTCAGGCCGCACGGGTCACACGAGCGAGAGGGCGATGCCGTCGAGGATGTCGCTCTCGCTGGTCACGACGTCGGTCAGCGTGCCGCCCGCGGCGGCGACGTCGTCGCGCACCCGCCGCACGACCTCGGACCAGACCAGCGCGCCCGCGCCGATGACGTCCGCGCGACCGGGGTGCATGAACCCGAGGGCGAGGCGCTGCTCGCGAGTGCGGTGCAGCAGGTCGTCGCACGCGGCGAGCACCCGGTCGACGCCGAGGACGGCGCCGTGCACGGCGTCGCGCCGGTACTCCGTGAGCCCCAGGACGTGCGCGGTCACCGACGTCACCGAACCGGCGAGCCCGACGAGCGTCGTGGTCCGGCCGAACGGCACGGTGCGGGCGGCGTCGTCGAGCGCGGCGCGCACGTCGGCGCGCGCGGCCTCCACCTCGGCCGGCGCGGGCGGGTCGGAGTGCAGGTGGCGCTCCGTCATCCGCACCGACCCGACGTCGAGCGAGAGGGCGGCCTCCGGCGTCGTCGTGCCGAGCACCAGCTCGGTCGAGCCGCCGCCGAGGTCCACCACCAGGTACGGCCCGGGGTGCTGCGCGGCGACGCCCGCGGTCGCTCCGCGGAACGACAGCTCCGCCTCCTCGCGGCCCGAGGCCACCTCGGCGTCGACGCCCAGCGCCGCGCGGACGCCGTCGAAGAACTCCCGCCGGTTGCGCGCGTCGCGTGTGGCCGACGTCGCGACGAAGCGCACGCGCGTGGCGCCCGCCTCGCTGATGACCCTCGCGTAGTCGCGCGACGCCTCGAGCGTGCGCGCGAGCGCCTCCGGGGCGAGCTCGCCCGTGCGGTCCACGCCCTGCCCGAGCCGCACGATGCGCAGCTGCCGGTCGATCTCGGTGAGCGTGCCGCCGGGGCCGACGTCGGCCACCAGGAGGCGGATGGAGTTGGTGCCGCAGTCGATCGCGGCGACCCGCGTCGCGCGTGTGGAGCTCTCTGTCACGGGCCACACTGTCTCATCAGACACCGACGGCCCGCCTGCCGGCCGTCAGCAGGTGCAGCGGTCGGGCCGCCACTGGTCGCGGACGAGGGCGAGCGCCTCGTCGCCGAGCGGGTTCACTCCCGGGCCGCCGGCCAGCGCGTGGCCCATGAGCACGTGGATGCACTTGACGCGCGTGGGCATGCCGCCGGCGGAGATGCCCTCGATCTCGTCGACCTGCCCGAGCTCGGCGCGCCGGGCGAGGTAGTGCTCGTGCGCCCGGCGGTACGCGGCCGCCAGCTCCTCGTCCTCCGCGAGGCGCGCCGTCATCTCCTTCATCACGCCGTCCGCCTCCAGCCGCGACGCGGCGGCGACCGCCCCCGGGTGGGTGAGGTAGTACGTGGTCGGGAACGGCGTGCCGTCGGGCAGCCGCGGCGCGGTGCGCACGACGAGCGGGCGACCGCACACGCAGCGGGCGGCGATGCCGACGACGCCGCGCGCCTCACGGCCGAGCTGCTCGGCGAGCACCTCGAGGTCGCGGTCGGTGACCACGGTCGGGTCGGCGTCGCCGACGGGGGCGGAGTGGTCGGTCATAGGGGCGGTCCTCGGGGCGTTCGCGGGCGGGGCAGCACCCATTCTCCCCCGGGCGCTCCCCCGCCGGCGCCGCTGCCGGGGTGCGCCCGCTCACCACTCCGCGAACGAGCCGTCCGCGTGCCGCCACACGGGGTTGCGCCACCGGTGCCCGACGGCGGCCCGCTCGCGCACGTAGTCCTCGTCCACCTCGATGCCGAGGCCGGGGCCGCGCGGGATCTCGACCGACCCCCCGGAGTAGGCGAAGACGGACGGGTCGACGACGTAGTCGAGCAGGTCGTTGGAGGTGTTGTAGTGGATGCCCAGGCTCTGCTCCTGGATCACCGCGTTGTAGGTGACGGCGTCGAGCTGCAGGCAGGCGGCGAGCGCGATCGGCCCGAGCGGGCAGTGCGGGGCGACGGCGACGTCGTACGCCTCGGCCATCGCCGCGATCTTGCGGACCTCGGTGATGCCACCGGCGTGCGAGAGGTCGGGCTGGATGACGTCGACGACGCCGGACGTGATGACGTCCTTGAAGTCCCACCGCGAGTACAGGCGCTCCCCCAGCGCGATCGGCGTGCTCGAGGCGCGCAGCACGTCCGCGATGCCGTCGACGTGCTCGGACAGCACCGGCTCCTCGACGAACATCAGGTGGTACGGCTCCAGCGCCTCGAGGAGGACCCGCGCCATCGGGCGGTGCACGCGTCCGTGGAAGTCGACGCCGATGCCGACGTCGGGCCCGACGGCCTCGCGGACGGCGGCGACGTTGGCGACGACCCGTTCCACCTTGTCCCGGGTGTCGAGGTACTGCAGCTCCTCGGGGCCGTTCATCTTCACGGCGGAGAAGCCGCGGCCGACGGCCTCGACCGCGGCCGCCGCGGTCTCGGCCGGCCGGTCGCCTCCGATCCACGAGTACACCTTGATGCGGTCGCGCACGCGCCCGCCCAGCAGCTCGTGCACGGGCACCCCGAGGGCCTTGCCCTTGATGTCCCACAGCGCCTGGTCGATGCCGGCCAGCGCGCTCATGTGGACGCCGCCGCCCCGGTAGAAGCCGGAGCGGTACAGCACGGTCCAGTGGTCCTCGATCTGCCGGGGGTCCTTGCCCACCAGGTAGTCGGACAGCTCCTCGACGGCGGCCGCGACGGTGGCGGCGCGCCCCTCCAGGACGGGCTCTCCCCAGCCGACGATCCCCTCGTCCGTCTCGATCTTGAGGAACAGCCAGCGGGGCGGGACGGCGAACGTCGTCAGCGACGTGATCTTCACGGCTTCCCTTTCAGCGTGCGACGCGTGGTCAGTGGTTCGTGTGCTCGGCCCAGACGCGGACGAGCTCGGCGGCGCGCGCGGCGACCACCTCCGGGGTATCGCCCGGCCGGTACAGCGCGGTGCCCAGGCCCGCGCCCGCCGCGCCCGCGCGGGCCCACTCGCCGAGGGTCGTGGCGTCGACGCCGCCCACGGGGACGAGCGCCGTGCCGGCGGGCAGCACGCTCGCCCAGGCCCGCAGACCCGCGACGCCGACCGCGGCGGCCGGGAAGAGCTTGACGGCGGTGGCCCCGGCGTCGAGCGCGGCGAACGCCTCGGTGGGCGTGGCCGCCCCCGGGTAGCTCTCCAGCCCGAGCCGCACCGTCTCCGCGACGACGTCGGGCCTCGTGTTGGGCGACACGACGAGCGACGCCCCGGCGTCGGCGGAGCGGCGCACGTCGTCGGGGGTGAGCACGGTGCCCGCCCCGACCCGCGCGTCCGGGCCGGCGGCCTCGCGGATGCGGCGGACCGACGCCAGCGGGTCGGGAGAGTTGAGCGGCACCTCGACGGCGTCGAACCCCGCCCCGAGGACGGCGGCCGCGACGTCGACGGCCTCGGGCGGCGTCACTCCGCGCAGGATGGCGACGAGGCCGACGGGTCGGTGCGTCATGAGAGTCCTTCCTCGGTGCGGGACGGGGTGGTGGCGTGGTGGCGGCCCCGGGCCCCGGGGCCGGGTGCGGCCACGAGCCCGGCGTCGCGGGCGACGCGCCACAGGCCGCGCACCGCCACGTCCTGGCCGGCGACGCGCGCGGCGGCGCCGTGGCGCCCGAGCGCCCGGTCGTAGCGACGCGCGGTCGCGCGGGAGGCGCACACCGTGACGCGCGGGGCCGGGTCGGCGCGCAGCGCGTGCCGCACCTCGGACCCGACGAGGAGGCCCGAGACGTAGTCCGCCACCTCGGCCGGCCGGAGCATGCCCGCCATGACGAAGGTGCGCGCCGTGAACAGCAGCGCCGCCAGCCCGCGCTCGTCCCCGCGCCGCGCCTCGGCGTCGAGCCCGCGGTCGAACGCCGCCCACGAGGTGGGCCCGGGGGCGTCTTCAGCACCGTCGTCGGGGCCGCCGTCGGCGAGGCGGGCCAGGATGCTGTCGCGCAGCAGGAGGGCGTACAGCTCGCCGGTCATGACCGTGCTGAAGCCCGTGACCAGGTCGCCGTCGAGATGCACCCACTTGGAGTGGGTGCCGGGCAGCACCGCCGTGGCGAGCGCAGCGCCGCCCTCCTCCCGGGCCTCCTCCAGCGCGCCGAGCAGCTGCACCTCCTCCCCGCGCAGGACGTCGGGGTCCGGCCCGACGACCCGAAGGCCCGGCACCAGGTGCACGACGGTGCCGACGTCGGTCCCGGTCACCGGCACCGGCGTGAGGTGGTCGGCGAGCCGCGGGAGCGCCGCCGGCACGTCGAGGTACCCCGCGTCGGCCCACCCGTGGTTGGAGCCCACCATCCCCGCGGCCAGCACGGGCAGGCCGGGGCGGCGGTCGAGCCAGGACCCGCACAGGCGCACGAACGTGCGCTCGAAGGCGGCGGCGCGGTCCGGCGCGGAGCCGGCGCCCGCGGAGCAGAGGAGGGTGCCGTCGTCCGTGCGCACCTCGTCGAGGACCCCGCCGGCGGCGTCCAGGAGCCAGCCCCGGAAGCTGGAGGTGCCCCAGTCGAGGGCGACGAGCGCGGCGTCGCGTTCGGGTACGTCATCGGCCATGGTCGTGAACGGTAGGCAGCAGTTCCCGATGACGAGAACTGCGTCCCTATTATCGGGATAGCCTCGTCCTCGTGACCCTGCCCCTCCCCCCGGAGTCCCCCGCACCCTCGGGCACGCAGACGCTGGCCCGCGGCATCGCCGTCGTCGACGCCGTCGCACGCGGGCACGGCCGCCTGCGCGACATCGCCGCCGACACCGGCATCGGCCGCAGCACCGCCCACCGTCTGCTGCAGCTCTTGCTCGCCACCGGGTACGTGCGCCGGCTCGAGGACGGCCGGTACGCGCTCGGCCCGGCGCTCATCGAGCTCGGCTACCAGGCGCTGCAGGAGAACCCCGTCGCCGACGTCGCCGCCGGGCCGCTCCGAGCGCTCGCGGCCCGCGTCTCCGACACTGTGCACCTCGCCGTCGAGGACCGCGGCCAGGTGCTCTACCTCGACAAGATCCCGGGCACCCGCGGCGCGGAGATGCGCTCCCGGGTCGGGCACCGGATGCCGCTCACGCGCACCGGGGTGGGCAAGGCCCTGCTGCTCGACCGCCCCGACCGGTGGCGCGAGCAGTTCGTCGCCGAGCGGCGCGTCGGCGGGGTAGCGCCGGAGGGGCCGGCGGCCGACGTGCTCACGCCCGACGAGTTCGTCGCCGTCATGGAGGCGTCCGCCCGTCGTGGGGTCGCGTTCGACCTGGAGGAGAACGAGCCCGGCATCCTCTGCGTCGCAGCGCCCGTGCGCGACGCGTCCGGCGCGATCGTCGCCGCCGTGAGCGTCGCCGCCACCCGTCCGTACATGCCGCCCGCGCGGGTGGAGTCGCTCGTGCCCGTCGTCCTCGACACCGCCGCCACCGTCGCGGCCGGGCTCGGCCACCGGCCGGGCGGCCGCTGACCCACGGCCCGCCGGCGCGGGTCAGCCTCCCGACGACGGGCTGGGGGAACCGCCGGGCCCCGGCTCGTCGCCCGTGGCGTCGTCGCCCGTGCCGTGGTCCGTGGTGGCCGGTCCGTCGGCCACCCGCACCGACTCCCAGACGGACTGGTACCAGGGCACGCTCGGCCCCGTGGACGTCCCCACCGGCCCGGAGCCCACGGCCTCGCCCGTCACCGGGTCGACGTCGTCGTCCCCCGCCGCGTCGGGGTCGACGACACGCCACACCCTGTCGGCCGGCATGACGAAGCTGAGGCGCGACCGCGCCTGCTCCTCGACGTACGACCGGTCCTCCCAGCGGCCGAGCTCCACCTCCAGCCGGTCGCGCTCGGCCCGGTTCTGGGCCAGCTCCGTGCGCAGCCGGTCCAGCTCGTGCGCCTGCGTCACCGCGCCGCGCACCGTGGGCAGCAGGAGCACCACCGCGAGCAGCACCACCACCGACAGCACGATGAGCCGGACGGTGAGCACCTCCGGCAGCACGAGCCCGTAGCGGCTGCGCCGCCGGTCCTCGCGCGCCGGCCCTGCCGGACGACGCGACCCGCGCCGCGTGCTCGCCGTGCCCGTGCCGGAGCCCTTGCCCGAGCCCTGGGACGCACCCTTCGACGTGCCCTTCGCGCCGGCGCTCTTGCCCGTGCCCTTCGCCGGGGCCTTGGGCTTGGTGCCCACCGACGCGTTCGACGTCGTCGTGGGCCGCGCGGAACCGCCGCGCGCCCCCGAGGGCCGCGACGCCGGAGGGCGGGCGGCGGGCGAGGTCGGGCGACGGGCAGGCACGCCCCGATTCTGCCGAGCCGCACCGCCCTCGCCCGGGACCGTCGTCGGCGCGCCCGCGAGGACGACCCTCCGAGGCGGCACCGAGTCTCCCCGGGGGGTAGTACGCATCTCCGCGAGGTAGTACTACCTCGCGGAGATGCGTACTACCTCGGCGCGGCGCGTACCACCTCGTGGGACGACGACGGCCGGCCGCCCCCGAGGGGAGCGACCGGCCGTCGTCGTGCAGCGTCCGGGGTGTCAGCCCTGGAAGCGCGGGAAGGCCGAACGGCCGGCGTAACGACCGGCGTCGTCCAGCGCCTCCTCGATGCGCAGGAGCTGGTTGTACTTGTTGATGCGCTCGCCGCGGGCGGTGGCGCCGGTCTTGATCTGGCCGGCGTTGGTCGCGACGGACAGGTCGGCGATGGTGGTGTCCTCGGTCTCGCCGGAGCGGTGCGAGGTCATCGTCGTGAAGCCGTTGCGCTGCGCGAGCGTGACGGCGTCGAGCGTCTCGGTGAGCGTGCCGATCTGGTTGAGCTTGACCAGCAGCGAGTTGGCGGCCTTCTCCTCGATGCCGCGGGCGAGGCGCTCGGGGTTGGTGACGAACAGGTCGTCGCCGACGACCTGCACCTTGTCGCCGACCTCGGAGACGAACTGCGTCCAGGCGCCCCACTCGTCCTCGGACAGCGGGTCCTCGATGGAGACGATCGGGTAGTTCGCGACCAGGCCCTCGTAGAGCTTGATCATGTCCTCGGTCGAGTGCACCTCGCCGTTCTTGAAGTGGTACGCCCCGTCCTTGAAGAACTCGGTCGCGGCGACGTCCATCGCGATGGCGACGTCGGAGCCCGGCGTGAAGCCCGCCTTCTCGATCGCCTCGACGATGAGGTCCAGGGCGGCGGAGTTCGACGGCAGGTCGGGGGCGAACCCGCCCTCGTCGCCGAGGCCCGTGGAGAAGCCCTTGCCCTTCAGCACGCTCTTGAGGGCGTGGTAGACCTCGGTGCCCGTGCGCAGGGCCTCCTTGAAGGTCGGCGCACCGATCGGCGCGATCATGAACTCCTGGAAGTCCACCGTCGAGTCGGCGTGCGACCCGCCGTTGATGATGTTCATCATCGGCACGGGCAGCACGTGCGCGTTCGGGCCGCCGACGTAGCGGAACAGGTCCAGGCCGGCCGACTTCGCGGCGGCCTTCGCGACGGCGAGCGAGACGCCGAGGATCGCGTTGGCGCCCAGCTTGCCCTTGTTCGGGGTGCCGTCCAGCTCGATGAGGGTCTGGTCGATGATGCGCTGCTCCTCGGCGTCGTAGCCGATGAGCTCGGGGGCGATGTCGTCGATGACGGCGTTGACCGCGCCCTCGACGCCCTTGCCCAGGTAGCGCCCCTTGTCGCCGTCACGACGCTCGACGGCCTCGAACGCGCCGGTCGAGGCGCCCGACGGGACCGCCGCGCGGGCGAAGGTGCCGTCGTCCAGCGCGATCTCCACCTCGACGGTGGGGTTGCCGCGCGAGTCGAGGATCTCGCGTGCTCCAACGGCTTCGATGCTTGCCACGGGTGCTCCTTCAGACGGGGTCCGCGGGCGACCGCGCGACCACGCTCAGGCGAGTGCCCGGGGCCGCTGACGCCCGCGACGGTGCTGGGTTGACCCGCCCAGCCTAGACCGGCGTCCACCCGGCGGCTCCCTCGACCATCCTGCGGGCACGGCCGCGCCGATAGCGTGGACCCCGTGGACAGCGTCTGGGACTTCCTCGGCTCCTACTGGTGGCTGATCTTCTTCGTCGGGCCCGCCGTGGGCGGCGCCGCCCGGAGCATCTCGAGCTGGGACCGGCAGCGGCGCCAGGACAAGCTCGAGATGTACCGCATCAAGCACGGCGCCCCGCAGCCCGCCGCCCCGGCCGAGCAGGCCGACGAGGAGGCCCTGACCAGCGAGATCGAGCGCACGGTGGCCGCGCACGACGCGACGCAGCAGCGCTGGCTGGCGTACGAGCTCGACGCCGTGAAGTCCCTCGAGTACCCGCTGATGTCGGACATGCGCGAACAGGTGACCGTCGACTTCCACCGAGCCCGGCGGGCGGCGGAGGACCTCCGCCCCGACGACCTGGACGAGCTGCGCGACCGCCGCCGCCTCGACCGCTACCGCGACGCCGTCCGCGAGATGCAGGTCCGCTTCGACGTCGCGGAGCGGGAGGCGAAGCGGCGCCGCGCGTCCGACTTCTCCCCCGCGGAGCGGCAGGCCCTCGACCGGGCGAAGAAGCTGCTGGCGATGGCCGACGACGAGGGGTCGTCGCAGGCCGAGCGGCAGTCCGCGTACCGGCGGGCCATGAAGGAGCTCGAGGGGATCGTCGTGCTGCCGGACGCCGCCACCGACGCGCTCGAGCAGCGCATCGCCGGCGAGCTGGGGCGGGCCGCGGGCGACTGACGCGGTCGGCCGAGCCGGCCGACCGACCGGTCAGCGTTCGTCGGGCAGCTTCTGGCGGGCCTCGCGCCGCAGGGACGCCGCGAGCGCGTCGCCCATCCGGTCCAGGAAGGCCCGCACGGCCGCGGGATCGGCCCCGCCCGCGTGCTTGAGCGCGATGCCGACGGGCTTGCGCACCACGGGGTCGGGGTCGGCGTGCAGCAGCTCCACGAGGCGGAGCAGGTCGGCGATCCCCGCGGCGTGCGGCGGCCGCGTGTACGCGAGCGGCGCGGTGAGCGCCGTGCGGCGCCGCAGCGGGTCGTCCGAGCGGGCGAGGTCGAACAGCGGCTCGCGGGATCGGTCGCGCAGGTGGACCCCGACGACGCGCGGCGCCGCCCGGTCCACCATGTCCCACGTGTCGATGCGGTCGTGCCGGTCGAGGTACGTGCGGTACCGCGCCTCCCGCTCGGCGTCGGTGACGCGCGGTCGCCGGACGGCGAAGTCGAGGACGCAGAACGCGGCGAGCCGGGGCTCGTACGCGGGTTCGTCGAGCAGGCGGTGCACCTGGTCGAGCGGCATCGCGGCGTACCGCTTCGCCACGTCGAACAGCGTGCCCATCCGGACGCCGAGCACCTCGCCCGAGCCCGCGTAGTGCCGGTTCGGGTGAGCCGCCGGGTCCGCGACGGCGTGCAGGTCGGCGACGAGGGCGTCGGCGGTGAGGTCCACGGGACCACGGTAAGGACCCGGGGCGGCGCCCGCCCGGCTCCCTCAGGCGGCAGTGGCCACCAGCCGCTCGAGGGTCGCCCGGGCGGGCGGCCCCCAGGTGGGCTTGCCGCCCGGGCGGCCGTGGTCGCCGGCGTCGCCGACGAGCAGCCCGCCCAGCGCGGTGGCCGCCGCCCACCCGCGGGCGCGACGTCGGGTCGCGTCGTCGGCGGGGCGGCCGTCCGGTCCGCGGTAGGCCGCGAGGAAGCGGTCGACGGCGCCGTCGGGCAGCAGCCGCCACGCGCCGGCCAGGTCGTAGGCGGGGTCGTCGGCGCACAGGTCGCCGAAGTCGATCACGCCGCTCAGGGCGCCGTCGGCGGTGACGACGTTGGCCGGGTGCAGGTCGGAGTGCAGCCAGACCGCCGGCCCGTCCCACGCGGGGGCGCCGACGGCGTCGTGCCAGACGGCGCGCACCGGCTCCGGGTCCGCGAGGAGCCCGCGCTCGACCACCTCGCCGAGCCCGTGCTCGACCCCGGAGGTGTGGTTCGCGAGCGGGCCGCCGCGGCCGCGGCCGGTGGGCGCGCCGTCCGGGGCCGGGCGGTGCAGCGCGGACAGGAACGCCGCGAGGACGTCCGCCGACTCCGGCCGCGTGACGGGTGCACGGTCAGCGGGCTCGCCGGGCACCCACGTCGTGACGATCCAGGGTCGACCGAACAGCGCGCCCGGCTCGCCGAGCCGCTGCGGCACGGGCACCGGCAGCGGCAGGGCCGGGGCGAGCCGGGGCAGCCACGCGTGCTCCTTGCGCAGCAGCGCGTCGGCCGACCCCGTGGCCCACGGCAGCCGCACGGCGAGGTCGTCGCCGAGCCGCCAGAGCTGGTTGTCCCAGCCGCACGCGCCCAGGCGGACGGGGAGGTGGGCGAGGTCCGGGTGCTGCTCGCGCAGCAGGTCCCGGACCAGGTCGGCGGTGATCTCGACGTCGGTGGTGGTCACGCCGCGTCACGCTAGCGGCACGGGTGACCGCACCGGCGCGGCGCCACGACCCCGCACCGGATCGTCACGACGTCGGCACGCACCGACCGCCGCCCCGTCAGTGGCTGGGCTGCGCCGCGGCGGGGACGTCGGGCGGCGTGGCGGTGTCGTCCGGGGTGCCGTCGTCAGCGGCGTCACCGGGCCGGGGCGGACGTGCCACGAGCTCCAGCAGCGCGATGAGGACGCCCGCCACCAGCGCCGTGCCGATGATGAGCCCCGGCGTGGGGCTGCCCGCGAGCAGGAGCACCAGGGCCGCGATGACGATGATCGTCACGCGGACCAGGGTGCGGTACCGGCCCAGCCAGTCGCCCACCGGCCCGGTCGACACCCCGCGCCCCTCGCCGTAGTCGCGCAGCCGCGCGAACCCGCGGCCGGCACCCGCGCGCAGCGACCGCGCCGACGCGCTGCTCCCGCCCAGGTAGGCGACGATCGCGACCACGAGTCCGAGCACGCCGATCGTCCGCAGCGTGACCCTCAGGAACGACACGACCTGGTCGAACAGCACCTCGGCCGCGTCGAGCCGCAGCACCACGTCCTTG
Source organism: Isoptericola nanjingensis (assembly GCF_050311635.1). Classification (NCBI taxonomy): domain Bacteria; kingdom Bacillati; phylum Actinomycetota; class Actinomycetes; order Micrococcales; family Promicromonosporaceae; genus Isoptericola; species Isoptericola nanjingensis. Next base: position 259,179 of record NZ_JBNOZL010000005.1, on the reverse strand, counting down.
AGCGCGTCGAGGTAGAGCCCCCGGCCGATCGCGAGGCCGATCGCCAGGACCACCATGGAGGCCGCGAGCGCCAGACCCGCCACGACCAGGGTGCGCGACTTGTGCCGCGCGACGAGCACGCCCGCAGCCAGCAGACCGAGCGAGATCCACGGCAGCCACGTCCCCAGCGCCACCACCTGCGCGTACCGGTTCTGCACCTGCACCAGCTGCGACGTCTGCAGGAGCGTGAACGTCGCGTTCACCTCCGGGATCCGCGCCGCGACGCCCAGGCCCCGGTCGACGAGCCGCTGCTTGAGCAGGTCGATCATCCCGGAGAGCTGGATGGTGAGCTGGCCGTCCTGCCCGATCTGCAGCAGCTCCCCGCCCTCGCCGCGCATCGTCGCGACGAGCTGCTGGTGCGCCACCCGGTTGGCCTGCACCCAGGCGTCCTCGAACGCGTCGCTGGTCACGACGCCGTCGGCCGCGCGGCGCACGAAGGACTCGACGCCGCTGGTCAGCGGGCCCTCGAGCTGCGTCAGCGCGTCCGTCGCGCGGGGCCCGACGCCCCGCTGCTCCAGCCCGTCGACGACCGTCCCGAGGATCGCCTGGACGTCGATCTGCTCCATCACGACGTCGGTGAGCCGGCCGGCGACGGCGCCCTGGATCGCGGGGTCCGCGGCGATCGGCCCGACCGTCGCGACGTACCGGTCCGTGTCGGTGAGGGTGCGCTCGGCCCAGGCAGCGACCACGGCGACCGGCGCGAGCAGCGCCCCGAGGACGACGAGGACGACGGCGGCCGCCGCCCGGCCCCGGTGGCGCGGCTCGCGGGGCGCGGGCGGCGCGGCCGCGACGAGCACCGGCTGGCCGCCGGCCGCGAGCCGCGCGCGCAGCTCGGCGTTCTCCCGCTCGAGCGCGGCCAGGCGCGCCGCCGCGTCCTGCGGCGCCCCCGCGCCGTCGCGCCCGTCGTCGGTCGTCCCGCTCATCGCGTCCCCGTCCGTCGCCCTGCCGGCCCGCGGTCGCGGGCCTCGCGGAGGGCGCGGCCAGCCCGCGCCGCGCCCGTCCGCTCCTCATGCTAGGAACGGATTCCGCTCGCCACCTGGCGAGACGGCAAATCCACCCGGATGCGGCACCAGCGATCATTCCCGGCCCCCGCGGAGGTCGACCCGCCATGACGACCACACCCGGGACCGACCCGCTGACCGACCCCCTGCCCGGCCCCGCCCACCTGCCGGAGACCGCCCGCCGCCTCGTCGCCGAGCCCCACGTGGCGCACCTGGCGACGCTGCTGGCCGACGGCTCGCCGCACAGCGTGCCGCTGTGGGTGTCGTGGGAGGGCGACCTCCTCGCGTTCCTCACGGGCCCGCGCTCGCAGAAGGCGCGCAACGTGGAGCGCGACCCGCGCGTCGCCGTGTCCGTGACGCACACCGAGCGCCCCTGGGAGATGGCCATGCTGCGTGGCCGCGTGGTGCGGGTGCTCGACGGCGACAGCGGGTGGGCCGTCGTCGACAGGATCGCCCGTGCGCACACCGGCGCCGACTACCCGCGCGGCGAGGAGCGCGTGGCCGTCCTCGTCGAGGTGGAGCACGCGACGGCGCGGTCCTTCGGCTGACGCGACGCTCGGGCTCCAGGCCCGCCGTGCTGGCCCTCCTGCTGCGACGAGGGGTTGTGCCGGGCGGGCGCCCCGCCCCCGGACGGCGACTACCTCGGCGAGGACGTGCCGACCGAGGCAGCGGCGGAGACCTCGCCCAGGACGACCGCGTCGATCAGCTGCCGCGCCCAGGCGAGCACCTCCGCCCCGCGCAGGGGTCGGCCGCCGATGCGCGCCGTCGTCGGGAACGGCACGAGGAACGCGCGGATCGCGGGCTTGAGGATCGTGCCCGGGTACAGCCGCTTGAGCCGCAGCTGCGCCGACTCCGCGAGGTCCACCGGCGCGAACCGCACGAACTTGCCCTGCGCCGTGACGTCCGTGAGGCCGGCGCGGCGGGCGTGGTTGCGGAAGTCCGCGACGTCGAACAGCGCGGACGCGACGTCGGGGAGCTTGCCGTAGCGGTCCACGAGCTCGGCGCGCACCTCCGCGAGCCCGGTCGCGTCCTGCGCGGCCGCGATCTTCTTGTACGCCTCGAGGCGCAGCCGCTCGGTCGCGATGAACGACTCGGGCAGGTGCGCGTCGACGGGCAGCTCGATGGTGACCTCGGGCTGCTCCTCCTCGCGCTCGCCGCGGAACGCGGCCACGGCCTCGCCCACCATGCGCACGTAGAGGTCGAAGCCGACGCCCGCGATGTGGCCGGACTGCTCGCCGCCCAGCAGGTTGCCCGCGCCCCGGATCTCCAGGTCCTTCATGGCGATCTGCATGCCCGCGCCGAGGTCGGTGTGCGCGGCCATGGTGGAGAGCCGGTCGTGCGCCGTGTCGGTGAGCGGCCGCTCCGGCGGGTACAGGAAGTACGCGTACGCGCGTTCCCGCCCGCGGCCCACGCGGCCGCGCAGCTGGTGCAGCTGCGACAGGCCGAGCACGTCGGCGCGCTCCAGGATCAGGGTGTTGGCGTTGGAGATGTCCAGGCCGGTCTCGATGATCGTCGTGCAGACCAGCACGTCCAGCTCCTTCTCCCAGAAGGCGCGGATCACCTGGTCCAGCTGGTGCTCGCTCATCTTGCCGTGGGCCACGCCGATGCGGGCCTCGGGGACGAGCTCCGCAAGGCGCGACGCCGTCTTCTGGATGGTCTCCACCTTGTTGTGCACGTAGAAGACCTGGCCCTCGCGCAGCAGCTCGCGGCGGACGGCCGCGGCGATCTGCTTCTCCTCGTACGCGCCCACGTAGGTGAGCACGGGGTGCCGCTCCTCCGGAGGCGTGGCGAGGGTCGACATCTCGCGGATGCCGGTCACCGCCATCTCGAGCGTGCGCGGGATCGGCGTCGCGGACATCGCCAGCACGTCCACGTTGGTGCGCAGCTGCTTGAGCGTCTCCTTGTGCTCGACGCCGAACCGCTGCTCCTCGTCGACGATCACGAGGCCCAGGTCCTTGAACCGCACCGACCCGGTGAGCAGGCGGTGCGTGCCGATGACGATGTCCACGGTGCCCTTCGCGAGGTCCTCCACCGTCTCGGCGGACTCCTTGTCCGACTGGAAGCGGGACAGCGCCCGCACCGTGACGGGGAATCCCGCGTACCGCTCGGAGAACGTGTCGAAGTGCTGCTGCACCAGCAGCGTCGTCGGCACCAGCACGGCCACCTGCTTGCCGTCCTGCACCGCCTTGAACGCGGCGCGGATCGCGATCTCCGTCTTGCCGTAGCCGACGTCGCCGCACACGAGACGGTCCATCGGGACCGGCTTCTCCATGTCGGCCTTGACCTCGTCGATCGTCACGAGCTGGTCGGGCGTCTCGACGTACGCGAACGCGTCCTCCAGCTCCCGCTGCCACGGGGTGTCGGGGCCGAACGAGTGCCCCTGGGTGGCCATGCGCGCCGAGTACAGACGGATGAGCTCGCCCGCGATCTCCTTGACGTGCTTGCGGGCGCGCGCCTTGGTGTTCTTCCAGTCCGCGCCGCCCATCTTGGACAGCGACGGCGCCTCGCCGCCCGTGTACTTCGTGACCTGGTCGAGCTGGTCCATCGGCACGAACAGCCGGTCGCCCGGCTGGCCCCGCTTGGACGACGCGTACTCGATGACCAGGTACTCGCGCGTCGCCGCGTTCGCGCCCGCGCCGAGCGTGCGCTGCACCATCTCGACGAACCGGCCCACGCCGTGCTGCTCGTGCACCACGTAGTCGCCGCCGCGCAGCTGCAGCGGGTCGACGACGTTGCGCCGGCGGCTCGGCATCCTGCGCATGTCGCGGGTCGTGGACCCCTGCCGGCCCGTGAGGTCGGACTCGCTGAACACCGCGAGCCGCAGGTCCGTGGCGACGAACCCCTTGCCGACCAGCGCCGGGGCGACGAGGACGACGCCGCCCTCGGGCTCCTCCCCCAGCTCGGCGACCATGCGCGCGGCCGTGTCCTGCGCGGCCAGCTGCTCGACCATGCGCTTGGCCGGGCCGTGGCCCTCCGTGGTGAGCAGCAGCCGCCAGCCCGCGCGCTGCAGCGTCTGGACGTCGTCCAGCGCGCGCTGCAGGTCGCCGCGGTACGACTCGACGTCGCGCGCCCCGACGGTGAAGGTCGTGACGCCGTCGACCTCCGCCTCGGCCACGGTGCCCTCGTCGCCGCCCGAGTCGAGCGCGAACGACGACAGCGTCCACCAGCCGAGGCCGCGGCGGGCGGCGACGTCGCGCACCTCGGCGAACGTCTCGAACGACGCCGCGGACAGGTCGATCGGCGCGGCCCCGCCGGCGACGGCGCCCGTCCAGGCGGCGGCGAGGAACTCCTCGGTCGTGGCGACGAGGTCGTGCGCGCGACGGCGGACGCGCTCGGGCTCGTCGATGACCAGCAGCGCGTCGTCGGGCACCAGCTCGAGCACCGGGACCATGCGGTCCACGAGCACCGGGGCGAGCGACTCCATGCCCTCGACGGCGACGCCCGCGGCCAGCTTGTCGAGCATCTCGATCGCGCCGGGCAGTCGCTCCACGAGGCCGGCCGCGCGCTCGCGCACCGTGTCGGTGAGCAGGATCTCGCGGCACGGCGGGGCCCACAATCCCTGCTCGGCGATCTCGAGGGAGCGCTGGTCGGCGACGGCGAACCAGCGGATCTCCGTCACCTCGTCGCCCCAGAACTCGATGCGCAGGGGGTGGTCCTCCGTCGGCGGGAAGACGTCGAGGATGCCGCCGCGGACGGCGAACTCGCCGCGGCGCTCGACCATGTCCACGCGCGTGTACGCGGCGCCGACCAGGCGGTCGGCGACGTCCGTGAGGTCCGCCGTCGAGCCGGAGTGCAGCTCGACCGGCACCAGCTCGCCCAGCCCCTCGACCACCGGCTGCAGCAGCGCGCGGGCGGGCATGACGAGCAGGCGGACCGGGCCGGTCTGGCCGGGCTCGGGGTCCGGGTGCGCCAGCCGCCGGAACACCGCGAGCCGCTTGGCGACCGTGTCCGCGCGGGGTGAGAGCCGCTCGTGCGGCAGCGTCTCCCACGCCGGCAGCACCGCGACGTCGTCGGCCCGGTCGTCGGGCAGGTAGGCGCGCACCGAGGCGGCGAGCTCGTCGGCCTCGCGACCCGTCGCGGTGACGACGACGAGCGGCCGCCGCTCGGCCGCGGCCGCCAGCAGCGGGGCGCGCACGCCGACCGGCCCGACGACGTCCGCGAAGCCGCGCGCCGGGACGTGCTCGAGCGCGGCGGCGGCGCCGGGGTCGGCGAGGAGGGCGGGGACGATGCCGGTGAGGTTCATGCGGGTCCTTCGGGCGGGGTCTGCGGCGCGGTGCGATCGGGACGTGACTCGGTGTGCGGGCACGACGACAGGCCCAGCTCTCCCCGGGACGCACGGGGTTCCGGGGCCACGTCGTGGCCGGGGAACCGTGCGACCGGCGGGGGCGCCGGGCGTGCCGCACCAGACTACGCCGACCCTCCGACGTCGCCCCGCGAGGTAGTACGGGAGCCGCCGAGGTAGTACGAACCTTGCCCAGGTAGTACGAGGCCTGCCGAGGGAGCACTCCCTCGGCAGGCCTCGTACTACCTCGCGGGCTCCCGTACTACCTCGCGGAGACCTGCACTACCTCGGCAGGTGCAGGACTACCTCGCCCGGCCCGTCGCGGCGGTCAGCTGCCCGGGATGCGGCCGGTCAGGTCCTCGGGGAGCTGGTCGCGGATGCCGTCGGGCAGGCGGTCCAGCAGGTCCTCGCAGGAGACGGGGTCGCCCGCCTGGCACTGGCCGCCGAGCTCCTGGAGCTGGTCGGCGTCGCCGAGGGTGCCGGCGAGGTCCTGCAGGTCGCCGAAGGAGAGGTCGCCGGTGAGGCCGCCGAGCAGCAGGTCCGGGACGGACAGGTCCGTCTGCGTGAGCTGCTCCGCCTCGTCCAGAGCCTGCTGGATGTCGTCGCCGTAGGTGTTCCAGAGCCACAGCCCGGCGATGACCACGAGCGCCGTGAACACCACCTGGATCGACCCGAACGCGATGCCCGTCTTGGCCATGCCACGCCCGCCGGAGCGGCGACGGCGGGTCCGGTCCAGGCCGATGCCGCCCAGGATGATCGCGAGCACGCCCAGCAGCGGCACGACGAACCCGAGGATGCCGGTGATCAGCGCCGCCACGGCCGTCGGCTCCGTGCCGCGGCTCGCGGGCTCCGGGGCGGCCCGGCCCGGCCCCGACGGCCCCCCGTGCCCGGGCGCAGGCGCCGCGCCCCACGGCGACGGGGCGGCCGCGCGCTGCGGGGACGGCTGTGGGGCCGCCTGCGGGGCCGGCTGCTGGGCCGGCGCGGCGGGCTGGGGCGCGGCCGTGCGGGACGCCGGCGCGTGCGGGGCGGGCGTCGCGGTCGGCGCCGACAGCGACCCGACCGGGCGGGACGAGGTACGCCGCGGCGGGGCGGCGTTCGGCAGCACCTGCGTGCCGTCGCCGTACCCCCCGGGCGACGGCGCGGACGGCAGCACCTGCGTGCCGTCGGCGTACCCGGAGCCCGCCTGGGCCCGCGGCAGCACCGCCGTCCCGTCGACGTACCCGCCGAACTCCTGCGCGGACGGCAGCACGGTCGTGCCCTCGTCATGACCGCTCGCCCCGCGCGCCGGCAGCACCTGCGTGCCGTCGTCGTACCCGCCCAGCGCCTGCGTCGCCGGCAGCGCCGACGTGCCGTCCTGGCGCGGCGGGATCACCTGGGTGTGCGAGGCATCGGGGGCGTCGTACCCGCGCGGCTGGCTCATGGTCCTCCTGGTCGGATCGTCTGTCGGCTCGTCGGGGATCACGGACGGTCGGCCGCCGTCCGGTCCGCGATGCTACCCACCCGCGAGGGCCGCGCGGCCGTCCTGACCGGCGTCTTCGCCGGACCCCCACACGACCGGCAGCCGGCGGCCCCACCTGCGGGGGCGGGGCCGCCGGCCGGCGCGCGGGCCGTCGGCCCGGCTACCTCCGCGCGGGGGCGACCGGCGCCGAGACGACCGTGACGGCGTCCAGCCCGCGGGCGTGCGCCGTCACCTCGACGCTCACCTCGTGCCCGACGTCCGCCCCGCCGACGCGGTAGGTCGAGCCCGCGACGGAGAGGAGCGCCTCCGGGTCGGCCTTGCCGCGCAGCACCTGACCGGTCACCTCGAGCAGCCGGGCGAGGTCGGTCAGGGCGCCGAGCTCACGACGGACGGGGTCGCCGTCCCGCAGCCACCGGTACGTGTACCGCACGCGCTCGCCGTCGGGCGAGGTCCACTCCCCCGGGTCCGCGAGGAGCACGGCGCCGGGGGCGGTGCCCTTCCGGTCGTCGGCGACGACGGTCGGGGCCGCGACGTTCACGAGCCCGTCGGGCTCGGGCTGCTCCGCCGCCACGAGCCTCCCGACGCCCCACCGGGCGGTGGACTGGTAGCCCGTGCCCGTGGGGTCGGCCCAGTCCCGCACCGCGGTGCGCGCGCCGGCCGTGCCGTCGTTGACCTGGAAGTCCAGGCCGTGGAAGGTGCCCGCACCGCCGGCCCCGAGCAGGTCGACCGCCGCCTCGACGACGTACCCGCCGTCCACCGCCGCGGTCGCCGACGTCAGGCGGGCCGCCTGCGCGGCCTCGTCGCCGGTCCCGAACGACGTGACGTTCTCGGCGCTGATGCGGATCTGCGTGTCGACGTCCCGGTAGGCGCCGTTCTTGGCGTTGCCGGCGTCGAGGAAGATCTCGACCGAGTCCTGCACCCACGGGTCGGAGCCGCTGACGTCCGGCGTCGGGTCGGCGACCTCCGCGAGCACGTACAGGGTGTCGCCGGACCAGAGCGTGCGCACGGTCGCCGTGGCGCCGCCGTCGCCCTCGATCTGCCGGTCGGTGCTCACCGCGGAGGCGTCGGCCCACGCGTCGTCCACGACGCCGTCGACCTGCGGCGCCGTCGTGGCCTCGGCCACCTCGAGGTAGCTCAGCCCCTCCAGGAGGGTGAGGGTGCCCAGCGAGCCGGGGGTGTTCCAGCCGGACGTCGTCGCACCGTCGGAGACGCGGACGTCCAGGCCCGCGGTGCCGCCCTCGACGGCGCCCGCCAGCGGCAGGTGCGCGACGACGACGTACCCGTCGTCGGACGCCTCGACGACGGCGGCAGCGCCGTCCGGCCCGGTCACCGTGCCGTCCCGGCCGACCGTGGTCGTCGCACCGTCGACGTCGAACGTCACGGCGTCCGCGTCGTCCGGGTCGGCGTCGGTCACCCGCACCTGCGCGGTGAGGTGGTCGGCCGCCCAGCGCAGCTGGAAGTCGGCCACCGCCTCGCCGCTGCCGTCGTCCGCCTGGACCGTGTGCCGCGGCAGCCCGTCCCACACGGGCGACGTCGTGGCGTCGTCGTCGAGCGGGACGTCGCCGGCGAACACGCCGGCCGACTTCAGCCGCGCGGGGACGTCGCCGTCGACGGCGCCGTGGTACGCCGGCTTGGCCTGGCGGTCGCCGTCGAACAGGAGCGGGCCGCCGTCGTCGCGCCACGACCGGTCGTCCGTGAGACCCCACACCGTGACGCTGAACAGGCCGTCCGCCCGCTCGCGAACACGCGGAACGCGTCGCGGAACCAGTAGCCCTGCTCGACGAGGCTGGCCGCGGTCGCGGGGTTGCCGATGCCGACGTCGAGCTCGGTCACGGCCTGCGTGACGCCCAGGTCCGCGAACCGGTCGAGCGCGGTGGCCAGCGCGCCGACCGGCGTGGACAGCGACACGTGGAACTGGTGGCCGACGCCGTCCACCGGCACGCCGCGGGCCAGCAGGCGCTCGACGAGCGCGTGGTAGCGGTCCTGCTTGCCCGACTGCTCGGTGTTGTAGTCGTTGATGAAGAGCGTGACCGGCCGGTCCGTGCCCTCGGCCGCGTACGTGTCGTTGAACGCCTCGTCCGCGTACTCGAAGGCGAGGTCGATGAAGCCCTCGCCGAGGATCCGGTACCACTCGCTGCGCCGCAGGCCGTCGTCCGGGTCGCTCGTCGCGCCGTCGTTCACCACCTCGTTGACGACGTCGAACGCGGCGACCGGGTTCTCGCCGCCGCCGAACTCGCCGTAGGTGTCCGACATCCACCCCGCGACGGAGAAGATGTGCGTGCGCAGCCGCTCACTCAGGAGCTCCTGGTCCGCCTCGGACGTGGTCAGCGGCGTGCCGTCCTCGGCCTGGAAGAACCAGTCCGGCGTCTGGCTGTGCCAGGCCAGGACGTGCCCGTACACGCGCAGGTCGTTCGCCACGGCGTAGTCCATGAGCGCGGCGGCGTCGGCGCTCGGCCGGAACCGGTGCTCGGCGTCGTACCAGGCCTCCACCTTCATGCCGTTCTCGGCCGTGATCTGGTCGAAGTGCCGCAGCAGCAGCTCGGACGCCTCGCCCGTGGTCTCGCGCTGGTCGATCGCCACCCCGACGGGGAAGTCGACCGTCTCCTTGACGCCGGTGAGGTCCTGCACCGGCGGGGACGTGCGCTCGGCGCCCGTGACGACGAGGTCGTCCACGAGGAACGACGGGTGCGCGCCGTCGACCGGCGCCGCCTCGACGTAGAGCTGGGCCGCCGTGAGGCCCGACGGCATCGTGTAGGAGCCGCCGACGCGCACCCAGCCGTCGGCGGTCGCGTCGACGGCGCCGCCCACCCAGGTGTACGCGTCGCCCGCGGCCGACGTCTCCTGGACCGTGAAGTGCACGGCCGCGCTGCCCGCCGTCCCCGCCGGCAGCTTCACCCAGGCCTCGACGTCGTAGTCGCCTCCGGCGGCGAACAGCCCGCCGACGGCGGTCGCCGGGCCGTTCCACTCGGCCGTCCGCCCGGTCACGGACAGCGCCCCGGCGCCCGTCCGCGCGTCGTCCGAGATCGCGAGCGTCACCGCCCCCCGTGGGCCCCATGGCTCGTACGCCACGTCGAAATCGTTTTCGAGAACGACGGAGTCGTCCCCCGCCGCCATGCTCGCGCCCACGACGCCGGTCACCGCCGCGCCGCTCACCATCACCGCCACGGTCGCCGCACCGGCGACCGCCCGTCTCACCCGCTGCCTCATCGTCGCTCCCTCGCGATCGGTGGGGCCCTGGCGGCGGCTCGGCCGACGCCCGGGACCGACGGCGCGTCGGCACGCCGTCGGGGACACCGTAGGGCTCCGACGGCATTAGGGGCAACGGTTGAACGAAACTTCCTCAGGCGCCCGGGAGCACGAGAGGCGACGCCATCGACACGTCGAACGACTCGAAGTCGCTCGGGTCGAGCTGGGAGACCAGCGCGACCGCGAAGACGAGGACCAGGATCCACACGACGACCCCGACCGCGCCCAGCACGATGCCGGCGATCGCCAGCCCCTTGCCCTGCTGGCCCGTGCGCTTGATCCGCGACAGGCCGATGATCCCCAGCACGATCGGTATCACCGCCAGGCCGAGGATTCCCGTGACCAGCGCCGCGATCGACCACCCGTCCGTCCCCGCCGACGGCGCGTACGGCGGGGCGTACTGCCCCTGCGGGTACGGCTGGGCGTACGGCTGCTGCGGGTACCCCTGCGCCTGCGGCGGAGGCGGGCCCACCTCCCCGGGCTGCGGCGCGCCCGCCCCCGGAGGGGGGTAGCCGGGCTGCCCGTAGCCCGGCGGGTACCCGGGCTGGGGCCGGGGCTCGGGCTGCTGGTACGGGTCCGGGGGTCGGGGCGGCTCCGCCCCGCCGGACGGCGTGGCCGCCCCGGGCGCGTCGGGCCGCGGCTCGCCAGGGTCCGGCTGCGTGCCGTCGTCGTGAGTCATGGCCGTTCCTCCTCGTCGGCGAGGCGCGACGGCCGGGCCGGCCGCCCCCGCTCCTCCCACTATGCCGGAGGACGCGGGCGCAGGCGGGTTCACCTCACCGTTCACCCTGGGAACCCCTCCCCGCGCCGCACCGGGGCTGACATCCTGAGAGCGGCGGGCCGGACAGGGACCTGGCCCGCCACCACCGGCCGGAGGAGGCAGCATGCGGGTCGTCGTCGTCGGGGGCGGGATCATCGGGCTCGCGACGGCCGCGCGGCTCGCGCGCCGCGGCGACGACGTGACCGTCCTGGAGAAGGAGCGCGAGCTCTCCTGCCACCAGACGGGCCGCAACTCCGGCGTCATCCACTCCGGGCTGTACTACGCGCCGGGCAGCCTCAAGGCCCGGCTCGGCACCGCGGGGGCCGCCTCCATGACGCGGTTCGCCGCGGAGCACGACGTGCCCGTCGCCGTCACCGGCAAGCTCGTCGTGGCGACCGACGCCGGCGAGCGCGACCGGCTGCGGACCCTCGCGGAGCGCGGGGCCGCCAACGGCGTGCCCGTGCGCGAGCTGGACCCCGTCGAGGCGCGCGAGCACGAGCCCGAGATCGCGTGCGTCGGCGCCCTGCGGGTCGAGTCCACGGGCGTCGTCGACTACCGCGCCGTGTGCGCCGTCCTCGCGCGCCAGGTGCGCGACGCGGGCGGGGTCGTGCTGCTCGGCCGCGCGCTGCTCGGCGCCCGGACGGTGGGCACGCAGGTCCGGGTCGACGTCGAGGAGGTGGGCACCCACGCCGGGTACGAGCTGGTCGCCGACGCCCTCGTCGTGTGCGGCGGCCTGCACGCCGACCGCCTCGCGCTGGCGTGCGGCGTCGACCCCGGCGCCCGCATCGTGCCGTTCCGCGGCGAGTACTTCGACCTCGCCCCGCGCGCCGCCGACCGCGTGCGCGGCCTCGTCTACCCCGTGCCCGACCCGCGGTTCCCGTTCCTGGGCGTGCACCTCACCCGCGGCGTGCACGGCGACGTGCACGCCGGGCCCAACGCCGTCCTCGCCCTCGCGCGCGAGGGCTACCGGCGGCGCGACGTCGCCTGGCGCGACGTGGTCGACGCCGCCTCCTGGCCCGGCCTCTGGCGGCTCGCCGGGCGAAACCTCGTGCCCGGCGCGGCCGAGGTGGCCCGCTCCGTGTCGCGCACGCTGTTCGCCGCCTCCGTCGCGCGGCTGCTGCCCGGCACCACCGCCGACGACCTGCACCCCGCCCCCGCCGGCGTCCGCGCTCAGGCGCTGCACCGCGACGGACGGCTGGTGGACGACTTCCTCGTGCGCACCGCACCCCGGCAGGTGCACGTCATCAACGCGCCGTCGCCCGCCGCCACCGCGTCCCTGGAGATCGCGCGGCACGTCGAGGCGGAGCTGGACCGGACCATGGCGGCCATCGGGTGACGCGCCCAGGACGGCGGGCCGGGTGACCGACCGGCGGCACCGCGGCCCGGTCGCGCTCGCCGTGTCCGCCACGTCGGCCGGCCTGTTCGCCGCCCTCTTCGCGGTCGCGGTGCTGACCGAGCCGGGTCAGCGCGCGGACGTCGCGGGTCTCGCGCTCCTGACCGCCCCCGAGCCGATCCTCGCCGGCGCCGCGCGCCTGGTGCGCGCGCTCCTGCCGGTCGTCGCGGCGGGCGTCCTCGTCGCGGTCCTCGTCGTGGCGGTGCGGCGGCGAGCGGGCGGGCGCGCCCTCGTCGTGGGCGGGCTCCCGCTCGTCGTCCTCGGCCTCGCGACCGTCCTGCGGGACGTCGTCCTGCCCCGGCCCTTCCTGGGTGCCCACGGCTACCTCCACAACACCTTCCCGAGCGCCCACACGGCGACGCTCGCGGCCTCGTGCGTCGCCGTGGTCCTCCTGCTCGGTCGCCGCCCGGACGGGTGGGCGACGGCGGTGCTCGCGACCTCCGTGCTCCTGGCTGCCTGGGCCAACGTCGCGACCCAGGCCCACCGGCCCAGCGACGTCGTGGGAGCCCTGCTGCTGGTCGGGGTCGTCGCGCCGTGGGCGGTGCTGGCGAGCCGACCGGGCTCGCGAGACGGTCAGCCGACCCCCGAGTCGACGAACCGGAGGTAGTCCTCCCGGGCCCGCGCGTCCGGGACGTCGAGGCGCAGCGCCTTCTCCCCGGCGTCGGGCAGCCCCCGCCGGAGCGCACGCTCGATCCGGCGTTGCGCGACGGCGTGCCCCACCAGAGCCGTCGTCGTCGCCCATGCCCGCGGCCGTGCCGCGGTGTAGAGCCGGCCGCCGCGGTGCGGGTCGCCGGGCAGGTCGGGGACGCCGCGGCGGCGGTCGAGCGCGGCGGCGGCGCCCCGCAGCGCGCTCGGTGCCCGCAGACCCGTGCCGCCGAGCGACTCACCGCCCAGGCCACCGAGCACCCGCGCGGCGCGGTCGACGACGAGCGCCACCGGCGCATCGATCCGCATGGCTCGGGCACGCGGGCCGACCTCCTGCCGCGCACCGTCGCACGCCGCGACGGCGCCGGCGACGTCGACGAGCCACAGGAGCCGCCCCGCACCCGCCTGAGCCGCGTGGAACGCCAGCACCAGGACCGAGTCGACCGGGTCGAACGTCGGGACGTCCCGTCCGCCGCCCAGCGCCAGCGTGCGGCGCCGGGCGATCATGGCCTCGGGGTCGGTGCGGAAGCTGCGCCGCAACCCGTGCGGCACGGCGAAGTCCCAGTGCAGGTCGAGGTGCACGCCGAGGGGCCCGCGCATCGCGTACTCCGCGCGCCGCTCGCGCGCCATGAGGGGCCAGTTGCGGTCGACGCCCGTGCAGCCTGCCGCGTGCAGCGCCTCGACCGCCGCCCGGAAACCCGCCCGCGGCACGTACAGGTCGAGGTCGTAGTACTCCCGCATGTCCGGCGAGGGCCAGAGCGCGGCCGCCGCCGGCCCCTTGGCCACCACCCACGGCACCCCGGCGCGGTCGAGCGCCGCACCCAGGACGGCGAGTTCGGCGAGCGCGCCCAGGTGGCGCACCACCTGTTCGTCGCGAGCGCGCCGCAGCGGCGCCCGCCACGGCTCGGGGCAGTCCGGGCGGCCCGCGACGTGCTTCGCCACCGCGGGCAGGATCCGATGGTCCTGGGCGGCGTCGGCCAGGAGCTCGAGCCGTATGCCGTCGAGGGGGACGGGCGTCGGGCCCGGCGGCGGACGGTCGGAGGGCACGACGGAGTCGAGCAGGATCTGCGCCAGCGGGCGGCGCACCGTCGGTCGTGCCCCCATCCCGGCAGGATAGGGAGCGCTCGGCGACGGTGGGGCGTCGGCAGCGGGCGAATTCTCGCCCGGACCGTCCTCCTGCCGCCCCGGCACGGCTAGCGTGTGTGAGGCCGGGCCGGGCCCCGGCGGAGGACGGAGCGGTCGGTGGCAGACAGCGCGGTGGGCGGGACGCCGGAGAGCGACGAGCGCAGGGGACGCCGCCTGCTGCGCCTGCTCGGCGGCTCCTTGCAGGTGTCCTGGCGCGCGAGCCGGCCCCTGTTCGTCGCGATGCTGGTCCTCCAGGTCCTCGTCGCGGGGGCGCTGGCAGGCCAGGTGCTCGTCGTCTCCGCGCTGCTCGACGTGCTGCTCGCGCTCGCCGACGGCACGAGCGGCGTCGCGGCGGTCACCGGACCGGTCCTCGCCCTGGCCGCCCTGACCGGCCTCGCCTCGGTCGCCGGCGGGCTCCAGGCCTCGGCCCGCCGGGTGCTCGGCGAGCACGTGGCGCGGCTGATGGCCGAGGACGTGCAGGAGGTCGCGACGAGCGTCCCGCTCGAGCACTTCGAGTCGCCCGCCTTCTACGACCGTCTGCAGCGGGTCCGCGTCAACGCGCTCTCGAGGCCCTTCCAGGTCACGCAGGGGATGTTCGACCTCCTCGGGTCGTCGATCGCCACGGTCGGCGTGGGCGCCGCGCTGGTCGCGCTGCACCCCGTGCTGCTCCCGCTGCTCGCGCTCGGCGGCCTGCCCCTGCTGTTCACGGGCCGGCGCGAGGGCCGGCTGGAGTTCGCGTTCAAGGTGGCGCAGACGACCAACGAGCGCGAGCGCATCTACACCAACTACGTGCAGAGCAGCCGCGACGAGGCCAAGGAGATCCGCGCCTTCCAGTCGGCCCCGTGGCTGCAGGCGCGCTACCGCGAGCTGTACGGCACGTACCTGGCCGACCTCGCCCGCCACGTGCGGCGGCGGGCGCTGACGAACGGCGCGGGCAACCTCGCCGCGGCCGTGGTGCTCGCGGGGGTGCTGCTGGTGCTGGCCTGGCTCATCACGCGCGGCGAGGTGACGTTCTCCGAGGCGGGGGCCGCCGTGGTCGCGGTCCGCATGCTCCAGGGGCAGATCCAGGGCATCTTCGGCGGCGTCCAGCAGATCTTCGAGTCGGGGCTGTTCCTCGACGACGTGCACGCGTTCCTCACCGACGGGCGGGCCGCGGCGCGCGCGGCCACCGGGAGCGAGGAGCCGCCGGCCGCCTTCCCGGGCGTCTTCGCCCGTGGTGTCTCCTTCACCTACCCGGGCTCGCGGCGACCGGCGCTGCGCGACGTGGACCTCGCGCTGCGCCCCGGGGAGGTCGTGGCCCTCGTGGGCGCCAACGGCTCCGGCAAGACCACCCTCGCCAAGCTCCTCGGCGGCTTGTACGAGCCGACGTCGGGCACGGTCCTGTGGGGCGACCGGCCGCTGTCCGGGATGCGCGGAGCGGCCGTGCGCCCCCAGGTGGCGGTGATCTTCCAGGACTTCGTCCACTACGCGTACACGGCGACGTGGAACATCGCCCTCGGCCGGCCGGACGTCCCGGTCGACCACGAGCGGGTACGGCGCGCGGCCCGGGTCGCCGGCGTGGACGCCGCGCTCGCCGGCCTGCCCGACGGCTACGAGTCGCGGCTGTCGCGCATGTTCCCGGGCGGCACGGAGCTCTCCGGCGGCCAGTGGCAGCGGGTCGCGATCGCCCGGGCCTTCTACCGGGACGCGGCGCTCGTCATCCTCGACGAGCCGACCGCCGCGATGGACCCGCTCGCGGAGCACGACCTGTTCTCGTCGCTGCGGGCCACGCTCGACGGGCGGACCGCGCTCTTCGTGTCGCACCGCTTCTCCACCGTGCGCTCGGCGGACCGCATCGTCGTGCTCGACGACGGCGTGGTGGTCGAGCAGGGCTCGCACGACGAGCTGATGGCCCTCGACGGCGCCTACGCGGAGATGTTCACGGTCCAGGCCCGGTCCTACCTGGACGCCGCGTCGGCCCCGACCAACGGGCGCGCCGAGGCCTCGCCCACCGACCGGAGGACCTGAGCGCCCAGCCCCGGCGCGAACGGTGGCCCCCACGGGACGTCCGCCACCAGCACGGGGACGGTGCGGGCGACGTCGGCGAGGTGGCGCAGGTGGGCGCTCTGCACGCGCTCGTCCAGCCAGCCGTGCAGCCGCGGGTAGTGCAACAGCTCGAAGAGCGCCGCGGTGCCGGTCCGTCGGCGCACGACGAGCTCCCCTCCGTCCCGGTCGGGCTGCGGCACGACGACCGCGCGCAGCGGGCGACGGTCGCGCGCTCCCGCGCCGAGCTGCAGCACGTGCCGGGCGTCGGCGCTCACGCGGCGCCCGGGCGCCCGGGCGGCGAACCGCTCGGCCAGCGTGTCGGCTCCCTTGCGCAGCCGCACCTCCGTGGCCCCCAGGCGCGCCGCGAAGCCGTCGTCACCGCGGTCCAGGCGCAGCACGTCGTCGGTGACGAGGGCGGCCCCCTCCGCGCACAGCAGCGTCGCCATCGTCGACTTGCCCATGCCCGAGTAGCCGACGAACGCGACCACGCCGTCGTCGTCCTCCACCGCGCTCGCGTGCAGCACCGCCTCGCCGCGCAGGTACAGCTGGAACGCGAGCATCCCGCCGGTGGTGAGCACCCGGCTCAGCCCGGGGTCGACGCCGTCCGCCTCCCGCAGCACGACGTGGCGCAGGTCGGCCGACACCTCGAAGTCGCACGCGTCGTGGAACCGGAGCAGATAGCCGTCGGCGCCCAGGTCCCAGGCGGTGTACCAGGGGTCCCCGGCCAGCTCGTGGTGCAGGACCGGCCGCCCGACGGGGATGGTGCGCTGGTCGGTGCCCGGGCCGGCGGCGACCACGACGTCGGCCCGGGCCGCGCCCTCCTCCGCCCGGTCCTGGTGCAGGTCGAAGGGCGCCTCCACGATCAGGCCGTACAGCAGCTGGCGGTCCATGTCACGCTCCCTGGGTGGGGACCGCGAGCGGCCGGAAGCCCGTGCCGCGGTCCAGGTCGAGGTCCTTGTCGTCGATGCGCAGCCAGGCGTGCGCCCGCACGACGCCGCCCGCCTTGGCGACGCCCAGCACGAGCGCGGGACGACGGTGACGCAGCAGCCGGCCGGCGAGGATCGCCGAGCGCAGGCAGGTGCCGTTCACGCCGGGCAGCCGCAGCACCCGCCGCAGGACGCGGAGCCGCCGTCGTTCCGCGTCGTCCAGCACGCCGGGATCGAGGTCGCCGGACGCAGGCTCGGCGGACGCCAGCAGGGCGAGGTCGTACCGCCGGGCGACGCGCGCCACGTCCCACCGGCGCAGCCGGCGCTCGAGCAGCAGCAGGGCGCCCAGGAGCCGGAGCGCCAGCGGGACGGCGCTCACCCGGCGCCACACCCCGGACGGGGTCACCGGACCGGCTCCGCCCCGACGGACGCCAGCCACGCCTGCTGCAGCAGCAGGCTCGTCGGACCGGGCGGGAAGCCGGACAGCCACGCGGCGCGGAGCCCGTCGACGTCGACCAGCGCGGCGTCGACGCCGTCCCCGCCCCACCGGCGGGCGAAGTCGCGCGTCGCGCTGCCCAGGTACGCGCGGTTGAACGAGGCCTTGTCGGACCGGGCGCACACGGCGTCCGGCAGCAGCGTGCCGAAGACGGCGCGCATGCCCGCGGTGCGGTCGGGGAAGCCCCAGGGGTGAGCCGCGCCGAGCGCCCCGAGGAAGCCGTCGTCCAGCAGCGGGTGGGCGAGCACGACGTCGTGCTCGGCGGCCACCTGGCCGAACGTGTCCAGGAAGACCCGGCTCGCGCGCCTCCGGCGCAGCCAGCGCAGGCCGCGTGCGTACGACAGCGGCTCGGCCGCGGCGTCGCGCGCGATCTCGTCGGCGAGCCGAGCTGTCGTCTCGCGCCCCAGCCAGGTGAGCGCCGCCGTGCTGCGCGCCGCGGCGGTGCGCTCGCGCCATCGCCGCGCGGGCAGCAGCGAGTCCAGGGCGACCCGGCGGGGCGTCCCCGCCCTCCCCCGGCCGCGCGCGACCCTCAGCAGGGCCCGGGAGCGGCGGTCGCCGAACACCTCGTCGCCGCCCTCCCCCGTCAGCACCACATGCCCTCGCAGCTCGCGCAGCATCGCGTCCTTCACGTGCATGGTGGCGGGGAAGAGCAGCCCTCGGCGCACCAGGCTCTCCCGCGCCGCGTCGCCCAGCAGGTCGTTCTCGCCTCCGATGTCGATCCGCCGCCACGTGGAGAGCCCGAGGTGCCGCACGACCGACTCCTGCCACGCGGACTCGTCGGCCTCCGCGACCCCGGGGTAGCGGAACGTGACGGGCACCGGGTCGGGGTGCCCGTCCTCGCGGGCGACGGCGGTCGCGGCGGCGAGCACGGCGGACGAGTCCCGCCCGCCCGAGAAGGTGACGGCCACGGGGCGCCCGCCGGTGGCGCGGCGCACGGACGTCTTGATCGCCTCCAGCGGCCTGCCGACCTCTCGGGGCGTCGTCGGCACAGGGTCGGGCACCAGCCCTGGCAGCCAGCACGCGGCGACCTCGAAGGCCGTCGGGCGGTAGAAGGACGTCATCGTCGGTCCAGGCTGCTCGGGGGACGCTGGGGGGAGATCTCGGAGGGCACCGGAGGTGCCGGCCGTTCCGACGTCGGAACGGCCGGCACCCTGTCCCTGAGTGGGTTCAGGACGCCTTGCCCTTGTGGAACAGGTCGCCGTCGTAGTCGAAGGCGAACTGCTGCTCGAGCGTGACGTCCTTGACCGAGCCCACCTCGGTGATGCGCGGTGCTTCGTACATCGGAGCACTCCCCTCTCCTCGTTCGTGCAGGACGCGCCCAACGTCGCGCCGCGTGCAACGACCGGTCAAGGGCTTCGGGCCGAAGTCACCCCGCTCCCGGACGCCTTTCACCCGACGCCGGGTGAAACCTCCGTCCCGCCCCCACCCGGTGCCCCGGATCGGCCTATTCTCGGGGCGGCACGACCCGAGAACCGCGACGAGAGGCACGGCGATGAGGCTGCGCGAGGACGGCGTCACCTGGCAGGAGATCGACGGCGAGCTGGTCATCCTCGACCTCGCGTCGTCCACGTACCTCACGACCAACGGCTCCGGCGCCTTCACGGCGAAGCTGCTGCAGGAGGACCGCACCACCGGCGACCTCGCGGACGCGCTCGCCGTCGAGTACGACATCCCCGCCGACGTCGCGCGGCGCGACGCCGAGGCCTTCGTGGACGCGCTCCGCGACCGCGGCCTGCTCGTCGAGGAGTGAGCGCGGTCAGGCCGTGAGCAGGGCGAGGTCGTGCCGCACCATGCGGTCGACGATCTCCTCGAACGCGAGCGTGCCGCCCCATCCCAGCACCGTCCGGGCCCTGCGTGCGTCCCCCACCTGCTCCGTCGGGTCGGCAGGGCGCACGAACCGCGGGTCGACCGTGACGTGCGGCTCCCAGTCGTGGACGCCGGCCGCGGCGAACGCGGCGGCCACGAAGTCGGCCACCGAACGAGTCGTCCCGGACGCCACGACGAAGTCGTCCGCGACCGGGTGCCGGACCGACCGCACCATCGCGTCGACGTAGTCGGGCGCCCAGCCCCAGTCGCGGCGCGCGTCGAGGTTGCCGAGCGCCAGGGTGCCGGAGCCGCGGTGCGCGATCCGGGCCGCGGCGGCGGTGATCTTGCGGGTCACGAACGTCTCCGGGCGGCGCGGCGACTCGTGGTTGTAGAGCACGCACGTGGAGACGCCGAGCCCGCGCACCCGGAACACCGCGGCCATCTGGTGGGCGTACGCCTTGGCGGCGCCGTAGGGCGACGACGGCCGTACCGTCGTGCCCTCGTCCTGCGGCGCACGGTCGGGCACGCCGAAGATCTCCGCGCTCGACGCCTGGAGCACCCGGACCGCACGCCCCGAGTCCTCCTGCAGGCGCCATGCCGCCTCGTAGAGGGCCACCGCGCCGAGCCCGGAGACGGCACCCGTCTCGACAGGGTGCCGCCACGAGTACGCGACCGAGCTGATCCCGCCCAGGTTGTAGATCTCGTCCGGCCCCGTGCGACGCACGAGCTCCGCGAGGCCCTCGGCGTCGCGCAGGTCGCCCCCATGGAGGCGCACCCCGCCGGGCAGCCCGACCGGGCGTTCGCCGGCGCGCACCAGACCGTGCACCTCGGCCCCCTCGGCGGCGAGCCGCTCGGCGAGGTACGACCCGTCCTGGCCCGCGACGCCGGTGACGAGGGCGACCGTCACGGGCGCATCCCGGCCAGCTCCGCCTGCTCGTCGAGGTCGTTCTCGACCATCATCGCGACCAGCCGCTCGAAGTCGACGCGCGGCTCCCAGCCCAGCACGTCGCGGGCCTTCGACGGGTCCCCGATGAGGAGGTCGACCTCCGCGGGCCGCATGAAGCGCGGGTCCTGCGCGACGTAGCCGCTCCAGTCCTCGACGCCCACGCACCCGAAGGCCGCGTCGAGCAGGTCACGGATGGAGTGGGTGCGGCCGGTCGCGACCACGTAGTCGTCGGCCTGCGGCTGCTGGAGCATCCGCCACATCGCGTCGACGTAGTCGCCGGCGAAGCCCCAGTCGCGGCGGGCGTCCAGGTTGCCCAGGGTGAGCGAGTCCTGCAGGCCGAGCTTGATCCGCGCCACCGCCTGCGACACCTTGCGGGTGACGAACTCCGGCCCCCGGCGCGGCGACTCGTGGTTGAACAGGATGCCGCTGGAGGCGTGCAGCCCGTACGACTCGCGGTAGTTGATCGTCATGTAGTGCCCGAACACCTTCGCGACGCCGTACGGCGACCGGGGCCACAGGAGGGTCGACTCGCGCTGCGGCACCTCCTGCACCTTGCCGAACATCTCCGAGCTGGACGCCTGGTAGAAACGCACGGCGCCCGGGTCGTCGCCCGCGTGCAGCCGGACCGCCTCGAGCATGTTGAGCACGCCCTTGCCGGTCACCTCGCTGGTGAGCGTCGCGTTCTCCCAGGAGTAGGCGACGTAGGAGATCGCGCCGAGGTTGTAGACCTCGTCGGGCCGCGCCGCGCCCAGCGCCCGCAGCAGGGACGACAGGTCGGTCAGGTCGCCGGTCACGAGGCGCACGTCCGGCACGGTGTGCCGCACGAGGTCGAGCTTCGGGTTGTTCTGCCCGCGGATCAGACCCCAGACCTCATAACCTTTCGAGAGCAAGAGCTCGGAGAGGTAGAGACCGTCCTGGCCGGTGATCCCGGTAATCAGTGCTCGAGGCATTTTGCTCACCGTTTCTGTGCGCCGAATCAGCGCCGTCCCCCGGCGGCACTCCCCTTCTGGGACGCCACCACGCTAATCAGCAAGAGGGGCGCGGAGACCGTCCGCACCGGGTGAACAGGGCCCGTACCGGGGTGAAAGTGCGCCCGGCGCACCTGCCCGCCCGCTCGAACTTCATCCGCCCGCGCCCTCGACCGGGCCGCACGCGAGCGAGAACCATCGATGGCATGTCACGCCGGGAGCGGGGACGCCGCGACCACGCCACGCGGGCCGCAGCGCTGGCCGCAGGCTTCGTGCTGCTGTACGGCGCCGGGGTCGTCACGCCGTGGGGACAGTGGGTCGACGCGGTGGCGTTCAGTGTCCTGACCGGCGCGGGCGCGATCCTGCACCCCGTCGCAGCCGTCGCCCGTGAGGTCCTGGTGCTGGGGCTCGGCGTCGTCGTCGCGGCGCTCGCCGTCCGCCCGGTCCGCGACCGGCGATGGCGGGCCCTGGCGGCCTGCCTGGTGCTCGCCGCCGCGGCGGTCCTCGCCCTCGTGCTGCGTGGCGCCGTCCTGCCGCGCCCCGTGCACGAGGTCGCGCTCGGCTACCCGTACAACACGTTCCCGAGCACGCACGTCGCGGCGACGGCGGCGCTCGCCATCGCGCTCGTCGTCCTCTGGCCCGGCCGTACCAGGGCCGGGCACGTCGTCGTGCGCGAGGTGGCGGTCGCCGCGGTGCTGGTCGCCTGCGTGGTCAACGTGGTCGCGTTCGCCCACCGCCCCGTCGACGTCCTGGGGTCGCTCCTGCTCGTCGGGGCTGCCGCCTCGGCGGCCTCCGCCGCGTTCCCCGGAGCGCTTTCACCCCGGGTCGACGGCAAGTTCACCCAGGTCGCCGCCCTGCGGGCGCGGGACGCGGCATAGCGTCACCGTATGACCACGCGACGCCGCCGCGCGGCACGGCTCCTGGCCCCCGCCCTCGTCCTCGCCGCCGGCTCGATCTCCCCGGCCGCGGCCGAGGACGGAGAAGCGCCCGCGCGCACGGAGTCCCGGGCGGTGACCTGGACCTGTACCGGCGAGCCGTGCCCCTGGGGGGAGACGACCACCGGGAACGCCGCCGTGTGGCCCGACGGCTCGGGCGCGCTGTCGGAGCGGTACGGCTACACGACGTCGGGCGCCATCTACCTGCCCGACGACGCGGCCGAGGACGCCACGATCACCGTGGTCGAGGGTTCGGCGGGCGTGTGGGCCGGCCAGCTCGACGGCCCGCACCGCCACCTCGCCGCGCTGTCGGCCGGCGACGCGTTCACGGTCGGCGACCTCGCCGACGGCGAGGTGGTGTCCCTCCAGAACGACGGCGCGACCTTCGCCTACGCGTTCACGCCCGGGGGCGAGGTCCCGCCCGACCCCGAACCGACGCCCACGCCCACGCCCACCACCGAGCCGACCCCCGGGCCGAGCGAGAGCGCCGGCGCCGCGTCGCGCCCCGTCACCTGGAGCTGCACCGGTGACCCGTGCCCCTGGGGTGCGTCGACGACCGGCCACGCCGTCGCGTGGCCCGCGGGCTCCGGGGCGATCACCGCACGGCACGGCTACGTGACGTCCGAGCCCGTCTACCTGCCCGCCGAGGCGGCGAACGGCGACACCATCACGGTCGTCTCCGGGTCGGCCCGGCTCTACGCGGGCACGCCCTCCGGACCGCACCGGAGCATCGGCCAGCTCTCCGCGGGCGACGAGCTCACCGTCACCGGCCTTCCGGCGGGCGAGGTGCTGTCCGTCCAGAACGACGACGGTCCGTTCCGCTACCTCCACGCCGCCGGAGACGCCACCACCCCGGAGCCGACGCCCACCCCGACGCCCACGCCGACGCCCACGCCGACTCCGACGCCGACGCCCACGCCCGGCCAGGACGCAGCGTCCCTGCCCGTCACGTGGCGCTGCACCGGCGAGCCGTGCCCGTGGGGAGAGACGACGTCGGGCCATGCGATCGCCTGGCCAGAGACGTCCGGCGCGATCACGACCCGCCACGGGTACACGACGTCGGAGGCCGTCTACCTGCCCGCCGCCTCTGCCAACGGCGACACCGTCGCGGTCCTCACCGGCTCCGCGACCCTGTACGCGGGCACGCCCACGGGGCCGCACCGCAGCATCGCGCGCCTGTCCGCCGGCGAGCAGCACACGGTGACCGGCCTGCCGTCCGACCAGGTGCTGTCGGTGCAGAACGACGACTCGTCGTTCACCTACGTGCACACCCTCGGGGACGGCTCGACCCCGGACCCCGAGCCGACCCCCACGCCGACCCCCACGCCGACCCCCACGCCCACGCCCACCGTCCCCGCGGACGCCGTCGTGATGAGCTCGACGCTCGCGCTCTGGCACTGCGACGCCTACGCGACGTGCGCGGACGACGGCTGGACGCCGTGGGTGGGCGGCGCGCTCGCCTGGCCGGAGTGGGCCGCGTACCCCACGAACGCGCGCGAGGGTTCGAACTCCCGCACCGTGCGCGACCTCGACGGCGAGGTCATCCACCCCTACATGGGGTCGTGGGCCGACGGCTGCCGGATCCAGGTGCTCGAGGGCGACGTGCTGGTGATCGAGTGGGAGCGCGGCACGGACACGTGGCGGCCCACGTACCTGTCCCCCGGCGACGTCTACACGATCGAGCTCGAGGGCGACGAGGACGGCGCCATGATCGAGACGCCGGACACGCCCACCACGTTCAGCGTCGCGCTGACCGGCTGCGCCCCGCAGCCGGTGCGCTGACCGTCGCGGTCGGGCGTGCCGAGGGGTACGGGTCAGGCGCGGTAGAGCGCCTCGTACCGGTCGACGACGCGCTCCAGCGTGAACTCCTGGACGCGCTCGAGCGCCGAGGCCGCGAGCTCCTCCCGCCGCGCGTCGTCCGCCAGGAGCTCGGCGAGCGCCGTGCCGACGTCCTCCAGCGGCACGACGACGGCGGTGCGGCCGCCGTCCGTCACGTATCGCGCCCCGGGGTTCGGGGTCGCGACCACGGGCAGGCCGGACGCCATCGCCTCGACGTACGGGATGCCGAAGCCCTCGTAGTCGCTCGGCAGGCAGAACGCCCACGCCTGCTGGAAGGCGAGCGCCAACTCGTCGTCGGTCAGCCGTCCCAGGGCGCGGACCCCGGGGCCCACGTCGTCGGGCACGTCCTGGCTGACCATCCAGAGCTCCGCGTCGGGGTGCTTCGGCAGCACCGTCTCCTGGAACTGGCGCGCCAGCTCCTCGCCGCGCTTGCGTCCGCGCCAGTAGCCGACGAACAGGACCACCGGGTGGTCCGCCCGCCGCGCGGCGTCGGGCCGGAACCGGCTCACGTCCGTGCCGCAGGGCACGACGTCGCGCACCCACGGGTACCAGCGGCGCGTCTCGGGCGAGATGACGACGGTGCGGTCCGCGACGAGGGACGCGAGCACCTCGGACAGCCCGAGGAGCACCATCCGCGTCTTCTCCTTGACGCCCTTGATGGTGCGCGCCTCCTCGAAGCACGACCCTGCGAGGGTCCGCACGTGCCGGGGCACGCGCCGCCGCCACAGCCAGTAGTCGTCGCCCCAGGCGTGCAGCACGTCGTAGGACGAGAGGTCGACGCGGCGCAGCGCGAGCGCGAACCGGAACGTGCGCAGCGAGCCGGTCATCCGCACGTGCCGGTGCCCGTAGACGGCGCCGTCGACCGCCGGGCAGTCGCTGAGGACCGTCACGTCGTGGCCGCGCCGTGCGAGCTCGGTCGCGAGCTCGTGCACCTGGTAGCCGATGCCCTGCTTGCTGGTGCTGGGCAGGTAGTAGGAGACGATCGCGATCCGCAGCGGTCGGACGGCACCGGCGGCCTCGGCCGTCATCGCAGGCCGTCCCGCAGCGCCTCGAGCCAGCCGCGACCGTGCCGCAGGTCGGGCTCCAGGTGGTTGCCCTCGGCCCACTCGTTCCACGACTTGACCCACAGCAGTCGTTCCTCGGCCGGCCGGTGCGCGATCGACGCCACCGCCTGCCGCACGTTCTCCCCGAACTTCTCCGGGCTCGCACCGTGCAGCACCACGCCCCCGCGGCCGGAGCGCGGCGTGTTGTCCCAGTTGGGGTAGACGCACGGCTGGACCAGGTCGCCGGTGCGGTTCTGCCCGGCCCAGTCGGTGGAGTACGGGAAGACCTCCGGCCCGCCGGCGAGCTTGCGGAAGGCGCGCATCCGCAGCAGCTCCGACCGCGATGTCCCCGCCGGCATCCGCATGTACACCCCGGCGTCGAACCCGTCCTCCTTGACCCGGTCGTACCGCGGCCCGCCGCCGAGGAGGTCGCTCATCTCCGCGACGAGGTACAGGCCCTCAAGGCCAGCCCTGCGCGCCAGCTTCTGCCAGAGGTCGACGAAGTCCGCGGCGTCGGGCAGCTCCTCGGGCCGGAAGACGTAGAACACGGGGCGGCCGCCCACGCGCAGGTAGCGGGGGTCGCGGAACGCGGGCAGCACGGCCTCGAAGTGGGCCGTGTAGTCCTCGACGCCCGGGTAGTGCTGCTGCACGAGGATCCGGTCGGCCTCGCCGTGCCAGATGCCGCTCCACGTCTGGTTCGCCCACGCCAGGCAGAACGACACGTCGGGCGCGCCGGAGGCGAGCACCTCCGCGAACGGGCGCTCCAGGATCCGGCGCCCGTTGCCGAACCAGTAGTGCCAGTAGGCGAACGCCTCCACGCCGTACTGGTGCGCCAGCTCGGACTGCGCCGCCCGCGCCTCGGGCAGCCGCAGGTCGTAGAACCCGAGGTCCGCGGGCACCAACGGCTGGCGGTGCCCCGGGTAGAGGCGCCGGGCGCGTGCCACGTTGGTCCACTCCGTGAACCCCGGCCCCCACCACGCGTCGTTCTCGGGGATCGGGTGGAACTGCGGCAGGTAGAAGGCGACGGCCCTGGCTTCCAACGTTTCGTCCCTCTCGTTCGACGTCATGCCCGGCTCGCGGAGACGACCCTGAGCAGCGGCACGGCCACGGCGCGCACCCGCGCCGGCACGGACCGGGCCACCGCGTCGGCATCGGCGGGCGTGAGGCCCGACCGGGTGAGCCGTACCGCGCCCACGAACAGCCCGAGGCCCAGCACGGCGGCCACGACCGCCGACGGCACCGGGGGCGCCCCGACCGCGTCGACGCCCCACCACGTCAGCACCGAGATCGCGGCGCCGAGCAGGAACGGCTGGACCATGGCCAGCGCCCGCCGGACCGGCAGGTCCAGCGACCGCGCCTCGAGGATCAGCAGGCCGCTGAACAGCAGCACCGCCGCCGTCGCGTTGCCGAGCACCGCGGCCCAGACCCCGAGCGGCCGGATCAGCGCCACCGTCAGCCCGACGTCCACCACCAGGCAGGCGAGGTTGGCCCACAGCAGCCAGGTGCCCTTGAGCCGTGCCATGAGGAACGCCTTGAGCGGTCCGGCCATCACGAGCAGGCCGCCGGCCACGCTCAGGACGACGAGCACCGGGGGCACGGCGGAGAACTCGGCACCGTAGATCGTCGGGACGAGCAGCGCGAACGCCGGGGTCGCCGCCGCCACCACGCTCGCCGTCGCGGTCGACGACGCGCGCAGCGCGCGGCCCAGCGCGCGCGCCACCGCCTCGTGGTCCACCTCGCGCAGCCCCGAGATCGCCGGCACGAGCGGCCCCAGCAGCGACTGCGCCGGGGCGAACAGATGGACGCCGAGCCCGATCGCGAGGGCGAACACTCCCGCGGCCTCCGGCTCCGACATCCAGGTCAGCACCAGCACCTCGCTGCGCGACGAGACGAACGCCTCGACCAGGCCGGCCGCGCCGGCCGGCAGCGCGAACGCCCAGAAGCCCGGCGGGAACCGGCGCAGGCGCGGGCGCAGCAGGACCCTGCGGTACATGGGAGCCACGAAGTACAGGTAGGCCACCGCGCCCAGGCCGGCCGCGACGAGGCGCACCGCCCAGATGGCGTCGGCGGTGCCCACCGTCGTGGCCGCGACCACCACCAGGACCTGCGCGACGAGGTTGACGGCCATCGCCGCCTGCGCGTTCTGCGCCGTCTTGTTCTCGATGGCGAGCGCGTCGCCCGCCCCGGAGAACGTCAGGGGCACCAGCACGCCGAAGACGAGGGCGATCACCGTGAGCACGGGATCGGCGTCGATGAGCAGCAGCACCGCGGTCCCCACCACGGGCACGCCCACGAGCATCTTGTAGCCCTGCGCCGCCTGGAGCATGTGCCGCACCTCGGCGAACCGGCCCGCGGCGTGCGCCTTCGACCCGAACTGGACGAGGCCGGTCCCGACGCCCAGGTCGATGGTCGTGAGGACGAGCGCGAGCACGGTCGAGAGGTACGCGAGGCGCCCGTAGTCGACGACCCCGAGGACCCGCGCGACGACGATGTTGACGGCGAAGGCCAGCGGCAGCATCACGGCGACGTGCACCAGCGTCCACAGGGCGCCTCGGATCGCCCGGTCCTGGAGCTCGCCGCGCGTCATGGCCTCGCCGGGCGTGTCGTCGCTCGGCACCGGCGCCGGCGGGACGGACTTCTCGTCCGTGCTCATCGCACGCACCGGGCCGCCGCCGGACGGTCGGCGCGGAGGAGGACGACGTGTGCTGTCACACCGGCCATCGTTTCCGACGACAGCCGGCATTCCGAGGGCCGGAGCAGTTTTTCAGCCGGGCGCGGGCACGTTTCACCCCCGGGAGGACACCGCTCCCGACCTAGGCTCGACGGCATGGCCATCGGAGTCCCGGCCGGGAGCCACCTGCACGTGATCACGCCCGGCGACCACTTCTCCCCGTCGACCGGGAGCGCCCTGCCCTCGGTCGTGCACGGCCTCGCGGCCGCGACCCCGCCCGGAGCCCCGCGGTCGGTCGTCGCCGTCGCGCGCGGCACCTACCCCGACCGCTACCCGAGCGCGGACGTCGTCGAGTACGACCCCGTGCCGCAGCAGCGCGCCGACCGCTATCGCGACGCCGCGGCGGCGCGCCTGGGCCTGCCCCGGACCGGCGCCCGGCGGCCACTCGCCGCCGCGCTCGCGGACCAGGCGCGGTGGCCCGCCTCCGTGGTCCTCGGCCACAACCTCCCCCAGCTCGTCCCGCTCGTGGACGCCGACCGGCACGCGGCCGTGCTCTACGCGCACAACGAGCTGCTGCGCACGTACTCCCCGCGGGAGGCGGCCCGGGTGCTCGACCCCGCGGGCGCCGTCGTCTGCGTCAGCGGCTACGTCGCCGAGCGGACCGCGGACCGTCTGCCCCCAAGGCTGCGCGACCGCGTGCGAGTGGTGCACAACGGGGTCGACACCGCGCTCTTCCGTCCCGGTGACGCGGACCGGGTCGCCGGGGAGCCGCTGCGGGTCGTGTTCGTCGGGCGCACCGTGCCCGACAAGGGGCCGGACGTCCTCGTGGACGCCTTGCTCCGGCTCCGCCGGCCGGACGTGGTCGCCACCGTCGTCGGCACGCCGCACTTCGCCCCCGGCGCGCCCCTCACCCGGTACGAGCGCGAGCTGCGGGCCGCCGCCCGGCCGCTCGGCGACGCCGTGCGCTGGCTCCCGTTCCGGCCCCGGGACGAGGTGGCCGCCCTGATGCGCGCCGCCGACGTCGTGGTGGTGCCCTCCCGGTGGGCCGAGCCGTTCGCCCTCACCGTGCTGGAGGGGATGGCGTCCGGCGCCGCTGTCGTCGCCGCACGGACCGGAGGCATCCCCGAGGCGGCCGGCGACGCCGGGGTGCTGGTGCCGCCCGGGTCTCCCGACGCCCTGGCCGCCGCTCTGGAGGGGCTCGCCGACGACCGCGCGTTGCTGGCCACGACCCGTGAGCGCTGCCTGCGACACGCGCGGGCGCACGACTGGCGCGCGGCGCGGCGGACCCTCGACGTCGTCCTCGGCGACCTCGGCCTGACGTCCGTCAGGCCGGCGGGGATGCCCGCGGCCTGAGCCGGCGTCAGCCCGGCCCGATCACCAGCAGCCAGTCGCCCCCGCCGTCGGCGTTGCGGCCCGGGGTCCTCATGCGGTCGGTCAGCGCCACAGGAGTCGCCGCGCCGGACGACGGGTCCACCCAGCGCGCCCTCCCCGCGGAGGCGAGCACCGCCAGGTCGAGGCCGAGCTCGCGCTCCGTCGGGACGTAGACGACTGCGGCGCGACCGTCCGCCGTGACCGCCGCCGTCGCGCGGTCACCGTCGAGGACGTCCGTCGTGTCACCGGTCCGCGCCGCCCCGGCGCCGGAGCGGACGAGGTCGTCGGAGGGGCGCAGCTCCCACCAGGGCAGCGCCTCGACCACGTCCCGCACCACGCCGACCTGCCGGAGGCCCGGCGCGTCGAGGCGGCCCTGCCAACCGTCGAGGAACTCCCAGTCGTCGCTGCCGTAGACGTCCCCCGGCGATCCCGACGTCAGGGCCCACGCGGCCTGCCGTCGCAGCGACTCGGGGGTCGTCGGCGGCCCGCCGTCGTTGTTCTCGCCCTCATAGCCGCCCTCGGCGAAGAGCGCGGGGACGGCGGGCTCGCGGTCGTAGGCCCGCCGGACGGCGTCGTAGGCGGGCGGGTAGGAGTAGACGAAGGTGAAGTCCACCCGGGAGGCCCAGTATCGGTCGTCGGTGGAGACGGAGCGCGGGTAGCCCAGCTGGATCGAGAACGGCCGGTGGTCTCCCGTGTCGCGAATGCCCTGCACCACCTGGTCGAAGCACCGGTCGACGTCGCTGCCGGCCGCCGGGTCGTCCGCTGCGGGGAAGTAGTCCCCGCCCGTCATCCAGACGACGCCGGGCAGGTCGGCTGCCCAGGCGCCCACCCGCTCGCCGTAGGTACGGCACTCCTGCTGCGAGGACGGCGAGAACGCGCGGCCCACCGTCCAGCCGTCCACCGGGTAGAGGAACACCGACATGCCGCGCTCCGCCGCGGCCGCGAGGGTCGCGTGCGCCCGGTCCCAGTACTCCGGCACCCAGGACAGGACGTCACCGTCCACGAACGGGAGCAGACCGTCCGCGGTCGCGCCGTCGTCGGACGGCCCGCCGTTGGCCGTCGCGCCCAGCAAAGAGACGATCAGGGCGTTGACCCCGCGCCCCTGCCGATCGTCCAGGTAGGTCAGCGCCTCCTCGGGCGACAGGTCGACCAGCAGCGACCAGGGCGAGTCTCCGCGCACCAGGACCGGCGCGCCGTCCTGGTCGACGAAGTACCGCCCATCCGGACCGATGCCCGTGACGAGGTGTGCCCCGTCCGGCGTCTCGGGCGCCGGCGGCGGCGTCACGGGCAGCTCCGCGGCGACCGGCCCGGCCGTGCCACCGATCCGGCTCGCCTGCCCCTGGTGCTCCCGGTCCCACCACCATGCGGCACCGGCGACCGCGAGCGCGACGACGGCCGTCGTCGCCACGAGGGCGACGACCCGGCGTCTCCGCCCGTGCGACCTCTCCCGCACCACGACGCCGCCCGCTCAGCCCGCGAACCCGGCAGCGGTCGCGACGTCGCGGGCCATCCCCCGCCACCTCGGCAGCACCCAGCCCGGCACGATCCGCGACCAGCACCGCGCCTTCTCCCGGAGCGGGAGGCCCGTCGTCGCGACGGCCCGGTACAGCTCGAGGTTGAGCCGCGTCTGCGGGAAGGCGAAGCGGACCCGCGCGGACGGCGCGTGCCACTTCACCTGCTCCTGGCCCTGCAGCGAGAGCTGCTCGGGCACCCGCCGCTGCAGGAACGCCCGGTCGTCCACGACGACGGCCGGTCCCTGGCAGAGCAGCTCGGTCAGCAGCACGATGTCGTCGCCCACCATCGGGCGCAGCGGGCGCGCGCGGGCCAGCGCCGAGCGCCGGATCACGCCGTACATGACGTGCGACGCCTGCGACCGGAACAGGCGGCGCAGCCGCTCGTGCGCGGCGTCGGCGTCCAACCCGAGGTCCGCATCCCCGAGGCCGTCGGTGACCGTGCCGTCGCCGTCGACCAGCCGGGCCCGCGTCATCGCGAGCACGGCGTCGGGGCGCTCGTCGAGGGCCCGCACGCACGAGGAGGCGAACGTGGGGAGCCAGAGATCGTCCACGGCCGCCCAGCTGAACAGGGGGGCCGAGGACCGTTCGAGGACGCGCCGGTAGTTCCACGTCCCACCGCGGTTCGCCTCCGCGCGGAGGTACCGCACGCGGGGGTCCGCCGCGGCGACGGCTCGGCAGATCTCCTGGGTGCCGTCGGTCGAGCCGTTGTCGGAGACGACGACCTCGAGGTCCTCCAGGTCCTGCGCGAGCAGGGACCGGAGGGCTCCCTCCAGGAACCGCTCGCCGTTGTACACCGGCAGCCCGAAGGACAGCACGGGGGCCGGCGCGCCCCGCGTCACGGTGTCCCCCGGCCGAGCGACAGCACGCTCTTGGTCACGGTGTACGCCTCGGCGTAGCGGCTGCGGCACTCCATCCCGCGCAGGCGCAGGAGCCCGAGGAACACCTCGTGGTCCCACCAGTCGTGAGCCTTCTGGGAGGCGTAGCAGACGTCGAGCAGCTCGACCTTGCGCCGCGCCAGCGCGTCGGGGACCGGCACGTAGGTCGACGGGCGCCCCATGTCGCCGTCCCACTTGGGGATCTCGTAGTGCAGCACGACGGCGTCCCGCCAGACCGTCGGAGCCATCGTCCCCACCAGCCGGTGGTCCTGGTGCGCGTCGTCGGGCCGCGGCGCCAGCACCAGGTCCGGTGCCGGGACCCGCTCGGCGTGCTCGTGCAGGGCGGCCCGCGCCTCTCCCCACCGGTCCGGCAGGCGCCCGTCCGGAAGCCCGCCGAACACGCTCGTCGCGCCGGGGAGGAAGGCCTCGGCGGCGGTGCGCGCCTCGTCCTGGCGGGACGGGTCGCCGGTGAGCGTGAGGTACGCCGCCTCGACACCACCCCGCGCCGCGAGCGCCAGCAGCGTGCCGCCGCAGGCGATCTCGACGTCGTCCGGGTGCGCGGCGAGGCACACCACCCGCAGCGGGCCGTCGGGGAGCGCGAGGCCGATCATCGGGCGGCCCCCGACCTCTCGTGCGTGCTGCTGGCGGCGGCCCCGGGGACCGTCGAGGCGAGGACGTCGCGGAGCCGCTCCTCCTGGGCCGCCAGCCGTCGGGCCGCGTCCGCGAGCACCGGCCGCGTGTCCGGCGCGGGCTCCCGCAGCAGGTCGAGCACCTGGTCCGCCACCTCGTCCGGGTCGAAGCCGTCGACCGCGTGCACCTGCTCCCCCTGGCCGAACTGCTCGAGCAGCCGTCCCTGCTTCGCGCCGTAGCCGAGCGAGACGGCCGGGACCCCCAACCGCAGCGCCGTCACCAGGTGGTGGTACCGGGCCGCCGCGACGACCCGTGACCCGGCCGTCTCCCGCGCCACGTCGGCCAACGACCCCGCCTCCACGGCCTCGACCCGGCCTGGGCCGGCCGACGCCGCACGGGCCGCGACCTCGCGGGCGGTCGGCGCGTCCGGCAGCGCGCCGCCGAGCACGACGACGTCGGCGCCGGACGCCGCCACCCGCTGGACGACCCGCACCATCCGCGCGACGTAGGCGGCGCGGTCCGCCTCCCCCTCCGCCGTCCCGAGACCCCGGTAGTCGATGACTCCCACGACGACCCGCGGCCGCTCACGGCGAGGGGCGGCGGGCGCCGGGAGCCCGAGGACGAGATCGGGCACCACGTCGAGGGGGCGTCGCACCCCGAGCCGGCGCGCGGCGCGCGCCGACCCGTCGTCGCGCACCGTCACGAGGGTCGCGGCGGAGAGCGTCCAGCGGAACAGTCGCGCCGTCACGGGGTGGAAGGCGGCGTCGACCCCGACCGACAGGGCGAGGAAGGGCCGCCCTCGGAGGCGGGCGGCGAACGCGTACCAGAAGAGGGTGAGCGGGATCCCCCCGGGGGCGATCGCCAGCCCCTCGAAGATCCCGGTGCCGGGCACGACCACGGCGTCCAGGTCGCCGACCGTGCGCCACGCGCGCCGCGCGTCGGCCAGCTTGCCGAGCAGGCCGCCCGCTCCCCCGCGGCGGGCACCGGGATGGTGCAGGGGCACGGCCGCCACGCCGTGCTCCGCCGTCACCGCCTCGCACCGGTCGGCCACCACCACCGGGACCACCCGGTCGTCGGCCCGCAGCACGCCCAGCATCGCGGCGAGCGAGGCCTCGTTCCCGAAGTTGTGGACCCCGAACTCGCCCAGCAGCCCGACGTGCACCTTTACCTCGCCCACCGTGACCTCGTGCACCGGGACCTCACGCGCCGGCACGAGCCGGACCCACGACCTCGCCGACCTCGACCTCGGGCACGCGCCGCGGCGCGGGGCGCGCGCCGCTGTCCCACACCGCCCACGGCCGGTCGCCCACGCGGTTCATCTCCTCCAGCGCGGACCGCTCCTTGAGCGTGTCCATCGGCGCCCAGAACCCGGTGTGCGGGTGCACGCGGAACCGGCCGGCGCGAGCGGCGCGCACGCAGGCGTCCATGACGAGGTCCTCGCCCTCGCCCAGGTAGTCGAAGATGCCCTGCCGCAGCACGAAGTACCCGCCGTTGATGCACATGCTCATGTCGGCCACGGGCTCCAGGTCGCGCATCGTCCCGTCGGGGTCGTAGCGCACCACGTGGAACGAGTCCTGCGGGGCCACCGCCATGAGCGACCCGACGGCGTCCGTGGCGAGGAAGTCGTCGACGATCCGGTCCATCGGCGCGTCCGTGAGCACGTCGCCGTAGTTGGCGAGGAACACCTCGTCGTCGTCGAGGAACCGGCGCACGCGCCGCAGCCGCTCGCCGATCGCCGTGTCGATCCCCGTGTCGACGAACGTGATGCGCCACTCGCTGATGTCGCTGCTGAGCAGCTCGACGTGCTCGCCGCCCTTGGTGAGGACGAAGTCGTTGGAGTGCGTCTCGGAGTAGTGGAGGAAGTAGTCCTTCACGGCGTTCGCGCCGTGCCCCAGCGCGAGCACGAACTCCGTGTGCCCGTAGTGCGCGTAGTACTTCATGATGTGCCACAGGACGGGCCGCGACCCGATCGGCATCATCGGCTTGGGCAGCGAGTCGGGACCGGACCGCATCCGCATCCCCAGCCCGCCGCAGAACAGCACGACCTTCATGACGTCCCTCCCAGGGCCTGCCCGTCGTCGGGCGTGTGACGGACACGGCGCGGCGCGGCCCGCTCCCGCAGCGCGGGGGCGACGGGCCGGCCGACGAGGAAGCCGTCGGTGCCGCCCGCGTCCAGAGCGGCGGCGTAGACGGGCAGCGCCCCGGCGACGGCCTCGACCGTCCGGTCGACGTCCGCGTCGGTGTGCGCGGCGGAGATCACGAACGACTGCGCCAGCACGCCGCGGCGCAGCAGCTCGGCGAGGAACAGGGTGCGGTACGCCTGCGAGGGCGCGCCGTCGTGGTCGCGGGTGCCGAAGACCAGGCACGCCGGGTGCCCGGACACCGTCACCGAGCCCGTCAGACCGGCGGAGTCGACCACCTGCTGCACCCCGGCACGCAGCCGCTCACCCTGGGCGGCCATCGCGCCGGGCACGTCGCGCGCGGCGTACTCGCGGTGCACCGCCAGCCACGCCGCGAGCCCGGCCGTCTCCGCGCCGTGCGTCGTCGAGAGCAGGAAGACCCGCCGTGCGTCCGTCGCCAGGCCGCCGAGCTCCATGAGCTCGCGCCGGCCCGCGAGCGCCGAGACGGCGAACCCGTTGCCCAGCGCCTTGCCCCACGTCGACAGGTCCGGCACGACGCCGTACACGGTCTGGGCGCCTCCGGCGGACCACCGCATCCCGGTGATGATCTCGTCGAACACGAGCACCGTCCCCGTGCTGTCGCACAGGGCGCGCAGCCCCTCGAGGTAGCCGGGCGGGGGGCTCGCGTGCGCGGTCGCGGCCTCGAGCACGAGGGCGGCGACACGGCCCTCGTGCCGGGCGAGCAGCTCCTGGACGGCGGCCAGGTCGCCGTACGGGAACCGGACCGTGAGGTCGCCGATCGCCCGCGGGATCCCGGCGTCCATCGGCGTGGTGCCGATGAACCAGTCGTCGGTGGAGAAGAACGGGTGGTCGGCGCAGACGGCGACCAGGTCGCGGCCTGTCGCGGCGCGGGCCAGCCGCACCGCCGCGGTGGTGACGTCGGAGCCGTTCTTCGCGAACTTCACCATGTCGGCGCCCGGCACCTGCGCGCAGAACGCCTCGGCCGCCTCCAGCTCCCACCGGCTGGGCCGGGAGAAGCTCACGCCGTCCGCGATCGCCGATGTCACGGCGTCCACCACGGGCCGGAAGCCGTGGCCGAGCGTGACGCTGCGCAGGCCCATCCCGTACTCGACGTACTCGTTGCCGTCCACGTCCCACACGTGGGCGCCCGCGCCCCGCGCCAGCACGGGGGCCATGCGCTCCGGGTACTGGTCCGCGCCGCGCGCGTACGTGTGCGCGCCCCCGGGCACGAGACGGTGCAGCCGGGCCTGCGCGGCCGTCGACCGGTCGAAGGACCGGGCGGGGTCCGCGGGCTGCGACGGGTCGGGATGCGTCGCGTGCTGCGTCAGCTGCGTCATGGTGCCCCCGGGTGCGGTCGGGAGGTGGGTCGTGAAGTCTGGTGGGGCCGGCAGGGGGCCGGTCCCGCCGCCAGTCTGCGGCGCGGCACGGCACGGATGAAGGGCCCGCAGGGCTTTTCATCCGGCGCCCGCACCGACTTCACCCGACCGCTCCCCGGACCCTCTCCGTACCGTGTGGAGCATGCAGGTGCTGCCCACGACCCTCGACGGCGTGCTGATCCTCGCCCCCACCCCGCACCGGGACGAGCGCGGGCTGTTCACGCGCACGTTCGACACCGCCACCGCGGCGCACGCGGGCCTCGACCCGGCGGCGTTCGTGCAGGACAGCCAGTCCCGCTCGCGGCGCGGCGTCGTGCGGGGGCTGCACGGTCGGGTGGGCGGCGGCGAGGCCAAGCTGGTGCGGGTGGCGCACGGTGCCGTGCACGACGTCGTCGTCGACGCCCGCCCGGGCTCCCCGACGTTCGGGCACTGGGAGGCGTTCCGGCTCGACGACGTCGACTTCCACGTCCTGTACGTGCCGCGCGGCTGCCTGCACGGACACCAGACGCTCACCGACACCGCGGACGTCTGCTACCGCATCGACGCGGAGCACGACCCGTCCGAGGACGTCGCGGTGCACCACCTCGACCCCGACCTCGGGGTGCGGTGGCCGCTGCCCGTCTCGCTCGTCAGCGACCGCGACGCCGCCGCGGGGCCGTGGGTGGCGCTCGTCCAGCAGCTCGGCGGGGCGGCGTCGGGGCCCGGCGCGGACGTGCTGTAGCCCGACGCCGACGAGGTCGTCCCAGGGCGGCCGACGGCGTCGCGCCGCGTCGAGCCTGCCGTTCCCCCTGGGGACGAGCTGCTTCTCCACAGATCTCGTCGACTCCCTGATCGATCGAACATGCGTTCGATAGCGTCCTTCGTGTCATGGCGCGCCGACCGAGGAGGGACGATGCCCGCCACCACTGCCCCTGCACCCGTGCCGCCCACCGGCCCGGACCCGGCGACCGGCACGGTGTCACGGCTGCTCGACGCCCTGGCCGCCCTCGAGGGCGGGGTCGCCGCGCTCGCGGGGGCCGTCGAGGAGATCGGCCTGCACGACGTCGGCCGGGACGTCCTCGAGCAGGCGTCGGCCCGGCTCCGGAGAGTCGGCTCCCGGGTGGACGCCGCGCGGTGGCGGGTGCTGCCCGCGCTGGAGGCGGACGGCCGGTGGTCGCTCGACGGGTCGCGCACCTTCGCGCACTGGCTCGCCCGTGCCGAGAACGTCGGGCTGCCCACCGCGCGCCGCGACGTCCGCACGGCCCACGCCCTGCGCGACGTCCTCCCGGCGACCGGTGCCGCCGCGCTCGCCGGCCGGCTCGGCGCCGACCACCTGCGCGCCATCGTCGACGTCGCCCCGACCTCCGAGGCCCGCCGAGACGCGCTCCTCGCTCCCGCGCCGACCGCGAGCGAGATGAACCGCACGACGGACAGCGGGACGACGGACGACGAGAACCCGGAAGCGCCGGACGCCGGCCTCGCCGCGCCGACCGGCGAGGAGCACCTGCTCGCCACCGGCTCCTGGTACACGCCCGCGCAGTTCCGCCGGCTCGTCAAGCGGTTCGCGTACGTGACGGACCCGGAGTCGGACGAGCAGGGCTACGCGCACGCCCGCGAGAAAGAGTTCGTCGACCTGTCGCCCACGTGGGACGGCTACCACCTCGCCGGGTTCCTCACCGAGGAGCACGGCCAGGCGCTGCGCGCCGCCCTCGACGCCGTCGCCGGCCGGCCCGCCGCCGGGGAGACCCGCACGCCCGCGCAGCGACGCGCCCAGGCGCTCGCCGACCTCGCACGCGTCGCCCTCGACTCCGGGACCGTGGGGTCGGGCTCCGCCGTGCGCCCGCACCTGACCGTCACCATCTCCCTGACCGAGCTCCGTCGCCTGCTCGCTGCCGGTCACGGTCGCGCCACCGAGCTCGGCCCTCCCGTCGCGGGATGGGCCGAGTCGCTGGGAGTCGACCCCGCCGAGTTCGTGGACGGCCGCGGCCCGCTGCCCGCGTCCCTCCTCCGCCGCATCGTGTGCGACAGCGAGGTGACACGGGTGGTCCTCGGCCCGGAGTCGCAGGTGCTCGACGTCGGGCGTGCCCGGCGCACCGTCACCGGCCAGCTGCGACGCGCCGTCGTCGCCCGGGACCGGCGGTGCACCTGGCCCGGCTGCGACGAGCCACCTGCACGCTGCGAGGTCCACCACGCCGTGGCCCACTGGGCGGACGGCGGCAGCACGTCCGTCGACAACTCCGCCCTGCTGTGCTGGCACCATCACGACCGCGTCGACGCGCTCGGCATCACCATGCGTCGCGACGGCGGCACGTGGCACTTCACCGACCGTCACGGTCGCCCGGCGGCTCAGGCGCCGGGCGTCCCGCTCATCGCTGACCGCCGCGGTCCCGGCTGAGCGGCTCGACCTCGACGGGCTCGGGCTCGGCGATCACCCAGCGACCCCCGAGCGCCTCCACCTCGGGGTGCGCGAACCGCACCTCGTCGAGGAGGTCGGGCACGAGCAGCAGCACCTTGTCGGGGCGGATCTCGGCAAGGATGTCGGGCCCGAGCACGGGCACCCGCGGCCCGGGGCCGCCCGGCATGGACCTGCCCCGCTTCGCGGGCGACGCGTCCACCACGGCGAGGACGTCGTCCGCGGTGACGCCGGCGAGCGCGAACAACGCGACCGCGCGCGACGCGGCGCCGTAGGCGACCACCTTCCCCTCGCTCGCGTCGAGCCAGTCGCGGAGGGCAGCGGCCGACGCGGCCACCTGCCGTTGGAGCGCCGCCACGGCCGCCGGCTCCGTGATCCCCGCCGCGGCCTCGGCCGCCAGCTCGGTGGCGACGAGGTCGCCCGCGGCGCGGGCGTGCCGACCGGCGGGCTGCGAGCCCTCCCGCGCCAGCGCGAGCAGCCGCGTCCCGCCGTACAGCGGATAGCGCCACAGCCCGACCGGGACGAGCCCGGTGCTGCGCGCCATCTCCACGAGCACCGTGAGCGAGTAGTACGCGAAGTGCCCGTGCCGCAGCGCGTTCCAGGTGCCGTCGCGCAGGATCACGGACAGCGGGTGCACGTGCAGCGCGAGGACGCCGTCGGGGGCGAGGGAGTCGAGCCGCAGGTCCCAGGCCGCGCGCTGGTCCGCCTCGTGCATGATCCCGAGCGAGTCGACGACGAGGTCCGCGGCGAGCCCGGGCACCGTGCCGGGGCCGTCGAGCAGCACGGCGTCCGGCACGATCTCCTGCACCCGCGCAAGCCAGGAGCCCCCGTGCGGGGAGCGCATCTCCCCCACCCACGTGCCGGGGCCCAGCAGCCCGCCCCCGACGAGGTCGGCCACTCCCGCCCGCGCCTGCGCGACGAGTGCGGCAGGCTCCACTCCGAGCGGCTTCTCGGGACCTGTCGGGTCCTCCTCGAGCTGGGCCAGTCGGCACCGGTCGCACATCACCATGCGCAACGGGTGCACGGGGTCAGGAGCGGGTGCCTCCGGCTCGGGGAACAGGTCGGCGGCAGGCTGGGAGCCCAGGTCGAGCACCACGGTGGCGCGGTCCGACTGGCACCACCGGCAGCGCCAGCCCGGCACGACGGCGCTCACGTGCCCGGCTCGAAGACCTCGAGGCGCGGCAGGAACGTCACCAGCCGGCCTCCCCAGTCGGCGACGTGCGCGAGCTGGGCCGAGATCTCCCGCCGCAGGTTCCACGGCATGACGACGACGTAGTCGGGCCGGGCCACGTCGAGCGCCTCGGGCGCGTGGATGGGGAGGTGCATGCCCGGCGTGAACCGGCCGTGCTTGTACGGGTTGCGGTCGACGGCGAACTCGATCAGGTCGGGGCGTACGCCGCAGTGGTTGAGCAGCGTGTTCCCCTTGCCGGGGGCCCCGTACGCCACCACGCGCCTGCCCTCGCGGCGGGCGGTGAGCAGGAAGCGCAGCACGTCGTCGCGCACGGCGGCGACCTGCTCGGCGAAGCCGGCGTGACCTTCCACGGTGTGCAGGCCGGCGGCGGCCTCTGCGGCGAGCACGCGCGCCACGGCGGCGGACGGCGCGGGCCCACCGCCGGCTGGTGCGCCGTCGGGCGTCGGCACGGACCACGTGCGCAGCGAGCCGCCGTGGCTGGGCAGCTCGTCCACGTCCACCACGGTGAGCCCGGCGGCGGCCAGCACCCGCTGCGTCGTGAGCAGCGACAGGTAGCTGTAGTGCTCGTGATAGATCGTGTCGTACTCGTTGCCCTCGACGAGGCGCAGCAGGTGCGGGATCTCGATCGACACCCGCCCGTCGTCGGCGACGAGCTGCCGCAGCCCGCGCGAGAAGTCGACGATGTCCGGCACGTGCGCGAAGACGTTGTTGGCCACGACGAGGTCGGCAGGGCCGTGCTCGGCGCGCACGCGCCGCCCCGTCTCCTCGCCCAGGAACTCCACCACCGTGGGCACGCCCCGCTCGACCGCGGCCGCGGCCACGTTGCCCGACGGCTCGATGCCGAGGCAGCGGATCCCCCGGTCGACGACGTGCTGCAGCAGGTAGCCGTCGTTGCTCGCGACCTCAACGACGAACGACCGCTCGGGGGCGAGCCCGAGCCTGTCCACCGCGTCGTCGACGTACCGCCGCGCGTGCTCCACCCACGACGCGGAGTAGGACGAGAAGTAGGCGTAGTCGTCAAAGATGTCCTCCGCCGGCACGTAGGCGGGCAGCTGCACCAGCAGGCACTGCTCGCACACCCGCACGTGCAGCGGGTAGAAGACCTCCGGGCCGTCGACCTGCTCGGCGGTGGGGTAGGTCTCGCACGGCGGCGACATCCCGAGGTCCACGAAGGTACGGGTCAGGGGTGCGCCGCACAGCCGGCACGACGGCGCGGGCACCGCGGACCCCTCGGGCGCTCCGGCGGCGTGCCGCGCCGCCGACACGGCGGTCATGCCGGCACCGCCGTGGTGCGCAGGTTCTCCAGGTCGAGAGCGCCGCTGGCGGCGAGCTCGCTCACCCGGTGCAGGCGCACGAAGCGCGGGCCCTCGAAGTCGTCGGCGGTGAGGCCGAACCGGTGGACGTCCTGCCAGATCTGCCGGATCCCGTCGCGCACCGTCCAGCGGGGCGCGGCGGCCGGGAGCTCGGTGCGGATGCGCGTGAAGTCGACCCGGTAGTTGCGGGTGTCGGCCCCCGCCCCCGCGGCAAAGGTCACGGGGGCGCCGGTGACCTCGCTGACCTGCTCGGCGACGGTGCGGATCTGGACGACGTCCTCGTCGCGGCCCACGTTGAACGCCCGGTCGTGCACCACCTCGCGGGGGGCCTCGAGCCCGGCGAGGAACGCCCGCGCGATGTCCTCGACGTGCACGAGGGGCCGCCACGGCGAGCCGTCCGACTGCAGCCGCACCTCGCCGCGCGTGTACGCGGTGCCGGTGAGGTTGTTGACCACGATGTCGGCCCGCAGCCGCGGTGACGAGCCGTACGCGGTCGCATTGCGCAGGAACGTGGGCGAGAAGTCGTCGTCGGCGAGCGCGGAGAGGCCGCGCTCGGCCTGGATCTTCGACTCCCCGTACGGGGTGACGGGGTGGAACTCGGCGCCCTCGTCGACGGGCTCGTCGCCCGCCGCCCCGTACAGGGAGCACGACGACGAGAACAGGAACCGCGCCACCCCGGCCGCCTTGGCCGCCCGCGCCATCCGCACGGCGCCGTCCGTGTTGACGGAGAACGTGGCATGCGGGTTGAGGTGCCCGAGCGGGTCGTTGGAGATGGCCGCCAGGTGCACCACCGCGTCGAAGCCGGCGAGGTCCTCGGGCCGCGCGTCCCGGACGTCGCCGGTGCGCTGCTCGTACCCCGTCACCGGAGGGCCGAAGTCGCAGCCGTCGTACCAGCCGGCGTCGAGGCCGACCACCTCGTGGCCCGCCGCCTGCAGGAACGGCACCAGCACCGCACCCACGTATCCGCGGTCACCATCGACGAGCACTCGCATGGTCCGTCCCCCGTCGTCGTCCGGCCGGTCCCGCGGGCAGGGAGTCCCGCGAGCCGGTGGCTTCACCGCCGCCTCGACGCTAACCAGCGACCTCCTCCCACCGTGAGGGTTGCCCGGGGTGAAAAGCCTCGTCACCCGGGTGATTCCGCCCCCGGGACGTTCCGCGCCCGCACCCCGGCGGCGAGGATCGGGAGCCATGAAGGTCCTGCGCATCTCCCACAGCGCGGTGGTCGACGCCTGGCGCGGCCGCGAGGCCGAGCTGCGCCGGCGCGGCGACCACGTCCGCGTCGTCACGGCCGCCGTCTGGGACGAGGGCGGCCGCGACGTGCGCCCCGCGCCCTCGCCGGACGAGGAGCTCGAGACCGCGCGCACGTTCGGCCGGCACCCCGCCCTGTTCCTCTACGACCCGCGGGCCCTGTGGCGGGTGCTCGGCGAGCGGTGGGACGTCCTCGACATCCACGAGGAGCCCGTGGCGCTCGCGACCGCGGAGATCCTGGGCGTCCGCGCCGCGCGACGGCTCGTGGACGCGGCGCGCGGGCGCCGCTCCCGCCCCGCGCCCTACCTCCTCTACTCCGCGCAGAACCTCCTCAAGCGGTACCCGTGGCCGTTCCGGGCGCTCGAGGCGGCCGCGCTGC
Organism: Isoptericola nanjingensis; assembly: GCF_050311635.1. NCBI lineage: Bacteria > Bacillati > Actinomycetota > Actinomycetes > Micrococcales > Promicromonosporaceae > Isoptericola > Isoptericola nanjingensis. The sequence continues at coordinate 217,146 of NZ_JBNOZL010000005.1, read as the reverse complement.
GCGGCGCCGCCGCCGTCGTCACCTGCAACCACGACGCCGCGCGCATCGTGCGCTACAAGGGCGCCCGGGGACTGGTCGAGCGGATCCCGCTCGGGCTCGACACGACCGTGTTCTCTCCCGCCGACGACGCAGAGCTGGGGACGCAGCCGGCCGGGCCGCGCACTCCGGGACGGGTGCGCGTCGGGTACGCCGGGCGCCTCACCGCCCAGAAGGGGGTGGACGTGCTCCTCGCGGCTGTCGCCCGGGACGAGGCGCTGGACCTCGTGGTGGCGGGCGCCGGTCCGGAGGAGGCGCGGCTGCGGCGGGTCGCCGCCCGGTTGGGCGACCGCGTCGACTTCCTCGGCCCGCTCGACACCGACGACCTCCCCGCCTTCTACCGCGGGCTGGACGTCCTGGTCGTGCCGTCGAGGCACGCCCCGGGCCTGGCCGAGCAGTTCGGCCGCGTGGTGGTCGAGGCGATGGCGTGCGGCACCCCGGTCGTGGCGACCCGTGTCGGCTCCGTGCCGGACCTCGTCGCCGGCGCCGGTGTCCTCGTGGCACCGGACGAACCCGAGGCCCTGCTGGACGGCATCCGGCAGGCGACCCACCCGCGGACCGCGCGCACGCTGCGCCTGGCCGGGCTCGACCGTGCACGCGAGTGCTCGTGGCCCGAGGTCGCCCGTCGGTACCGCGCGGTCTACGAGGCGGCCCTCGGCGCGCCGGCACGCGACCACGGTTCCGCCGCGCACGACGGCGCAGCACGTCGGCCGTCCCCCCGTGTCGAGGTGGTGGTCGTCGCCTACGGCCACCCCGACCTGCTGCGCTCCGCGCTCGAGCCTCTGGCGGGAGCCTTCCCGATCACCGTGGTCGACAACTCGTCCGACCCGCAGCACCGCGCGCTCGCCCAGGTCTTCGGCGCCGCCTACCACGACCCCGGGCGCAACCTCGGGTTCGCGGCGGCCGTCAACGTGGCGCTCGCGCACCGGCAGGACCCCGGAGCGGACGTGTTCCTCCTCAACCCCGACGCCGTCGTCGGGCCCGAGACCGTCGCCACGCTCCACGAGGCCCTGCACGGGGACCCCGGGCTGGCGAGCGTCGGCCCCGCGCAGGTCGACGGTGCGGGGCGGCCGGGACGCGTCGTCTGGCCGTTCCCCTCTCCGGCGCGGGCATGGCTGGAGGCCGCCGGTCTCGGCCGGCTCCGGCTGCCGCGCGAGCGCACCTTCGTCATCGGCTCCGCGCTGCTGATCCGCGCGGCCGCGCTGCGCGGCGTCGGCGGGCTCGACGAGCGGTTCTTCCTCTACGCCGAGGAGACCGACTGGGCGTACCGGGCCGACCGGCAGGGCTGGCGGCACGCCCTCGTGCCCACCACCGAGGTCGTGCACGAGGGCGCGGGCACGGGTGGTGACGTCCGGGTCCGCGAGCTGCACTTCCACGCGTCGCAGGAGCGCTACCTGCGCAAGCACTACGGTGCGGCCGGCTGGACCGCCGCCCGTGCCGGTCTCGTCGCGGGCGCGGTGCTGCGGTCCGCCGCGCTCCGCGGGCCTCGCCGGGAGCACGCCCAGCGGCGTCTGCGCGCGTACCTCGGCGGGCCCGCGTCGCTGGAGGACCGCGAAGCGGTGCCGTCGTGAGCGCCGGCGGGCCCGGCGCCCACCACCTGCGCCTTCGGACGGGCGGGGGGCCGCGGACGGGCACGCAGACGGGCATCGCGTCGAGCCTGCGGTCGACGACGCGCGTCGCGACGTGGGCGGCGGTCCTCGGCGTCGTCGTCCTCGCGGCGACCTACGTGCTCGCCCACGACCTCACCCTCGGGGTGGCCGTGACGTCCGTCGCGGTGCTGGCCTGCGTGATGCTCTACGACCCCTCGCTGGTCCCCGTGATCGCGATGCCCACGTTCGTCGTGGCCGAGCGGGTGGGCGGGGACGCCCTGAACATGTCGCTGGGCGACGTGACCCTGTTCGCGACGTTCTGGGTCGCCGTCCTCTTCTCGCCGCGCCCGTTCACGCCTGCGCTGCGGTCCATGCTCTGGCTGTCGGCGGTGTACCAGCTCGCGACGCTCTTCGCCGTCGTCGCCACCCCCTTCGCCCAGAACTCGATCGAGTGGTTCCACGCGTGGCTGCTGGTGGGTGGGGCGCTGGTCGTGGGCTGGGCGGTGGGCCGGTCCGGGCACGCGACGCTCGGACTGACGCTCCTGACCGTGTTCGTGCTCGCGATCGCGCTCGACGCCTGTGCGACCGCGGCCGTGCAGCTCGCGCAGGGCGACGTGTCGCCGGTCTACCCGAGCTGGCCGTTCGAGCTGCACAAGAACCTCGCGGGTCCGATCTTCGCCTCGGTCGCCCTGCTCGTCTTCGTGCGCCAGTCGTGGCTGCGGTGGCCGGCCTGGTTCCGGGTCCCGGCCTTCTACCTGCTGGTGCTCGCGCTCATGGCCGTCCAGTCACGCCAGGCGATCGTCGGCCTGGGCGTCGGCCTCATCGTCCTCGCGCTGCGTGCCGGCCGCGGACGCCGACAGACCCCGATCCTCATGCTGCTCACCATGGCCCCCGCCGCCATCTTCGTCGCGAGCCGCGTGCAGGACGACCTCTCCGGCGACGACCCGTTCAACTCCACGGCGTTCCGCGCCGTGGGCATCGAGGGCGGGTTCGACGTCTGGCGGGAGCACCTGTGGTTCGGCGCCGGGCTGCGCTGGTGGACCGTGGGGCCCGAGCTCGGGTTCCAACCGCCCAACGCCGTCGCGGAGGTACTGTCCTCGGTCGGGATCGTCGGCCTCGCCGGGTTCGCGGTCCTCATGCTGGGCACGCTGGTGGTCGCGTGGCGGATGGACCGCCGGTTCGGGACGCTCGCCGTCGCCCTGCTCGCGTCGCGCCTCGTGGCGAGCCAGTTCGACCAGTTCTGGGTCGCGATCATCGTGTCCCTGCCCTTCCTGCTCGTGGGGGTCTGCCTCGGCGCCGAAGGGTTCGCGAAGGCGCCTGGCGCGCCCCTCCTCGACGACCGGCCGGCGCGCGTCCGTCGGCGCGCGGCGCGAGCCGCCCTGACCCCGGTGGAGCCACCGGTCCCGGCGCAGGGCGAGGAGCTCCTGCTCCCCGGTGGCCGCTCATGAGGATCACCCACGTCGTCGTGACGGACGCGTACGCCGGGGTCGAGGCCCACGTCGCGCGCCTCGCCCGAGAGCAGGCGCGGGCAGGCCATGACGTCGCGGTGGTGGGCGGTGCGGAGGAGCCGATGCGCGCCGTCGTCGGCGACGACGTCGAGCTCAGGCCGGGTTCGACGGTCGCGCGGGCGCGCCGCTCGCTCGTGCGTGGGCCGCAGCCGGACGTCGTCCACGCCCACATGACGGCGGGCGAGATCGCGGCGTGCCTCGTCCCCCGGGTGCTCCTGCACCGCGTGCCGCTGGTCGTGACGCGGCACTTCGCCCTGGTCCGGGGGCGCAGCGCCGCCGGCCGCGTCGCCGCGCCGGTGATCCGTCGCACCGTCGCCGCCCAGATCGCGATCAGCGCCTTCGTGCAGGACCGCATCGACGGCCCGAGCCGGGTGGTGGTCGCAGGCCTCGAGGAGCGGCCGCACTCGCGCGGCGCCGCGCTCCGGTCGCCCGTGGTGCTGATCGCGTCCCGGATCGAGCCGGAGAAACGGGTCGACTCCGGTGTCCGGGCGTTCGCGGCGTCGGGGCTCGCCGACCGCGGCTGGCGCTTGCGGGTCGCCGGCTCGGGCTCGCTCGAGGTGGTGACCAAGGAGCTCGTGAGCGAGCTCGGGCTTGACGGGGCCGTCGATCTCCTCGGCCACCGCGACGACGTGCCCGCGCTCCTGGCCGACGCGGGGCTCTTCCTCGCCCCGACCCCCGGCGACGGCTTCGGGCTGAGCGTGCTCGAGGCCATGGCGAGCGGCGTCCCGGTCGTGGCCGACGGCTCCGGCGGGCACGTCGAGTCTCTCGGCCCCGCCGGCGGCCCCGGCCTGTACGCCACCGGGGACGTCGACGACGCGGGGCGGCGGCTGCGCGCCCTCGCGGACGACCCCCGTCGGCGCGACCGCTACGGCGCCGCCCTGCAGACGCGGCAGCAGGCCGAGTTCTCCGTCGCACGCCAGGCGGCCGCCACCGAGCGCGTGTACCGGCAGGTGCTGTCGTGACGCCGGACCGCGAGACCGTCACCGGCCCCGACCTCGTCGTGATGTCGCTCGAGCCGTGGGACGACGTCTGGCGGCGCAACCAGTACCTCGTCGCCGGTCTCCTGCGCGAACGCCCGTCGGCCCGGGTGCTCTTCGTCGAGCCGGTCAGCGACCCTGTGCACGCCGTGACCCGTGGCGCCTGGCCGCGGCCCGGTCGAGGGCTGCGGCCCGCCCCGGACGTCGAGGGCGTCGGCCCGCGCCGCCTGTGGCTGCTCGAGCCGACCAAGCTGCTGCCACGGCGGGTCGCGCCGCACGGCGACGAGCGTCGCGCGGCCGTCGTCCTGCGGGCTGCCCGGCGCCTCGGGCTCGCGCGGCCGGTGCTGTGGGTCAACGACCCGTACGGCGCCACGCTCGCCCGCGTCAGCGGCTGGCCCACGCTGTACGACGTCACCGACGACTGGACGGCGGCCACGCGTGGCCCGGCCGAGTCCCGTCGCGTCGCCGAGTCGGACCGGTACCTGGTGGAGCACGCTGCGGCCGTCACCGTCTGCTCCCCCACCCTGGCGTCCCGCAAGGCCGACGCCCGGTCGGTCGTGCTGGTCACCAACGGCGTGGACGTCGAGCGGTACCGGCGCCCCGCGGCCCGGCCGGCGGACCTCCCGCACGGTGCGACGGCCGTCTACGTCGGTACTCTGCACTCCGACCGGCTCGATGTCGGGCTGTGCGAGGCCACCGCCCGCGCCCTGGCCGGCGTGGGCTCCCTGGTGCTGGTGGGCCCGGTCGCACTGGAGCGGCCCGACGTCGACCGGCTGCGCCGGGCGGGCGTGGTCGTGCTCGGTGCCCGACCGTTCGACGCGGTGCCGGCGTACCTCCAGCACGCCGACGCGCTCGTCGTCCCGCACGTCGTCGACGACTTCACGGACAGCCTCGACCCGCTCAAGCTCTACGAGTACCGGGCCGTGGGGCGCCCCGTCGTCTCGACGCCCGTCGCCGGCTTCCGGGACACCTCCGACCCGCGGGTCGCCGTCACCCCGCCGGACGGCTTCGCCGCTGCCGTCCGGGACGCGCTCGCGGAGCCGACGCGCGGGCCGGCGGGGCGACCCGGCACGGACCTCGAGCCCATCCCCACCTGGGCGCACCAGGTCGCCCTCATGTCCGACGTCGTCGACGCCGTCCGGCGACCCGCTCCCACACCCCGGTGACCGCGTCCGCGGTCCCGCGGGCGGGGAACCGCCGGGTCGCGTCGTCGTAGGCCGCCCGGGCGCGCCGGTCGGCCGCCCCCGGGTCGTCCAGCACCGCCAGGAGCCCCGCGGCGAGAGCATCCGGGTCTCCGGGCGGCACGAGCACGCCCAGCTCCTCCCCCGCCGGCCGGACGATCTCCGGCACGCCCCCGGCGTCCGTCGCGACCACGGGGACGCCGCGCACCATCGCCTCCACGACCACCTGACCGAACGGCTCCGGCACCGGCGAGGCGTGCACGCACACCGACAGCCGGTCCAGCTCGCCGGCGGGGTCGTCGCTGAACCCGACCACGTCCACCGCGCCGCGCAGCCCGAGCCGGTCGATCTCCGCGTCGACGGCGTCCGCGTAGGCCTCCGCGCCGAACAGCGCCCCTCCGACCAGGCGGAACCGCACGTCGGGGTGGTCGTCGAGCACGGTCCGCGCGGCGCGCACGAGCTCCAGCTGGCCCTTCGTCGGGCTGAGGCGGCCGACCAGGCCCACCACCGGGCGCTCCGGCGGCACCCGCGCGTCATAGGCCGGCACCGCCTGGTCGGGCGCGTAGCCCGGGTGGACGACGGTGAGGTCGTGCACCCCGGGGAGCGTCCGGGCCGTCGCCTCCGAGTTCGCGACGACCGCGCGCGGGCCCCGGCGGGCCAGCGCGCGCAGGAGCCGGACCGCCAGCGTCGGGAGGTAGTCGTCGGCGATCCGGTCGTGGACGTGCCACACCGCCGGAACCCGGCACCACCGGGCCGCGAGGAGCCCCACGACGTCGGCGCGCAGCGAGTTGGTGTGCACGACGTCGGCGTCCGCCCGCCGGAGCACGCCGGCCACCCGGACCCCGAGCCGGAGGGTCTCGCCCAGCGCGAGCACCGCGCGCCAGGATCCGCCGAGCGCGTGCCGGTCCATGCCTCGCGACCGCGCCCCGGCGCGGACCACCACCGTCCGTACTCCGGCTGCCCGCAGCCGCTCCACGAGCGGGCCCTCGTCCAGCACGATCGCGCGGAGCTCGACACGGCTCGGGTCGAGCTCCGCGGCCAGCCGGAGCAGCGCCAGCTCCCCGCCGCCCAGCGCCGCCGTGTGGTCGACGGCCACGACCCGGAGCGGCCGCTCGGCCCCGCCCGAGGGCACGGTCACGACGAGCGCGCGGTCCGCAGCAGCCGACCGATCGTGGGCGCGACCTGCGCCGGCGTCGGCGGCTCCTGCTCCGCGGCCGGCGGGGCGGCCACGGTCGCGACCCGGACCCCCGTGGGCGGGAACGCCGGGGGACGGACCGGCGTCGGCGGCGTGACGGCCCCCGCCGGGCTCGCCTCGTCGCGCGCCGGGGCCGGGGCCGCGTCGTCGCCCGCGCTGGTGGGCGCACCGGGGTCCGGCGTGCCCTGCGGACCGCTCGGGGTGCGGTCCGCCGTCTCGTCGGCCGGGTCGGGCACCGCAGCGGACGGAGCGTCGGACGGGTCCGACTCGACGGGCTCGCCGTAGGTCGACGCGTAGACCATCCGGCTGTCGCCCTTCACCCCGGCCAGCGCGACACCGGTGAGCGGTACGCCGTTGATGCGCAGCCGCTCGGCCGCCTCGGCGAGGACGCTCCGCGCGGTCCGGCCGGCGGTGGCGACGAGGACGACGCAGTCCGCGTAGGCGCCGAGGATCGTGGCGTCCGCCGCCGCCAGCACGGGTGGGGCGTCGATGACGAGCACCTCGCCGGCGTCCCGTGCCGCCTCCACGGTCGCACGGACCCGGTCCGTCGCGAGGTAGTCCGCGGGGTCCATCGTCGGGTCGTGGAGGGCGAGGAAGCGGAGGTTGGGCACCTGGGTGGGACGCAGCCCGTCCGGATCGGTGCCCGGACCGTTCGGGCGAGGCAGCAGGTCCTCCAGGTCCGGACGACGCAGGTCGCCCGACACCGCGACGGTGGCTCGGCCGCTCATGGCCCACGACGCCGCGAGGTTGGCGGCGATGAACGGCCGCGGCGCGTGCGGGTCGGTGGCCGTCACGACGACCACGGCGTGCTCGCGGTCCTGCATCGCCACGTGCAGGGCGGTGCGCAGCTCCCGGATCGACTCGGTGAACGGGGAGGCGACCCGGCTCGAGATCGGCAGCACCGGGGTGCGGCGGTACGACTTGGCGGCCCGGGTCACCCCGTAGAGCTCTGCGAGGACCGGTACGCCGGCCGCGGCCGCGGCGTCGGCACGGCCACGCAGCCGGGAGTCGAGGGCCCGTCGGGCGAGGGCGAGGCCGACCCCGATCGCGAGCCCGGCGAGCGCGCCGAGGAGGACGATGCTGGCCCGCGGCAGCCCCACCACCACGGCGGACGAGCCGGTGGCGGGAGTGAGGATCTGGGCGGGCGTCACGATCGACTCGAGCGTGCTCCTGCTGGCCGACAGGGTCTGGTACTGGTCGATGATGGTGGAGCGCTCCGCGCCCGCCAGGGGGTCCTTGGGCTTGTCCTTCACCTGCTTGTCGACCGCGTCGAGCTGGCCGCGCAGCGCGTCGCGGCGGGCGTCGATCTCGGCGATCTGGTCGTCGATGACCCCGGGCATGCTGTCGACGTAGGCGGACGCCACCGCGTTCGCCAGCCCGACCGCGTCGCCCGGGGCGCCCGCCGTGGTGGTGACCGCCATGACCTGCGTGGAGGCGTCGAACGCTCCCGAGACCTGGGCGGCGAGCGCCTTCGGGTCCGTTCCCGCGGCCACACCCTCGGCGACCACCTGGAGCACACCGGGCGCCTCGACGAGCCCAGGGTCGGTGTCGACGCTCGTGGTGGTGGCCGCCGGCGACGTGCTGTCGCCCAGCTCGACGGCGTTGATCTGGACCGTCGCGGTCGCCTCGAACACCTCGGGCTTGCGGTCGGCGTACACCCACGCGGCGGCCAGCGCGAGCACGACCGACCCGATCAGGAGGTACTTGCCCTCCCACATCACCCGCAGGAACTCCCGGACGGTCATCGGCCCCCTACCTCCCCCTGTGTCCCCGGCACCCCGGCCGCCACGGCCTCCTGCGCCACCACGGCCTGCAGCCGGGCGACGAACGCGTCCTTGGAGAACCCCTTCACGTGCACGCCGATGGCCTCCTGGTCCCAGGACCGGGCGAGCGCGGCCTCGATCCCCTCGGCGACCGGCGCCGCGTCCGGGCTGTCCACGTACAGCCCGGTCACGCCGTCGACCACGGTGTCCAGGTACCCGCCCGTGCCGAGCGTCACCGCCGGGACGCCGAACGCGGCCGCCTCCAGCGGCGTGAGCCCGTAGTCCTCGTACGACGTGGCCACCAGCAACGACGCGTGGCCGTACAGCCAGCGCAGCTGGGCGTCGTCGACCTTCCCGACGAACCGCACCCGCTCGTCCGCGAGACGCTCGAGCCGCTCGCGGTCGGGGCCGTCCCCGACGACGACGAGGGGCAGGCGGAGCCGCCGCGCGGCCGCGACGACGACGTCGACGTTCTTGTACGGCAGCAGCCGGGCCACGCAGAGCAGGTAGCCGGGGGCGATCCCCGGAATCGGGGTCGCGGGGCCCTCCGGCTCCATCGCCGGCGGGGGCGCCACGACCTCGGCGTCGATGCCGTAGGCCTCGCGCACGGCGCGCCGGGCGACGGTCGAGACGGCCAGGTAGACGTCGGCGCGGGCGGCGGCCGCCGCGTCGGACTCGCGCAGCCCGGGGCCGAGCAGGTCGAGCGCGGCGCCGGCGAGGCCGGTGCGCCACCGCTCCTTCCAGGCCCGGCCCGAGGCCCCGGAGAGGTACCGGTCGCGCTGGTAGAGCCAGCGGGCGGGCGCGTAGCAGTAAACGACGGTGCGCCGCGCGCCGCGATAGCGGTGCGCCCACCCGCTGGAGCTGGCGAGCAGCACGTCGGCCTCGACGGGCTCGCTCTCGACCGCACCGCGGAGCAGCGGCAGCGCCAGGCGGTGGTGGCGCCGCAGCGCGCCGACACGGTCCAGGCGCGACGGGCGCACGTCCACGTCCGCGAACTCGGGGAACGTCCCGTCGGGGTGGTACAGCGTCGTGTAGAGCGGCGCCGACGGGAAGGCCCGGGCCATCGTCAGCGCCACCCGCTCGGCGCCCCCGCGCTGCGTCAGGTAGTCGTGCGCCAGTGCCACCGTCGGGCCCATGGTTCCTCCTCGTGCGGACGGTCGAGACCGCCCGTCGAGCGTAAGGAGACCGGGGCATGGAAAGGACCCCGTGGCGGCCTTTCCACCCGGGTGAAGAGCCCGGTCAGGCCGGGATCCGCACGGCGTCAGACCCTCGTGTGGAACTTCCCCTGCGCGGCGAGGAGCCCCTCGGCGAGGACCATCTCCACGGCGTCGGCGGCGTCGTCGACGAGGATCGGCAGGTCCTTGCGCTCGGTGGCGGAGAAGTCCTTGAGCACGTGGTCGGCAGTGTCCATGCGCCCCGGGGGGCGGCCGACGCCGACGCGGACGCGGACGTAGTCCTTGGTGCCGAGGGCCTTGGTGATGTCGCGCAGGCCGTTGTGCCCGCCCTCGCCGCCGCCGGACTTGAGCTTGATGGTGTCGAACGGGATGTCGACCTCGTCGTGCACGACGACGACCTGGGCCGGGTCGACGCCGTAGTACTTCACGAGCCCGGCGACGGGCCCGCCGGACGTGTTCATGTACGTGGTGGGCTTGGCCAGCACCACGCGGGGGCCGGGGCGCCCGCCGGGCAGGACGCCGAGCCGCGTCTCGGCGACGGCCGCCTGGGTGCGGGCGTGCCGCGAGAAGCGCGCGCCGGTGCGCTCGGCGAGCAGGTCGAGCACCATCTGCCCGACGTTGTGCCGGTTGCCCGCGTACTTCGGGCCGGGGTTGCCCAGCCCGACCACCAGCCAGGGGGTCTCGGTCATCGGCGTTCTCTCTCCAGGGTTCGGCGGCGGGTGCGCACGTCACAGGGCGCGGACGCGCGAAGGGCGCCCGGAACCGAACGGTACCGGGCGCCCTGGGCGTGAGGTGGTGTCAGCCCTCGGTGGACTCGGCGGCCTCGGTGGTCTCCTCGGCGGCCTCGCCCTCCTCGGCCTCCTCGTCCTCGGCGGCGGCCTCGGCGCGCGGCTCGGCGATCTGGACGACGGCGGCCTCGGGGTCGGTGAGCAGCGTGGCGCCCTTCGGCAGCTCGACCTCGCCGGCGGTGACGTGCTGGCCGGCCTCGAGGCCCTCGATGGAGACCTCGACCGACTCGGGCAGGTGGGTGGCCTCGGCCTCGACCGACAGGGTCTGGGCCTCGACGAAGTGGATGGTGCCCGGGGCCGACTCGCCCACGACGTTCACGGTGACGTCGACGGCGATCTTCTCGCCGCGGCGCACGATCAGGAAGTCGATGTGCTCGATGGTGCTGTTCACCGGCGTGCGCTGCACGTCCTTGGCGACGGCGAGCTCGGTCTTGCCGTCCAGCTCGATCGAGAACAGGGCGTTGCTGTGACGCATCGCCAGCATCGTCTGGTGGCCCGGGAGGGTGATGTGCAGCGGGTCCGCGCCGTGCCCGTACAGGACGGCGGGGATCTTGTTCTCGCGACGGATGCGGCGGGCGGCGCCCTTGCCGAACTCGGTGCGGGCCTCGGCGGCGAGCTTGATGTCGGACACGTGGATCACTCCTGGGATGTCTGTGCGTGCCGACGGCCAGAGGGAGCCGTCGGCTGTCCACGAGGGTGTGGTCCCCGCGAACTGCGGTTGCGTCGGCGTGGGACACGTGACGGACGCGATCGAGAGCGCGCCGTGGGAGCACCCGCAGAACGCGGTGCACCGACAGCCGCCCAGTCGATCACGGAAATCCGACGGATCCTGCGCTGAGGGTGGCGGCCGGGTCGCAGGTGCGTGACCTGTACGACCTGGGTGACCGGCGCCCGTCAGACGTCCCTCGCCGAGGCAACCGGACGAGTATAGCCCCCTCGGGGCAGGGCGTGTCAGGCCCGGGCTCAGGGTTGGGCGTGCTCGCCCGTGCGAGCCCGGGCCCGCGACGCGCTGCGGGGGCGGTAGACCACCTGCGCCTGGAAGACGAACCGCACGACGAACGCGACGAGGATGAGCACCGCCTGCACCAGCTCGGGGTGCGGCACGGCGCGCTCGACGATCCACCACAGCAGCAGCGTGCGGACCGCGGCCTCCGTCCCGTTGAAGGCGAAGGACCGCACGAAACGGCCCCAGAAGCCGTGCGCGCCGTCGCGCAGGTCGGCGAAGACGAACCGCTCCTGCAGCAGGAAGTTGATGACGATCGTCACGGCGTTGGCCCAGACGACGGCGGGCAGGTAGTGCACCCCGAGCCCCTGGAGCCCTGCGAGGATCGCGAGGTTGAGCACCGCGCCGAGCGCACCGATCAGCGCGAACGGGGACAGCCGCCCGAACCGCAGGAGGGTGAGCTGCTGCACGTACCGCAGCCCGTTGGCGACAGTGGCCTTGGACCGGCCCGCGAACCGCTCCCCGAAGACGAACGGCTCCTCGACCACGACGAGCCGCTGCCGGGCGAGGATCTCGAGCAGGATCTTGAAGCCGCGCGGGCGCAGCCCGGTCAGGTCGACGGCACCGGGGCGGACGACGAAGAACCCGGTCATCGGGTCGGAGACGTCGCGCAGCTTGACGGGGAACATGGACCGGGCCAGCAGCCCGGACGCCTTGGAGACCCAGCGGCGGTACCGCCCGTCGAGGCCGCCGGCGTCGCCGCGGCCGGTGTACCGGGAGGCGACGACGACGTCGGCGCCGGTCTCGCGCGCGGTGGTGAGCAGCACGGGCACCATCTCGGGCGGGTGCTGCAGGTCGCCGTCCATCACGACGACGCGCTCGCCGGTCGCGGCGCGCAGGCCGGCGACGACGGCGCCCGAGAGCCCGCCGTCGGGCACCTCGCGGTGGATCATGCGCACGGGCAGCGCGGCGGTGGCGGCGACCCGCTCGATGACGGCGGGGGTGTCGTCCTTCGAGTCGTCGACGAACAGGATCTCGACGCCGCCGGGCGCGACGCGGCGCCCTTCGCCGTCGGGGCCGAGCACGGCGGCGAGACGACGGACCAGCTCGGCGACGTTCGGTCCCTCGTTGTAGGTGGGGACCACCACGGTCACGTCCACCGTCATGTCACCGTGCCTCCCTCGGGGACGCCGCGGCCCGGGACGGCGCGCGTCCCGGGCCTCCGGCGTCGCTCAGGCGTTGCCGTCGAACAGGCTCGTCACCGAGCCGTCGTCGAAGACCTCACGGATGGCGCGGGCCACGAGCGGGGCGACGGACAGCACGGTGAGCTTCTCGAACCGCTTGTCGGCCGTGATCGGCAGCGTGTCGGTGACGACGACCTCGGCGGCGCCGCACTCCTGCAGGCGCTGCGCGGCGGGGTCGGACAGCACGCCGTGCGTGGCGGCCACGGTGACGGAGCGGGCGCCCGCGTCCATGACCACCTTGACGGCCTCGGCGATCGTGCCGCCGGTGTCGATGAGGTCGTCGACGAGCACGCAGTCGCGCCCCTCGACCTCGCCGACCACGCGGTTGGCGACGGCCTGGTTGGGGCGGGTGACGTCGCGCGTCTTGTGGACGAAGGCCAGCGGGCAGCCGCCCAGCTTGGCGGCCCACTGCTCGGCGACGCGGATGCGGCCGGCGTCGGGCGAGACGACGGCGGCGTTGGACACGTCCACGCGGGTGCGGACGTAGTCGACCAGGACGGGCATGGCCCACAGGTGGTCGACCGGGCCGTCGAAGAAGCCCTGGATCTGCGGCGTGTGCAGGTCGATGCTGAGGATGCGGTCCGCGCCCGCCGTCCTGAGCATGTCGGCGACGAGGCGGGCCGAGATGGGCTCGCGGCCGCGGCTCTTCTTGTCCTGGCGCGCGTACGCGTAGAACGGCGCCACGGCGGTGATCGAGCGTGCGGAGCCGCGCTTGGCCGCGTCGACCATGAGCAGCTGCTCCATGAGCCACTGGTTCACCGGGGCGGTGTGGCTCTGCAGCAGGAAGATGTCCGAGCCGCGCACCGACTCGCTGAACCGCACGTAGGTCTCGCTGTTCGCGAAGTCGTACGCGGACACGGGCAGCAGCTCGATGCCGAGCTCCTTCGCCACGGCCTCCGCGAGCTCCGGGTGCGCCCGACCGGTGGCGAGGACGAGCGTGCGCTCACCGGTGCCGGGGATGAAGTTGTTCATCGCTGCGTGCTTCCTTCGGTCGGGTCGGAACTGTCGGCGGGGGGCACCACCGGGATGGCGCCGGTGAGGGCATTGTGCGCGGCGAGCTGACGCTGCGCCTGGGCACCGAGCTGCCCGCCCGAGCCCTCGGCGCGGGCCCGGGCGGCCGCCTCGGCGGCCGGCGAGCCCGACCAGCGGCGCTCCACCCAGTCGTCGACGTTGCGCTGCTGGGCGCGGGCGACGCCGAGCGCGCCCGCCGGCACGTCCTTGACGATGACGGAGCCCGCGGCCGTGTACGCGCCGTCGCCCACGGTCACCGGCGCGACGAACATATTGTCGGCGCCCGTCTTCGCGTAGGAGCCGATCACGGTGCGGTGCTTCTTCTGGCCGTCGTAGTTCACCGTGACCGACGCGGCGCCGATGTTGGTGTGCTCGCCGATCGTCGCGTCGCCGACGTACGACAGGTGCGGCACCTTCGAGCCCTCGCCGATCTGCGCGTTCTTCGTCTCGACGAAGGTGCCGATCTTGCCCTTCGTGCCCAGCTCGGTGCCGGGGCGCAGGTAGGCGAACGGGCCGACAGACGCGTCCTCCCCGATGACGGACAGCGAGCCGTGCGTGCGCACGACGGTCGCGCCGGGGCCGACCTCGACGTCGGTCAGCGTGGTGTCCGGGCCGATCGTCGCGCCGGACTCCACCTTGGTGGCGCCGTGCAGCTGCGTGCCGGGCAGGAGCGTGACGTCGGGGGCGAGCTCGACGTCGACGTCCACCCAGGTGGTCGCCGGGTCGACGACGGTGACGCCGGCCTGCATCCACTCCGTGAGCACGCGGCGGTTGAGCTCGGCGCCCAGGGTCGCGAGCGCCACGCGGTCGTTGACGCCCTCGACGAGCATCGGGTCGTCGCTGAGCACGGCGCGCACGGCACCGCCCTCGGCCCGCGCGGAGGCGACGACGTCGGTGAGGTAGACCTCGCCCTGCGCGTTGTCGCGGTCCAGGCCGCCGAGCCCGCGGCGCAGCACCGCGGCGTCGAAGACGTAGACGGAGCTGTTGATCTCGCGGATCTCGCGCTGCTCGGGCGTCGCGTCCTTGTGCTCGACGATCGCCAGCACGTCGCCCGTGCCCGCCTCGCGCACGATGCGGCCGTAGCCGGTGGCGTCCGCGACCTCGGTCGTGAGGATCGTGACGGCGTTGCCGTCCTCGTGGTGCGCGGCGAGCAGCTGGCCCAGCGTGGCGCCGTCGAGGAGGGGGATGTCGCCGGCGAGGACGACGACGGCGCCGTCCAGCCCGTCGCCCAGCGGGTGGTCGCCTCCGTTGGCGTGGTCGGCGTGCAGCTCGTCGTCGACGGCGTCGTCGTGCACGAGCTGGGCGGCACGCCCGGCGTGCGCGCGGGCGTCGAGCGCGTCGAGCGCGCACTGCACGGCGCGGCCGGTGCCGGGGATCTCGTCCTGGTCGACGACGAGGGCCGCGGCGTCGATCTGCGCCGCGGCGGCGGCCACGAGGTCGCGCTCGTGGCGGACGACGACCGCCACCTGCTGCGGGTCGAGCTCGCGGGCCGCGGTCATCGCGTGGCCGAGCATGGTCCGCCCGCCCAGGGCGTGCAGCACCTTCGGCGTCGCGGACCTCATCCGCGTCCCCTGCCCCGCGGCGAGGACGACGACGGCCGCCGGACTGGGGTGGGAGGGTGCTGCGCCGGTCGAACCTGCGGCGTCCGGTCCTGTCGAGACCACGAGTGCTCCGTCTCTTCTCGGGTGTGCTCTGTCGATGGTGCCGAGCTCCGCCCCCAGGACTCGAACCTGGACCAAAGGCACCAAAAACCTCTGTGCTGCCGATTACACCAAGGCGGATCGGGCCCCCGGGCCGGGTTCACGCCCCAGCAGGCGCGGCACCGTCGGGCGTCCGTCCTCAGTCTGCCAGGTCCGCACCACCGCCCCGGCACGCGTCCCGCCCCTCGGCGTCCCCGGGCGCCGTGGCACGCGCCACACCCGGCACGCGCAGGAGCTCAGGCGCGGGCCCCGGCGGGGGCCTCGCCGCGCGGCAACGTCACGGCGAGCTCGAAGCCGTCGGGCACGTGCGCCGCGGTGACCGACCCGCCGTGCGCCTCGACGATGCCGCGCACGATCGCGAGGCCGAGACCGGCGCCGTGGCCGCCGACCTGCCCGTCGACTGTTCCGCCCTCGGGGGCGTCGGCGGTCCGGGCGTCGTTCGCCCGCCAGCCGACGTCGAACAGGTGGCCCAGGTCTGCGACGTCCACGCCGCTGCCGTGGTCGAGCACGCTGACCACCAGGTGGTCGTCGTCCCTCGTGTGCGCGGAGACGAGGATCTCGGTGCCTGCGGGGGCGTGCCGGACGGCGTTGGCGAGCAGGTTGCCGATCGCGCGCGTCAGCTCGCGCGGGTCGGCCCACAGGAGGTGTCCCTCGATCCCGGACTGCGCGATGCGCACGCCGCGGCCCGCGGCGGCGGCCTGCACGTCGACGACGGCGTCGGAGACGAGGTCGAGCAGGACGACGAGCTCGCGCTGCAGTCGCAGCGTGCCGCTCTGCAGGGTCGACAGCTCGAAGAGGTCGTCGACCATCGCGGTGACGGTGTCGACCTTGCCGCGGATGGCCCGGACGTACGCGTCCCGGTCGGGCGCGACGTCGTCGTCGAGCGCCTCGGTCATGGCGCGGATCCCTGCGAGCGGGGTGCGCAGGTCGTGGGAGATCCAGGCGAAGAACTGGCGGCGGGCGGCGTCGAGCCGGTCGATCTCGGCGCGCGCCTGGGCCAGCCGCTCGGAGGTGTCGACGAGCTGGGCGTGCAGGTCGTCGAACTCCTTCCAGCCGGCCGCGGCGGGCGCGACGACGTCGCCGTCCGCGATCCGCCGCGCCGACCGCGTGAGCGTCCCCACCGACCGGCGCACGGCCCGGCTCGTGGTCAGCCACGCCGCGGCAAGGCTCAGGACGGTGGCCACGACGATCACCGCCGTCAGCACGACCAGGTCGTGCGCCGAGATGAACATCTCCACCATGACCGCCACGACCGACGCGACGATCGAGGCGACCGCCGCGCCCACGACGACGGCCATCTGGGACGCGACCGGCCCGCGCCGGTTCCAGCGCAGCACGACCAGGGCGAGGGCGGTCACCAGGGCCGTGCACACCACCGTGGTCAGGACGATCAGCCCGACGTCGGCGAGCCCGAGCATGCCGTCGAACATCAGCGCTCCCCTGGCCCGGCGGTCATCGGGCGTCCCCTCGCGGCGTGAACCGGTACCCCGCGCCCCACTCGGTGCGCAGGTACACGGGGTAGCGGGGCTCGGGCTCGATCTTCTCCCGCAGCCGCCGCACGTGCACCGTGACCGTGGACGCGTCGCCGAAGCTCCACCCCCACACCTCGCCCAGGACGTCGTCGCGCGCGAGCACCTGGTCGGGGCGCTGCACGCAGTACAGCAGCAGCTCGTACTCGCGGGTCGTGAGCGCGATCTCCTCGCCGCCCCGCCACGCCCGGCGGTGGCCGGGATCGATGCGGAAGTCCCCGACGGTGAACGCGTCCGCCGGGGCGGCCGGCGCCCGGCGCCGCAGCTGCGCGTCGACACGCAGCCGCAGCTCCTTGAGCGCGAACGGCTTGGTGACGTAGTCGTCCGCCCCGCGCTCCAGCCCGGCGATCCGCTGCTCGACGGCGCCGAGCGCGGTGAGCATGATCACCGGCAGGTCCGAGGTGCGGCGCACCTCGCGGCACAGGTCGTCGCCGGTGACGCCGGGCAGCATGCGGTCCACGACCAGCACGTCCGGGAGGTCGGCCCGCAGCGCCTCGCGCGCGCTCTCGCCCTCGCTGTACAGGTCGACGTCGTACCCACCGGCCCGCAGGTAGTCGCCGACGACGGTCCGCACCGCCGCGTCGTCCTCCACGACCATCACCCGCGCCCTGCCGCTGCTCATGGACCGACCCTACGCACGGCACCGCACCGCGCGGGCTGTCCTTACACCTCTGAAAGAAACGGCCCGCGGCCGGGGTCGCGGTGCTTGTCTCGGGGTGTTCCATCCCCGAGACGACAGGACACCCTCATGCGTGCGAAGGCACTCGCGACCACCGGGCTCGTCGCCCTGGCCCTCACCCTCACCGCGTGCGGCGCCGACGACGGCGCCGGCTCCGGCGACGACATGACGCCCGCCGCCACCGACTCCATGCAGTCCGACGACATGCAGTCCGACGACATGCAGTCCGACGGCGCCATGGCGCAGCACGGGACGTTCGCCGGGATGAACGACAAGAGCGTCGAGGGCACGGTCACGGTCGAGGGCGACACGGTCACCCTCTCCGACTTCTCCTCCGACGAGGGCCCCGACCTGCACCTCTACCTCGCGAAGGGCACGGACGAGGCGGCCGTCGAGGCCGGCACGGAGCTGGGAGAGGTCGCGTTCGACGAGGCCAACCAGACGTTCACGATCGACGGCATGGACGGCGGGGACGGCATGGACGGCATGGACGGCATGGACGGCTACACCGACGTCGTCGTGCACTGCGACAAGGCCAAGGCCGTGTTCGGCGCGGCGACGTTGATGTGACGGCCGCCGTGCCCCGCGAGGCGACCACCACCTCGGCGCGCGTCGCCCCGGCCCTCGCCGGGGCGGCCCGCGTGGCCCTCGGCCTGCTGTGGCTGCACGAGGGGTTCGTCAAGTACCGGGCCGGGTTCGGCGCGGCCGACATCGGGTTCGTCGTCGACGGCGCCGCGAGCAACCCCCGGGTGCCCGGCTTCTTCCAGGCCTTCACGGACCTGGTCCTGGGTGCGGCTCCCGGGCTGTTCGGGGTGGTGATGCCGCTGCTGGAGTCGCTCCTGGGCGTCGCGCTGGTCCTCGGCGTGCTCACGGTCCCTGCCGCCTGGGCGTCGGTCGTCGCGCTTGCGACGTACTGGCTCGCCGACCTGCTGGTCTGGCAGTACCCGGTGATGGTGCTGCTGTCCGCCGTCGTGCTGGCGTTCCCGGCGGCCGCCGCCGCGTGGTCGGTGCCGGCGGTGCGCGCCGTCCTCGCGTCCCGGCGGCACGCCCAGGCACAATGACCCCATGCCCACCGACTCCCGCGCGTCCAAGCGTCCGCCGCGCGCCCGGATGACGGCGAGCCAGCGGCGCGAGCAGCTGCTCGCGGTCAGCCGCGGCCTGTTCGCCGAGAAGGGCTTCGACGGCACCAGCGTCGAGGAGATCGCGGCGCGCGCGGAGGTCTCCAAGCCGGTGGTCTACGAGCACTTCGGCGGCAAGGAGGGCGTCTACGCCGTCGTCGTCGACCGCGAGGTGCGCGCCCTGACGTCCGCGCTGACCGGCGCGCTCGAGGAGGGCGGCCACCCGAAGGTCCTGGTGGAGCGCACGGCGCTGGCCCTGCTCGGCTACATCGAGGCGTCGGAGGACGGCTTCCGCATCCTGGTGCGCGACTCCCCCGTCGCCCAGGCCACCGGCACGTTCTCCAGCCTCATCGGCGACGTCGCCACCCTGGTGGAGCACATCCTCGGCGACCAGTTCAAGGCGAACGGCCTGGACCGCAAGGCCGCGCCGCTCTACGCGCAGATGCTCGTCGGCATGGTCGCCCTCACCGGGCAGTACTGGCTCGACGCACGCAGCCCCGACAAGGCCGAGGTCGCCGCACACCTGACCAACCTCGCCTGGAACGGGCTGTCCGGGATGGTGAAGAAGCCGGAGCTGACGAAGTCCCGCTGACCCCGGACCCGCGCCGTCACCCCGTTCACGCAACAGCGCCGCGACGAGGTCGACGAGCGCCCGCGGGGCGCCACGCAGCTCCTCCGCTGGTCGACGGCTTCCTGCGCGCCCACGACGACGCCTGACCGACGAGCTGTCAGGACCAGGGCCCCGGAGACGTGGCTCTGGCCCTGACAGGTCACTTGCCGTCGAGGTAGCCGTTCGCGTTGATGACGTACTTCGTCGCGGCGCCGGCGTCGAACTCGGCGTACCCCTGCGGGGCCTGGTCGAGGGTGATCGCCTTCGCGTTGACGTTCTTCGCGATCTGCACCCGGTCGTGCAGGATCGCCTGCATCAGCCCGCGGTGGTACTTCATCACCGGGCACTGGCCGGTGGTGAACGCGAGCGACTTGGCCCATCCCGTGCCCAGGCTGAGCGAGAGCGAGCCCTTCTGCGCGGCCTCGTCGATGCCCCCCGGGTCGCCGGTCACGTACAGGCCGGGGATGCCCAGCGCCCCGCCCGCGGCCGTGAGGTCCATGAGCGAGTTGAGCACGGTGGCCGGGGCCTCGTGGTCCGAGTCCGCCCCGTGCCCCTTGGCCTCGAAGCCGACGGCGTCGATGCCGCAGTCCACCTCGGGCACGCCGAGGAGCTGCTCGATCTGCTCGACCGGCCCGCCCTTCGTGAGGTCCACGGTCTCGCAGCCGAACGAGCGCGCCTGAGCCAGCCGGTCGGCGTTCATGTCGCCGACGATCACGACGGCGGCGCCCAGCAGCAGCGCCCCCGTGGCGGCGGCGAGCCCCACCGGCCCGGCCCCCGCGACGTACACGGTGGAGCCGACCTCTACGCCCGCGGTCACCGCCCCGTGGAACCCCGTCGGGAAGATGTCGGACAGCATCGTCAGGTCCATGATCTTCTCGAGCGCCTGGTCCTTGTCCGGGAACCTCAGGACGTTCCAGTCGGCGTACGGCACCAGCACGTAGTTGGCCTGCCCGCCGACCCAGCCGCCCATGTCGACGTACCCGTACGCGCTGCCCGGGCGGTCGGGGTTCACGTTGAGACAGATGCCGGTCTTGCGCTCCTTGCAGTTCTTGCAGCGTCCGCACGCGATGTTGAACGGCACGGAGACCAGGTCGCCCACCTGGACGAACTCGACGTCCCGGCCCACCTCGACGACCTCGCCGGTGATCTCGTGGCCCAGCACGAGGTCCTTCGGCGCCGTCGTGCGGCCGCGGACCATGTGCTGGTCCGAGCCGCAGATGTTCGTCGCGACGGTCTTCAGGATCACGCCGTGCGGCACCTGCCGGCCGACGTTGGCCGGGTTCACCCCGGGGCCGTCCTTGAGCTCGAACGTCGGGTAGTCGATGTCGATGACGTCGACCTCGCCGGGCCCCTTGTACGCGACCGCGCGATTCGTGTCTGCCATGGTGCTCCTCCTTGAACACGGCCGGCCCGGTCTGAGCCGGTCCCCCGACCGTAGGCGCGTCGCGCGTCCCCGGCAGGTCGAGCGCGGGCCGCGTCGCCCGGCTGCCGTTGTGCCCGGCGCGGGGGTCTGCTAGGCCTGCGGGTATGACCCGCGTCACCGTCCGACGCCGCGTCAGGCGCGTCACCATCGGCGGCCGCGCCGCGCGCCGCGAGGACCTGCTCGCCGGCGAGGAGCCGCTGGAGATCCGTGTAGGAGGGCGCTCGTACGCGGTGACGATGCGCACCCCGGGGCACGACGTCGAGCTCGCGACCGGCTTCCTCGTCTCGGAGGGTGTCGTGACCGACGGCGCGCAGGTCGCCGGCGCGCGCTACTGCGCGCCCGGCCCGGCGGCCCCGGTCGAGAACCCGTACAACGTGCTCGACGTCGCGCTGGCCGCAGGCGTCGCCCCGCCCGACCCGGCGCTCGCCCGGGAGTTCTTCACCTCCAGCGCCTGCGGCCTGTGCGGCAAGGCGTCGATCGACGCGGTGTTCACCCGCAGCGCGTTCGGCGTCGCCGACGACCCCGTCCGAGTGGACGCGGCCCTGCTGGCCGCCCTGCCCGACCGGCTGCGCGCCGCGCAGGACGTCTTCGCCCGCACGGGCGGGCTGCACGCGGCGGGGCTGTTCGACGCCGCGACCGGCGAGGCCCTGGTCGTGCGCGAGGACGTCGGCCGGCACAACGCCGTCGACAAGGTGGTCGGCTGGGCCGCCGCGGCCGGGATGCTGCCGCTGCGCGGCACGGTGCTCGTGGTGTCCGGGCGGGCGAGCTTCGAGCTCACGCAGAAGGCCGTCATGGCCGGGGTGCCGGTGCTCGCCGCCGTCTCGGCGCCGTCGTCGCTCGCCGCGGAGCTCGCGGACTCCGCCGGGCTGACGCTCGTCGGCTTCGTGCGCGACCCGACGCTCGTGGTCTACGCCGGCGAGCACCGCGTGGTCGAGCAGGACTGGGCCGAGCAGGACGGGGACGCAGGGAGGGCAGGGCCCGGCGACGGGCACGACGAGGCTCGCGCGCGCCGCGACCGGAGAGGGGACGCCGCATGACCACACCGCAGCCGGAGGACGTCCGGGACGGGGGCGAGCCACGGGAGCCCCAGCCCGAGGAGGTCCGCCCGCCGAAGACCTGGGCGGCCGGGGTGCCCGGCATCGTGCACGCGCTGGTCCCGGCGCTGCGCGACATGGGGCCCACGCGGACGGCGCGCCTGCTGCTGTCGATGAACCACCGCGAGGGCTTCGACTGCATGAGCTGCGCCTGGCCGGACCCGGACCGGCGCAAGCCCGCCGAGTTCTGCGAGAACGGCGCGAAGGCGGTCACGTGGGAGGCGACGCCGCTCGTCGTCGAGCCGTCGTTCTGGGCCGAGCACCCGGTCTCCGACCTGCTCACCCGCACCGAGCACTGGCTGGGCCAGCAGGGGCGGCTGGTCGAGCCGGTGCACAAGGCCGCCGGGTCCGACCACTACGTGCCCGTCTCCTGGGACGAGGCGTTCGCGATCGTCGCGGACCGGCTGAACGCCCTCGACTCCCCCGACCAGGCGTCGTTCTACACCAGCGGGCGCACGTCCAACGAGGCCGCGTTCGTCTACCAGCTGTTCGTACGCGCCTTCGGGACCAACAACCTGCCCGACTGCTCCAACATGTGCCACGAGTCCACGGGCGCCGCGCTGGGCGAGACGATCGGCGTCGGGAAGGCGACGATCACCTACGACGACTTCGCCCAGGCCGACCTCATCGTGATCATGGGGCAGAACCCCGGCACGAACCACCCGCGCATGCTCACCGCGCTGGAGGAGGCCAAGGAGAACGGCGCCGCCATCGTCGCCGTGAACCCGCTGCCCGAGGCGGGGCTCAAGCGGTACAAGAACCCGCAGACCGTGCGCGGGCTGGCGGGCCGGGGCACCGGGCTGGCCGACCAGTTCCTCCAGATCCGGCTCGGCGGCGACATGGCCCTGCTCCAGGCGGTGTCGAAGCGGGTGCTCGACGCCGAGGCCGCCGCCCCCGGCACGGTCCTGGACCACGAGTTCCTCGCCGAGCACACCTCGGGCCTCGAGGCGCTCACCGCGCACCTGGCCGACCTCGACGAGGACGCCGTGCTGGCGGCGACGGGCCTCACCAGCGCCGAGATCGACGAACTCGCCGAGCGGTACCTCCGCGCCGAGCGCGTCATCGTCACGTGGGCGATGGGCCTGACCCAGCACACCAAGGCCGTCCCCACCATCAAGGAGATCGTCAACCTGCTGCTCCTGCGCGGGAACATCGGCCGCCCCGGCGCGGGCGCCTCCCCCATCCGCGGCCACTCCAACGTGCAGGGCGACCGCACGATGGGCATCTGGGAGCAGATGCCGGACACCTTCCTCGACGCGCTCGACTCCGAGTTCGGCATCTCGTCTCCCCGTGAGCACGGCCTCGACGCCGTCGGCACGGTGGAGGCGATGGCGGCCGGGCGTGTGAAGGCGCTCGTCGCCCTCGGCGGCAACCTGGTCGGGGCGATCTCCGACACCGGCGCCGCGGAGGCGGCGGTCCGCAGAGCCGACCTCACCGTCCAGATCTCGACGAAGCTCAACCGGTCCCACGCCGTCGTCGGCCGGGAGGCGCTCATCCTCCCCACCCTGGGGCGCACCGACGTCGACCGGCAGGCGTCGGGGGAACAGTTCGTGTCGGTGGAGGACACGGTCTGCGCGGTGCACGCGTCGCGCGGCAAGGTCGAGCCGGTCGCGCCGGGACTGCTGTCGGAGGTCTCGATCGTCACGCGGCTGGCGCGCGCCGTCCTCGGCGCCCGCCCCGGCGGGCAGGGCTCGCCGGACCGCCCCGTGGACTGGGCGGCGATGGAGCGCGACTACGACGTGATCCGCGAGCACATCGCCCACGTCGTCCCGGGCTGCGAGAACTACAACGCCCAGCTGCGGCGGCCGAACGGCTTCCGCCTGCCGCACGGCCCGCGCGACTCGCGCACCTTCCCCACCGACGACGGCCGCGCCCACCTCACCGTCAACGAGCTCGCGCCCGTCGAGTGCCCGCCCGGGCGCCTGCTGCTGCAGACCATCCGCTCGCACGACCAGTTCAACACCACGATCTACCGCCGCGACGACCGCTACCGGGGCATCAAGGGCGGGCGCTCCGTCGTGCTGGTCAACCCCGACGACCTCGCGGCGCTCGGGATCGCGGACGGCACCACCGTCGACGTGCACGGCGAGTACCACGACGGCGTCGACCGCGTGCTGCGCGGGCAACGCGTCGTCGCCTACCCGACGGCGCGCGGGTGCGCCGCGGCCTACTTCCCGGAGGCGAACGTCCTCGTCCCGCTGGGCGCGACGGCCGAGACGAGCCGGACGCCCGTGTCCAAGGCCGTCGTCGTCCGGCTCGAGCCCGCCTGAGGCCGAGGTGGTACGAACCGTGCCGAGGTAGTACCGGCTGTGCCGAGGTAGTACCAGCCCTGCCGAGGTAGTTCAGGCTTCCTGCGCGCGAGGCTCGACGAGGGCCTCGGCGAGCGCGCCGAGGGCCGGCAACGCGCGGAGAGCGGCGTCACGGACGTCGTCCGGCACGGCTCCGAGTCGGCGGGCCCAGAACGCGTTGATGCGGGCGAGGTGCTCGTCGGCCAGCGGGGTCGCGACCAGCCGGACCGTGCGCCCGTCGCCTTCGGTGTGCTCGCGCAGCACGAGCCCGCGCGCCTCGAGCGTGCGCAGGGCGGCGCTGACGTTGCTGCGGGCGAGCCCGGTCGCGAGGGCGATGCGCGACGGCGTCGGACGCGGCGTGCGGTGGACCTCGCGGATCACGGCCACCTCCGTCCCGGTGAGCGGCACGATGTCGCGCAGCTCCGGGGCACGGACGTCCAGGTGGCGGGCCAGCTCGACGAGGACGTCGGCGAGGTCGGCGAGGTCGGGCGTGACGATCGTCTCGTCGGGCATGGCCCGATCCTAGGCTGGCGACATAGTTATAGTTTCATAATCACTTGTCGCCCGGGCCGCGCCCCGGGCGTTCCTCTGCCCGCGCCGTCCGGCCCCCGACCGCGCACGCACCCACCCCAAGGAGCTCCCGTGAGCAGCGCCCCCGCCCTCGCCCCCGACGCCACCGCGTCCCCGCCCGAGCGACGAGCGCTGCGCGGACGCCCCGCGCTGACGCTCGTCGGCGTCGCCTTCGGGCTGTTCCTGGTCGGCCTGGACGCTACCGTCGTCTCGATCGTCAACCCCGCGATCGCCGCCGACGTCGGCACCACGTTCGTCCAGCTGCAGTGGGTGACGCACAGCTACCTCCTCGGGCTGGCCGTCACCCTGATCCTGGCTGGCAAGCTCGGCGACAGGTACGGCCACCGCACGCTGTACCTGAGCGGCCTCGTGCTCTTCACGCTGGCCTCGGTCGCCATCGGCCTCTCGACCACCGCGGCGGGGCTCATCACGTTCCGCGTCGTGCAGGGCGTCGCGGCCGGCATCCTCATGCCGCAGACCCTCGCGATGCTGCGCGCCACCTTCCCGCGCGAGAGGTTCGGCATGGCCGTGGGGATCTGGGGCGGCGTCTCCTCGATCGCGATCGCCGTGGGCCCGACGCTCGCCGGCGCGCTCGAGGCGTCGCTCGGCTGGCAGTCGGTGTTCTTCGTCAACGTTCCCGTCGCCGTCATCGGCCTGGGGTACGGGCTGTGCCTGCTCCCGCGCACGAGCTTCCCCGTCACGGGCCGCTTCGACCTGCGCGGCGTCGTCGTGCTGGCGCTCGGGCTGGTCGCCACGGTCTTCGCCATCGTGCAGTCCGAGACCTGGGGGTGGGGCGACGCGCACACCCTCGGCCTGCTCGCGCTCGGCGTCCTCGTCATCGTCGGGTTCGTCGCCCTGGAGGCCCGCACCGAGGCGCGCACCGGCGACGCCCTGCTGCCGCTGTCGCTCTTCCGCGGGACGACGGTCGGCACCGGCGGGCTGATGATCGCCGCGAACTTCTTCGTGCTGATGGGCTCGACGTTCATCCTGCCGATGTTCTTCATCAACCTGCGCGGGGCCACCGCGCTGGACGCCGGACTGATGCTGCTGCCGATGTCCGCCGTCTCGATCGTGTCCGCCCCGGCCGGCGCCCTGCTCGTCGCACGGATCGGCACGCGCGCGACCGGCACGCTGAGCCTCGGACTCACCGCCGTGGGCCTGCTGGTGCTGCTGACCTCGTCGGCCGGCTCGCCGTACGGCGTCATGGCGGTCGCGTTCGTCGTCCTCGCGATGGGCACCGGGATGACGATCACCGCCGGAGCGGAGGCGATCGTCGGGTCCGCGCCCGTGCACCTGGCGGGGGTCGCGGGTGGCTTCCAGTCCACGTGCATCCAGATCGGCGGCGCGCTCGGCACCGCCGTGATGTCCGCGGTCGTCGCCGCGAACGTCCACGCCGGCACCGCCGGGCTCGGTCTCGACGACCGTGCGCTCCAGGGCCTGGCGCAGGGTTCCGTGCCCACGGGCCTGGACGCCGTCGCGGTCCGCGCCGCGGAGGGCGCCTACGTCTCGGGCGTGCACACCGCGTTCCTGGTCGCCGCCGCCGTCGCCGTCGTCGTCGCCGTCGTCGCGGCCCTCACCCTGCGCCCGAAGCCCGGGCCGAGGTAGTTCGATCCTCGGCACGAGATCACACCCATCAAGATTCTTGACGTCGAGAGACCGGGAGTAGTCTCGGCGCATGGATGTGGAGGCACGGTCCGACGAGGTCGACCGGATCGTCGACGCGTGGCGCCGCGAGCGCCCGGACCTGGACGTCGAGCCGCTGACCGTGTTCTCGCGGGTCAGCCGGCTCGCGCGGCACCTGGACCGCGCGCGGCGCGGGGCGTTCGCCCGGCACGACCTGGAGACGTGGGAGTTCGACGTGCTGTCCGCGCTGCGCCGCGCCGGCGAGCCGTACCGCCTGTCCCCCGGCGTCCTCGTCGCCCAGACCCTCGTGACGAGTGGCACCATGACCAACCGCATCGACCGGCTCGAGGAGCGCGGGCTGGTGGAGCGCCACCGCGCGCCGTCCGACCGCCGCGGCGTGCTCGTGCAGCTCACCGCCGCGGGCCGGCAGCGGGTCGACGCGGCGATGAGCGACCTGCTCGACGTCGAGGCGCGCGTGCTCGACGCGCTGCCCGCCGCCGTGCGCCCCCAGCTCGCCGCGCTGCTGCGCACCGTCGTCGCGCAGTTCGACGAATGATCCCGGAGATGCCCGCCGCGTGACGTCCTACCCCTCCCCCTCCGCCCGCGACGACGGCGCCCGCGCCGGCCTGCTGCTGGCGGCGCTGCTGCTCGTCGCGCTCAACCTGCGCGCCCCCATCACGTCGCTGCCCCCCGTGGTCGACGACGTCGCGGCGTCGCTCGGCCTCACGTCCGCGGGCGCGGGCCTGCTCACCTCGGTCCCGGTGCTCTGCTTCGCGCTGTGCACGCCGCTGGCGTCGGTGCTGGTCGCGCGCGCGGGCCCGGAGCTGTCGCTCGGCGTCTCGATGGCGGGGATCCTCGCCGGGACGCTGCTGCGCTCGGGGGGCTCCGTGCCGGCGGCCCTCGCCGGCAGCGCGGTGCTGGGCGTCGCGATCACGATCGGCAACGTCGCGGTGCCGGTGGTCATCACCCGCGACTTCCGCCGCCGTGCTGCCGCGGTCACGGGCGCGTACAGCGCGACGATGAACCTCGGGTCGACGTTCACCACCATGCTCACCGTGCCCCTCGCGACGGCGTTCGGCTGGCAGTGGGCGCTCGCGGGGTGGGGAGTGCTCGCCGTGGTCGCGATCGCGGCCTGGGTGCCCGCCGGGCGGCGGCTCGCCGCCCGGGGCCGGGCCGCGGCACCGCGCGGGGAGGGCGGTGTCCGCGTCCGGCCCCCGTCGGCGCGCGCGGAGCTCGACGCCCTCGACCCGAAGGCCAGGTCCGCCGTCCGGCGCCTCGTCGTGCTGCTGTCGGTGGCGTTCGCGGGGCAGGCCTTCGGCTACTACGCGGTGACGGCGTGGCTGCCCGAGATCCTCCACGACCGGCTCGGCATGAGCGCCGCCGGCGCGGGCAGCGCGGCGGCCCCGTTCCAGCTGTGCGCGGTGCTGGGGTCGTTCCTCGTGCCGGCGGCGTTCTCGCGCGGGCTCTCGGCCCGCTCGGTCGCGGTCGCGATGGCGGCGATGTGGATCTCGCTGCCGCTCGGGCTGCTGCTGGCGCCCGGCCTGTGGTGGCTGTGGGTGGGGCTGGCGGGCGCCGCCCAGGGCGGCAACTTCACCGTGATCTTCACGCTCGTGGCGCAGCGCAGCCCCGGCGTCGCGGTCGCGCGACGGTCGTCGGCGGTGGTGCAGACGGCGGGCTACGGGTGCGCGGTGCTCGCCCCGACCGTGATGGGCGCCGTGCACGAGGCGTCCCTCGGGTGGACGGTGCCGCTGGCCCTCGTCGCGGGCGTGCTCGCCACGATGGCCGCGGCGATGTGGGTGGCGTCGGCCCGGCCCGCCGCCGACGGCGCCTAGCGGTCCTCCGCCAGGGTGATCGCGAGGGAGCCCAGCGCCCGCAGCGCCTCCTCCGCGTGCGCCTCGTCGTAGCCGCGGGTGCACACGGCGATCACCAGGGCGCCCGGCCCGGGCGTCCCGACGAACGCGACGTCGTGCCGGATGCCGTCCACCCAGCCCGACTTGGATCCGTACGGCACGCCCTCGGGCACGGCGGCCGTGAGCTGCCGGTCGGTCTGGCGCGCGAGCAGGTCGATCATCCAGAGGGTGCGCTCCGGCCCGGCGAGCTCCCCGGTGACGACGCCGGACATCAGCGCCGCCAGGTCGGCGGGCGTCGTGCGGTGCGAGTCGCCGCGGGCCTCGGCCGCCAGGTCGCTGTACTTGCGCCCGACGACGCTGCCGGCGGCGCCGACGTCGGCCAGGGCGCGGTTGCACGCGTCGAGGCCGACGAGGTCGATCACCATGTTGGTGGCCTCGTTGGACGACACGACGATCATCCGCTCGACCACCAGCCCCACGGGCATGAAGGTGCCCGGCGGCGGCATGCCCGGGTCGAGGTCGTCGGGCTCGATGCGGTAGTCGGGCTCGCCCGGCACCTGGGAGCGGAACGTGTCGGTGCTGGCCACCTCCTCGTCGAGCGTGAGCTCGCCGGCGTCCAGCGCCCGGGCCGCCGCGACCAGCACGGCCAGCTTGACGGTCGACGCGGCGTAGAACGGCGCGTCCGCGTCGCGCTCGGCGAGCACCTCGCCGCCCGCCCGCCGCACCTGGTACGCGACGACCGGGACGCCGTCCGAGTGCGTGCCCGTGCTCACCATCACCGCACCCCCGCATCGTTGTGGGCGCGATTTCGGGGACTATCGCTCGGCGAACGGTCCCCGAGATCGCGCTCACAGCGGGCGTGGACGACGGCGGCGAACGCGGACGCGAGGGCGCGGGCCTGCTTCTCGTTCTCAGGTGCCCGCTCGAGGGCGGCGGCGAGCAGTGCGTCGCGGTCGAAGCCGAGCTCGGCGAGCTCGTCCGCGTCCCAGGTGCCGATGCGCTCCGGCGCCGCCTCGGGGTGGAACTGCAGCCCCCACGCGACGTCGCCCACGCGGAAGGCCTGGACGCCGCACGCATCGCTCGTCGCGAGGTGCACGGCCTCCGGCGGCAGCCCCGTGATCGAGTCGACGTGGCTCTCGACCATGCGGACCTCGCCGCCCTCGGCGAGTGCCCCGAGCGGGCCGAGCAGGGCGTCGTCGGCCGCGTCGTCGAGCAGGCGCACGGGGCAGAGCCCCTTCTCCGTCTCGCCCGACCGGCCCGTCACCGTGCCGCCCGTGACGTGCGCGAGCACCTGCCCGCCCAGGCAGATGCCCAGCACCGGGACGCCGGCGTCGAGCGCCTCCGCGACGAGCGCGCGCTCGTGCGGCAGCCAGGGCGCCCGCTCGTCCTCGTCGGGCAGCAGGCCGCCGCCCAGCAGCACGAGGCCGGCCACGCCGTCGGGCGCCGCGGCCCCGCCGGCGGCGAGCGACGGGACCTGCTCCACGAGGTCCGCGCCCTGCACGACGGCGGTGGCCGCGCCGTCCGCCTCCAGCCAGCCGGGCAGGCGGCCCGGGCCGCTGTGCGGGGAGTTCTGGACGAGGACGACGGTCGGTCGGCGGTCGGTCACGGTCAGCGCTCCCTGCTCTCGAGGACGGGGCGGTCGGGGACGGTCTCGGGCTCGGGGCCGCCGCCGTCCCCCGGGTGGCGGTCGTCGGCGTCCGGTGCGGCGTCGTGCTGGGCGTCGTGCTCGACGACCGCGGCCGGGCCGTCGGTCGCCGCGGTGGAGCCCGCCGCCGGGTGCCCGCCGAACGCGGCGGCCTCCCGGGCGAAGTGGCACGCGGCGGCGTGCGGCACGGTCGCCGCGCCCCCGCGAGCGCCGTCGGACCGGCCGAGCGGCACGAGCACCGGGTCGTCGGTGCGGCACCGGGCGGGCACGGCGCCGTCGCCAGCGAGCCCTTCCTCCGCCGCGAGCCGGTGGGCGAGCCAGCAGCGGGTGTGAAAACGGCAGCCGGACGGCGGGTCGGCGGGCGACGGCGGGTCGCCCTCGAGCATCAGCTCGTCGTCGCGGTGGGCGGTGGGGTCGGGCACGGGCACGGCGGACAGCAGCGCCTTGGTGTACGGGTGGTGCGCGTCGTCGTACACCGCGGGCCGGTCGCCCTCCTCGACGACGCGGCCCAGGTACATGACGGCGACCTCGTCGGCGATGTGCTGGACCACGGCGAGGTCGTGCGCGATGAAGAGGTACGCCAGGCCCAGCTCGTCCTGCAGGTCCTCCAGCAGGTTGATGACCTGGCCCTGCACGGACACGTCGAGGGCGGAGACGGGCTCGTCGCACACCAGCACCCGGGGCTTGACCGCGAGCGCCCGGGCGATCCCGACGCGCTGGCGCTGCCCGCCGGAGAACTGGTGCGGGTAGCGGTGCGCGTGGTCGGGGTCGAGGCCGACCAGCTCGAGCAGCTCGGCCACGGCTCGTCGCCGGCCGCCGGCGGGAACGGCGTCGCGGTGGATGCGGAACGGCTCCGCGACGATCTCCCCCACCGACATGCGCGGGTTGAGCGACGTGTACGGGTCCTGGAACACCATCTGCACGTTCCGGCGCAGCTCGCGGCGGGCGCCACGCGACATCGTGGACACGTCCTCGCCGTCGACGAGCACCTGCCCGCGCGTCGGCTTCTCGATCCCGACCAGCACGCGCGCGAGCGTGGACTTGCCGGACCCGGACTCCCCCACGAGGCCGAGCGTGCGCCCGCGGCGCAGCGCCAGCGAGACGCCGTCGACGGCCTGCACCTGCCCCACCGTGCGCTTGAGGACGACGCCTTGGCGCACCGGGTAGGACTTGGCCAGGTCGCGCACCTCGAGGACGACGTCGTCGGACGACGTGGGTGCGAGGGCGGGGCCGGTGGCGGTCTCAGGCACGGGCGCCTCCCAGCAGCTCGGCGGCGAAGTGGCAGGCCGACGACCGGCCCGGGGCGACGTCGTCGAGCGGCGGCTCGACGGTGCGGCACAGGTCCTGGGCCATGTCGCAGCGCGGATGGAACGAACAGCCCGACGGGACGCGGCCGGGCGCCGGGGGCCGGCCGGGCACGACGGGCAGCCGACCGCCGGCCACCTCTGCGCCGGAGTCGAGCCGCGGCACCGAGCGCAGCAGGGCCCTGGTGTAAGGGTGCGCGGGCGCGGCGTACAGGTCGCGCACGGGAGCGTGCTCCACGGCGCGGCCGGCGTACATCACGGTGACGTCGTCGGCGACGCCCGCGACGACCCCGAGGTCGTGGGTGATCAGCACGAGCCCCATCTGCCGCTCCGCCTGGATCTCGGCGAGCAGCCGCAGCACCTGCGCCTGCACGGTGACGTCGAGCGCCGTCGTCGGCTCGTCCGCGATGAGCACGTCCGGGTCGAGGGCCAGGGCGGACGCGATCATCACCCGCTGCCGCATGCCGCCGGAGAACTGGTGCGGGTACTCGTCCACCCGCTGCGCCGCGTTCGGCACCTTCACCAGGTCGAGCAGCTCGACGGCGCGTCGTCGCGCCTCGCGCCGCGACGTCCCGGTGCGCGACCGCAGGGACTCGGTGAGCTGGTAGCCCACGGTGTGTACCGGGTTGAGCGCGGCGAGCGCGTCCTGGAAGACCATCGCGACGTGGGTGCCGCAGTGCGCGCGGTGCCGGGTCGGCGACAGTGCGAGCAGGTCGGTGCCGCGGTAGCGCGCGGTGCCTCGCACGACGCGCGCCGTCGGGGGCAGCAGCCCCATCACGGCCAGCGAGCTCACCGACTTGCCGCAGCCGGACTCGCCGACCAGGGCCAGGGTGCGGCCCGCCTCCACGCGGTAGCTCAGGCCGTCGACGGCGCGCACCGCGCCGTCGTCGGACCGGAACTCGACCGCCAGGTCCTCCACCTCGAGCAGGACGTCGCCGGCGGAGCGTTCGGCGTCGGCCGGGGGGATCAGGGTCTCGGTCACGCGGATCACCGGAGCCTCGGGTCGAGGGCGTCGCGCAGGGCGTCGCCGAGGGCGACGAGCGCCAGGACCGTGAGGACCAGGCACCCGAGCGGGTACAGGAGCAGGTACGCGTACCCGCCGGTCACCCAGTCCGCACCGTTCGTGATCATGATGCCCCAGCTGATCGCGGGCGGCCGGACGCCGATGCCGAGGAACGCCAGCACCGCCTCCGTGCTGATCACGCCGGCGATCGCCGTCGGCACGAGCGCCGTGACCGGGCCGATCGCGTTGGGCAGCACGTGCCGCACCATGACGCGCAGGTCGGACGCGCCGAGCGCGCGGGCCGCCGTCACGTAGTCGAGGTTCTTGGCCTCGAGCGTGGCCGCGCGGACGTACCGCGCGTACGCCATCCAGCCGAACATGGTGAGCACCACCGCCGGCAGCAGGATGACGTCGAACGTGCCGCCGCCCACGCTCACCTTGCGGAACAGCGTGAGGAGCAGCAGCGCGGCGAGCAGCAGCGGGATGACGAGGAAGACCTCGATGGTGCGGGACACCACCGAGTCCACCCACCCGAGGTAGTACCCGGCCAGCAGGCCCAGCGTGACCCCGATGAGCAGGGACGCGCCCACCACCACGAACGCCAGCGTCAGCGACGGGCGGGCGCCGTGCACGAGCTGGGCGAGCAGGTCGCACCCGTGCACGTCCGTGCCGAGCGGGTGCTCGCCCCCCAGGCCCTGCGGCCGGATCTTCGAGTCCCCGATGACGCAGCTCTGCGGGTTCGTGCTGGTGAACAGCCGCGGGAAGGCCGCCATCGCTGCGAAGAAGACCACGACGACGGCCGCCGCGATCACGTCGGGCCGGCGGCGCAGCCGGCGCCAGGTGTCGCCGCCGAGCGACGTCGACGCGTCGACCGCCGGCGCGTCCGGGGTGGCGGTGGCCGCCGTGGGTCCGGGAGCGGCGCGTTCAGGCATAGCGGATCCTCGGGTCGAGGGCGGCGTAGGCGATGTCGACGACCAGCATCACGACCACCGTCACGGCGGCGAGGATCGTCACGATGCCGAGGATGAGCGCGACGTCCGCGGCGCGGACCGCCTCCCAGAGCACCCCGCCCATCCCGTAGATGTTCATCATCCCCTCGGTGACGACGGCGCCCGCGAGCGCCTCGGTGAAGGTCAGTCCGACGGCGGTCACCACGGGCACCGCGGAGTTGCGGATCACGTGGTGCGTCACGACGTGCCGCTCGTTGAGCCCCCGCGAGCGCGCGGTGCGCACGTGGTCGCCCGCGTACGACTCCAGCTGGCTCGCGCGGACGAGGCGGATGAACGCCGCGGACCCGGCGAGGCCGAGCAGGATGCCGGGTACGAGGAGCGTCGCCCACGGGTGGTCGTCGTCGAACGACGGTCTGAACCACAGGGCGGGCAGGCTTCCCGCCCCGAACGTGTCCTCGGCCCAGCCGTTCAGCGGCACGGCGAACACGTACCGGTACACGAGCAGAAGCACGAAGATCGGGAACGCGTCGATGAGCACCGACGTCAGCCGGATGCCGTGGTCGGCGGACCGGTCGCGTCGGCGGGCGGCCGCGGTGCCGAGACCCATGCCGAGCACGAACCACACGATCGTCACGACGAGGAACAGCTTCAGGGTGTTCGGGGCGGCGGTCGCGACGATGTCCGTGACCTCGCGCCCCCGCAGGTTCGTGCCGAAGTCGCCCTGCGCGTACTGCCCGAGGCGCTCCACGAACGGGCCCAGGCACGGGTTGCCGGTCTGGTCGTAGCAGGGGTCGTCCAGGCCGAAGCGTGTCTCCACGGCGGCGAGCTGCGACTCCGTGGGCACCTTGTCGCCGAAGAACGCCAGGGCGGGGTTGCCGTTGAGCTGGATCGCGAACGTCGTGAGCAGGTGCAGCACGAACATCACGAGCAGCAGGGTGGCCACCCCCAGGAGGGAGCGGCGCAGGATGTAGCGGCCCATTCACGGAACTTTCTGGTGGTGCGGGGAGGGACGCTGGTTGAGCTTGTCGCGACCCGTGCGACAGCGGTCTCGACAAGCTCAACCAGCGAACT
The DNA here is from genome assembly GCF_050311635.1 of Isoptericola nanjingensis. Lineage (NCBI taxonomy): Bacteria > Bacillati > Actinomycetota > Actinomycetes > Micrococcales > Promicromonosporaceae > Isoptericola > Isoptericola nanjingensis. The sequence goes on along the minus strand of NZ_JBNOZL010000005.1, from coordinate 183,279 downwards.
GACTAGCCGTTCGTGACCTCGAGGAGGCGCAGCTTCGGCTCACCGCTGAACGGGTCGAGCACGACGTTCGACACGTTCTCGCTGTAGTAGTCGGTGTTCTGGGCCACGAACAGCGGGATGGTCGGGAAGTCGGTCGCCAGGATCTTCTCCGCCTCCTGGTACTGCGTGACCGCCTCGTCGAGGGTCGCGGCCTCGTCGCCGGCCTTGACGGCCGCCTCGAAGTCCGCGCTGTAGTAGCCGAACTCCACGTTGCCGTTCTTCTCGTCGCCGCTGGCGTACACCGGGGCGAGGTAGTTCTCGTTGAGCGGGTAGTCCGGGAACCAGTTGGCGCGGAACGGGCCGGAGAAGTCGCGGGCCGCGCGCCGGGCGAAGTAGTCCGGCGTCGCGTCGAGCTCGTACGGGATGCCGAGCGTCTCCTGGATGGAGTCGCCGACCGCCTTGAACAGCTCCTGCTCGGTGGCGTCCTGGCCGAGGTGGATGGTCAGCTTCTCGCCCTCGGGCCAGCCGCCGGCCTTCTCCAGCGCCGCCTTGGCGGCCTCCGGGTCGAAGGTGCACCACTCGCAGGTGCCGCCGGTGCCGCCGGGCACGACGTCGGGCACCACCCAGCTGTCCGCGGGAACCCGCTGGCCGGGCAGCAGGGCGTCGATGATGCCCTGCCGGTCGACGGCGAGCGAGATCGCCTTGCGGAACTCGACGTCCGTCCACGGGCCGTCCTTGTACAGCGGGAAGGCGAGGTAGGTCAGCGCGGCGCCCGGGCCCTCGACGTACCTCTCCTGCAGGTCGGGGTCGTTGGCCGCGGCCTGCTGCTCGGCCGGCGGCGGCACCGCGAAGTCGAGGTTGCCGGCCTGGAAGTCCGGCCAGTTGTCCTCGCCCGTGTACTCGGTCCACTCGATGGCGCCGTACTCCGGCGTCTCCTCGAGCGTGTAGTCCTCCCACCGCTGGGCGGTGAGGTTCACGCCCTGGTCCCACTTCTCGACCTGGAACGGGCCGTTGCCGATCGGCTGCACGGCGCACGCCTCGATGTCGTCGAGGCACGCCTGCGCGATCGGGAAGAAGCCGGTGTAGCCGAGCATCGTGGCGAAGCCCGCGAACGGCCCGGTGAGGGTGACCTCGAGCGTCTGCGGGTCGACGACCGTCAGGCCCGACAGCGTCTCGGCCTCGGGCTCCTTGGTGACGTTGCCGTCGTCGTCGGTCTCGCCCTGCATCTCGTCGTAGCCGGCGATGCGCTCGAAGAAGTAGTTGTTCGCCATGGCGTTCGGGCCGTACGCGGCGTAGTTCCAGGCCCGGGCGAACGCGTCGGCGTCCACCGGCTCGCCGTTCTGGAACGTCAGGTCCGGCTTGATCTTGATCGTCCAGACCGTGTTGTCCTCGGTCTCGACGCTCTCGGCCACGTAGTTGTACGGCTCGGTCGTCTTCGGGTCGTACCGGACCAGCCCGTCGTAGACGACGTCGAGCACGGAGATGTTGTCCCCGACGTTCGAGTCCATCGGCAGCAGCGTCTCGACGTCCTGGGAGAGGGCCAGGTGCAGCGTGGCGTCCGGGTCGCTGCCGCCGCCTCCCCCGCCGCCGTCAGTGCCGTCGTCGTCCCCGCCGCCGCCCGAACAGCTCGCCAGCACCAGCGCCACCGCTGTCGCCGTGGCTGCCACTGCAGCCTTTCGCCCCATCGTCACCGGCTTCTCCCCACGTCCTGGTCGCTCAACGCGCCGTTGCCCTGCCGTGCTCACGTCGTCGTGCACGTCCCGCCGACCGTGCGCACGGGCCCGCGACGGCGTTGCCGTGGAACATATCGCCATCATGGCCTCCCGTGGTGAAAATCACTGTTAAGGATGGGTAACGATCGACCGCGTGTCGCACTGCAGACGCTTCCGGTCACCACCCGCGGGACCTCGCGTCCTCACGGCGGCAGTCCAGGCTCGCGGCGGCAGTTCGAACTGCCGCGGTGGGGCGAAACTGCCGCGACGACGCTGCCCCCAGGCCGGGTCCCTCCACAGCCGCACGTCGGACGGCGCCGCGCCGAGTGCGCGCCGAGCACGATCCCGGGCATGAGCGACGACGACCGCACCCTCCTGATCGCACGGCACCACGACCCCGCAGAGCTGCGGCGCGCGACCGCCGCGCGCGAGATCGAGCGCGTGCGCCGAGGCGCCTACCGCGTGCCACGGGCCGGCACGCGCGACCCGCATGCCCACGCCCGCGACCACCTGGCCGCCGTCCACCGGCAGCTCGACGCCGACCACGTGTTCAGCCACGAGTCGGCGGCCATGGTCTGGGGCGTGCCGCTGTGGGAGACGCCGTCGACGACGCACGTGCTGCAGCGCTCGGGCGCCAGCTCGCGATCGGCCCGCGACATCGTGCGACGGCGCGGGTTGCCGGAGCGCTGGGTGCAGCGCGAAGGACTGCCGATCACCAACCTCACGCGCACCGTCGTCGACTGCGTCACGACGATGCACCCGCTCGGCGGCCTCGTCGTCGCCGACTGGGCGCTCGGTCGTGGCCTCGACCGTGCGGAAGCGGTACGGCTGCTCGCCGGGCGACGCCGCGGGGTCCGTAGGGCGCGCCTGCTGCTCGACCTGGCGGAGGGGCAGGTCGACCCGCCGTGGGAGACCTGGCTGCGGTACGTGGCGGTGCGCGCCGGCCTCCCGCGACCCCGGACGCAGCTCAGGGTGGACACGCGTGCCGGGCGCTTCTTCGTCGACGTCGCCTGGCAGGACCACGGCGTGCTCGCCGAGTTCGACGGCCGGATCAAGTACCGCGACGGCGCCTTCGGCCCGGGCTACGACGCCGAGCAGGCGCTGTTCGACGAGAAGGTGCGCGAGGACGCCATCACCGAGCGGCTCGGCGTGCGGCCGCTGCGATTCGTCGCCCGGGACGCCCGGAACCCCGACGGCGTCGCGCGACGCCTGCTCGCACGGTTCCCGGCCGACGTCCGCCGCGCGGCGCGGATCCACCCGCTGCTGCCGCCCCCGCCACCGCCTTCACGCGCTCAAAGCGGCAGTTCGCGTTCGCGACGGCAGTTCAAACTGCCGCAGTGAAGCCGAACTGCCGCCGCGGTCAGAGGCGCCGGGCGATTCGTGCGAGGTCGACGACGGCGGCCGTCACGTCGTCGAGCGCCCGGGCGGTGCGCTCCGGGTCGCCGTCGACCTCGAGCGAGTGGTCGCCGCCGTCCACCGCGAGCACGCGCGCGCCGGACGCCGCGGCCAGCGCGCCGTCCCACAGGCCGTCGGCGGTGCCTCCGACGAGCAGCGCCGGCACGCCCGACGTCCCCAGCCCAGCGGCGGCGTCGCGCACCTCGGGCGCCCGGTCGGTGGTGAGCAGCGGCGTCAGCCACGCCCCGGCCAGCCCCAGCTCGACGGCGACGGGCAGCGCCAGCGTGCCGAGCGACTTCGCCAGCACCAGGTGCGTCGCGTCGGGCGCGGCGGCCACGCCGTCCCGCAGGACGTCGGCGTAGACCCGCCGCGCGACGTCGAAGTCCGGTCGCCCGTCCCACACGACGGTCCGCACCGTCCAGCCAACGGCACGCAGCGCCTCGGCCGGTCGCGCCAGCACCGGCCCCTCCGCCGTGTACCCGACGCCGGGCAGCACCCTCAGCACCAGCCCTGGGTCGCCGTCGTCCTCGACAAGTCGATGACTGCTCACGGCCCGAGCCTGCCACGCCCCGACCCCCGACGACCAGGACACAAGAAGAGCCGGGTCCGGACATCGGGCGCACGGTAGTCACACCCGAAGTGGAGGGCGCCCTGGCGCCCGTGAACGCTACCGTGCGCCCGATGTCCGGACCCGGCGTCAACCGCGCCAAAGTGTCGGTCTGATCAGCCGCCGACCCGCGAGACGACCGTGTCGAGTGCTGCGACCGCATCGTCCAGCACGGACTCGTCCACCGTCAGCGCCGGTCGGAACCGCACGGACCGCTCCCCGCACCCGAGGATGAGGAAGCCCTCCGCGTGCAGCCCGGCGAGGACGGCGTCGCGCACGTCCCGCGACGGGAGGGACACGGCGCACATGAGCCCTCGGCCACGGGGGTCGGAGACGACGCCGGGGTGCGCGACGGCGAGCGTCTCGAGCCTCGACAGCAGGCCCGCGCCGACGCGCGCGGCGCGCTCGATCAGCCCCTCGGCCTCGATCACCTCGAGGATGCGGCGCGAGCGGACCATGTCGGCGAGGTTGCCGCCCCAGGTGGAGTTGATGCGGGAGGAGACCCGGAAGACGTTGTCGTCGATCTCGTCGACGCGGCCGCCGGCCATGACTCCGCACACCTGGGCCTTCTTGCCGAAGGCGACGACGTCGGGCTGCACGCCGAGCTGCTGGTACGCCCACGCCGTCCCGGTCATGCCGACGCCGGTCTGCACCTCGTCCAGGACGAACAGGGCGTCGTGCTCGTGGCACAGCGCCTGCATGGCCTGGAGGAACTCGGCGCGCAGGTGGTGGTCGCCGCCCTCCCCCTGGATCGGTTCGGCGACGAAGCAGGCGATGTCGTGCGGGTGCGCCTCGAACGCGGCGCGGGCCTCGGCGAGCGCCCGGGCCTCGAGCGCCTGGACGTCGCGGAGCCCGCCGTCGGCGTCGTGACCGGGGTAGGGCGAGCTGATGCGCGGCCAGTCGAACTTGGGGAACCGGGCGACCTTGCCCGGCTCGGTGTTGGTGAGGGACATGGTGTAGCCGGAGCGGCCGTGGAACGCGTGCTGCAGGTGCAGCACCTTCGTGCCCAGCTCGGGCGAGCGGCCGTGCGCCTCGTTGTGCCGCGACTTCCAGTCGAACGCGACCTTGAGCGCGTTCTCGACGGCGAGGGCGCCGCCGTCGACGAAGAAGAGGTGCGGCAGGGCGTGGTCGCCGAGCACGCGGGCGAAGGTGTCGACGAAGCGGGCGAGCTCGACGGTGTAGACGTCGGAGTTGGACGGCTTGTTGATCGCGGCGCGGGTGAGCTCCTCGCGGAACAGCGGGTCGCGGAACAGGGCCGGGTGGTTCATGCCCAGGGGGTTGGACGCGAAGAAGGTGAACAGGTCGGTCCACTCCCGTCCGTCGCGGGCGTCGACGAGGGTCGAGCCGTGCGAGCGGTCGAGGTCGAGCACGAGGTCGAAGCCGTCGACGAGCAGGTGCTCGCGCAGCGACTCGAGGACGGCGGTGGCCTCGATCGAGCCGCCGACGCTGGGGGCTGTGCGCTGAGAGATTGTCTCGGTCATACCCCGACGGTAGAGGAGAACTTCCTGCCGAACCAGAGCGATGCCGAAAGAATTATTGTCAGTGCGCCAGCGGGTGCCCTTCGAAGTACGTCCGGAGCACCACGGTGGAGCGCGTCGACACGCTCGCCTCGCGGCGGATGACGCCGAGCAGGTCCTCCAGCGCCGACGGCGAGGGCACCCGCACCAGCAGCAGGTAGTTCGCGTTGCCCGCGACGGACCAGCACGCCTCGATGCCAGGCACGTCGCGCAGCCGGTCGGGGGCGTCGTCGGCCTGCGACTGGTCCAGCGGCGTGATCTCCACGTACGCCGCGATGGGCAACCCCACGGCGTCGGGGTCGACGACGGCGCGGTAGCCGGTGATCACGTGCCGCGCCTCCAGCTTGCGCACCCGTGCCTGCACGGCGGACTGCGACAGCCCCGTCACGCCCGCGAGCGCCGCCAGGGTCGCGCGCCCGTCCTCGCGCAGCGCGCGCACGAGCGCCCGGTCGACGTCGTCCAGCGTGCCCTCGCTCATCCCGCCACCTCGGCGGACTCCAACCAGGCCATCTCGAGCTCCTCCTTCTCGGCGCCGAGCTCCCGGAGGCGCTCGTCGAGGGCCGCCACCGCGGTGTAGTCCGTCGGGTCGGCGGCGATCTGCTCGTGCAGAGTGTTCTCCTCGTCCGCGATCCGAGCCAACCTCCGCTCAATCCGTGAGATTTCCTTCTTGGCGGCCCGCACCTCCGCCGTGGAGGCCCTCGACGACGTCGTCGCAGGTCGCGATGCGGAAGCGGCGGCCCCTGCGGCGGCCGGCGGGGCGTCCGCGGGCGCGGCGGCCGGGGACGTGCCCGAGGCACCCGCCCGCCGCAGCTCGAGGTACTGCTCCACCCCGCCCGGCAGGTCCCGCAGCGCGCCGTCGCCCAGCAGCGCCCACTGCCGGTCGCACACGCGCTCCAGCAGGTACCGGTCGTGCGAGACGACGATCAGCGTGCCGGGCCAGCCGTCCAGCAGGTCCTCGACGGCGGCGAGGGTGTCGGTGTCCAGGTCATTGGTGGGCTCGTCGAGCAGCAGGACGTTCGGCTCCGAGACGAGCAGCCGCAGCAGCTGGAGACGCCGCCGCTCGCCGCCGGACAGGTCGCGCACGATCGTGTGCGCCCGCTCGCGGGTGAAGCCGAGGCGCTCGGTGAGCTGCCCGGCGGTGAGCTCCTTGCCGTCGACGACGACGGTGCGCTTCTCGCGGTCGACGACCTGCACGGCGGTGAGGTGGCCGACGTCGTCAAGCTCGCCGACGTCCTGCGTCAGCTCCGCGACGTGCACCGTCTTGCCGCGCCGCACGCGCCCGGAGTCGGGCTCGCGGCGCCCGGCCAGCAGGGACAGCAGCGTCGTCTTGCCCGCGCCGTTGACGCCGACCACGCCGTAGCGGTCGCCGGGGCCGAGGCGCCACGTGACGTCGTCGAGCAGCACGCGCCGGCCCGCCGCGTCGCGCGGCCCGGCCTCGTGACCCTCCCGCGCGGGGACGGTGACGGTGACGTCCTCGAGGTCGAGCACGTCCTTGCCGAGGCGGCGGGTGGCCATCTGCGTGAGCTCGAGGGTGTCGCGCGGCGGCGGCTCGTCGTCGATCAGGGCGGCCGCGGCGTCGAGCCGGAACTTGGGCTTGGACGTGCGGGCGGGCGCGCCGCGCTTGAGCCACGCGAGCTCCTTGCGCAGCAGGTTGTTGCGCTTCTCGGCCGCCGTGGCGGCCTGCCGCGCACGCTCGGCGCGCGCCAGGATGTACGCCGCGTACCCGCCGTCGTACCCGTCGACGCCGCCGGACCCGTCGCCGCGCACCTCCCACGTACGGGAGCAGACCGCGTCGAGGAACCAGCGGTCGTGCGTGACGACGACCAGCGCCCCGGTGGCACCCGGGCGGCCGTAGCGGGCGGACAGGTGCTCGGCCAGCCAGGCGACGCCCTCGACGTCGAGGTGGTTGGTGGGCTCGTCGAGCAGCAGCACGTCCGGGTCCTCGACGAGCAGCGCCGCGAGCGCCACGCGGCGGCGCTGCCCGCCCGACAGGGTCGACGCCGGCTGGTCCAGGTCGAGGTCCGCCAGCAGGCCGGCGTGCACGTTGCGGATGCGGGCGTCGGACGCCCACTCGTGCGTCGCGTCGTCGCCGTGCACCAGGTCGCGGATCGTCGCCGCGTCGTCGTCGACGTCGCGCTGCACGAGCATGCCGAGCCGCGAGCCGCCCACCCGGGTGACACGACCGGTGTCGGGCGCCTGCGTGCCCGCGAGCAGGCGCAGCAGGGTCGACTTGCCCGCCCCGTTGGGGCCGACGACGCCGATGCGGTCGCCGTCGTCGAGCCCGAGCGAGACGTCGCGGAGGAGAGTGCGGGTGCCGATGGTCAGCGCGATGCCGTCCGCGCCGAGAAGATGTGCCACCCGACGAGGGTAGTCGCCCCTTCGAGCACGCGATCCGTCGCCTGCTCGAAGGGGCGGGGGCTCAGTACAGGATCGACGCCTTGCCGCGCGGCCACGCGAGGGTGGCGTAGATCTGCACCATGGCCGCCTGCTCGAGCAGCTCGGTGTGCTCGTCACCGGCGTCGAACAGCCCGGTCCCGGAGTCCCGCGCCTCGCGCCACTGCGTGTCCGCGTAGTCCGCCATCGCGTCGCGGTAGGTGTGCCCGCCCGTCACCGACTCCAGGAGCAGCAGGTTCTTGAACCAGATCGAGTTGAAGAACATGGGCTGGCCGGCCAGACGACCCTCGGTCACGTAGAACCGGTACGAGGCCGCCGCGATCGCCTCCGCCTTCTCCAGGTAGCGCTCCTCGCCCGTCGCCTCGTACAGCAGCGTGTACGTGCCCACCGGGACGCCCTGGTTGTACGACCACTGCGTCCGGTCGATCGACCCGTCGAGCTTGACGTTGTCCCAGTACAGGCCGTTCGGCGCGAGCAGGTGCTCGTCCGTCCAGCCGACCATCTGCTCGGCTCAGTCGAGGTAGCGCTCCTCGCCGGTGAGCATGTACAGGCGGGTGGCGAGCTGCGCGCCGGGCATGGTGGACACGGTGTTGCGGTCGGTGCTCCACGGCGCCTGCGTCCAGAAGACGCCGCCCGGCGCCGGGTGGTCCGGGTCGGTGTCCCAGCCGGAGACGACCAGCTCGAAGATCTCCTCGGCCCGCTCGAGGGCCGCCCGGTCGCCCGTGGCCAGGTGCTGCTGCACCTTGGCCAGCGCGACCCACTCGTTGTCGTCGTAGAAGATGTCGCCTCCGTCGCCGTACGGGGCGCGGGCGTAGGAGTCGTACGCCGGCAGCCCGGTCGTGCCGCCGTCCGCGTTCCAGAACCGCTCCTGGCCCACCGACCGGTCCGCGAGGTCGTCGGTGAACGACCGACCCGCCCGCCCGGGCATCCCCGTGAGGTCGAGCGTCGCGACGTGCGCCTGGGAGAACGGCCACTCGTACGAGTACGGGCGGTCCTCGGCGCCGGACGGGTAGCGCTCCCGGTAGAGCCCCGACCCGTCGTCCACGTACAGGTGCTCCTGCATCGCCTCGTAGCTGGCCACGGCTCGGGCCTGCTGCGTGCGCGGCGACGTGCCGCTCCCGTCCTCCGACGCGGACGCAGGCACCGCCGCGGCCAGGACGCACGCCAGCGCGGCGACCGTCCCGACCGATCTCGCCCCGGCTGCTCTGGTGAACCTCATCGTTCGCTCCTCTGCTCGGTGGTGCTCGGCTCGGTGGTGCTCGGCTCGGTGGTGCTCGGTCCCCGCGTGGCGGTGCATGACGTCAGCGGCGCACGCGCAGCGTGACCACCTGGAACGGCGTCAGCTCGAGGAGCACGTCGTCGCCGTCGCGGTGCGCGGCGTCCAGCGGCCGCTCCAGCAGGTCCGTCACGACCACGCCGGTGTGCTCGAACGCCGGCGTGACACGGGCCCGGGCGCGGCCGCCGCGGCTCTCGTAGAGGCGCACGACGACGTCGCCGCTGCCGTCCTCGGCGAGCTTGACGGCCTCGACGACGACGGCGTCGTCGTCCACCGAGAGCAGCGGCTCGACGCCGTGGTCCCCCGCGACGACGCGCTCGGGCAGGTTGAGCGCGTAGCCGTGGCGGACGGCGTCGTCGATGCCGGCGCCGACGACGAGCTCGCAGGTCAGCTCGTGCTCGCCCTGGTCCGCGTCGGGGTCGGGGAACTTCGGCGCGCGCAGCAGCGAGAGCCGGACGGTGGTGCCGCGGGCGCCCTGGGCGTCGGTCGCGTCGGCGGTGCGGGTCCGGGTGATGTCGTGCCCGTACGTCGAGTCGTTCGCGACGGCCACGCCGAAGCCCGGCTCCCCCACGTGGACCCACCGGTGCGCGACGGTCTCGAACCGGGCGTGGTCCCACGACGTGTTGACGTGCGTGGCCCGGTGCACGTGCCCGAACTGGATCTCCGACGTCGCGCGCTCGGCGCGCACGTCGAGCGGGAACGCGAGCTTGAGCAGCTTCTGCCGTTCGTGCCAGTCGACGCGGGTCGTGATGCGCAGGCCGCGCCCGGCGACGGGGAGCGCGAGGTCCTGTTCGACGCGCGACGACCCGACCTCGCGCAGCACGCGCACCACCGGCCCGGACGCGCCGTCGGCGACCTCGATCTTCGCCGCGTCGACGAGGTCGGTCGTGCTGCGGCGGTAGTGCTCGTCGATGTCCCACGCCTCCCACTCGTTGGGGACGTCGCGGTGCAGCTGGAGCAGGTTCGCCCTCGCGCCGGGCAGCACGGCCTCGCGCCCGCTCGACCGGTCGACGGCGGACACGACGTGCCCGTTGCCGTCGACGACGACGCGCACGAGGTCGTTCTCCAGCACCCAGCCGTCACCCTCGGCCACGGGCGTCACGGTGCCCGCGCCTCGCGCCGCGTCAAGGGCCGTGCCGCCGAGCGCCGCGACGCCGTCGCGCGCGAACGGCCCGGCGTTCACGGCCACCGGCCGATCGCCCTCCCCGACCAGCGCCCGCAGCGCGTCGTCGACGATCTCCTCGAGCTCGCGGGCCACCTCGGCGTAGTTGCGCTCGGCCTCGCGGTGCACCCAGGCGATGGACGACCCGGGCAGGATGTCGTGGAACTGCTGCAGCAGGACGGTGCGCCACAGCCGCTGCAGCCGCTCGGCCGGGTAGTCCGCGCCGACGCGCACGGCCGCCGTCGCCGCCCACAGCTCGGCCTCGCGCAGCAGGTGCTCGCTGCGGCGGTTGCCGCGCTTGGTGCGCGCCTGCGACGTGTAGGTGCCGCGGTGGTACTCGAGGTACATCTCCCCGGTCCACGTGGCCGGGTTCGCGTACTCGGCCCGGGCGGCGTCGAAGAAGGACTGCGAGTCGGACAGCTCCACCTTCGGCGACCCCTCGAGGTCGCGCGTGCGCCGGGCCGCGGCCACCATCTCCCGGGTGGGGCCGCCGCCCCCGTCGCCGAAGCCGAACGGGACCAGCGACGTGTTGGCGCGGCCCTTCTCGGCGTACTGCCGCTCGGCCCGCGCGAGCTCCTCGGCGGTCAGCTCCGAGTTGTACGTGTCCACGGGTGGGAAGTGCGTGAACACCCGCGACCCGTCGATGCCCTCCCACCAGAACGTGTGGTGCGGCATGGTGTTGGTGTCGTTCCACGAGATCTTCTGCGTGAGGAAGTTGTCGCTGCCCGCCAGGCGGGCGAGCTGCGGCAGGGCCGCCGTGTACCCGAAGGAGTCCGGCAGCCACACCTCCTTCGGCTCCACGCCCAGCTCCTCGATGAAGTACCGCTTGCCGGCCACGAGCTGGCGGGCCAGCGCCTCGCCGCCCGGCATGTTGGTGTCCGACTCGACCCACATGCCGCCCACGGGCACGAACCGGCCCTCGCGCACACGCTCGCGGATCCGCTCGAACAGCTCCGGGTAGTGCTCCTGCACCCACGAGTACTGCTGCGCGGACGAGCAGGCGAACTTCACGTCCGGGTCCTCATCCATGAGCGCGAGCACGTTGGAGAACGTGCGCGCGCACTTGCGCACGGTCTCGCGCGTGGGCCACAGCCACGCGGAGTCGATGTGCGCGTGGCCGACGGCGTGCACCCGGTGGGCGGACGCCGCGGCCGGTGCGGCGAGCGCGTCCACGAGCGCCGCGCGGCCCGCGGCCGCGGTGCCGGCGACGTCGTCGGGGTCGACGGCGTCGAGCATGTCCTCGAGCGCGCGCAGCACCTCGGCCGCGCGCGGGCTCGTGGCGGGCAGCACCCGCACCAGGCCGTGCAGGGCGCGCACGTCCTGGAGCAGCTCCCACACCGTCTCGTCGACGAGGGCCACGTGCATGGTGCGCAGCGCGTAGATCGGGTCCGGCCCGGAGGTCTCCCAGGCGCCCATCGGCGTGGGCCGCGTCCACGCGCCGCCCGGCACGTCGGGGTTGGCGGCGGCCTCGACGTACACGTCGACGCGGCCGTCGGCGTCGAGCGCCTGGCCGGCGACGAGCGGCACGTGCTGGTTGCGCGGCTCGACGGCCTTGACGATGCGGCCGTCGGGGGTCCAGGCGGTGCCCTCGGCCTGGAAGCCCGGGCCCGCGCCGGTGAACCCGAGGTCGACGACGAGCTCCACGCGCGTCCCGGCGGGCGCCGCGTCCCCCGACCACTCCGCCGGCACGGCGCCCGTCACGTGGAACCACGTCGTGTCCCACGGCCGCCCCCAGGGAGAGCCGATCGCGAACGGGGCGTACGTGGCACGCGCCGCCTCGGCAAAGGGCACCGGCTCCCCGCCGACGGTCCACGCCTCGACGTGGAGCGGCCGGGTCTCGCGCAGGACGGCGGGCTCCAGCCAGTCGCGGGTGAACCGCTCGAGGCGCGCGGTGGTGCGGGCGGTGGTGTCGTGCATGGATCAGGCTCCTGATGACGGGGCGGGCGGTGGGACGGGCGCGGTCAGCCCTTGACGGCGCCGGCGAGCGCGAACGAGCCGCCGGACAGCCGCGAGACGAGCACGTACAGGCCGACGGCCGGCAGGGCATAGAGCATCGAGTACGCCGCGAGCTGGCCGTAGGCGACCGAGCCGTACTGGCCGAAGAACGCGAAGATGCTCACGGCCGCCGGCTGCTTCTCCGGCGTCAGCAGCAGCACGAAGGGGACGAAGAAGTTCCCCCACGCCTGGATGAACACGAAGATGAAGACGACGGCGATGCCGGGCCGCATGAGCGGCAGCACGATGGTGCGCAGGGTGGTCATGGCCGACGCACCGTCGGTCCAGGCCGCCTCCTCGAGGGAGATCGGCACGGAGTCCATGAAGTTCTTGGTCATCCAGATCGCCATGGGCAACGACGTCGCGGCCATGAAGAACGTGGTGCCGGCCAGGGAGTCGAGCAGGTTGAGCCGCACGAACAGCGAGTAGACCGGCACCATCATGGCCGTGATCGGCAGGCAGGTGCCGAACAGCACGGCGTACAGGAACGGCTTGTTGAAGCGCATCCGGTAGCGCGACAACGGGTACGCGGCGAGCACCGACGCGACCACGGTGAGGAGGCCCGTGCCCGCGGACAGCACGAAGGCGTTCGCCAGCGGCACCCACGTCTGCTCGGGCGTCATGACGGCCGTGAAGTTCTCGAGCGTGAACGTCTCCGGCAGCCCGACGGCGAGGGTGGCGCTCGGGTCCAGCGACGCCAGCACGATCCAGCCGAGGGGCAGCAGGAAGCACAGCCCGACGACGACGAGCACGACGTTCGACAGGATGCGCGCCGTGCGCGGCCCGGGGGCGGCGACCGACGGCGTCGACCGCCGTCGCGCGGGGCGCGCGCCGGCGACGTCGGGCACGGGCGAGGGGACGGACGCCGGGGCGGCGGTCTGGGCCATCAGTCGACCTCCGGCCTCAGGCTGCGGATGTACACGACGGAGAACACGGCGCCGATCACGAGCATCACGGTGGCGATCGCCGTGCCGTAGCCGACCTGGGCGAACTTGAACGCCTCCTGGTAGGCGAGGATCGGCAGGGTGGAGCTGTCGGTGCCGGGGCCGCCGCCGGTCATCACGTAGATGAGCGTGAACACGGACAGCGTCTGCAGCGTGGTGAGCATGAGGTTGGTCGAGATGCTGCGGCGGATGGTCGGGAGCGTGACCCACACGAGGCGCTGCACCCCGTTGGCCCCGTCGACCGTCGCGGCCTCCGTGATCTCGGGCGGCACCTCCGCGATCGCGGCGGAGTAGACCATCATCGAGAACGCCGTGCCGCGCCAGACGTTGGCGAGGATGACGGCGAGCATCGGGTACTGGAAGAGCCAGTCCGGGCCGGTGATCCCCACGCCCGCGAGCAGCGAGTTGAGCGTGCCGTCGGCGTGGAAGAACGCGTAGGCGGCGAAGGCGGCCACGATCTCGGGCAGCACCCAGGCCGTGACGACGAGCGTCGAGACGACGGCGCGCACAGGCTTCAGCGCGGAGCGCATGAGCATCGCCAGCCCGAGGCCGGCCACGTTCTGCCCGATCACCGCGGACGCGAAGACGAACAGCACCGTGAGCCACAGGGCCTTCGGGAAGTCGGGGTCGCCGAGCAGCGCGACGTAGTTGTCCAGGCCGACCCACTCGGGGTTCGCCGCGTTCGGGCCGGTGAGGGCCGCGTTGGTGAACGAGCCGTAGAACGACCACACGACCGGGCCCAGCATGAACAGCGCGAGCAGGGCGACGGCGGGCAGCATCGGGACGAGGCGGCCGGCGGTGCGGCGCGCGTGCGCGCGCCGCACCGGCGACGGCCCCGCCCCCGGCCCGCCGACGGGGGCGGGGGCGAGGGTGGTGGTCACGTCGTCAGCCGTTCGTCGTGTTCTCTTCGCCGACCTGGGCGATCACGGCCTCGTCGTACACGGCGGCGGCCTCCTCGGGCGTCTGCTGCCCGGTCATCACCGATTCCATGGCGACCTGGATCGCGTTGGAGATCTGCGCGTAGTCGGAGGTGGCGGGGCGGAAGTTCGTCACCTCGACGAGGTCGGAGAAGAACGGCACCGTCGGGTTCGCCTCGGAGTACGACGGCTCCTCGGCGACGTCGGTGCGCACCGCGATCTGGCTGTTGTCGATCGCGAACCGCAGCGAGTGCTCCTTGTCGAGCGCGTGGGTCAGCACGTCGAACGCGACGTCGGGGTTCTTCGACCCGGAGCCGATCGCCATCGTCCAGCCGCCCGACATGCTCACCGCGCCGGGGGCCTGGCCGTCCTGGGTGGGCATCGCGGCGGTGCCCATGACGTCGGTCCACTCGGGCCAGGGCGCCGTGCCCTCCTCGAGCCACGTGCCGGGCATCCACGAGCCGTCCAGCGAGATGCCGAGCTTGCCCTTCGGCAGCCACTCGGCCGAGACCGTGTTGCCGACGTTCGGGTCGAGCGCCTGCTGCGGCGTCGGGGCGAGGCCCTCCGTGTAGATCGTCCTGATGAAGTCGAGCGAGTCGACGAACTCCTGCGACCCGACGATCCACTTCGAGGTGTCGGTGTCGTAGAGCGTGCCGCCCGTGCCGTACAGCAGCATCTCGAAGCCCTGCATCGTGGCGCCCTCGCCCATCGGCTTGCCCGAGTAGACGTTGAGCGGGATGACGTCGGGGTCCGCCTTCTTGATCGCCCGGGCGGCCTCGAGCAGCTCGTCCCAGGTCTTCGGGGCCCAGTCCTCGGGGAGCCCCGCCTTGGCGAGCACCTCCTTGTTGAACCACAGCCCACGGGTGTCCGTGCCCATCGGGACGCCGTAGGTCTTGCCGTCGTCGCCCAGCCCGGCCTGCTTGGCCTGGTCGACGAACTGGCCCCAGTCCTCCCAGTCGGCGAGGTAGTCGTCCATCGGCAGCAGGTAGCCCGCCTCGACGTCCGACTTGATCATGAACGTGTCCTCGTACATGAGGTCGGGCGCCGTCCCGGGCGCGCGGTTCATGAGCGCGAGCTTCGTGAAGTAGTCGTTCTGGCTGGCCTCGATCGGCACGAGCTCGATCGTGACGTCCGGGTTCTCCTTCTCGTACTCGGCCTTGACGTCCTTGAACAGCTCGTCGGCCTGCGTGAAGTTCCCGAACTTCTGGTACGCGATCTTGATCGTCGCGTCCCCGCTGCTGCCCTCGCCGCCCCCCGAGCCGCAGGCTCCGAGGGTGAGGACGAGCGCCGTGACCGCGGATCCCGCGGCAAGGGTTCGTGCCAGTCGCATGCTGCTCCTTTGCCCACATGAGTGGCCCGACGACGCCGGGCCGGCTGACGTGAATAACTCAAGCGAATTGAGTTAATGCTGTCAAGCGCTCACGAGGCCGGAGGGTCGCGGAGTAAAGAGCCCGTCGAGCACGAGGCTCGCCGCACCCACCGCCCCGACATGGTCGCCGACGGCGGAGCCCAGCACCTCGACGGCGTGCACCTCGCGCAGCGTCGCCTGCAGGGTGAGCTCCCGCCGCACGACGGGCAGGTAGTGCGGGGCCAGCCGCGCCCACGCCGGGCCACCGAAGACGACGACCCCCGCGTCGACGAGGTCGGCCACCACGGTGATCCCGCGCGCGACCCGTCGCGCGCTCGCCACGAGGATCCCCGCGGCGGCCGCGTCGCCCTCGGCCGCGGCCCGGCACAGCGTCGTGAGGGCCGCGTCGAGCTCCGCCGGCGTCGACGCCGGGGTGCCCGCCGGCAGCACGCCCCCCGCGACGGCCTCGGCGACGAGCGTCGCGGGGGCGGCGGAGACGCCGATGCACCCCCGCTGGCCGCAGTCGCACCGCGGGCCGTCGTTGTCGACCATCAGGTGGCCGACCTCGCCGGCGTTGCGCGACGATCCCGCGAGGAGCTCGCCGTCGTGCGCCACCGCCACGGCGACGCCGAAGCCGGTGTAGAAGAAGAGGGACGTGCCGCGCAGCATCCGGTTGCCGCGCCACAGCTCCGCCACCATCGCCGCCGACACGTCCTTGTCCAGCACGACGTCGAAGCCCGTCGCGGCGGCCAGCAGGTCGCGCACCGGCACCTCTTCCCAGCCGTCCAGGAGCGGCGGGCGGATCACCGTGCCGGCGGCGAGGTCCACCGGCCCCGGCGCCGCCACCCCCAGCCCCAGGACGGCGGAGCGCTCGATACCGGCCCGGTCGAGCATCCCGGCGGCCGCCGCGGCGACGGCCCCGGCCACGGCCTCGGGGCCGGCCGGCGTCGGCTCGACGACCTTCTCCACCGTGCGGCCGTCGAGGTCCACGAGCACCGACGTCACCACCACCGGGTCGATGTGCACGCCCAGCGCGTAGGCCCCCTGCGGCTCGAGGTAGAGCATCGTGCGGGGCTTGCCGCGGCCCTCGGCCCGGCGCTCCCCCTCGACGACGTAGCCCAGCGCGATGAGCCGCGCCACGATGTTCGACACCGCCTGGAGGGACAGCCCGGTGCTGGCCGCGAGCTCGCTGCGGCTCGTGCCGTCGGGCGCGCGCCGCACCTGGTCGAGCACGACCATCTGGTTGAAGTCGCCCACCCGCGGCAGGTTGGTCCCGCGTCGCACCGTGTCCTCACCTCGCCCGTCCGACTGGTCGCAGCGTAGACGTCCGGCGCGGGGAAACGTTCTCCAAGGCCGCCTGCCGGCCCGCTACAGTGCAGCCCGACACCGCGCCGCTGCGGTGGCCCCGCAGGAAGTCCCCGGAGGAACCCGATGGCCCAGTTCGACCTGCCCGTCGCCGAGCTCGAGGCGTACGTGCCCGAGATCGACGAGCCCGCCGACTTCGACGCGTTCTGGGAGCAGACCCTCGTCGAGTCGCGCGCGCACGACGACGCCCCGACGCTGGAGCGCGCGGACACCGGCCTCACGGAGCTCGTCGTGGACGACGTGACCTTCCCGGGCTTCGACGGGCAGCCGGTCAAGGCGTGGCTGACGCGGCCTGCGCGCCACGACGCCGCGGCCGACGGCCCGCTGCCGGCGGTCGTCGAGTTCGTCGGCTACGGCGGCGGGCGGGGGCTGGCGCACGACCACCTGGGCCTCGCCGCCGCGGGCTACGCGCACCTCGTCATGGACACCCGCGGTCAGGGCTCGGGCTGGGGCCACGGTGGCGACACCCCCGACCCGGTGGGCAGCGGCCCCGCCTCTCCCGGCTTCATGACGCGCGGCGTCCTCGACCCGCACGAGCACTACTACCGGCGCGTCTTCACCGACGGCGTGCGCGCCGTGGACGCCGTGCGCCGCGTCGAGGGGATCGACCCCGCGCGCGTCGCCGTCGCCGGCACGAGCCAGGGCGGTGGCATCGCGATCGCCGTCGCCGGCCTGGTGCCCGACGTCGCCGCCGCCGTGCCGAACGTGCCGTTCCTGTGCCACTACCGCCGCGCCGTGCAGATCTCCGACGCGTTCCCGTACGGCGAGATCACGCAGTACCTGTCCGTGCACCGCGAGCACGAGGACGCCGTCTGGCGCACGTTCTCCTACCTCGACGGCGTCTCGTTCGCCCGCCGCGCCCGCGCGGCGGCGCTGTTCTCGACCGCCCTGCGCGACGACGTCTGCCCGCCGTCCACGGTCTACGCCGCGTACAACCAGTGGGGCGCGCTGGGCGAGACCGCACCGGACACGGCGATCGACGTCTACCCCCACAACCGCCACGAGGGTGGCCAGGGCTACCGCTTCGCCCCGACCCTCGCCTGGCTGGCCAAGCACCTCTGACCGCCGAGGTGGTACGAATCTCGCCGAGGTAGTACGGGCATCTGAGACATACCTCGCATACCACCTGCGCTCGGGCACTACCTCGACGGGAAGGGGCACTACCTCGGCAGGTTTCGTACTACCTCGCGGGGAGGGGTACTACCTCGGCCCGATGGGTACTACCTCGGCAGTTTCGGTACCACCTCGCGGTCAGGGCAGCAGGCGGGCGCCGTGCGCGGGGCCGGAGGTGCACCACACGGAGTCGGCGACGCCCTCGGCGGTCCAGGACGCGGCGACGGCCAGCGCGTGCTGGCGCGACCGGGCGAGCGCCGCGACGGTCGGGCCGGAACCGGAGACGAACGCCCCCAGGGCGCCGGCCTCCCGCGCGACGGCGATGGTGCGCTCCAGCTCGGGGCGCAGGGCGAGCGCGGCGGCCTCGAGGTCGTTGTGCAGGGCGTGCCCGAGGGCGTGCGCGTCGCCGGCGCGCAGCGCCTGCATCAGCCCGGTGTCCTCGTCGAGCCCCGGCTCGTCGACGGCGTCGTCCGGGCCGGTCAGCTCGTCGAACCGGTCGTAGACGGCCGGCGTCGACAGGCCCTCGGCCTGGGCGGCGAACACCCAGTGGAACTCGCCGCGGGTCATGGCCGGCGTCAGCAGGTGGCCGCGCCCGGTCCCGACGGCGGTGTGCCCCAGCAGGGCGAAGGGGACGTCCGAGCCGAGGCCCGCGGCGAGCGTCGCCAGGTCGTCGCGGCTCAAACCGGTCTGCCACAGCGCGTCGCAGGCCACCAGGGTGGCCGCGGCGTCCGCGGAGCCGCCCGCCATGCCCCCGGCGACGGGCACGCCCTTGGCCAGGTGCAGCGCGACGTCCGGCGCCACGCCGACCTGGGTCGCCAGGGCCTCGGCGGCACGCCAGGCGAGGTTCGTCCCGTCGACGGGCACGAGCTCGGCCTGCGGGCCGTCCACGGTGATCGTCACGCCGGCGCCCTCCGGCACCTGCGTGGCCGTCACCTCCTCGTAGAGCGCCACGGCCTGGAAGATCGTCGACAGCGGGTGGTAGCCGTCGGCCTGCCGCGCGCCGACGCGCAGCGACAGGTTGACCTTGCCGGGCGCGCGGACCCGGACGGACGGCGACGGGGCGGCGGCGAGATGCGTCACGCGTCCACCGTGCCCGCCGCGACGGGAAGCTGCTCGGCGATGCGCGCGAAGTCCGTGACCTCGAGCCGCTCGCCCCGCAGCCCGGGGTCGACGCCCGCGGCGCGCAGCGCCTCCTCGGCGGCGGCGCCGGAGCCGAACGTGCCGGACAGGGCGGCGCGCAGCGTCTTGCGGCGCTGGGCGAACGCGGCGTCGACGACGGCGAAGACCTGCTCGCGCGTCGCGGTCGTGACGGGGGGCTCGCGCTTCTCCAGCGCCACGAGGGCGGAGTCCACGTTGGGCTCCGGCCAGAACACGTGCCGGCTGACGTTCAACGACCGGCGCGCGTCGGCGTACCAGGCGGCCTTCACCGACGGCACGCCGTACGTGCGCGACCCGGGGCCGGCGGCGAGCCGGTCGGCCACCTCGGCCTGCACCATCACGAGCACGCGCTCCAGGCTCGGGAACCGCTGCAGGAACGTCAGCAGCACCGGAACGGCCACGTTGTAGGGCAGGTTCGCGACGAGCGCCGTCGGCGCCTCGCCCGGCAGCTCGGTGACCTCGAGGGCGTCGGCGGGCACCACCTCGAAGTCGGCGGCGGGGGCGTGCTTGCGCACCGTCTCGGCGATCTGACCCGCCAGCACCGGGTCGATCTCGACCGCGACGACCGAGGCCCCGGCTTCCAGCAGGCCGAGGGTCAGCGACCCCAGCCCAGGGCCGATCTCCACGACCCGCTCCCCCGGTCGCAGCCCGGCCGCGCGGACGATCTTGCGCACCGTGCCGCCGTCGTGCACGAAGTTCTGCCCGAGCTGCTTGGTGGGGCGGACGCCGAGGCGCCCTGCCAGCTCGCGGATCTCCGCAGGGCCGAGCAGGGCGCCAGGGGTGTTCGTCATGGGGGCGAGTCTATTCGTCGGCCCGCGGCCGACGACTCAGGACGGGCGACTCAGGACGGGCGGCTCAGTACCAGCCCACCGACTGCGAGTGGCCCCACGCGCCGCACGGCGTGCCGTACACGTCCGCGATGTAGCCGAGGCCCCACTCGATCTGGGTGGCGGGGTTGCTCTGCCAGTCGGAGCCGGCCGAGGCCATCTTCGAGCCGGGCAGCGACTGCGGGATGCCGTAGGCGCCGGACGACGGGTTGGCCGCCGAGGCGTTCCAGCCCGACTCCTTGGTCCAGAGCGACTCCAGGCAGGTCCACTGCGAGCCGGTCCAGCCGCGGGCGGCGGCCATCTGCTTGCCGATCGAGCGGGTGGAGCCGGAGTACGTCGGCGCCGCCGGCTCGGGCTCCGGGCGCTCCTTGGTGCCCTTCACCAGCACGCGGGTCACGGGCTTGGTGGTGACCTCGTCCGAGACCTTGGTCTTCTTCACGACCTTGCCGTCGATCGTGGTGACCTGGTGGACGATCGTGCGCTCGCCGTCCTTGCCCTTCTTCACGACCTTCGCGTCGACGTCGGAGTACCGGTCGGCGGACTTCTTGGTCGTGGTCTTGTGGTCGACGGCCTTGGTCGTCGTGACCTTCTTGGTCTCGACGCGCTGCACGACGACGGCCACCTGCGGCGTGGCGACCTCGGTCGCGGCCGCGGGGGTCTCGGCGGCGGCGACCTGCTCGGTCTGCGCGCCGTCCTTCTCGGCCTGCTTCTCGGCCTGCTTCTTCTCGTCCGCGACGGCGGCGGCGACGTGCTTCTTCACCTCGCCGTTGGCGGCGTCGGTGACGTGCACGCGGTCGCGCTTCCCGAGCTCCACGTCCGCCTCGGCCAGCACGGCCTCGACGTCCTCCGCGTCCTCGACCACGTCGGTCGTGCCGTCGTGCACCACGGCCACCGGGCCGTCGGTGTCGACGTCCACCGGCAGCGAGGCCCGCTCGCCGTCACGGGAGGCGACGATGCGCACGTCGCCGCCACGGGCGGTGAGGGTGTCGAGCGCCTCGTCGGCATCGAGGGCGGTGACCCACGCGTCGGTGTCCTTGCCGTCCACCTGCAGGCTGAGCTCCTTGCCGGAGCGCACGACGACGTCGGAACCGTCCTCGAGCGCGGCGTCGGCCGACGGGGTCACGAGGTCGCGGTCGCCGACGACGACGCCCTGCGAGGTGAGCAGGTCGTCGACGGAGCCGGAGTAGGACGTCACGGTCTTGACGTCGCCGTCCACGTCGAGCGTGACGGTCTTGCGGGCGTCCGCGTACGCGACGGCGCCACCGGCGACGGCGACCGCGGCGGCGGTCGCCGCGGCCAGGAACGGCCAGCGGCGGCGGCTGCGGGTCGTGGCGGGAGCGACGGTGTCGGCGTCCGGCACGGCGGGCACGGGAGAGGTCTGGGGGGAGCGGGTCACGAGAGTCCAGTCGTCGTGCTGTCCGGGCACGGTGGTCAGGGGCGGGCCGGCGGCCCGTCACGCACCGGGGCGGCGCGCTCGCGCCTCGCTCCCGGCCCCGCGCCCGAAAGGCGCCGAGTTCCGACCCACCGATCCGGCGGTTCAGGGGCCCGCGTCACATACACCTGTCGAGCACGGCTCGCACGCGGGACACTCGACCGTAACCGATTCGTTATCGGAGACCTAATCCGTCGGCGGCGTCGTGACGAGACCCACATCCCACCCGGCGCGCGGAGGGCCCCGACGCACGACCGCCCGGGACGGCGGTGCCGTCCCGGGCGGTCGGTGGCGGGCGCGAGGCCCGTCGGGCGTCAGGTCAGAGCAGACCGAGCTTCGCCGCGCACCCGGGCCACTGGCCCCAGCCGGACTGCGCCTGCAGCTTCTTGGCGATGCGGGTCTGCTCGGCTGCCGAGTTCTCCGACGGGAGGCCGGAGCCGCCCATCGCCTGCCAGGTCTGCGCGGAGAACTGGTACAGGCCGTAGTAGCCGTTCCCGGTGTTCGTCGCCGGGTTGCCGCCCGACTCGCACTGGGCGAGGTCGGCCCACACGCCCGCGGGCGCGGAGCCGGTGGCCTTCGACGTCGAGCCGGACGACGAGGACGAGGAGCTCGACGACGAGGAGGACGAGGTCACCTTCGGCGCGGGCTCGGGCTCCGGCTCGGGGCGCTCCTTGGTGCCCTCGACGACGACCTCCGTGACCGGCTTGGTCGTCACCTTGTCCGAGAGCTTCTTCTTGGCGACGACGTCGCCGTCGACCGTGGTCACGCGGTACGTGAGCGTGCGCTCGCCGTCCTTGCCCTCCTGGGCGACCGTGCTGCCCTGGTCGGCGTAGCGGTCGGCGTCCTTCTCGGTGCGCGACTTGTGGTCCACCGCGACCTTCTTGGTGACCTTCTTCGTCTCGACGCGCTCGATGACGATGCGCACCGCCGGGTCGCCCTCGGTCTTGGCGGTCTGACGCTCCACGAAGACGTGGTCGTCGTCGTCGACCGTGAGGCCGAGGCCCTGGAGGATCGCCTCCAGGCCGACGGAGCCGTCGTCGACCACCGTGGTGGTGCCGTCCGCGACGACCGCGACCGGCTGGTCGGCGTCGAGCTGCAGCGGCAGCGAGGCGCGGTCGCCGGAGCGGGAGGCGACGAGGGAGACGTCGGAGCCGCGGGCGTCGAGGCCGCGCAGCGCCTCCTCGGCGTCGAGCGCCGTGACCCACACGTCGTCCTGCTCGCCGTCGACGTCCACGGTGAGCTCGTGCCCGGAGCGGACCACGACCTGCGAGCCGTCGCGCAGGGCGGCGTCCGCGTCGGGGGTGACGGCGTCGCGCTCGCCCACCTCGACGCCCTGGGCGTCCAGCAGGCCGGCGACGGAGCCGGAGAAGGTCTCGACGGTGCGCGTCTCGCCGTCGATGTCGAGCGTCACGCTCTTGCGTGCACTCTCGTAGGCGGTGGCCGCACCTCCCGCGACGACGAGCGCGCCGGCGGCGAGACCCGCGATGAGCGGGAGCCGGCGGCGACGGCGCGTGGCGGTCGTCGTGGGGGCGGCTGCTGCGTCGGGCCCAGCCTCGGGCATCGACTCGGCCGAGGAGTGGGGAGTCTCGTTCGAGGGGTTCACACAGGTCCAGTCGTCGTGCGGTCCGGTCACGACGGCGGGGTCCCGGCTGGCTGTCGGGGCGCGGTCGATCCGGTGGCTCCGAAGACCGTAACCGGATCGTGATCATCGGCCAAGCCTGGCTATGGTAGAGATGCCCGGTTCCGTCCCGTCGTGCCCGGAAAGTCCGGACGAACGGCGTGAGCCGTCTCACAGGGGTCGCCGCGCGTCCTCAATTTCGCGTCGGCGAGCGGGGATCAGTACCAGCCGACCGACATGGAGTGGCTCCACGCCCCGCACGGCGTGCCGTACCGGCCGGAGATGTAGCCCAGGCCCCACTCGATCTGCGTCGACGGGTTCGTGCGCCAGTCCGAGCCGGCGGTCGCCATCTTGGTGCCGGGCAGCGCCTGCGGGATGCCGTACGCCCCGCTGGACGGGTTCTCGGCGTTCCAGCGCCAGCCGGACTCCTTGTCCCACAGCTTCTCGAGGCAGGCGTACTGGTCGTCGCCCCAGCCGCGCTCGGCGGCCATCGCCTTGCCGATCGCCTTCGCGGAGCCCGGGTCCGGGTTCGCCGTCGAGACCTCGAGCGTGCCCACCACGACGACCTCGTCCACCGGCTCGCGCGTCACCTCGCGGTCGACCACGGTGCGCTGCACCTCGGCGCCGTCCAGTGTGCGCACCTCATAGGTCGTGACGCGCTCCCCCGGCACGCCGGCCGTGCGCACCACCTCGTACCCCTTCGGCAGCTCGTCCGACTCGACCTTCTCCGTCTCGAACGGGATGACCTCGGTCTTCCGGTCGGCGTCGGTGTCCCCGCGGCTCACCATGACGAGCATCCCGTCGACCGCGGCCCCGCCGAGCGGCACCGACGTGCGGTCGTGCTCACCGAGGGTGATGCCGGCGGTCGCCAGGACGTCGCGCACCGTGGACTGCGCCGTGCGGATGGGCAGCACCAGGCCGTCCACGGCCACCTGCACGGTCTTCGTGGTCGACACCCGCACGGGGGTCCGGTCCAGCGCCGCGGTGCGCGACGCCGACGTCACGGCGTCCGCCCCCCGGGGCCCAAGCGCCGCGAGCAGCTCGCCCACCGTGTGCGCCGTCGTCGGGAAGGTCGTGACCTCGCCGTCGATCTCGACCGTCACCTCGCGGCTCGAGCGGACCACGACCTGGCCGCCGTCCGCGGCCACGGACGACGCGGCCGGCTGCACGAGGTCGTCCGGGCCGAGCGGGATGTGGTGGTAGCGCAGCACGTCGGCCACCGACGCGCCGTACGAGTCGACGGTCGCGACGTGGCCGTCGTAGTCGATCGTCACCGTCTTGTGCACCTGCGTGACGGCGGCCGTGCCGCCCACCAGCGCGAGGACCACGGTGCCGTGCACGACGTGGCGCGCGGGCCCGGTGAGGGCGCCCCGGCGAGGGGTCGCCGCCGGAGCCGTCGCCCTGTCCGACGCCACCTTCGCCCTCGACCTCCGCACGAGCACCAGACCGTAACGGAACCGTGACCAGGGGGGAAGCCCTCGACCGCTCACCGATCCCTCACCACGTGCCGTACACGCGCTCGGACGTCGCCGAGAGCGCCCGGCACACCTCGTCCAGCGGCCGCTCGAGGACGTCCGCCATCGCGCGCACGGTGTGCGCCGCGACGTACGGGGCGTTCGGCTGGCCGCGGTACGGGTGCGGCGGCAGGTAGGGCGCGTCGGTCTCGACCAGCACCAGCTCGAGGGGGACGGCGCGCAGCGCGCCGCGCAGGTGGTCGTTCCTCGGGTAGGTCACGGGGCCAGCGAACGAGAGGAACCAGCCGTGCTCGGCCGCCAGGGCGGCCATCTCCTCGTCGCCCGAGTAGCAGTGGAAGACGGTGCGCTCGGGGGCTCCGTCGGCGAGCAGGACGTCGATCACCTGCGCGTGCGCGTCCCGGTCGTGGATCTGCAGCGTCAGGCCCAGCTCCTTGGCCAGCGCGACGTGCGCCCGGAACGCCTCGCGCTGCACCGCCTCCCCCCGCGGGCCGGTGCGGAACAGGTCCATGCCCGTCTCGCCGATCGCGCGCACGCGGTCGTGCGCCCGCGCGACCTCCGCGACGCGGGCCAGCGCGTCGTCGAGCGCGACGGCGTGGTGCGGCGCCGGGTCCGGCTCCAGCCCGTCCGGGCCCACCTCGCGGACGCCCGCGTGCAGCACGGCCTCGTTCGGGTGGATCGCGACGGCGGCGAGCACGCCCGGGTGCCCCGCGGCCAGCAGGTCGACCGTCCAGTCGATGCCCGGCAGGTCGCAGCCCACCTGCACGACGCGGTCCACGCCCGCCGCCGCGGCGCGGGCGAGGTGCTCGCCGACGCCGGGTGCGGGGACGTCGTCCGGCAGCACGCCCGCGATCGCGTCGAGGTGCGTGTGGTTGTCGGCGACCGCGACGGGCAGGGGCGCGGGCTCCGCCGGGAACCCGCGCTCGCGCTTGCGCGCCACCCTCAGGCCTTCTCGCGCAGCCGCTCGAGCTCCTCCTCGACGATCGAGTCGTCGAGCTTGGTGAACACGGGCGTGGGCTTCGCGATCTCGGTGCCCGGGGTCACGGGTCGCGACTCCCAGGAGGGGAAGTCGTAGTCGCCCGTGATGACCGGGTACTGCCGGGAGTCGTCGTCGAGGTCGGTGACCTCGTCGATGCGCGGCTGGGGCGCGAACGTGCCGGTGCCGCCCATGGTCTCGTGCACCTGCTGCGCCGAGTGCGGCAGGAACGGGCTGAGCAGCGTGTTGCAGTCGCTCACGGCCTGCGTGACCGTGTGCAGCACGGTCGCGAGCCGGTCCGGGTCCGTCTTGAGCTTCCAGGGCTCCGTCTCGGAGACGTACCGGTTGACGTCGCCGACGACGCGCATCGCCTCCGCGATCGCCGCGCGCTGCCGGTTGGACCCGATGAGCCCGCCGACCGTGCCGAACGCCTCGGACGTCGCCTTGAGGACGCCGCGGTCGACGTCGGCCAGCTCGCCCGGCGTCGGGACCTGCCCGAAGTTCTTGTGCACCATGCTCGCGGTGCGGTTCACGAGGTTGCCCCAGCCCGCCACGAGCTCGTCGTTGGTGCGGCGCAGGAAGCTGTCCCACGTGAAGTCGACGTCCTGGCTCTCCGGGCCGGCCGCCGCCACGTAGTAACGGAACGCGTCCGGCTGGTAGCGCGCCAGCATGTCGCGCACGTAGATGACCACGCCGCGCGAGCTCGAGAACTTCTGCCCCTCGACGTTGAGGAACTCGGAGCTGACCACCTCGGTCGGCAGCTGCAGCGTCCCGTACGGGCCCGGCGCGCCGCCGCGCGAGCCCTTCCCGTCGTAGGCCAGCAGCTCGGCCGGCCAGATCTGGGAGTGGAACGTGATGTTGTCCTTGCCCATGAAGTAGAAGGAGCGGGCGGTCTCCTCGTTCCAGAACGCGCGCCACGCCTCCGGGTCGCCCGTGCGCCGCGCCCACTCGATCGACGCCGAGAGGTACCCGATGACGGCGTCGAACCACACGTACAGCCGCTTGGTCGGGTTCTCCTCCCAGCCCTCGAGCGGCACCGGGATGCCCCAGTCGATGTCGCGCGTCATGGCGCGCGGCCGGATGTCGTCGAGCAGGTTGAGGCTGAAGTTCAGCACGTTCGGGCGCCAGCCGGTGCGGGTGCGCAGCCAGTCGCCCAGCGCGTCCGCGAGCGCCGGCAGGTCGAGGAAGAAGTGGTTCGACTCGACGAACTTGGGCGTCTCGCCGTTGATGCGGCTGCGCGGGTTGATCAGGTCGATCGGGTCGAGCTGGTTGCCGCAGTTGTCGCACTGGTCGCCGCGCGCGCCGTCGTACCCGCAGATGGGGCACGTGCCCTCGATGAACCGGTCGGGCAGCGTGCGGCCGGTGGACGGGGAGATCGCGCCCATCGTGGTCTTCTCGACCATGTAGCCGTTCTTGTGCACCGTGCGGAACATCTCCTGCACGACGGCGTAGTGGTTGCGCGTCGTCGTGCGGGTGAACAGGTCGTAGGACAGCCCGAGCGACGTGAGGTCCTCGACGATGACCCGGTTGTAGCGGTCCGCGAGCTGCTGCGGCGTCACGCCCTCCTGCTCCGCCTGCACGAGGATCGGCGTCCCGTGCTCGTCCGTGCCGGAGACCATCAGCACGTCGTGACCCGCCATCCGCATGTGCCGGCTGAAGACGTCGGAGGGAACGCCGAAGCCGGCGACGTGGCCGATGTGCCGCGGGCCGTTGGCGTAGGGCCACGCCACGGCCGAGAGGATGTGGGTCATGCGGGCGATTCTAAGGGCCCGGACGACGACGCGTCCGAGCGGTCCGCGGCCCGGCCCGGCCCGCCGCGTCAGCCGAACGTGACCCGGACCAGGCGGTCGTCGCCGTCGCGCGGCGAGCCGCGGCCGTCGGTGTTGTTGGTCAGCACCCACAGGCCGTCCGCGTCGCCGCCGCCCGGCTCGACGGGGGCGACGTTGCGCAGCCGGCCCAGCTCGCCCGCGAGCAGCGCCTGCGGCTCACCGAGCGGCCGGACGCTCCCGTCCGCGTCCACGGCGTCCTTGCTCGGGCCCGGCCCTGCCCCGTCGCCGCCCTCGTCCGCGCCGGACGCGGTGCCGCCGAAGGGCACCCGCCACAGCCGCTCCCCCCGCAGCCCGGCGAGGTACACGGCGTCGTCGGTCACCGCCAGGCCGGACGGCGACGCGTCGGACGTGGGCCACCACGCGACCGGGGCGACGGTGCCGTCGCCCGCCTGGGGCTGCCCCTCGAGGCCCGGCCCCTCGACGTCGGGCCAGCCGTAGTCGCCGCCCGGCTCGATCTCGTTGAGCTCGTCCCACGTGTTCTGCCCGAACTCGCTCGCGAACATCCGCCCCGACGCGTCCCAGGCGAGGCCCTGCACGTTGCGGTGGCCGAAGGTCCAGACCGGCGAGCCGGCGTCGGGGTTGCCGGGCGCCGGGTCACCGTCGGTCGTGACGCGCAGGATCTTGCCGGCGAGCGACGCCCGGTCCTGCGAGGCCTCCCCGTCCCCCGCGTCGCCGGTGCCGACGTAGAGGAACCCGTCGGGGCCGAAGGCCAGGCCGCCGCCGTCGTGGTGGCCGGCGCGCGGGATGCCGTCGAGGACGGTCGTGAGCCCGCCGAGCACCGTCCCGTCCAGCGCGCCGCGCAGCACGGCGTTGTCGTCGGCGCCGGTGCGGTAGACGAACACGTCGCCCGAGCCCGGGTCGCGCGCGACGCCGAGCAGCCCGCCCTCGCCGTCGGGGGTGGTCTGCGCGGCGAGCGCGTCCGCGCCGGGACCGGTGACGTCCGTCGTCGTGCCGGCGTCGGGGTCGACGACCACGAGCCGCGCCTCGTCGCGCAGGCTGATCAGCAGCGCGCCGCCCGGCAGCGGGGCGAGGCCCCACGGCACGTCGAGGCCTTCGACGACCGTCTCGACCGAGACCTCGGGCGTGGAGGTCGCCGTGGGTCTCGCCGAGGCGTCGGGCGCAGGAGAGGCGTCGGCCGGGCCGAGCGACGTCGACGTCCTCGACACCTGGGGCGGGCCGTCGTCGCCCACGGAGCCGCACCCGGTGAGCGTCAGGAGCGCGACGACGGTCGCCGCGCCCCAGCGGGCGGTAGAGGTCCGCTGCCGTGAGTCCATGGCCCCATCCTCCCGCCCAGTGCCGTCGCGTGTCGGTCGACCCGTGGTCGACCATCGGTCGAAGTTCTGGCACCCTGAGGTCAAGGCAGCACCAAGCCCGGAGAGACGCCGAGCCCGGAGGTCGTGATGAGCATCGTCAGCACCGTGTCGAGCTGGTTCCGCAGCACGGAGCGCGAGGCGGAGGCCGAACGCCCCCGCGACCTCGCACACCTCCCGGTCGCGCCCGACGGCGCCCTCGACGCCCGACCGAAGTCCGGGACGATGTGCGTCGAGCCGCTGCGCCCCTCGGGCACCACCTTCTTCCCCTACTGACCTTCCTCTGCTGAGACCGTCCGGGCGGGCCTTAGCGGGCCGGGCGCAGGTGGGCGTCGGAGGGCAGGGGCAGGCCGAAGCCGGGAGAGTCGTCGAGGTGCAGCACGCCGTCGCGCGGCAGCAGCAGGGCCGCGTCGACCCCCGCCACGCGGCCCGGCACGCCCTCGACGACCTCGACGTTGCCGAGCCCGGCGGCGAGGTGCGCGGCGTACCGCGTCTTGAGGGGGCGGCCCCAGGCGTGCGGGGAGGCCTCCACGCCCGTGCCCGCCAGGTGCGGCATGAGCTCCCGCCATGCGGTGAGGCCGAACGACATCACGTCCATGAGCAGCACGTCGATCGCGCCGCTCGTCGCCACCGGCAGCAGGGCGTCGACGTCGGGGCTGGTCTCGCCCTCGGCGATGCGCGTGGCCGGCGAGCGGTCGTCGAGCCAGGACCGCAGGGCCTTGAGGTCGCCCGGGTCGTCGAGGAACGGCTCCTCGACCCAGAACAGGTCGGCGTCCGCGACGGCGTCGAGGTAGGAGAGGAAGCCCTCCAGGTCGTAGCCGTCGTTGGCGTCGACGAGGATCCGCGCGTCGGGGAACGCCTCGCGGACGGCGCGCGTGACGGCGACGTCGCGCGCGTCCCCCGCGGCCCGGTCCATCCAGCGGTTCCCACGGCCGATCTTCAGCTTGAAGTCGCGGAACCCGAGGGCCGCGTCGGCCCGGCACTCGTCGAGCAGCACGTCGACCCCGCGCGGCGACTCCTGCGGGTCGAGGTCGTCGAAGTAGATGGCGCCGTCGTAGACCGCGACGTCGGTGCTTCCGCGCCCTCCGAGCAGGGCGTGGACGGGAGCGTCGTGCACGACGCCGAGCAGGTCGTGCAGGGCGATGTCCAGCCAGCGGTCGGTGGGGTCGAGCACGCCCACCGCGGGGTCCGCCAGCTCGGAGAGCCTCCGGCCCTCGACCCGAGCGACGTCGCCCGGCGGGCCCTCCACCAGGCCCCAGCCGGTGCGCCCGTCGTCGGTGACGAGCACCGCGACGTCGGAGTCGGGTCCGTCGCCGTGGCTGCCGAGCCGGGCGTTGCGCCCGACGGTGCGGGGGTAACGCGTCTCGAGGCGGGCGAGGCGGACGGAGGCGATGCGGGGGTCGGCGGAGGTCATGGGTCCCTTCACGGGGTCGGGAGCGGTGCGGGCGACGTCGGCGCGGCACGCTCGCGGCCGCCGCGCCCACCATGATGGCCGGGAAGCCCAGGGCGTACGCACCGCGCGGCGCCCGCCGCCCCGGGCGACCGTCGTCGACACCTGGCCGGATCTCGACCTATTCTTGACGAACTGTTTTCGGGATGCGGTTCCGACGAAGGAGTCGTCATGAGGATCAGCGCAAGGCTCAGGTCCACGTTCCACCGCCGCGAGAAGCTGCCGCCGCTCCCGCCTGCCGAGCGACGCCCGCCGTCCTGGGCGGCGGACCCACGGCTCGAGCCCGACAGGATGGACATGCGCAACCGCCGCTCCGCGGACGCGTTCGGCATGGGATACATGGACGGCGGTGGATTCTTCGACGGCGGTGGGGGCGGCGACGGGCCCTGAGCCTCCGCGCGCCGTGGCAGGCTGGCGACATGAGTGACGCCGCGCACGCCCCTGTCCGTGCCCTGATCGTCGTCGACGTCCAGCCCACGTTCTGCGAGGGCGGCGAGCTCGCCGTCGACGGCGGCAACCGGGTCGCGGAGGACGTCGCGGCCTACGCCGCCGCGCACCGCGACCGGTACGAGATCGTCGTGACCACGCAGGACTGGCACATCGACCCCGGCGAGCACTTCAGCGACCACCCCGACTACGTCGACTCCTGGCCCCCGCACGGCATCGCCGGCACGCCGAACGCCGAGCTGCACCCCGCGCTCGCCGACCTCGGCCCCGACGTGTCCGTCAAGAAGGGCCAGTACGCCCACGGCTACTCCGGCTTCGAGGGCACCGACGCCGACGGGCGCACGCTGGAGCAGGCCCTGCGCGACGCCCGCGTCGAGGCGGTCGACGTCGTCGGCCTCGTCGAGTCGCACTGCGTGAAGCGCACCGCCCTCGACGCGGTCGGCCTGGGCCTCGCGACGCGCGTGCTGACCGACCTCACGATCCCCGTCAGCCCCGAGCAGGGGGAACAGGCCCGCGTCGAGCTCGCCGCCGCCGGCGTCGAGCTCGCCGACTCCGCCGCGAGATAGAGAACCAACCCCGCGAGATAGAGAGGCCCTCTCTATCTCGCGCTCGGGGTTCTCTATCTCGAGGTGGGGGGTTCTCTATCTCGCGGCGAGGGCGGCGGCGTACAGGTCGCGCTTGGGCACCCCCGCGGCGGTGGCGACATCGGCGACGGCGGCCTTGAGCCGTTCCCCCGCCCGGACGCGGGCCAGCACCTCGGGCACGAGGTCCTCGACGCTCGGCGCGGCGCCCACGGGCGCGCCACCGACGACGACGCAGATCTCGCCGCGCAGGCCGTCGCCGGCGGCGGCGCGGGCGTCGGCCTCGGCGACGACGTCCGCGAGCGGCCCGCGGAGCACCTCCTCGTACGTCTTGGTCAGCTCGCGGCAGACGGCGGCGGGCCGGTCGGCGCCGAAGGCGTCGGCCATGGCGTGCAGCGTGTCGGTGATCCGGTGCGGCGCCTCGAAGAAGACCATCGTGCGCGGCTCCGCGGCGAGCGCGCCGAGCCACCGCGACCGCTCCCCCGCCTTGCGCGGCACGAACCCCTCGAAGGTGAACCGGTCGGTGGGCAGCCCCGACAGGGCCAGCGCGGTGAGCACCGCCGACGGCCCGGGCGCAGCCGTCACGCGCAGGTCCCGCTCCACGGCGCGGGCCACGACGCGGTAGCCCGGGTCGGACACCGCGGGCATGCCGGCGTCGGACACGACGAGCACGGTGCCGCCGTCCGCGACGACGTCGAGCAGCTCGTCGGCGCGCGCCTCCTCGTTGTGCTCGTGGTACGACGTCACGCGCCCGGCCACGGTCACGCCCAGGCGTGCGGCCAGGGCGTGCAGGCGGCGCGTGTCCTCGGCCGCGACGACGTCGGCCTCCGCGAGCAGCCGCCGCAGCCGCGGCGACGCGTCCTCCGCGTTCCCGATGGGTGTCGCCGCGAGGACGACCGCGCCGGCCTCGGCGCGCGGGGCGGGACGGCGTGCGTCAGCGGGTACGGCGGAAGGCTCGGAGGTCATGGTGACCAGCGTCGCACGGCCCCTACGATGACCCGGTGACCGCCCCTGACGCCGACGCCACCACCACCGGCGATCCCGCGCCCGCGGGCACGCCGACGAACCACGCGCGCCACCGCGCGGCCGACGCCCCCGACGGGGCGCCCGAGGCCGGCGGCGCGCCGGTGCCGCCGTCGCACCAGCCCCCGCCGCCGTTCCCCGGCGTGCCGGCGCCCTCGCCGTCCCCGACGCCCGCCGACGGCGACGGCCGCACGACCCAGGCGAAGCTGCTGGAGCGGCTTCTCGGTGCCCGGCGCATGCGCCTCGACCTCCGCCGTCGCGACCGGTTCTGGGGCTGGGTCGGCACGATCGTCGTCACGCTGCTGGCGGCGGTCGCCCGGCTGTGGCAGCTCGGCCAGCCGCACCAGCTCGTGTTCGACGAGACCTACTACGTCAAGGACGCGTTCACGCTCGGCCGCCTCGGCTTCGAGGCGCAGTGGCCCGACGAGCCGAACCCGGCGTTCGAGGCGGGCGACGTCCTCACCTATCTCGACAAGGCCGCCTACGTCGTCCACCCGCCGATCGGCAAGTGGATGATCTGGCTCGGCATGGAGGCGGGCGGCGGCGCCACCAGCTCGTTCGCGTGGCGGCTCTCCAGCGCGATCGTCGGCATCCTCGCCGTCCTCCTGCTGGTGCGGATCGCCCGGCGGCTGTTCGCGTCGACCACGATGGGGGTGGTCGCGGGCCTGCTGCTCGCCGTCGACGGCGAGGCGATCGTGCACTCCCGCACGGCCCTGCTCGACCAGTTCCTCATGTTCTGGGTGCTGGTCGCGTTCGGCTGCCTGCTGATGGACCGCGAGCAGGCCCGGCGCCGGCTCGCGGGCCGGGTCGCGGAGATCCTCGACGCCGGCGGCACCGTGGCCAGGTACGGCCCCCGCCTCGGCTTCCGCTGGTGGCGCCTCGCCGCGGGCGTCAGCCTCGGCCTGGCGTGCGGCACCAAGTGGTCGGGCCTGTGGTTCGTCGCCGTCTTCGGCATCCTCACCGTGCTGTGGGACCTCGCGGCCCGCCGCGCCGCCGGCGTCGGCCGCTGGTGGGAGGACTCCCTCGTCGTCGACGCCGTGCCCGCCTTCCTCACCATCGTGCCCACCGCGTTCGTCGTCTACCTCGCGTCGTGGTGGTCGTGGTTCGTGAACCAGGGCGCCTACCTGCGCCAGTGGGCGGCCGAGCATCCTGGCGAGGGCGTCACCTGGCTGCCGGACCCGCTGCGCAGCCTGCTCCACTACCACCAGCAGATGTGGGACTTCCACACCGGGCTCTCCTCGGACCACCCGTACGCGTCGCACCCGCTGGGCTGGATCGTGCAGTGGCGGCCCACGTCGTTCTTCTGGGAGAAGGAGTCGCCCGGCCAGGGCTCCTGCCCCGCCGACGCCGCGGAGGCGTGCGCCCGTGCGGTCACGTCGCTCGGCAACCCGCTGCTGTGGCTCCTCGGCGCGATCGCGATCGTCGCGACGATCTGGCTGGGCATCCGGCTGCGCGACTGGCGCGCCCTCGCCGTCCTGAGCGGCACCGCCGCCGGCTGGCTGCCCTGGTTCGCCTACGCGCCGCCGTTCAGCGACCGGACGATCTTCACCTTCTACTCGATCGTCTTCACCCCGTTCGTGGTGCTGACGCTCGTCTATCCGATGGTCGTGGCGCTGGAGCGCACGGAGGGACGACGCCGCGAGCGCTCGCTCGCCGTCGCGGTGATCGTCGCCGTCCTCGTCGTGGTCCTCGCCGTGTCGGCGGTCTTCTACCCGCTGTGGACGGGCATGCAGGTGCCGTACTCGTACTGGCAGAACGTCATGCGGCTGGAGTCCTGGATCTAGCCCCAGGTGTTGTGAGCGGGCGTCTGGCCCTGCTTCGGACCCGAGACAGGGCCAGACGCCCGCTCACAGCGTTCAGGGGGTGGGCCAGTCGACCTGCGGGGTCTGGTGGAAGGCCCAGCCACCGGCGCGCCAGGCGGGCGCCTGGGCGGCGGTGCGGGCGCGGAAGGCCTCCCAGTCCTTGCGCTCGGGCGCGGTCCAGGCCACCTCGGCGACGGCGCCGAGGCGCGGCAGCAGCATGGAGAACAGCTCGTCGCGGGTGGTGATCGTCTCGGTCCAGACGGCGGCCTCGACGCCCTCCACGGAGTCGGCGGGCAGGCCGTCGATGACGGCGGTGGGCTCCCACTCGTAGGAGTCGCGCAGCTCGACGTAGCCCGCCCAGTGCAGGCCGAGCTCGTGCTCGGGCGTGTACTTCATGTCGAGGTAGGCGTGGTTGCCGGGCGACATGATGAACCGCGCGCCGGCGTGCGCCGCCGCGACGAAGCGCGCGAACTCCTCGCCCTTGGGCTCCCAGTACTGCAGCAGCGTGCCGGGCTCGACGGGGCCCCGGGCGCCCTCCTGCCAGAAGATCGGCGTCTTGCCGTGCTCGCGCACGATCCGCGCGGCGAGCTCGACGAACTTCGCGAACTCCTCGACCTCCATCGTGTGCACCTCGTCGCCGCCGACATGCACCCAGTCGCCCCGCGTCATGGCGGCGACGTCGCCGATCACGTCGCGCAGGAACGGCTCGGTGGCCGGGTTGTCGAACCAGAGACGCGAGAAGCCCACCTCGATGCCCTCGTACGGATCGGTGGGCAGGCCGTCCTTGGTGAGCGCCCCGTAGACCTGCGTGGCCGCGTTGATGTGCCCGGGCATGTCGAACTCGGGGACGATCGTCACGAACCGCGCCGCCGCGTACTCCTGCAGCTCGCGGAAGTCGTCGACCGTGAGGAAGCCGGCCGTGCCGCCGCCGACCTGGCTGTCGGACGCCTTCTCCAGCTCGGGGCGCGACGGCGTCTCGATCCGCCAGCCCTGGTCGTCGGTGAGGTGCAGGTGCAGCACCCGCAGCTTGAACGCACCGACCAGGTCGACGACGGCGCGGATGTCCTCGGGGCCGAACCAGTGCCGCACGACGTCGAACGACAGCCCGCGCCAGCCGTACCGCGGCGCGTCGTGCACGACGACGGCGGGCACCTCGCGCGCGCTGCCTGCCGCGGCAGCGGGGACGAGCTGGCGCAGCGTGCGCACCGCGTGCAGCAGGCCGACCGGCTCCGGAGCGGTGGCCTCCACGCCCGCCGTCGTCACGCGCAGCGTGTACCGCTCGGGGCTGGCGGAGCCCTCGGGTCCGGCGGCGTCGTCGAGGCGCAGCACCACCGGCGTGGCACCCTCCGCCGCGGACCCCGCGTCGACGACGCGCACGCCCACCGCCTCGAGCTGTTCGGCCGCGACGACGGCGAGGGCGTCGTCGGGCGCGACGAGGCGGGCGGCGTCCAGGGCGAGCGGGGCGACGTCCTGCCCGTCGACGACGGTGGGCCACGGGATCAGGGACAGCACGATGATCGGTCTCCAGGGGCGCGGGTCGACGGCACCCGGTCGGCGCCGACGGAGGATCGAAACGTTACGTTAGTGATCCTGCCGAATCGATCGAACCCCTGTCAACGACGCCGTCCGGCGGCGCCCGAGAGCACAGCGACGGTCAGGAGGTGGCGATCAGCACCGGCGCCGGGTCGGTCGGGACGACCGCTCCCGCCGCCGGACCCGACCACCCCAGGTGCACGCCGTCGGGCAGGTCGGCGCTCACCTGGTTCCACACCCACTCGCCGGTCGTGGCGCCGCCGGTCAGGTCGGCGAGGACCAGCGTCTCCACCTGGGGCACCGAGCGCAGCAGGGACCGGTCGGGCACCGACTCGGGTCGCGTCTGGTGCACGACCAGCAGCGCCGGCGGAAGCCCCTCCCGCGACACCAGGTCGGCCAGGAACGTGGTCACGTCGTCGAGCTCGTCCGCCGACATCTGGTGGGACGTCGTCGCGGCACCGTCCCCGACCCGGGACTCGGGGTGCAGGGCGACCCCCACCCCGGGCGTCCGCAGCAGCGGCTCGGCCGCGCGCACCTGCTCGACCACCGGCGCCGGGCCGGCCCCGACGTCGAGCAGCACGTACACCCCGGCGTCCCGCGCCGCGTCGACCAGCGGGCGCAGCGCGTCCACGTCCTCCTGCGTCACCCAGTCGCCGTCCTCGCCCGGGGCGCTCGCGGTGGCGCTGACCGGCAGCACCAGCGTCGGCACCACGGGGGCGTCGGCACCGTCGTGCGGCGCGTCGTCGCCCGGCACGGAGGCGGCGGCCGCGGCCCGCGCCCGCGCGACGGCGGATGCGGGCTCGTCCCAGACCGACCCGTCGACCGCGACGTAGCGCGCCGGCAGCAGGTGCTGCGACCCGGTGGGCAGCAGCGCCGCCCGCTCCGCGGCCGCGACGCGCCAGGCGAAGGTCCCGGCATCGCCGAACGACCGCCCCACCCCCACGACGGTGAGCGCCTGCGCGCGGTCCACCGTCTCGACGACGCGCGCGGACGCGAGGTCGCCGCCGGGCACCTCGGTCGTCACGGCCCCCGCCGCGCGCAACGACGCGATCGCGGCCTCCTGACCCTCCTGCGGGTCGACCAGCGCGAGCACCTCGCGCAGCAGGCGGGGCGCCCCCTCCGTCCCCCCCGACGCGGAGGGGGACGCCCCCGGGCCCTCGCCCAGCAGGGAGTCGAGGCTGTCGACGAGATCCTCCAGGTCGTCGTCCTCGAGCGTCGGGCCCGCACCGTCGCCCGCGTCGCCCTCCCCGCCGACGACGTCGGGGCTGACGGTGATCGCCTGGACGCCGGCGGCGTCCGCGACCTGGCGCGCCGCCGCGCCCGGGTCCGCTCCGGCGCCCTCGTCGGCAGCACCCGAGGCGTCGGTGCCGCCTGCGGCACTCGTAGCGGCGCCCTCCGCCCGCGCGTCGCCCGTGACGACGACCGCCGCGCGCGCGCCGAGCCGCTCGAGCTCCTCGGCGACCCCCGTCCCGGCGTCGTCCGCCAGGAGCGCGGGGGCGTGCACGGCCTCCGCCGTGGCAGCGAGGGCCTCCCGCGCTCCCGCGTCGTCCGCGTCCGCGAGGACCACGACCTCCGAGCGCGCGAAGACCGTCTGGCTCGTCGTGAGGGCGAGCTCGGCCGGGTCGGCCGCGTCGAGGAGCACCGTGTGCGTGGACAGGTCGCGCACCGCGACCGCCGGGGCGCCCGTCGACGGGCTCGCCGACTCGCTGGGCGACGAGGCCGCGCAGCCGGTGAGGGCGAGTGCACCGGTCAGGAAGACTGGCAGGACGAATCGGACGTTCCGGAGGGGCACGCCCCTCATCTTTGCGCATCCACCGACCGCTGGTCGACGGCTTCCACGACCTCGTCACATGCGCGCGGCGCGACGCGGCCCGGCCTCGGGCGCCACTGCGGGTCAGGCGTCGGCGAGCAGCGCCATGATCTCCGCGTACTGCCGCCGCTGCGCGGCGGAGAGGGGTGCGAGGAGCGCCTCCTGCACCCCGTCGAGAACCTCGTCGAGCCTCAGGAGCTCGGCGAGGCCGGACGGCGTGACCGACACGATCTTGCGGCGCCGGTTCGCGGGGTCCTCCTCCCGCTCCACGAGGCCGCGCTCCTCGAGCTCCTGGAGGGCGCCGGTGACGTCGCTCCGGTCGATACCCGTGTCCCGACCGAGGTCGGCCTGGCTCTCCGGGCCCCACTGCTCGAGCGCGGCCAGGAGCCGGTAGTGGTAGCCGCGCAGGCCGTCGCCCTGCTCGGCGAACGCGCCGGCGAGCAGCGCCGACGACCGCGCCGCGGCGCGCCCCAGCAGCCACGTCGGCCGGTCCTTCTGCCGGTCGGGCGTGCGGCGGGGAGGGAGGGGCTCGCGCATGCCCCGAGCCTAGCGGGGTGTTGGCGCGACCCACATTCGATGTATGTTGGTCGTGCCAATCTTGGCTTCACCAACAAAGGAGCGGACGATGACCGACAGGACGACGCGGGTCCTCGTGGTGGGCCGCAGCGCGCGGGCCCTCACCGAGACGGTCTCGATGCTGCGGGCCCGCGGCATCGCGGCGAACGCGACCAACCAGTTCGACCGGGTGCTCGAGGACTACGACGCCCGCGACCTCGACCTCGTGCTCTTCGGCGGCCAGGTGCCGCCGCCGCTGCGCGAGCACCTGGAGGCGGAGATGCTCCGTCGCCACCCCGACGTCCAGCTCCGCAGCGGGCTGGGCGGCATGGCGCCGCTGCTCACCGCCCAGGTGGAGGAGCTCGTCGGCGGCCCGGCGCCCGGCGTCGAGCACGACGCCGAGACCCGCGAGCTGCGCGTGACGCTCACCGCACCCGCGCACGTCACGGCGACAGCGCTCTGGACCGTGCCCGTGCCACCCGACCCGGTCCCCCACACCGTCGCGCTCCTCGACACGACCCTGCCGGCCGGACGGCACGCGATCCCGGTGCCGCGCGACGTGCCCGCGCAGGGCACCTTCGCCGCCGTCCGCGTCGACGACCGCACGTCCGTCGTGCGGCTCGGCGCCGCACCGCGACCGGCCGCTCGCGGCACCGCCGGCGGGGCGCTG
The DNA here is from genome assembly GCF_050311635.1 of Isoptericola nanjingensis. Classification (NCBI taxonomy): domain Bacteria; kingdom Bacillati; phylum Actinomycetota; class Actinomycetes; order Micrococcales; family Promicromonosporaceae; genus Isoptericola; species Isoptericola nanjingensis. The sequence goes on along the minus strand of NZ_JBNOZL010000005.1, from coordinate 145,062 downwards.
CCCGCGCCCGCGCCGGTCAGCACGCGGCTCCCCTGGGAGGCGCCCGGGTCCCGGGCGTCGTGAGCAGGGGATGTCGCACGCACCCGGCACCATCGGGGGATGCCGAGCGACCTCCTCCTGCGCATCCACGGCCCCGAGTTCCGGGCGATGTCCGAGCGGGTGCTCCGCGCCACCGAGCTCACCTCCCGCCTCAACGTGCTGCCGTTCGACGACGAGGCGGGCAAGGCGGAGCTCTTCGAGCAGATCCTCGGGCGCGCCCTCCCGCCGAGGACGACGATCTACCCGCCCTTCTACACGGACCACGGCCTCAACCTCGACCTCGCCGACCGGGTGTTCGTCAACCAGAACTGCACCTTCCTCGACTACGCCGGGATCCGGCTGGCCGAGCGCGTCATGGTGGCGCCGCGGGTCACGTTCATCACCGTGGGCCACCCGGTCGACACCGACGACCGGAGGGTGTGGCTCACCGGCGGCCCGATCGACGTCGAGGAGAACGTGTGGATCGGCGCGGGCGCCACCGTCCTGCCGGGCGTCACCATCGGGCGGGACTCGGTGATCGCCGCCGGGTCCGTCGTCGCCGACGACGTGCCCCCGCGCAGCCTCGTCTCCGGCGGCAAGGCGACGGTGCGCCGCAGCTGGTGAGGCCTGGTCAGGGTGAAAAGGGGCCCGACGGTTGAGGCCTTCCGCCGCCCGTTCCTACGCTGCAGAGGTGTCCGCGGCAGGTCGGGACGTCGCCAGCACCTCGCGACGCCGCCTGCGTCGCGAGGCGTGGGGCTTCGCCGTCGGGTCGCTGTGCTTCCTCGTCGGGGCGCTCCCGCCCTACGCCGACGCCGTGGGCGCGGTCGGGGCGGGCGTCACGTTCGTCGTCGGGTCCGTGTTCTTCACCGCGGCGGCGTTCGTCCAGCTGAGCCTCAGCGGCCGCCGCCCGCCGCGCGCGGGCACGCACCCCGCCGACCTGTGGGACTGGTGGGCCGCCGCGGTCCAGCTCGCCGGCACCGTGTGCTTCAACGTGAGCACGGTCGCCGCCCTGGTGGCCGCGGTCGACGACCCGGGGCGGCTCGGGGCGGGCTGGAAGCCCGACGCGTACGGCTCCGTCGCGTTCCTCGTCTCGTCCGCGTTCGCGATCGTCGCGACCCGCGACCGCGGGCACCTGTGGGACCTCGACGCGCGCACCTGGCACGGCACCTGGCTCAACGCCGTCGGCTCCGTGGCGTTCGCCGCCTCCGCCGTCGGGGCGTACGTGGAACCGTCCACGGGCACCTACCTCAGCGCGTGGTGGGACCAGGCAGGGACGCTCGTCGGGGCGCTCTGCTTCCTCGTCGCGGCACTCCTGTCGCGCCGCACGGCCTGACCCGGGACACGTCCGCAGGCGCCCGGGAACGACGAAGGCCGCCGCACCAGGTGCGGCGGCCTTCGGCCTTCGGTGGAGCTAGGGGGATTCGAACCCCCGACCTTCTCCAGGAGGCTCGGCCCCAACTCCGGCCGATCGAGGCGCGCTTGAAACTGTTCTCTTCATGATGCGCGGAGCCGCAGAAACGCTGAAATCTCGCGGATCGCGTAGCCCGATTCTGCCATCCTCGGGCGGCGCAAGACTATGGGCAACCGTGCCCACGGGCACACCGCCGGTGCGCGGCAATCGCGTGGCACAGGCCTCAATCCGTGGCACGACGCGTGGCACGACTTGAACCGCAAGAGAGGCGGTACACCGATCGACCACACCGACTGGCTCTGGGCTCATCGCAGATAAGGACGTTCTAGCGGTCCGACGGCTCCAGCATCCGGCAAAAGCGGCGCGATCTTGTGGGCATTAATTCGGCTAGTCCCGGGGTCCATTAATTGCGCGACAGTCGAGATGCAACGCGAATTACGGTACGCAGGCTCATTCCCCCTCAAGCCAACCTCTAACAATCCGCTCATCCTCGTCAGCGACGGCCCCCGGCCCGCAGAGCCGACGCAGATTCTCATAAAACTCAAGGCCTGCGAGTGCAACTGCTTCATAAAGCTCAGCAACGGGCGCAATTGCCCTACGATCTATCGTCCGGTCCGCGGTTCGCACTGCCAGCATGACTTCGCCCCTCGCCCCCACCATCTTGCTTTCGAAAGCAATCGGCTGATCGGGGAAGAAGCGCTTAGCTGATCCCGCAGAGCGGCATTCATCCAAACCCTGCACCATGACAGGCCACAACCAATTGATATCGTCCCAGAGATCTTGGCCAAGCAGTTCATACCCGTCAACTGCAAGCCCGATCGCACCAGGCACATATTCGCAATCGCCGTCATGACGAACAGCCCGTCCAATCAGACAGAACTCGCCGCCAACCCTAACGAAACTTGCAACTTGCACCCTTTTCACGGAAGAACTCCTGGATAGAACTGACCAATCCGACCTCGACTGACCCCCAGGACGTAATCTACACCACCAACGGTCCCTTGAACTTGGCCGCTTCCCGCGCCGATGCGTGCCATTTGCTCGCGATTCTGCCGAGCAACGTCTCCGATCGCAGCCTGGACGTCGCCGATCGACATCGACTCATCAAAGAACGATTGCTTCGACTTTACAGAACCATCCCAGTACGAGGGGTGATGCCTTTCCAGGACGTGCGTAAGGGCCCGCTTATCGAGCAGGAATGTAGAGTTTCCGAATTGGAATCGCTCGCTCTGCCAATCTCGCAGTGCAGGAAGGCAGGTGTTGTGGACCAGCACTTCGCCCTGACCGACGTGGTATGTGTGAATGCCCTGAACTTCGAGATTATAGGCCAGCGCCGAACCCTGCGAGTCGCTTCGTAGTCCTGTGACCTCTATAGACTTGCCGTCCGCTCGAAGCACACTCTCCCCAACAGCTAGTTCGTCGACGCGTTCAAACTTGCCATCGGTGACAGACCAGAAGGGATGATCCTCGGTTGTACGAAGGACGCTTCCATCGCTGAACATGAGTTCCGTGAGGACATCGTCGTGAACAAACAGGTGCGTGACCTTGCGCCCCAATTGCTCGCCGGTCTCGGGGTCCGTCGCGATTACCTCGTCCCCCACCTCAACATCTTGAATCTGTTTTTGCGATCCATCAGCCATAAGGACGGTCGTTTCACCCGCAAAAGAGCATGCTCGCGCAGCCGTGCCCGCAGCATTCTCCCCAACGGTCAGAGCACCTTCGCCGGCGCGACCAACCGAGGGCATTGCAAGCCTTCCTCCGGCGATGATCAATGCCCAGTCAAGAATTACGGCTGTCACTGCCTTGTCACACGCAGGGCCGCTCGAATCGCCTGTTGTCCATCGTTCTTCGGTACAGGCCGCCTGAGTGTCCGCTCCGGTGAGCGCCCCGAGAACGGGATGATCCCTATTGATGCTGCAAAGAGTGTCGAGGTTGCAATAGATCGAATTTTCAAAATCAACGGCCGAAGGATCCTCGGAACTCGGCGATTCCCTGTCCTCCGCGGGGCGTGTACTGCCGCCAGCGCCGTCCATCATCATGGCGAAGGCGTGGCCGTCGAGCTCGATGCCGCTGATGGGGTTGCCGGCGGTGAAGGCGTAGCGATTCCCGGTGTAGGCATCGCTTCCGAGACCCATGTCCGCCAGGGCCCCGTTGTACATATCCCGTGTCGTGAACCGGTTGAGGCCGGGGTCGTAGTCACGGAACCCCATGTCGTACGTGCCCGACCCGGCGTTGAGGCGCTTGGAGTTGTACCGGTACGCGTTGAACGGCTCTGCGTTGGTGGGGTCGCCGGCCTCGGGCTTGTCGATCCCTGTGAACTCGGACGTGTCGTCCGACCCGTACGCGGTGTACCCGTACGTCGCGGTCGTGTTGCCCGTCTCGTCGGTCAGGGTCTCGACGTCGGTGTGCGCGTTGTACCCGTAGTACGCCGTCTCCCCAGCCTCGACGCCGTTCTCCGCGTCGGCCTTGTGGGAGATCTGCGACAGCCGGCCGCCCCACGGGGAGTACTGGTACGACTTCGACAGCTCGCCCGCGACCTCTTCCGTGAGGACCTCGGACGACAGGCCCAGGTAGGTGTAGTCCGTCGTCTTGCCACCCGAGGTGGACGAGGTGGTGCGGTCCAGCGGGTCGAACTTGTAGGTCGTGGCGACCAGCGCGCCGGTGTCGTCCATCTTCTCGGACTTCACCACGTGGTCGAACCCGTCATACGTGCTGCGGGAGATCACCGTTCCCGCCGACGTGACGGACTGCTGCCGCCCGAACGGGTCGTACGTGTAGTTCGCCGTCTGCCCACCCGTGGTGGCGGTCTGCAGCCGGTTTCGGTCGTACGCGTACGTCGTCGTCGCGCCCTTGAGGGTCTGGGAGATGACGTTCGCGTTCGCGTCGTGCACGTACTCCTCGGTCGAAGCCCCGTTGCCGGTCTTGACCTTCTTCGCGAGCCGGTCGACCGGGTCGTAGGTGTACGTCGTCGTGGAGTCCAGGTACGCGCCATGGTCGTCCGCGTTCATCTTCGAACTGGCGTCCGTGGCCTGGTTGCCGTTCGCGTCATAGGTGTACGCGTGCGACGCGACCAGCGTGGTCCCGTCCTTCTTCAGCTCCTTGGTGGACTTCAGCGCACCGTCCAGGAAGTAGGTGTACGAGGTCACGTTCCCGTTCGGCTTTGTCTCGGTCGCCTTCTGCGACCGGGCCGTGTACCCATACGTCGTCGTCTTCACCGACCCCGGCGTCTCGCCGGTCGTGTCGGTCACGCCGACCGTCTTGAGCAGCTCGCGCGTGTCGTACGTGTACTCGCTGACCTGGTCCGGGTGCGTGACCTTCGTCGGCTGCCCGTTCACGTCGTACGCGTACGACGTGGTCGTCTTCGCCGTCCCGGCCAGGTTCTCCGTCACCGACGACACCTGGTTCAGCTGGTCGTAGGCCACCTTGTACGCATCGATCCCCGCACCCGATGACGTGTCGTCGATCGTGGTGAGGTTGCCGTTCACGTCGTATCCGTAGGTGAACGTCTTCTGCTCGGTGTCCGTGTCGGCGCTGTTGTCGCGCACCAGTTTCACCGCGTCCGCGACCACCACTCCTGTGGCCGACGGCACCAGCGACAGCGACGTCGTCTCGTTCTTTTCGAGCTCGTACGAGCCGACCTTTTTCAACGCACCCGCCCCGGCGGACTGGTCCACCGTGACCTTCGGCTCGATCACCTGCGCGCCGTCGCTGCCCGCGGCGGCCTCCGGGTCGCCGTGCGTGAGCGTGAACGCGGCGTCCTTCGCCGCCCCGGTCACGTTCGGGTACGCGACGTACAGGTCGTACGTCCCGTTCGCGGGCACGTCCAGGCTCCACGTGAATGCGTCCGTGCCCGGCGTCGCCGTGGCAGCGTGCGTGCGGTGGTCGATGCCCTGCTGACCGGTCACGTCACCGGTCGCCCAGGCGCCCTTGACCGTCGTCGACTGGCGGTCGGAGTTGTCCGCGAGGACCTCGTTCGACCCCACCGGGACACCGTCGTCCGCCATCGCGGCCAGCTTCCCGTCCGGGAAGTACGACCACGTCATCGTGCGGTTCGCCGAACCACCGGCAGAGGTGAGCGTGCGCGCCGTCTGCTGGCCGAGCTCGTCGTAGTCGTACGTCGTGGCGATGCCGAACGGGTCCTTCGACGACTTCACCCACCCGTTCGCGAAGTACTCGAACGTGGTCGTGTTCCGCTTCGTCTGCCCGTCCGAGGGCGGCATGGACGTGGCCTTCACCCGCCCGACGGCGTCGTACGTCGTCTCCGTGAAGACGTCCGCCTTGTTGTACCGGGAGTCGGCCGGGTCGTACGGCTGGAACTGCTTGACCGGGCGGTTCAGCTCGTCGTACTCGGTCCGCAGCGCGAAGTCGTCCGCCGCCGCGGTGTCCACACCCCGCGGGGTGATGACCCGCGTGGTGTTGCCGACCTCGTCGTACTCGTACTTGGTGGTGCGGTACACGATCGCGTCACCGGTGCCGGAGTGCGGCACCTTGACCTCGACCTGCGCCCCACGCCCGTCGTACTTCGTGGTCGTGACGTTGCCGTCCGCGTCGGTCGCCGACGTGACCAGCGAGTCCGCGTCATACCCCGTACGCGTGATGTTGCCGTCGGCGTCCGTGGCCGTGATCGGGCGGTGGTTCAGGTCGTACCCGGTGCGCGAGGTGAAATCCGTGGTCGACGTCGAGGCGACCTTCTTCGGGTCCCGCACCTCGATGGTGTTGCCGACCTTGTCGTAGTCGTACTCGATCCGGTCCCCGGCCGCGTTCGTCACCGCGGTCAGCTGGTAGACGTCGTCGTAGGTGTACTTCGTGGTGTAGTCGTCCGCCACGTCCGTGGTGGCCACACCCTTCGGCTCGGTCACCGACGTCAGGTTCCCGACCGTGTCGTACGCGTACGTCGTGGCCCGCGCACCGGAGGTGTCCGTGTCCTTCGGCGCCGTGGTCTTGGTGACCTGGTCTGCCTTGTCGTAGGCCGCGGTGCTCACCGCGCCGTTCGGCGCCGTCGACGTCGTGACGTTGTCGTTCGCGTCGTACACCGGAGCGGGCGTCGTGATCGTCACCGCGCTCGTACCGCTGCCCGACTTGAGCTTGGCGGACTCCAGCGGACGCCCGAACACGTCGTAGGCCTGCGTCGTCCACCCGCCGGCGGCGTCCGTGACCTTCAGGACCTGGCCGCGCACGTCGTAGGAGCTGGTGGTGACGGACTTGAACGGGTCCGGATCGGTGATCTTCTCGGGGTACCCCGTCGGCGTGAAGCTCGAGTACGACGTCGTGTTGCCGTTCGCGTCCGTCGCGGTCTTGAGCTGCCCGTACGCGTCGTAGGTGTACGTGGTCGTGTAGTCGCCCGCGGTCGACGTCGCCAGGCCGAGGCCGTCCGTCACCGAGGTGAGGTTGCCGAACGCGTCGTACCCGAACTGGTTGACCCGCCCCGCCGGCGAGGTGGTGCGGAACAGGTCCGCCGCGTAGCCGTCGGCCCGGGTGGCGTACTCGTACACCGCCGCGCCCTTCGGCGCCTGCGCCGCGGTCATCCCGCGCACGCACTCCGTCGCGGCCGGCGCGCCCCCGTTCGCCTTGTTCTGCTCGGCGTCACGCTGCCAGATCGGGTACCCGGTCTTCGGGTCGTAGCAGTACGCCGTCACCGCGCCGTTCGCCTCGGTCAGGGTGCGGACGTTGTTGTCCGAGTCCCAGGTCAGCGCGACCTTCTCGGCCTTCGCGTTCGTCACGGACACCGCACGGCCGCGCACGTCCGAGGTGTAGGACGTGACCTTGCCCTTGTCGTCCGTGACCGTCGCGTCCCGCAGCGTGTCGTCGGCGGCGTTCGGTGCGTACGCGAACGTGGTGACGCCGCCGAGGCGGTCGGTGATCGTCTGGGCCTTCCAGTGGTCGGCCTGGTCGTCACCCTGCGACGGCGCGAAGTAGTCCATCCCGGTCGCGTTGCCGCGCGGGTCGGTGATCTTGACCAGCTTGACGTTCTTGTTGCCCTGGGTGGCGTCGTAGGTGAAGCCGAACGTCTTGGCCTTGCCGGAGCCGGCGCCGTCCACGAGCTGACCCAGCAGGCCCTGCTCGGTGTAGTACAGCTCGACGCGGCGGCCAGAGACGTCCGTGATCGCCTTGACGTGGTCGTAGATCTTCGAGTTCGACAGCTTGCCGGTGGCCGAGACGACCGCGCCGGTCGCGTCGACGTACTTGTAGCCGGACTGCCCCTTCTCCCAGTACTCCACGCTCAGCGCCTGCCGGCCCGCGGGGTCGGTGACGTAGGTGAGGAACTTCGTCGGCTTGTTGTTCGACTGCCGCTGCGCGTACGTGAAGGTCTGCGTGTTGCCGTTCTTGTCCACCGTGGACGTCAGGTACCCGTCGCAGTCGAACAGGAACCGGGTGCCGTCCGGGCGCAGCATCGTCCACGCGTCGGTGAGCTCGTCCGTGCCCTTGCCCGGCGTGCAGTCCAGGCCCGGCTTGGCGGACAGCTTGTAGTTCACGCCCGCGGGCGCGACCCACTCCCCTGTCGCCTCGTCCAGGCGGAACACGTGCGTGGTCCCGTCACCGTCGGGCAGGAACACCTCGGTCGGGTGCGGGTTCGGGTGGAAGTCCAGCGGCGCCCCGAGGCGGATCGGGCCGGCCAGCTGAGCCGACCACCCGTACCCGGTCACCGTGTCGGAGGTGTCCATCGAGTTGTACGCGAACCGCGCGAACGCCGTCAGACCGCGCCCCGGGTTCGTGAACGCGTCATACGACCACACCGCGTTCCCGGACGCGACGTTCGTCATCACCGACGACCCCGCACCGGTGTTCTTGCCCGCGTAGGTATAGAACGACTCCAGACCCAGCTCGTCGGACGTCGGGTCCTCGACCGCCACGTTCTGCTTCAGGCCGCCCGAGGGCAGCCCCGGCGCCGGGGTCGAGGTCCCCGTCGCGACGACCTGCCAGCTCAGGGTCGCGTCGTTGCGCTTGTTCCCCTCCGTGACCGGCGGCGGCGTCACCTGCGCGGTGATCGTGTGCGACTCACCCGGCGACATGTCCTGCGGCAGCGCCGCGGTGGTCGCCTTCGCGCCCGTCACCGCCGAACCGTCCGGCAGCGTCCACGTCGCGCGCAGCTGCTGGCCCGCGGCCGTCCACGTGCTCGTGGTCGTGTTCGTCACCGTGACGTCCGCGCTGTAGGACGCGCCGGTGTCCATCCGCGACGGCGTCTGCGGCGCGTAGAACGTGCCCTCCGGCGTCGTGTCCAGGTACGTGATGGCCAGGCGCGGGCCGGACCGCTCGAGGCCGCCCTTGGACTCCAGCTCCCGCGAGGCGAACAGGGTGTGCTCCTGCGCGAGGGTTTCGTTCGCCATCTTCAGCATCACGCCGCGGTAGGCGGTCGGGTTGTCGGCCCACTTCTGGACCAGGGACTTCACGTCCCAGCCCACACGCTCCGAACCGTCCGGGAAGTCGGAGTTGGTGCCCAGCACGGTCGTGCCGAAGTCGCCGCCGGCCTTCGTCCACGTCGCCCCGGTCTTCGGGACGTTCCACGTCGCGGTGGTCTCGTCGAAGTCTGTCGTCAGCTGACGCGCCTCGTACACGCCACCGGCCGTGGTGATCTCCGAAACTGTCTTCCACATCCGCAGCGCAGCGTCCGTGATCCGCGCGCCGGCCGGGATCCCCCAGTCGTCGAACTCGGCGACCATCCGCACGTCGCCGTAGTACGACGAGTCGTTGCCGACCATGTCCCAGCTCTGCGGGCCCGCGTCCTGGATCACGTTGAGGTTCGTCGTCGGCTTGCCCGACGACAGCGACGTGTCACCCGTGGCGACCACGACCTTCGTCGTGTGACCCGCCTTCGGCAGTCGTGCCAGCTGCGTGCTGGAGGGCACCACAGTGCCGTCCTTCGTCTTCACCGCGACCTGGTAGTAGTACGCCCGGCCCAGCGGGTCCTCGCTGTCCGCGGGCGTCGGAACCGCGGTCGTATCCGTGAACGTCGTCGACCCCGGCGCGACCGGCGACACCAGCGTCGCCGCCGACGGCGTGAACGTCTGGTAGATGCTGCGGTGCACCTGGTACTCCACCAGGTCGTCCGCCGTGGACGTCGACGGGTCCGCATACGCCGACCACGCCAGCTCCGCACCCGTGGCGTGGATCGTCTCCGGGATGTCCAGCACCACGCCCGGGCGCCCGTACGTCAGCACCAGCTTCGGCCGGTTACGCGTCTCCCCGCCGTAGGTGTACTCGCTCGCGTCGTACCGCGGCCCGCCCAGCGGACCGTTCGCGGACTCGTCCGCCGCCTTCAGCACGAACCCGTAGTTCGGGAACTCGTCGTCCAGCCAGCCCTGCACCGTGTCCGTCACGTCGTAGGAGTGCCACTTCTGCAGCTCACCGGACGGCTTGACCACCGTGGAGCCCTTGGTGAAGCGCACCGCGTCCGCGATGACAGACGTCGCCGTCGTCGACGGCGTGTCCTTGACCACCACCGTGCCCGTCGTGCCCGCCTTGAACGGGTGCGCGCCCAGCGTGGTCCACACCCCGCCGGTGCCTCGCGTCTGGTCCACCGAGTACGTCTTGGAACCGCCCGAGTACGCCACCGTGTACGGCACGTTCGTCAGCCGGTCGTTCGCGGGCACGTGATGCACGTCCACCCGCCAGGTCCCCGCGGCAGGCAGCGTCGGACGCCACGTGTACGCGTCGCCCGCGGGCGTGCCGGTCGCGAACTGGTAGTCGCCACCGACCGCGTACTTCGTCAGGTCCGGGTTGCCCGACGCCGGCCACGACCCCGTGGCCGCCGTGCCCGCGTCCCCGTTGTCCAGCACGATCTGCGTGCCGGAGAGCTCACCGACCAGGCTCTTCGAGGAGTTCCACGTCGCCGACAGCGAGTCCCACGCCGCCGTCGCACGGTGCGCCTCGAGCGCCACGTCCGTGGTGTAGCTGGTGTGCGTCTGGGAGTAGTACATCTGCAGCGCGGCCGACGTCAGTTTCGTGCCCGCGGGCACCTGCGGCAGCGGGAACGTCACGAGCCCGCGCACCAGGCCACCGCCGTCGGTCCGGCCGACCGACAGCCGCTCCGACGTGCCGTAGTTCGTGTCCGGGTTCAGCGAGTGGACGAACGTGTCCTTGCTCGTCGTCGGCGTCGGAGCGACGATGATCGTCGGGTCCACCGTCACCGGGAAGACCCGCTCCTTCGCCGCCAGCCACTTCGCATCCGGGGTGACCGTGAGCGACCACGCCCCGTCCTCGGCCTCCGCCAGGTCGTAGGACACATCCGTCGAGACCGCACGCCCCTGGTCGTCGGCCGGGGCCACCTTGCCGCCCTCGCTCGACTCACCCTTGGCCGAGTCGAACATCACGCCCGCCGGCATCGTCAGCACCGGGTCGGCACTCTCGCCGTAGAACCCGATCGACCCGTCGTCCTCCACCTGCGGGACCAGGCCTTCCAGGCCGTCCAGCGAGAACTCGAAGCTCACCGGGTCCGTCGGGGCCTCGTCGAGGACGATCGACTCCTTCACCTGGCCCGGCTCCGCGTCGTACACCAGGTCCCCGCCGGCCAACGCCTCGACGTCCGCATAGGTCACGCGAGACCCGTCGACGACCGGCTCCAGCTCGGTGTCCTCAGCCGAGGCCAGCCCCAGGGTCACCCCGTTGCCGCCGTCGGCCTCGACGCGCAGCACCGACTCCGCCGACGTCCCGAAGAACGACTTCGCCACGTTGCTCCGGTTCGACGCCGCCCACCCCTTGCCGCGCGCCTTCGAACCCTTCGCCGTCGGCTCGACAGTGGTGTCGATCTCCTCGAACGACCCGTCCGCCGCCTCAAACGCGACCGGCTCCGCCGACACCTCGACCTGCACCTGGCCGTTGCTCATCAGGAACGACCGCGAGTTCGTCGTGCGGCGGTCCTTCAGCTCCCGCACGCGCTCCGCCTTCGGTGCCACCTCGCCCTTCGGCAGGTGCTCACGGCTCGGCACACCCTCTGACGACGCCGGAGCCTTGGCCGGCTCCTTCTCGCCGCCACCGAGCAGCCGCCCCCAGAAGCCGATGTCGCCGGACTCCTGCGCGTGCTCCTCGCCCGGCGAGGTCGCATCCGGCTTGCCCGCGGCGAGCGCGGAGCCTGGTCCACCCACCACGATCGTCGTGACCAGGGACGCGCTCAGCCCGGAGGCGACCAGCGTCCTCATAAGGTGACGACGACGAACCGATGAACTCACGTAGCACTCCCGGGCTCGGGCGTCCGCCACCGTGCGGCGCTCCGGATCTGAACTTGTCGCCCAGGTCGCTCACGTAGCACGCGCCGATCGGGGCGCGCTGAACGTAGCGGGTGAAATCCGGACCGGCGTAGCGATCTTCAGAAAACCCGAAAGTCTCAGAGAGCGCTTCCACCTCACCGTTGACGTCCGCAACGGTCGCATGTAACTTCACGCCGCCAGGCAGTGCGGCCCCAGGGAGGCTTCAGTGGTGTCACTCGCTCAGCTCAGGACCTTCCAGGCCGTCGTCGAGCACCGATCCATGACACGCGCCGCAGGCGCACTCGGCATCGCCGTGAGCTCCGTCAGCACCCAGGTGCGCACCCTCACCGACGACCTCGGCTTCCCACTCCTGCGCCGCACCGATGACGGCGGCTACGACGCCACCGACGCGGGCCGAGCGGTGCTCAAGTCGTGCGTCATCGTGCTGCGCGAGGTCCAGCGGATGCAGAGCGCCGGGACAGCAGCAACTCCACGGACACACCGTTCCGCGCGGACCCCCACCCAGCAACGCGCCCGCCACAGCAGCACGGCAGCCTGAGCCGGGCGAGGTATCGCACCCCACCCCCGCGAGGGGTCTCCGCTCGCCGCGAGTCTGAGCGGGGAGCCTGATCGCGTGGACACCTGGCATGAGGACAGGCAGGTCCGTCTCCGGGACATCCTCATCCGGCTGGGCGACGTCCTTCCGGCCGATGAAGTGACGGCTGTCGCGCGGGAGCTCGGCGTCTCGGTCTCGATGGTCCGTCGCCACCTCGCGGGCCCTGTGTGAGGCTCAACGCACCATCGCGACCTTCGCGAAGCGCCGTCTGCCCAGGCCCACGCACCTTACGGGCACGCGCGTCTACCAGTTGCGCACCGCCTATTTCACCCGGCCAGGTGGCCCCATTGGCGCGGCTCCTCAGCCATCCTCGTGAACGCGTCCGAGGGCGGACTTACTGCTGGCCCTCCTCGCTCGACTACGTGCTGAAGGGCAGGTGAGGTGTGGTGCCGACAGGTGAAGCGGAGGTGGAAGATGAGTCTGCCCTCGCGCGTGAGCGGCGCGGTACCGCTCCTGACCTAGCGGCCCTCTACGCACAACATCGCGGCGCGATGTACCGCGTCGCGTACGCGACACTTCGCCCGTCGGGTATGGAGGCCTCCGCTGAGGACGCTGTGAGCGGTGCGATCGTGTCCATCATGAGGAACGGTCTTCCCACGAACATCGGGAACTGGGAGGCCTTCCTCGTCAAGGTCGTCAAGCGCAAGGCGCAAGACATCGTGAAGTCGGCGACGGTCCAGCGGGCCGGCCCACCACTCGACGACCTGCAGGGTCGCAAGGCTGACGTCGACGTCGGCGAGGAGGCCGCGGAGCAGGTCGACCTGGAGCGACGAGTCGTTCTTCTGCGGACGAGCCTCGACATGCTTGACGAGCGGCAGCGGCTGGTGGCGGTCGACTACATCGGACAGGAGCGTCCCCGAGCCGAGATCGCGGCAAAGCTGGGTGTGACGCCAGCAAGAGTCAGCCAGATGAAGCTTGAGGTGCTGAAGTTGCTTCGAGCCGCAATGGCCGGAAGGGAGGACCAACGATGAACGATGAAGAGCGAGAGCGCGTTGTTGACGCGCTCGCGAAGCGCGCGCACCGAACTGGAGAGGTCCTCCGAAGCACCGACATCGGAGCGGACGAGCTCGCAGAGCTCAGCACACTGGCCGACACCAGCGAGCTCCTGTGGCTTTCGCAGCATGAAGCACCTCCTCTCGAGTCGGACTCTGTGGCGGCAATGCTTGGGCTGGTTCCCGATCAGCGATGCACCCTGGATCCCAAAGCGTTCGCCCGCGCGAGGAAGAGGGCGGGTCTCAAACCGAGCGGGCTCGCGTCACGGCTACGGCAGAGAGGCTGGCAAACCTCAGACGCTGACGTCTTCCGCTGGGAGACTCGACCAATGCACGACGTTCCGCCGGCGCTCATCCAGGCGTTGGCCGAGATCCTTGGAAGAACGGTCGAGCAACTCTCTAGCGCCATGAGCGGCACTCCAGAGACTGGTATTCTTGAGGAACTTCGTCGCAGTCCGAAGTTCAAGGAGCTCGTGGCCCGCTGGGCTCAGGCCCGGCATGTGTCGCTACCGGTTGCGTCCGCCACGCTCCAAGGGCGCCTTGTCGCGACCGTTCATCGGGGAAGCGCTCCAGACACAGCTCAGATGCTGGAGTCGTTGGACGCGCTCGTCGCCGCGGTCGAATCGCCTTCGGAGTGATCAGTGAGCATCGATGCCATCGTTGCCCGCGCGGTCGACACCATGCCCAGTACTGCTGCAGACCGTTTCGCTCTTGAGCCGATCGAGGTGATGCGAGCAGATCTTGGGCTGACCGTCACTGCCGTCGAGCGGCTCGCCGGTTCACGAGAGGACGGTGGCGCCTGCGACGGGGTGTCGTTCCTTGAGGACGGAGTGGTGCTCTACGCGCCCACTGCGAGCAGTCGGCGACAGAACTTCACGCTCGCGCATGAACTGGGTCATTGGCTGGTGGAACGCACGCCAGGCGTCTACGACTGGATCATCGACCAGGTCGATCCGGGACCTTTGCTCGAGAGTGTCTGCGACCGAATCGCGCAGCAGCTCCTCCTTCCGAATTCGCTCCTGAACTCCAGCCTCACGCCCGGCGCAACACTGCGAGCTCAGCACCTGGTCGATCTGTACAACGCCACGCAAGCAAGCCGTCCTGTCTGTGCGATCGCGTTGGCGCGAAGGCTCCCCAACCTGGGAGCAGTCGTCTTGATCGACCGTTACGCGCGATCGGTCAGTCACTCAAGCATCCGGCCCGATCCTGACGAAGGGTGGCCCAGGGTGTACCCCTGGCGTGGCCAGACGCTCTCGCCCACGCATCCGATGTTGGCCGTTACTTCAGGAGCGGCCACGAGCAAGCGTGTGCGGTGGACGACGCCGTGGGGCACGGTCGCTGACTTCTACGCCGATCTACTCGGCGAGACGAACCGGATCATCGCGATCCTCTCTGCGGTGGACCTCTGGGGTATCGATGCGTTCCACGCACAGCAACCGCGCGAATTCGACGCCCGGCCGCTGCTCACCGGGTACTGCTGTGACACAGACTTTAAGGTCCGCCAGTACCCCTGCTCAGGGTGCCACGGCCCAGCATGCCCGCGCTGCGGCAGATGCCGCTGTGATCGCCAAGCTGAGCGCGAGGCGCAGTGCACCGGCTGCTTCATGATGTTCGCCAGTTACCTGCTCGAGGGCGGGCGCTGCGAGGACTGCCGCTAACTCTCCTGCCCCCTGCCTCGACTACCTGTTGAGAGCCGCCGTGTGAACACGGGACGGGCTGTCAGGACGGAGGTGAGAGGTATGGCGAAGAACACCGGCAACGGCCACCGCGTCGGCGCAGTTCGGGGACGCAGTGAGTTCAAGCGCGGCAGCACGTGGTTCAAGCGCGACACCGCGACCGGACGCATCCTCAACGGCAGCCCGAACCAGCACAAGGGCGTCCGCAACGAGAAGTAGCAGAGGCCGGGGGCGCAAGAGCGCCACGGGCCGGCACCGTTCAATGACCTGGAGGTCCACATGAAGCGCAACCCGCGCGGCTACACCGTCACCTGCCCCCACTGCCGTACCAAGTTCGTGATCGGCGGCTACAGCCCCGGTCTCATCCGGTGCGGCAGATGCGGCAAGGCCTTCAACCTTCGGTGACCCCGCTCCAACGAGAGGCGGCGCCGCGTCCGGAAAGTAAGACTCGGGCTACGGAGAACAGATGTCGACGATGAACGTGTGGCCGCGTAATCGCTACGCCGGCCCGGGGGGCGGGTTGTATGCCGGCCCCGGCGGCGGGCTCTATGCCGGACCGGGCGGCGGGGCATACGCCGGACCCGGAGGGGGCCTCTACGCCGGGCCGGGCGGCGGGGCATACGCCGGACCCGGAGGCGGGCTCTATGCCGGGCCGGGCGGCGGCCTCTACGCCGGCCCCGGAGGGGGCCTCTATGCCGGGCCGGGCGGCGGGCTCTACGCCGGACCCGGAGGCGGGCTCTACGCCGGGCCGGGCGGCGGGCTCTACGCGGGCGCCGACGGGGCCGGGTCCTACCGCTCTAACTGGCCACCGTTGGACCGGCTGGTTCCTGTGCTTCGGGAACGAGGCCTGGTCCACGCCGCCGATCTCCTGGCGCGTGCTCACAACATCGCGCTCTAGCTGTACTGACCCAGCAGGTTGTTGACGTAGCGAGAGACCTCCGGGTCGAGTGGGAGCTGCCTAGGAACCCGGCTCGCACCAACGGAGGTCTCTCGTGTCTCACGCTAACGCCCGGCTGATCCAGCCGGGAGGCTGACCATGGTCCAGCGCATCGCGGCAGGCCGCCCGGTCGCACACGTCGCTGCGGAGCTGGGTATCTCACGCACCACTTGGTGGCCTGGTCTCGCTCGGGCCACCGTGCGAGCTCTAGAAGCTCGGGCTGCGAACGCCGAGTCGTCGTGCTTCAGGAGGCTCGCGCCGGAATCGACTGACGACGGGCCTCAACCGGGTGGCGAAACGCCGCGCATCCTCGCGCTGGCTCAGGCTCGTGGGGGAGCTTCCCAGGGGCTGATTACTCGCGATGCCGTATCGATCGCGATATGCGGCGACAGCAACCACGAGGTCTCGCCACTGGCTGTCATTTCCGAGCGGCTGGGGCAATCGCCGTGTCCAGGGTGCACGGTCGTGGAGCGCCTGAGTAGCGAGGCGACGCGCGCGTCTCGCGATAAGACGAGCGCGAGTAGTGAGGGCGTCGGAGGCTTCATCAGAAAGCGGCCCGCGAGCCTCGGGGACGAGTCCCGCAATGCGGGCTGGCTTCGACGACTTGGGCCTTGCAGTGGCTGCGGCGAGGCGGTGATGCAGAACGGCGACGATGTCGTCAGCATCGTGCAGCGACCGGTTCGCGGCGAGGCGAGGCAGGAGTCGGTCCACGTCGTGTCCGTCGGCCTCGGCGCGACGCAGCTCGGCGCACAGCGGTCCGAACGTTTCGGACTCAAGCGCCCGAGTGATCACTATCTCGTCGAGTCCTTGGTCGCGGAGACTGTGCGTGACAAGGCGTGCCCAGCGAGGGCGCTGTACGTGATTGGCGATGGTGTCGTACTCGGCGGCCAGCCTGGCGATCGACAGGTGTTGGTCGCGCTCGGCCTGCATCGACTCATGGGCGGAGAGCTCAGCACCAGTCCTTGAAAGGATCCCGGCGAGGATCGCTCGGGCATGCGCCCGCTCCGAGAGTCCGTCGTCTGTCGCCTTCTCTGTGAGGCTGCTGTGGTTGTCCTCGCGGTCGGGGTGGTCGAGCGGGACGAAGACCGTGTTGGTGACTCGACCTCGCGTCATCCCGACGTAGGCCAGCTCGCGGGTCATGCTCGGGGTGGCGATCAGGTGAGCGGTGTCGGTGGTGATGCCCTCGGCGCGGTGGACGGTGGTGGCGTAGCCGAGGTCGACGTGCTCGGCGACATAGGCAGCGGGCAGACGCACGGTCAGAAGCCTCGGCGACGCGCTTCGCGGACTATCCGCGTCGGTCCCCCGTCCAGCGTCAACGCCTTGCGCGGTGATGGAGCCGTCGCGGTGCACGTGGAGGACCTGCCACCGGGTGCCGTTGCGCACCCATCCGCCGCGGCCGTAGCGCAGGTGACGGTCGTTGCGCCGGGTGAGAATTGTGTCGCCGGCTGAGGCTTCGAGGTCCCCGGCCAGCAGCACGGCGCGTCGGTCGTCGATGGTCCCGGCGAGGAGGCGTTCGGCGCGGGCGCGGCGGTTGAGCTCGGTGACCGTGGTGTTGTCGGCGGCGATCAGGATGGACGTCTTCCCGGACGCTTGGTCGGCCCGCCAGGCGGTGTACGCGGCTTCGACTACCTCGTCCGTCGTGCCAGCCGTGATGCGGCCGTGGCGTTCGTAGACAGGCAGGACGTCCGCGTCGCCGTCGCGCAGGCGCAGGCTCGCGGACTTCTCCCAGTCGTGGGCGAATCTGTGGACCTTGACGAGCTCGGGCACGTCGCCGGTGGTGCGCCGTCGTTCTCCGACGAGGAGGTTGAAGGCGCCGCCGGTCTCGACCGGGGAGAGCTGGGCGGGGTCTCCGACGAGCAGCATCTTTGCTCCGACGGCGGCGGCATGCCGGGCAAGTCGATCGAGGGTCTGCGTGCCCGCGAGGGAGGCCTCGTCGACGATGACGAGCTGCCCCGACCGGAAGGCCGTCGTACCGGCAGCGTGATCGTAGAGCCACTTGGCGGTGTTCTCGCATCCGATCCGCAGGTCCGCGGCGAGGACCTGAGCCGCGGCCGCGGACGGTGCCAGCCCGACGACGGACCCGGTGCCGTACGTGTTCTCCCACATGGTGCGCAGAAGACGCATGGTCCTGGTCTTTCCGGTGCCGGCCGGGCCGACCAGCACGTCGAGCACCCGTCCCGACGTCGCGACGGACACGGCGGCATCGGCCTGGGGCCTGGACACCACGCCCTGGGCGACGGCGTCGTCCGCCACAAAGCGCGACAAGACTCCCGTGACGCCGGGACCGGTGGTGTCGGCACTCGAGGCAAGCAGCCTCTCCTCTGCGGCGATCACGGCTTCGGAGGTGTAGACGGTGGCGTGCCGGGGCCGCAGGCTCGAGGTACCATCCGCGCGGCGCAGGAACGCCGGTGTCGGCGCCAGCTCGGGCGGCGTCAGCCGCACCGACCCGGCTTCCGCTGCGGCGACGATCCGGCCCACGACATTGATCCGATCCTGCGCGGTCTGGAAGCGCCACGCGTTCGTCTGCCGCTCGGCCTCGGCCCACAGGCTCCAGTGCCGCCACGTCGCGCGCTTCTCGCCAACGACAGACAGCACCACGCCCGCCGCGGAAGAGATGGCGTCGTCCGGCACCTCGCCGGCGGTGTAGGACCGCCCCGCTCCGAGGCTGTCGACCACGCTGGAGATCAGCGCCTGCGACCACGTCCTCGAGTCCCGCCCCAGGACGTGCGACGCCCGTTCGTGCCAGCGCTGGGTCAGCTCGCCCAGGGACTTGAGTGTCTTCGGTGGCCGTGTCGCCAGCGTCGCCAGCGCCCGTAGCCGGACGATCGTCCGCCGCGACGGGTGCCGGCCATGCTCCCGCCGGTACTCGCGGATCAGGTCGTCGGCGCAGTGCTCGATCTCCACCGACCGCGAGGAGAACTCACGGATCAGGCCGTCCGGGACCCCGTCGATCTCCAGCGCCGGGCTACGGTCACGCCCTCGCACCCGGCGCGACCACGTCACCCCGAGGGTGCCGGTGAGCCTGTCGGCCAGGACCGCGTTGTAGGACTCCGAGAACGCCACGTTCGCGTTGAACAGTGCCCGGGAGTCCAGCGTGCGCCACTTCCCGTCCACCACGGCGCGGACCTTGTTCGCGACCACCACATGCGTGTGCAGCTGCGGGTCATGGGCCCGCGAATCCCAGTGATCGAAGCCCATCGCCACCAACCCGGTCACGTCCACCTGCGCGACCGACCCGTCCCCCGCATCCGCGCCCACCCGCGTCGCCGCCACCTGCCGTTCGATGAACCCGACCGTCTCGGCCACCGCCCTATGGTGCGCCGCCAGAATCAGGCCCTGGGTCCGGCGGTCGGCCAGCCCCCACACGACCGACACCGACTTCGGCACCGAGAACGTCAGGTCGAACCCCGCCGTCGCGGTCCGATCCCCCGCCCTCACCTCCTCGGCCGTGATCGTCCCCACCGCCGTCTGCCGGGCCTCGCCCGACAGGTCCGCGGCGAGATGCGCGACGCGGGCCGCGATCCGCTCTTGCACCGGGACGAATCTCGGATACCGACGCCCCAACCGCTTACCTGTCACGGGATCGACGCCCTCACCCAACAGCCGCCGCAGGTGCGTCGTGGTCACCGGATCGTCCGGGCGCAACGCGCGGCCACCGCCCAGATCCAGCACCCCCGCCCCGAGCCAGAAGCCCGGCGGCGTGCCCGCCTCGGCGTAGTAGGCCGCCACCGGATCCACCCACGACCCCGCCGCGGCACCCACCACCGGCGCGGCGTCCAGGTCCGCGTTACGGATGGAGCGCGTCAGGTACTCATACCCGTTGCCCGCGCTCATCTTGCGCACCGACACCGTCATCGAACACCGCCGCGGACACGTCCGAGCGTGGAGCACGAGTCAGAAGCGGTCCGGCGGCCCGGCGCCACAACTGCCTGAGGTGTGAGATCTCTGCGATCGGTGGACACGACGATCACCTCCGATGGACAGGTGGGATCGCCTGTACCCGAGGGGCTTGTGGAGCGGGCGTGCCGTCGCCGCGGTGCGGCATCCGGCCCTTGACGTTGCGGACGAGCCGGGCGCACGATCGTGGGAAAGCACAACGCTGTGACTCACCCGCCGCTGGTGCGGGATCCGCTGTTCGGCCCGGACGGGGCGCGGGCAGCCTCAGGTTCGTCAGTCCCGATCCACCACGGGGGCGTCGCCATGAACCGGCCGTCCGACAACTATCTCCACTCCAAGTGCGCGATTCACGGGATCGTCGTCGGGCACCGGCAGCGCAAGGACCTCGGCGACCTGGACGCGCTCGCCGCATCGATCTCTGAGGTGGGGATGCTGCAGCCGATCACGATCACCGACGGCAACGTGCTGCTGTGCGGGTACCGGCGGCTCATGGCCGCGAGGCAGCTGAAGTGGCGATCAGTGCCGGTGTGGATCCGCACGGGACTGTCCGACCGGCTGACGATCCTGATGGCCGAGCGCGACGAGAACGCGCTCCGCGAGCCGCTCAACCAGGTCGAAGCGGCAGCCCTCTACGCCGAGCTGAAGGGCGTCCTCGCGGAAGAGGCCCGGGCACGGCAGGAGTCGTCGCGGTTCGGCGGGTCGGGCGGTGCCGCCCACGCGGCGGCACCGCGCGGCGTCGGAGATGTACGCCGCATCGCGGCACGCACGGTCACCGGCGCGGCGTCCTACACCCGCCTGGAACGGATCAACTGGATGCTTGGCGTCTCCAAGGACTTCGACCTCCCCAAGCCGGTGCGCGAGCTCGCCTCCGCCGAGGTCGAGGAGCTACGACAGGGCGCCGGGGTTGCGCCGGCCGTCAACCGGGTCAGGGCCGCGATTCGTCTGGCCGAGGAAGACGCGGAGCGCAAGCACCGGTCGTGGGCCGCCACGCTCTTCGACGCCACTCCCGCGGACGTCGACGAGGCGGAGCACCTGACCCTCGTCGAGAGCGACCACGGCGGACGGCTGGAGGACGCACAGAAACCGACCCGCGCCTCCAACCACCCAGCAGTCACAGCAGCCCAAGGACGCGGGTCTGCGCTCGAGTTCTCGTCGGTGCTGGATGGCGCCTCGGCGATCCTCCAGTTCGATCCCGCCGTCGTCGGCCCGCACCTCGACGAGGACACGTGGGCGACGCTCCATCGCACGGTCGAGTCCCTCCGGGTCTTCCTCGAGGTTGCCACCGAGACCCGTCGCGGAACGGTGCCGAAGAGCGCCTGATCACGACGGGCGTCGAGCCTGGTCGCGCATCCGGACGCGGCGGCCTACCACCCTCCATCAGGGTCGTCAGGCAGCGTCGGCTGGACCCATCCGATCGGTGCGGGGAAGGGCGCCCTTAGCGCGGTGACGGCCGGGCGCCGCACCTCATCGACATGTTCCCAGCCGACGCCGCTCGCATCCCCGACTTCCTGGCGTATCAGCTCCGCCTCGCCGATCTCGACCATCTCCTGCAGCACGGCGGAGGTGTCCGGCGCCAGACGGAGTCGCTCGATGTAGTGGCGCCCGGTCACCCCGGCGTCGATCTTGTGACCCAGCAGGGCCGCGGCCTCCGCGACGCCCATCCTGCGGGCCACGACCGTCGCCACCGTCTTGCGCAGCAGGTGCGGGTACACCCCGCTGAGCTGCGCCGCCGCCAGAGCGGCGCGCAGCGACCGGCGCAGGTTCGCCGGGGTCTGCGGCCTGCCGACGTTCCGGCCGTCGCGGAACGTCCGTGAGGGGAACACCGGCATGTCCGCGCTGGTGACCGCCGGGTGGATCGACTCCAGCGCCTCGGCGCTGAACCGCGGCACGATCATCGAGCGCTGGCCGGCGTCGGTCTTCGGTCGTTCCTGTCGCACGGTGCCCTGCCCCTTGATGTCGACCATCGTGGCCGTGACCGCGATCGTCGGCAGCCCGTCCGGCGACAGGTTCACCTCGCCCCATCGCAGCGCCATCACCTCGCCGATCCGTAGGCCGGTGCCGAGCATGACGTCGACCACGGCCGGAAGGTGCCCTGTCGGCTTCGGGCCCGGTTGGCTCTGCCTCGAGGCCTGCCAGTCGCGCGTCGCTCTGCGCAGGCGCGCCACGTCGAGCGCGGACATGGCCACCGGTTCGGGCCTCTTCTTGGCCGGCGCGATCGTCTTGCGGGCCGGGTTGTCCCGGAGCGCGTCGTGGATCACCGCGCGGTCGAGCACGGCGACCAGCGCGGCTCGCGCCTGGATGGCTGTGGCGAGCATGTCGTGCTTCCCGCCGGCCCGGCCGCGAGCCAGGACCCCGTCCAGCCACTGCTGGCAGGCCGCCGGGGTCAGCTCGTTCAGCCGCCGCTTGCCCAGGTGCGGCACGACGTGGTTCCCCAGGACCCGCTCGTACTCGTCGACGGTCTGGGGCAGTACCGGCGGGTTGGGCCACGCCGTGCGCGCCCGCATCTCGTTCACCCACTGCCGGCACGCCAGCCCCACCTTGGAGTCCGGACGCAGCTCCGCCGACCCCCGTGCCGCGCCCAGGCGTTCGACGATCGCGGCCTGCACCGCCAGCCTCGCCTCGACGGCGGAGTCGCGCGTGCGAGACACCTGTGTGTCGTCGCCGTCGAGCAGCCGCACCCGCACCTTGGCTCGCCACTTGGTGCCGGTCCGATAGACGAAGATCTCCCCGTGCTCGCCGGGCTTGAGCCTTCTCGCCGACATAGCGATCACCACCCCGACCCGTCGCCGTCGTCAGCGGCCGCGTTGGTGGCCGCCCGGTTCCCGGGGCGCTCCGACGCATGGTCGGACAGCCAGGTCGCGATGTCGTTCTCGTCGAACAGCAGGTGCCGGCCGACCTTGTACGCCTTCGGCGCCGTCCCGCGACGGCGCCAGGCGTGGACGACGCGCGGCGTCGTGTGCAACTTCTCGCACAGCTCGTCGAGCGTCCACATCGGGGTATGGGACACGTTGGTCCCGGGGTCGTTGGCTTCCATGCCCCGTAGGTGTGAGCCGGTGTACCTCACCGCCGGATCGTCCTCGGACGCACCCTCCGGGCCGCGCACTTCGCGTGGCACAAGGCGTGGCATTTCCATGGTTCTCGCCCTTCGTCAGGGCGCCCCGGGAAAAGCAAGAGGGCCGCTGACCTGGTGGTCAGCGGCCCTCAGCCGGTGGAGCTAGGGGGATTCGAACCCCCGACCTTCTCATTGCGAACGAGACGCGCTACCAACTGCGCCATAGCCCCGAGAGCGGTGCCAACATTAGCACCCCGTGACGGCAGGTCGCCAAATCGGCTCAGCCCGCCGCGCGACGGCGGGCGAGGATCTCGTCGAGGGGCAGTCCGAGGGTCTCGGTGCGCGGCCGCGGCTCGTCGACGGCCGTCAGGTCCGCCGTCGCGTCGGCGGTCGACGACGTGGCGTCCAGGGTGCCGGCCCGCTCCGCGACCGGTGCCCCCGCGGGCGTCGCGGTCGGTCCGAGCGTCGCACGGACGGTCGCGGCCAGCGCCGCGCCGCGTGCGGCCTCGCCTGCCGGGATCGCACGGCCCGCGGGCACGGTCGGCAGCGGCCGCGGCTCGCGTCGAGGCGCCGCCGGCTTCGTGACGTAGGTCGGCAGGGGGACGGGCACGGGCTCCCACGGCTCGCTGCCCACGGGCGGCGGCCCGGCGGGTACGGCGTCGCCGCCCTCCCCCGGGTCCACGACGACGACCGGCTCCGGCGCCGGCGGCCGCTCGTCGGCGCGGACGTCGAAGACCAGGCGCTCCGACGACGCAGTGGCGCGACGGCGCGTGGCCGGCTCGGGCTCCGCGCTCTCCTCGCCGCGCGCGCCGTCGGCGGGGACGGTCACGCGGGCGCTCGGGGAGGCGGGCTCGGTGCGCCGCGTCGTGCGCGGGACGGCGCGGGCCGAGGCCTGGTCGGCAGATGCCGACACGCGCGGGATGAGCTGGGTGTGCGTCGCCGACGGGCGCACCGCGTGGCCGGTCACCCGGGGGCGGTTGCGCGGCGCGTGCGGTCCGCCGTTGGCGAGGGCCCTCGCCTCGGTCGCCTGCCGCTGCGCCGCCTTGCGATCCGCGACCCAGCGCGCGTCGGCGCGCCGGGCCTGCAGCACCGCGACGCGGCCCAGCACCAGCACGACGAGCAGGAGCGCGGTGGGCGCGGCCGCGGCGTACCAGCCGACCAGGCCGAGCCCGACGACGACCCAGCCGCCGATCGTGAGGAGCAGCAGGAGGACGGTCAGCAGGAGCCGGCGGCGCGCCCTCGCGGCGCGCTGCTCGAACAGGGCGAGGCGGGACTCGCGGGGCCGTTCGCCCTGCCCCGTGGCGCGCGGGGCCGTCAGGGCGCGCGACGCGCCCCCGTCGTCGTCCAGACCCATCGGTCGCTCCCCTCGTCCGCCCTCCGACGACGTGCCGGGCACCAGCAGCGGCGTCGCGCCGCCGGTCGGGGTCGTCACCCCGCGCGTGCCGCCCGCACCCGCCACCGCCAGCACCCGGAGCCCGCCGGAGAACCTGTCGTCCACCCGCGCGTCCTGCAGCTGCTGGCGGTGCCGCAGCCGGTGCGGCACCCAGAAGCCCAGCCACAGGACGAACAGCGCGAGCACCGCGAGTCCTGCCGCCGACGTTTCCACGTCACGACGGTAGGGGACGGGACGACGCCGCCGACGCACGCCGTCGCGGCGTGTCCGTGGTCGGGTCGCGGGTCCGGGGACCGCGGGACGGCGTCAGCCGCCGTCGCGCACCCGCTGCCAGCGGGCCAGGAGGCCCTCCGGCACGTCCTCGGTGGTGAGGGCGAACGTGCGGTGGTCGCGCCACCGGCCCTGGATGTGCAGGTAGCGCTCGCGCACGCCCTCGTCGCGGAACCCGAGCTTCTCCACCACCCGCAGGCTCGGGGCGTTCTCGGGGCGGATGTTGATCTCGATGCGGTGCAGCCCGAGCACGGCGAGGCAGTAGTCGCCCGCCATGGCGACCGACGTCGGGATGACGCCACGACCCGCGACCTCGCGCGACACCCAGTACCCGATGCTCGCGGAGCACAGGGAGCCGTAGACGATCTGGGACACGGTGAGCTGCCCCACCAGGGCGCCGTCGAGCTCGACGGCGAACGGCAGCGTCGTGCCCGCGCGCGCCTGGGTGGTCAGCGCACGCAGGTAGTCGCCGAACGTCGACACGGCGGGCCGCTCGCCCGGCGACGTCGCCTCCCACGGCTCGAGCCAGCTCGCGTTCGCCGACCGCAGGCGCAACCACTCGGGGCCGTCCTTGCGGCGCAGCGGGCGCAGCACGACGGTGCCCGAGGGTCCGTCCTCGCGCAGCGTCACCGGCCACGGCCGGGACACGACCCATCCGCGGGCGAGCTTGTGCGTCATGCCACCTCGTTCCGTCCCGACGCTCCCACCCCTGCCCGCGGGCCGGAGCCGTTCTCGGCGTCTCCGGCGCGCGCCGGGAACTCCCCGGACGGGACCCTGCCACAATGGCCCCATGCACGGCGACCGCAACGGATCGAGAGCACACCAGCCGTACCCCGTCGTCGCCGGGATGGAGGCCGCGGACGCCAAGGAAGAGCTCCGCCGGGCCATCCGCGCGCACCGCGCCGAGCGCTCCCCGCGCCTGCGGGCCGAGGCCGCGCACGCCTTCGCCGAGGTCCTCGCCACGGTGCCCGCCGTCCGCGACGCCGCGGTCGTCGCCACCTACGTCTCGCGCCCCACCGAGCCGGGCACGCACGTCTTCCTGGAGCACCTCGCCGCGCGCGGCGCCCGGGTGCTCCTGCCCGTGCTCGGCGCGGGCCTGGCCCGCGACTGGGCCGAGTACGCCGGGCCCGACGACCTGCTCGAGCGCGCCCCGGGCCGGCCGCCCGAGCCGAGCGGCCCCGCACTCGGGGCCGAGGCCATCACCCAGGCCGACGTCGTCGTGGCGCCCGCCCTCGCCGTCGACGACCGGGGCGTCCGCCTCGGCCAGGGCGGCGGCTGGTACGACCGGCTGCTGAAGATCCGCCGCCCGGGCGTGCCCGTCGTCGCCCTCGTGTTCCCCGAGGAGCTCTACGACTCCGCCACCCACCCGCTGCCCGCCGAGGAGCACGACGTGCCCGTGCACGCCGTCGTCACGCCGGACGGCTGGCGGGAGCTCCCCGCCGCCGGGGCCTGACGGTTCAGGCGTCCGCGCCCGCGCGCTGCCGCGCGCGGTAGGCAGCCGCCTTCATCCGGCTGCCGCAGGTGGCCATCGAGCACCACTCACGGCGCCGACCGCGGGAATGGTCGAGGTAGACCTGCGTGCACTCCGGCCGCCCGCACTCGCGCAGCAGCGCGGCGGCGTCCCCGCCGACGATCTCGACGGCCTCGCGCGCGAGCTGGGAGAGCACCTGCCCGGGGCCACCGGCACGTGACCACCCCGCATCGGTCAGCACCGGGACCAGCGGGGCGTCCGCGGCGTAGCGGTTGACCGTCTCGACCGCCCCGGCGGGCAGCGGCCGGCCGTGCAGCCGCGCCCAGATCAGCGCGTAGACCGCCTCCCGCAGCTCGACGGCGCGCTCGACGTCGGACGCGCCCGAGGACGGGGCGGCGGACAGCAGTCCCGACTCCACGCACCACGCGTCGAGGTCCGCGGCGGACGCCAGCTTCTCGGTGGGCTCGTCGTTGCGGCGCGCGCGGAGCGTGCCGACGAAGTCGAGCGCGAGGGTGCCGCAGGGAAAGGCATGGATCACGTCACCACTCTGGCAGGTGACGTTCGGTCACGCAAGACGGGACCGCGTGACCATCACCACTTTGACAGGTGACGACGATCGGGGCAGATTCGTCACCAGTCAGACCGGTGACGCCGGTCTCCGAGAACACGGAGGAACACCATGGAGCTCGCCCTCGAGATCGTCGTCCTTCCCGTCTCCGACGTGGACCGCGCGAAGGACTTCTACACGGCGCTCGGCTTCCGCCTCGACGCCGACTTCCGCAGCGAGCGGGGCCTGCGCGTCGTCCAGGTCACTCCCCCGGGATCCGGGGCGTCCGTCATCTTCGGCGAGCACCTCACCGACGCCGCCCCCGGCTCGCTCCAAGGGCTGCACCTCGTCACGACCGACATCGCCGCGGCCCGCGAAGAGCTCCGCGACCGCGGGGCGGACGTGAGCGAGCTCTGGCACGACGCCGACGGCGTCTTCCACTGGGCCGGGGACGCCCACCGCGTGCCCGGCCCCCACCCGGCCGCCGACAGCTACGCCACCTACGCGTCGTTCGCCGACCCGGACGGCAACGGCTGGGTGGTCCAGCAGGTCGTCACGCGCGCGCCGGGCCGCTGACAACCCACCTCGACGAGAGCTCGGAGACCACACCATGACCACCGCACCCCGCCTCGACCGCGC
The DNA here is from genome assembly GCF_050311635.1 of Isoptericola nanjingensis. Lineage (NCBI taxonomy): Bacteria > Bacillati > Actinomycetota > Actinomycetes > Micrococcales > Promicromonosporaceae > Isoptericola > Isoptericola nanjingensis. The sequence goes on along the minus strand of NZ_JBNOZL010000005.1, from coordinate 117,962 downwards.
CGACCAGGAGGCGCTCGACCGGTTCCGGGAGGCCGACCGCCGGGCCGGCCGGAGCCTGTCGCCCGCCGTCGTCGAGGCGTTCGAGCGGCTGACGCCACGCCAGCTCGACGCCCTCCTCGCCGCCACCGTCGACGACGGCGCGGGTGACGCCCCGTCGTCGGCCCGGGCCGACGACCCGGCCGAGCCGCACGGCGTCGTGCGCCGCTGGTGGCGCGGCCCGGGCCGCACGGTCGTGGCGCTCGGGGTCGCGTTCGTCGCGGCGACCGCCACCGCCGTCACCGGCATCGCGCTGCTCGAGGACTCCACGACCACCTCGCCCGCCGCCGGATCGGACCAGGTCGTCGACGCGGACGACCTGGCGCAGCGGCTCGCCTGGGCCGACGCCTACGGCGAGGCCTTCGCGGACGACTTCTGAGCCGAGACGCGGACGAGCCCCGGACGTCGGGACGTCCGGGGCTCGTCGGGTGCTCGTCGGCCGCCCAGCCGGTCAGGGCACGAGCGTGGCGCGCGTCTCCGCCGACTCCTCGACCGCCTCGCGGGTGAACGGCCACGCGAAGGTCTTCCCCGCGGCCCACTCGTCGAGCTGGTCGTCGTAGTGCGACGACGCCGGGTGGCCGGACACCCCGGTGACGGTCACCCACGTCGACGCGTCCAGGTCGGCCATGTCGACCACCATCCGCATGGACGGGCCGGTCGTCACGGCGAAGCTGCCGGTGCCGGCGTCCCACCCGGTCGCGTTGACGATGGACGAGCCGCCGGGCATCCTCACCGGGTCCGGGTTGACGAGGTCGCGCACCAGGCCGGGCACCGCCTCGCCGCCGATCACCGGGTGCTCGAGCTGCAGCGTGTGCAGCGTGCCCCAGTCCCAGTCGGTCGGCTCCTTGGACAGCTCGACCGTGAGGTCGCGACGCGCGCTGGACAGGGCCCGCGTGAGGATCTCGTCGCGCGACTCGACGACGTTCGCCGTCGTGCGGTCGTCCCAGAACGCGTCCTCGGACCGGTCCAGCATCGACTTCACCACCAGGAGCCACTGCGACCCGCCGTCGGGGCGCATGCTCGGGGGCAGGTCGTCCCAGAACGCCTCCTGCAGGAGGTTGCGCCACACGGCGGCGAAGTAGGCGGCCGCCGGGGAGTCGGCGTCCATCCGGTAGTCCCAGTCCGCGAGCAGGTCCTGCCCGGCGGCGACGTAGGAGTCGTCGAGGTCGATGTCGAGCAGGGTGGGCACGAGGGCCTCCGCGAACGCCGACCAGTCGTCGTTCTGGATGCGGTTCATGTCCTCTGCCGTGAACGGCCGGCCGGACGCGATCTGCTGGGCAAGCAGGGTGCGGATGCGCTCCGAGCGGTACCCGTAGTCCCAGTCGTCCGCGAGATAAGGACGCGCCCCGTCGCGCAGCACGGCCTGGTTGGCCGCGACGACGAAGCCCTCCTCCGGGTCGAGCGCGCGCGGCATGTCGTCGGCGTCCACCCACCCCTGCCAGTCGTAGCGCGGGTCCCAGCCGGGGCGGGGCCAGGTGCCGTCGGACGGCACGGGCCCCTTCACCTCGGAGCGGACCGGGATGCGGCCCGGCGCCTGGTACCCGATGTGCCCGTCCGTGGTGGCGAACACGATGCTCTGGGCCGGCACCTCGAACAGCGCGGCCGCCGCGCGCACGTCGTCGGCGTCCTTCGCCGTGTCGAACGCGAAGACGGCGTCGGCCGTGCGGCCGGGCTGCAGCGCCGTCCACTGCAGGGCGACGGCGTACTCGCCGAACTCCGTGCCCTCCGAGGTGGGCGAGCCCACGACGTCCCCGACCTCGAGCACGTCCGAGACGATCGGGCCGTGCTCGGTGCTGCGGACCGTGATGTCGACCGGCGTGCCACCCGCGACCCGGATGGTCTCCTTGCGGGTGTCGAGCTGCTCCCACTGCTCCGCGCCGGCGTCCTTCAGCCACGTGTCGCCGCGCACGCGCTCGATGAAGAAGTCGGTGACGTCGGCGCCCATGTTGGTCAGGCCCCACGCGAGGTCGCCGTTGTGCCCGATAACGACGCCGGGGAAGCCGGCGAACGAGAACCCGGCGACGTCGAACGGGCACTCGGCGGAGACCTCGTTGCAGTGCAGGCCCACCTGCGACCAGATCCCGGGGGCGGTCAGCGCGAGGTGCGGGTCGTTCGCGAGCATCGGCTCGCCCGACTCCGTGTGCTCCCCGGACACGACCCACGAGTTGGAGCCCGCCGCGTCACCGCGGCCCACCAGCACCGGCACCGCGTCCAGCGCGCTGCGCGTGGACTCGACGGCGGCGCCCAGCGCGGCGGTCGCCTCGCCGGCCCCGCCCGTCGCGCGACCCGTGAGGGCCGACGTCAGCTCGGCGTCGGTCCCCGTGTCGGCACCGGCGTCGTCGCCGTCCGTCGCGTCGCCCGACGCCTGCGCGGGCCGCTCGTTGTCGAGGTCGCGGTTGCGCAGCACCGGCCGGTTGCCGCTCTCGCCGTACGCCGGGAACAGCTCGTCGACCAGGTCCGTCTCGCCGAGGGTGCTGTACGCCAGGGCCCGGTCGAGCTCGCTGTCGTAGTTGCCGCGCAGGTCCCACGCCATCGCCTTGAGCCAGGCGAGCGAGTCGACCGGGTCCCACGGCTCGGGCTCGGCGACGTCCACGCGCGCCCCGAGCACCGTGTACTCGACGCCGAGCTCCTCCGGGTCGCGGCTCTCGAGGTACGCGTTGACGCCCTGCGCATACGCCTGCAGGTAGTCGCGCGACTCGTCCGAGATGAGGTTCCACTCCTGCTCGGCCACGCGACGCCACCCGAAGGTGCGCGTCACCTTGTCCGCCTCGATCGCCTCCGGGACGTCGCCGACGAGCTCGGCGAGGCGGCCCGACGTCACGTGGCGGCGGTAGTCCATCTCGAAGAAGCGGTCCTGCGCCTGCAGGTAGCCCTGGGCGCGGAACAGGTCCTCGGGGGTGTCCGCGTAGACCTGAGGCACGTCCTGCGCGTCGCGTCGCACCTCGACGGCGGAGCTGAGACCCGGCACCTGCTGCGAGCCCTCGTGGTCCGGCAGCGGACGGCGCAGCGTGACGACGGTGAAGACCGTGCCGGCCACGAGGGCCAGCACCACGACGACGGCGATACCGACGACGGCGCTGCGGAGCCGCGAGCGCCGGCGGGGTGCCTCCCCGGTCTCCGTCACGTCCTGGGAGAGGTCGGGCTCGGACGGGTTTCCGGGTTCTGCAGGGGTGACGGTCGCTGACACGCAGGCGAGACTACCGTCCGGCGTATGATTGGCACTCGCATCACCTGAGTGCCAGCATCGCGCCCCTCCCGGCGGGTGCCGGCGTCCGCCACGAGGAGATCACGTGCCCACCTACGCATACCGGTGTGCCGACTGCGGCCACGCCTTCGACGTCCACCAGTCGTTCACGGACGACTCGCTGACCGTCTGCCCCGAGTGCGGCGGGACGCTGCGCAAGCAGTACGGCTCCGTGGGCGTGACGTTCAAGGGATCGGGCTTCTACCGCACCGACTCGCGGTCCGGGTCCGGCAAGGGCTCCGGCTCGTCCTCGAGCTCCTCGTCGTCGAGCGGCTCCTCCAGCAGCTCCGGCAGCTCCGGCAAGGACTCGTCCTCGAGCGGCTCGTCCTCGACCGGCTCGTCGAGCACCTCGTCGTCCGGGTCGTCCAGCACGTCCAAGGCCGCTTCCTCCTGATCGTCCGGCGGCGCCCGGTCGACGACACCGCCGCGGCGGTACCGACCCCGGACGCTGCCCCCAGGCCGGCGCCGTCCACAGGTTGTCGCACCACACCGACGTCCAGGGACCGGGCGACCTAGCGTCGCCCGCATGCCGCTGCTCGACACGCTCCCCCGACCCGACACCCGCCGCGCCCAGGAACCACGGGCCGGGTCGGCGCGTCCGCCCGGCCCCGGCGGACCGGCCGGACGGCGCCGGGTCGCGCGCCGGCTGCGTTCCCTCCTCTGGCGGGTGCGCTTCGTGCTCGCCGCCGTCTGCTGCGGCCTCGCGGCCGCAGCCGTCGTGCAGGCGGTGCGACCGGCCCCGGCGCCCACGGTCGACGTCGTCGTCCCCGCCCGGGCGCTCCCGGCGGGCGAGCCCGTGGCCGCCGCGGACCTCACCACCGTCCCCGTGGACGTGGGCCTCGCCCCCGACGGCGTCGCCACGGACCCGGTCGAGCTCGTCGGGCGCACACCGGTGACCACGCTGCCCGCCGGGCTCCCCCTTCACCCGGGGCTGCTGCCCGGCGGCGGCGTGGTCGCGCAGGCCCCACGGGGGACCGTCGTGGTGCCCGTGCGCCTGGAGGACACCGCGGCGGGCTGGCTGCGGCCGGGCGACCGCGTCGACCTGGTCCTTACCGGCGAGGCCGCGCGGGCCGCCGGCACCGACCGTGCGGACGAGGGTGACGCCGAGCGGGACGACGCCTACCTCGCGCGGCGGGCGCTCGTCCTGCCGCGGCCGGACGCCGTCGAGCCGGTCGACGGCGGCCTGCTGGCGGGCGCGACCCCGCCGTCCCAGGAGGCCGACGTCACCCTCGTGGCGGTGAGCAAGGACGAGGCGCCGGGGCTGTCCGCCGCGTCCGGGGGGGGCACCGTCGGCGCGGTGCTCGTGCGATGACCGACCGCGGTCGCCGTTGCAGCCCGCCGCGTCCCCCGCGAGAATCGGCGACCGTCAGCCCACGCCCGGCTCGCCCGGGCCTGCCGCACCACAGGGGGAATCACGTGAAGAGCATGTTCACAGGCTTCAAGGAATTCATCATGCGAGGGAGCGTCGTCGATCTCGCCGTCGGCATCATCATCGGCAGCGCGTTCACCGCCGTCGTGACGGCGATGGTCGATAACATCCTCAACCCGATCATCGGCGCGATCTTCGGCAAGCCCGACCTGACCAACCTCTGGGACATCACGCTGCGCGGCGCGCACGACGGCGTCGGCCCCTCGGTGCTGTCGATCGGCGGCTTCCTCGACGCCGTCCTCAGCTTCCTCATCATTGCGGCCGCGCTGTACTTCGCCATCGTGATGCCGCTGAACAAGCTCGCCGAGCGCCGCGCCCGTGGCCAGGAGGAGGAGCCGGCGCCGCTGGCGCAGGACACGGTCCTGCTGCAGGAGATCCGCGACCTGCTTGCCGCGCAGTCCGGCCGCTCGCAGTACTGACCGCGGTACCGACGCCGCCGGCCGAGCCCGTCGAGACCTGGTCTCCGGGGCCGGCCGGCGGCGTCGTCAGCGTCGGCCCCAGTGCGGCGGCACGTCGCGCAGCAGGCGGTCGTCGTTGTCGTCGTGGCCGCCGCGGTCGTCGGCGGTCTCGCCCGGCACCGTCTCCCGCTCCGTGCCCTGCCGAACCGCACGGCGCCGCGCCCGCTTGCGCGGGGTCGGGTCACCCGTCGGAGTGCCGGACGCCGGGCCGGCCGGTGCGGTGGAGTCGCTCACCCGACCATTGTCGGGCATCGCCCGCGGGTCCGGTCAGGCCTCGGGCCGTGCCTCGCCCTCGTCCCCGGCGGGGGTCCGGGCGTCCGCCTCGTCCGCGGGCGCGACGCCGGCGGCCTCCTCGACGGCGGGGTCGGCAGCGGCGTCCTCGGCAGGGTCGGCGCTCGCGTCGTCGCCGTCCGTGGCGGCAGCCTCCGGCGCGCCCCCGTTCGCGGTCACGTCGTCCTGAACCGCCGCGCCGTCCGCCGGGGCGGCATCGCGGTCCAGGACGGTCGCGGCGTCCATCGCGGCGGTCTCGAGATCGTCGTTCCGCACCGCCGCCGCAGCCACGTCCTCGGCGGCGACCTCGACGACGTCGGGCGCGACGCCGAGGTCGACGGGCGGCTCGTCCTCGTCCGGGAGCACCGGCACGACGACCTCGCGCGGGGGCACGACGCCGCCGGCGGTGCCGATCCGCTCGTCGCGCACGCGCTGCACGAGCCGGCGCACCCGGTCGGCCTCGCCGTCGGGGTCGAGGAACGCGGCGGCGGACCAGACCTGTGTCACGACCCACCCCAGGCGCTCCAGCCGCTCGGCGAGCTGCCGGTCGCGCACTCGCACGGACGGCTCCGCGACGTAGGCGGCGTCGTCGGTCAGCACGGCGACGAGCAGCTCGCCCGGCAGGTCGGGGTGGCCTACGACCAGCGGGATGCGGTCGCCGTCCGTGGCGCCGTAGTCGGTCTCGACGAGGTAGCCGAGCTTCCACAGCCGCTCGCCGAGGTCGACGAGCAGGCGGTCCGGCGCGCGACCCACGTCGACGCCGTTGCCGAGCCGCACCTGGTCGGCGACGCCGGACCGGCGCTCGGCCAGCTCCAGCGTCTCGACGAGCAGCCGGGGGCCGGCGCTGCGCAGGCGCTCGGGGTCGAGCGCGTCGGCGGTGAAGCAGGACACGACGTGCAGCCGCTTGCGGGTGGCGCCCAGCGCGCCGACCAGCATGGCCTCTCCCCCGGCCTCGCCGAGCACGCCGAAGCGGTGCAGCACCCGTCCGTGCGGTGTCCGACCGAAGCCGACGGACAGGAGCACCGTGTCCCGCGACAGCCCGGCCACACCGGTGATGTCCGCGACGACGACCGGCTCGGGTCGCGAGCCCGAGAAGAACGGCGCCAGTGCGGGGTTGGACCGGACCTCCGCGAGCAGCGCCTCGCGCACCCGGTCCGCGTGCGCGGCCGTCACCGTGACGATCGCGAACGTCTCCTCCGGGCGGGTCAGGGCGTGCTCGATCGACACCTCGACCACGCGGTCCACCTCGGCCTGCGTGCTCTCCACGCTGCCCGAGACCGGGTCCGGCATGCCGGTGCCCTCCACGACGTCGAGGTGCACCAGCGGCTCGGCGCGCGGCAGGGGCGCCGGGCGCAGCAGCCCCTCGTACCCGTGCGCGGCGAGCAGGCGGGTCAGCTCCGGGTCGCGGCTGTGCTCGTGCGGCTGCAGCGTCACCGTGGGCAGCAGCGCGGACAGCTCGTGCACGCTGGTGCCGGACGCCGACCGCGGGTCGCCCACCACGACGACCTGCCGTCCGCGCGCGAGGGCGGGCACCACGACCTCCGTGGGCACGTGCTGCACCGCGTCGAGGATCACGACGTCGGCCGTGCGGTGCTCGGGGAGCAGGTGCGGCACCAGGGTGGGCGTCGCGACCAGCGCGGGGCGGAGGCGCCGCAGGACGTCGCCGTGGCGCTCCGCGAGGTCGCGCAGCGTCGTCAGCCGGCCCTCGATGAGCTCCGTGAAGAGGGCCTCCGCGGAGTCCCGGTCCTCGCGCATCGCGGTCCCGAGGTGCGCCCGTGCCGCCACGCGCACCGGCTGGGACAGCGCGGCGAGGTGCTCGCGGTCGAGGTCGCGGAAGCGTCGGGCGAGCGCGTCGAGCCCGACGCCGTCCTGCCCGGCGAGCACCGGGTCGCCGGCGAGCAGCTGCTCGAAGACGGACGACCACCAGGCGAGCTCCAGCTCCGCGGCGACGAGGTCGCCCGGCACGCGCCGGTCGGTGAGGTCGTCCACGAGGTCGCCCACGCCGGCGGTCCGCGCGGCGCGCAGCAGGCTGGTGCGCTCGGGCAGCACGGCCAGCGAGTCGGCGTGGCCCGCCAGCCGCTGCAGCCGCTCCGCGAGGCCGTCCAGGTCGAGGTCCAGGAGGTGGCCGCCCAGGGTGGTCGGCGCCAGCACGGGCTCGAGCGCCTCGAGGTCGATGCGCACGGCCTCGTACGTGTCCTCGATGGACGCGAGCCCCTCGGGGAGGGTCGGCCAGCCGCCGCGCTGCGCGTGCTCGGCCCAGACGTCGCGCTGCTCCTGCACCTGCACCAGCGCCTCGTGCAGGTTCGGGACCCGCACGCCGGGGCGCACCATGTCCTTGGCGCGCTTGTGCAGCCGGCGGCGCGCGAACCAGCCCATCTCGATGCCGTGCTCGGCCCGCCAGCGCCGCGACGCGGTCGCCTGCACGAGGTCGGCCGCCGTCCGCTCGAAGACCATCGGGTGGAACAGGTCGAGCGTGCTGCGCATCCCGCCGAGCATCGCGAGCTGCTCGCCCCAGCCGCGCACCGTCGTCGGTGTCGTCAGGCCCGTGACCTCGCCCGTGTACGCGAGCTGGCGGCGCAGCTGCGGCAGGGTGACGTCGCGCAGCCGCTCCACGCGCACCAGCGCCTGGCGGGCGTCGTCGTCGGTCAGCAGGTGCGCCCCGTACCAGGGCGTCGACGCCGGTCGCAGGGTGAACGCGCCCAGGGCGGCGGCCCGCTCCAGCCCGGTGGCGACCTCGCGGCGGCGCTCCGGCGTCAGCGCGAGCACCGACTCCGAGGCGAGCCGCACGGTGGTCGACGGCGCGGGCCGCTCGGCGGTCAGGCGCGCGAGCGCCTGCAGCGCGTCGTACGCGGACACCTGCCACGGCGAGCGCGGCTGGTGCAGCGCCTCGATGTAGCCGGTGAGCTGGGAGCGCGTGCCGATCAGGGCGTCGCGCACGCGCGCGGTGCCGTCGACGTCGACCTGCTCCGGCTCGCTCGCCATCGCGGACAGCAGCCGGCGCGTCACGTCCTCGCGCCACGTCGGGTGCGGCGGCACGTCGAGCAGCAGGCTCTCCAGGCCGAGGGACTCCAGCCGCAGCGCGAGCCGGTCGGCGGCGCGCCGGTGGCCGGTCACGTAGAGCACGGAGCGGCCCGCGGCGGTCGCCTCGCCGACGACGGCGGCGAGGGTGCCCGCGACGTCCGAGCCGACGGGGGCGTCGACGAACAGGTGCCCGCCCGTGGCCAGCGCGTCCAGGACGGACCGCTGCTGCGGGTCGAGGTCGCCCACGCCCCGCTCGCGCGTCGGGTCCGCGTCGCCCCGGCGCAGGGCCGGCAGCTCCAGCGCGGCCAGCCGCTGCGCCGCGTCGTCCACCCCGGCGAGCGCCGCCACCACCTCGTGCCGGTGCAGCGACGGCGCGAGCTGGTCGAGGTCGTCGACCAGCGCCTGCCCGGGGTGCACGAACGTGCCGACGAGCACGCGGCGGTCGAGCTGGAAGTCGTCCAGGACGGCCTCGCCCAGCGCCGCCACCCGCGCCAGCACGTCCGTCGGGTCGAAGCCGGCGAGCGTGAACGTCGCCTTGGCGAGCGCCGCCGGGTCGAGCAGCGCCCCGTGCGCGCGCAGCGTGCGCGCCACCACGGGGTTGATCTCGACCGTCGGCTCCAGCGTGAGGTCGTAGTCGGCGCCGCCGTCCCCGCGCGGGGTGAGCGTCACCGGCCGCAGCACGACCGGCGCGTGCACCACGCGGCCGGCGGGCGTCGCGGCGTCGGGGTCCGACGGCGTCGCGCGCGGCGCGGCAGCCGGCTCGCGGGCCGCCATCGACACGACGGGGATCGACGTCGTCAGCGCGGGTCCCTCGGCGTCCTGGTCCTCCGGCGCCGCGGGGCCTTCGGCGGGGCCGGTCGCCGGGGCGCCGTCCTGGTCGCTCGCGGGTGCTGCGCCCGGCTCCGCCCCGTCTCCGTCGCCGGGGTCGGCGTCGTCGGCCGGGTCGCCGTCCGCAGGGGCGGCCGCCGTCGTGCCCGACGACGCGACCCGCGCGAGCGCCGCGACGTCGTGCCGCTGCGGCCCGCCACCTCCGAACGGGACCTCGGGCCCGTCGTCGTGCTCGGTCCAGGTGGCGACGCCGATCGCGAGGTAGGTGGGCGCGACGCCGTACCGGGACGCGTGCTCGGCCGCGCGGGCCGCCACGGCCCGCGCCCGACGCCGCGCGGCGGGCAGCGCCTCGCCCTCGCGCACCAGGTTCGACAGGCGGGTCGGGCGCCCCGCGAACAGCCCGGCGACCCCGTTCGGGTGCGCCTTCGAGAGGTCGACGATCGCCTCGCCGAGGAGGCCGACGTCGGACAGGGACGAGCCGCCCACCATCTCCACCAGGGAGGCGCGCCAGCGGCGCGTCGCGGCCTCGACGGAGGCCGCCGCTGCGGACGACGCGCTCTCGCGGCGGCCGTCGGCGCCGGACGCCCCCGGCGGTCGCGGGGACCGACGGTCGCCGGCCTCGCGCGCGGAGGTGTCGTCGGGATGGTCGGGTCCCGCCGCCGGGCCGCCGTCCGCGCCCGTCCGCAGGGACGGGTCCGGCGCGGCGGGTGCCCCGGCTGAGGGGTCGACCGCGGTCGTGGCGGTGGATCGTCGGGCGGCTCTCACGCCAGCACGGTAGAACGGCCTGCCGCCGCGCCGGTGTCGGCGCGCCGAGGAACCGCCGGAGCACGCGCTTCAGGGGGACCCCGCGCGGGGCGCGAGGGACGGGAGCGTGTTGACGCCCCCTCGGCGGGGGGTCCGAAGGGGCGTCGGGCCGGGCTCGGCCCGGCAAGGGACAGCGCGCACCGCGCAGGGGGCGGGCGATGCGCGCTGTCACCGAGAGTGTGCCGCCAAGCAGGGGCGACGTCAATAAGGGACGAGGGCGAACCCTGCAACCCGTCTGAGGAAAATCAGAGGAGAGGCGCCTGCCCCGGGCACCTAGGCTGGGCGCCCGTGAGAAGAATGGTCGAGGCGGTAGCTCCCGCGCGCATGGGCACCGGGTTCCGGTGGCTGATGTCGGCGTCGTGGGTGAGCAACATCGGCGACGGCGTCGCCCTTGCCGCGGGACCGCTCCTCGTCGCCTCCCAGACGAGCTCCGCCATGCTCGTCGCGCTCGCCGCGATGCTGCAGCGCCTGCCCTGGCTCGTGTTCGGCCTGTGGGCCGGCGTGCTCGCCGACCGCCTCGACCGGCGCCGCCTCGTCATCGTCGCCAACCTGCTGCGCGCCGTCGTCGTCGCCGCGCTCTGCGTGGTGATCGTGACCGGGCACGTCAACATCGGCGTCGTCCTGGCGGCCATGCTGCTCATGGGCGTGGCCGAGGTCTTCGCCGACACCACGTCCCAGACCCTCCTGCCCATGCTGGTGCGGCCCGCCGACCTCGGCACCGGCAACGCGCGCCTGCAGGCCGGGTTCCTCACCGCGAACCAGCTCGTCGGGCCGCCGCTCGGCGCCGCGCTCTTCGCGGCCGGCGCCGCGTGGCCGTTCGCCACGCAGGTGCTGACCGTGCTGCTCGCCGTGCTGCTCGTGAGCAAGGTCGTCCTCACGCCCGTACCCCCGGCCGTCGGCGCCGACCCGGCCACGCCCCGCAAGGTGCGGCACGACATCGCCGAGGGGCTGCGCTGGATCTGGACCAACCCGCCCGTGCGCACGCTCGCGCTGGTGATCCTCGTCTTCAACGCCACGTGGGCGGCGCCGTGGGGCATCCTCGTGAAGTACTCGCTGGACTACCTGCACATGGGCCCCGTCGGGTACGGACTGCTCACCACGGCCGCCGCCGTCGGCGGGCTGATCGGCACGTTCTCGTACGGCTCGCTCGAGCGGCGGTGGTCGCTGTCCGCCCTGATGAAGGTGTGCCTGACGCTCGAGGTGCTGTTCCACCTCGCCCTCGCCCTCGCGACGACCGGCTGGGCCGCGATGACGATCCTGTTCGTCTTCGGCGCCTACTCCTTCGTGTGGGGCACCGTGTCCAACACGGTGCGCCAGCGCGCCACGCCCACCCGCTTCCAGGGCCGCGTCGGCTCGGTCTACATGATGTGCGTGTTCGGCGGCATCGTCGTGGGCAACGCGATCGGCGGCGTGCTCGCCGAGCACTGGGGCCTCACCGCGCCCATGTGGTTCGGCTTCGTCGGCGCCGGCGTCACCCTCGTGCTCGTGTGGCGGCAGCTCGCGCACATCGCGCACGCCCAGGCGGACTGACCGCGAGGTAGTACCGCGCCCCGCGAGGTAGTACGTGCCCCCGCGAGGTAGTACCGCGCCCCGCGAGGTAGTACGTGCCCCCGCGAGGTAGCAGGTGCTACTCCCCCGTCGAGCCGTCCGCCAGCTCCCGCACGACGTCGAGGTGCCCGGCGTGCCGGGCGTACTCCTGCAGCACGTGGAAACAGATCCACAGGAGCGTCGGCACCTCGTCGTCCACGGTGAATCGCCCGCCGACGGCCGCCCGCTCTACGAGGTCGTGGCTCTCCAGGACGTCGCGTGTCCGCGCGCCGCCCGCGTGCAGAGCGGCGACCAGCTCGTCGCGGCTCACGTCGTCGGGCACGTGCCAGGGGCTCTCCGGGGCGTCGTCGACGTTGTCGCCCCACGGGTGCGCGACCTGCTCGCCCAGGAACCCCCAGACGAACCAGCGCCGCTCCATGTGCACCAGGTGCGTCAGCAGCTCCAGCGGGGTCCAGCCCGACGGCAGCCGGCTCTCGCGCAGCTGGGCCTCGGTCAAGCCGTCGAGCTTATGGACCACCACCGCGCGGTAGTGGTCGAGGTAGGCGGCGAACTGCTCCGCCGGGTCGGCGGAGTCCAGGCGCGGTTCGACGTCAGGGGAGGTCACGACGTCAGCGTACGACCGCCCCAAGAACTCCGGCATCACTTCTGACGAAGGGTTCGACCTGGCCATATGAACATCTCTTTACCAAAGTGCGCCTGAGAGGATTCGAACCTCCGACCTACCCTTTAGGAGAGGGTTGCTCTATCCACTGAGCTACAAGCGCATGCCGCTTCGACGAAGAAGGCGACCCACAGCCTAGCGCCCGCGCCCCGAACCACCGGCATCGGTACGCGCCGACGACGCGACGGCCGCGTCAGCCGCTCGCGTCGGCAGTTCGGGTCCGGGTCGGCAGTTCGAACTGCCGACCCGGACCCGAACTGCCGCCCAGACGGAACCCTCGGGGCGACACGATCCGCCCGACGTCAGACCCAGCGCGCCGGGTCCGCGACCACCGACCGCAGCACCTCGCGCGCTCCGCCGGTGAGGGCGGCGTGCGGGCCGGCGGCGGCGGGGCGCACGTCGACGGGTGCGAAGGGCGCAGCGAGAGCACGTTCCTCGACCACCCCTCCGACGACGTGCCCCACCCAGCCGAACAGCTCGGCGTAAGCGCCGCCGAGCACGATGGTGGAGACGTCGACGAGGTTGACGAACGTGGCCAGCGCGGCGCCCAGGGCACGCCCGGCGCGGCGCACGGTGTCGAGGGCGGCGTCGTCGCCGGCGCGCAGCAGGTCGACGATCGCGTGGACCGGCGCCGACGACGGCAGGCCGGAGCCCCGCAGCAGCACCTCCTTGCCGGCGTACTGCTCGAGGCAGCCGGTGGCGCCGCACGAGCAGCGCGGGCCGGCGGGGTCGACGACGACGTGCCCGATCTCGCCGCTCCAGCCCCGCTCCCCCAGGAACAGGTGCCGGTCGACGACGATCCCCGCGCCGACGCCGACGTCGCCGGAGACATAGAGGAAGGACGGCGGCACGTCCCCCGCCAGCTCGGCCAGGGCGGCGAGCTTGGCCTCGTTCGCCACCTCGACGTCGAGCGGGTCGCCGTCACCGGTCCGCAGGTCGAGCTCCGGCACGGGCTCCACGGACGACCAGCCCAGGTTGGGCGCCACCTCCAGCCGCCCCCCGCGCACGTCGACGAGCCCGGGCAGCGCGAGCCGCGCCCCGGCGACGCGCATGCCGGCGGCCTCGACCTCCGCGACCACCTCGGCGGCAAGGGTCCGCAGCCGGGCGAGCACCTCGCGCGGGTCGGAGTCGTGCAGCGAGCCGGTGACGACGCGCTCGGCGACGACGTCCCCGACGAGGTCGAGGGCGCGCGCGCCGAGGTAGTCGACGTTCACCTCGAGCCCGAGCCCGACGACGGACCGTCCGGCGGGCACGAGCGGGACGGCGGGGCGCCCGGCCTTCTGCGCCGCGACCGGCGGCAGCTCGGCGACGAGCCCGCCGGCGACGAGCCGGTCGACGAGGGTCGAGACGGTGGCGCGGGTGAGACCAGTGGCGGCGGCGACGTCGGCGCGCGACGGTGGTGCGGAGGCCTCGAACACGGCCGCGGCGACGAGTCGCAGGTTCCGCTCGCGGAGGGTGTGCTGGCGCGACGCGGCCGCGCCGTCGGGCACGCGAGGAGCAGCTGCGGGCGTCGTCGTCGAGGTGGCTGGCACGTGTTGACTCTAGCCCAGCGACGCGCAATAGTTCAGCCGTACAACAAAACTCGACGAGGAGAGATCCGTGAGCGACATCAAGTACTCGTTCGGCCTGTGGACCGTCGGCTGGCCGGCCGCCGACCCGTTCGGCACCGCGACCCGCCCCGACCTGGACCCGGCGGACTCCATCCGCAAGCTGGCCGACCTCGGCGCGTGGGGCTTCACCTTCCACGACAACGACGTCTTCCCGTTCGGCGCCGAGGGCGCGGAGCGCCAGAAGCACATCGACGCGGTCAAGAAGGCCTCCGAGGAGACCGGTCTCGTCTGCGAGATGGTCACCACCAACACCTTCACGCACCCGATCTTCAAGGACGGCGCGTTCACCTCGAACAACCGCGAGGTGCGCCGCTACGGCCTGCGCAAGGTGCTCCGCAACGCCGACCTGGCCGCCGAGATGGGCGCCTCGACGTTCGTCATGTGGGGCGGCCGCGAGGGCACGGAGTACGACAACTCCAAGGACCTGCACGCCGCGCACGCCCGCTACGCCGAGGGCATCGACACCGTCGCCGCGTACATCAAGGAGAAGGGCTACGACCTGCGCATCGCGCTGGAGCCCAAGCCCAACGAGCCGCGCGGCGACATCTTCCTGCCGAGCATCGGCCACGCCATCGCCCTCATCGACACGCTCGACAACGGCGACATCGTGGGCCTCAACCCGGAGACGGGCCACGAGCAGATGGCCGGCCTCAACTACACGCACGGCCTCGCGCTGGCGCTGTACGCGGGCAAGCTGTTCCACATCGACCTCAACGGCCAGCACGGGCCGAAGTACGACCAGGACCTCGTCTTCGGTCACGGCGACCTGCTGAGCGCGTTCTTCACGGTGGACATGCTCGAGAACGGCTTCCCCAACGGCGGCCCGCGCTACGAGGGCCCTCGCCACTTCGACTACAAGCCCAGCCGCACCGAGTTCCTCGACGGCGTCTGGGAGTCGGCGAAGGCGAACATGGAGACCTACGACATGCTCGCCGCCAAGTCGAAGGCGTACCGCGAGGACGCCGAGGTGCAGAAGGCGTTCGAGCACGCCGGCATCTTCGAGCTGGGCGAGCCGACGCTGGCCGAGGGCGAGTCGTTCGACGCCTTCCTCGCCGACCGCTCCGCCTACGAGGACCTCGACGTCGACGCGGTCGCCGAGCGCGACTACGGTCTGGTGCGGCTGCACCAGCTCGCGCTGCGCCACCTCATCGGCTGACCAACCCACCCCGCCCGAGTGTTGTGGGCGCTCGTCTGGCGCAGTTCGCCCCGCGAACGACGCCAGACGAGCGCCCACAACGCTCTCCGGTACCCGACCCGCCTGAAAGAGACGCAACGATGCCCCTCGTCGCCGGCGTGGACTCGTCCACGCAGTCCTGCAAGATCGTCGTCCGCGACGCCGAGACCGGCGCCCTGGTGCGCTCCGGCACCGCGAAGCACCCCGACGGCACGTCGATCGACCCGCAGCACTGGTGGGACGCGTTCCGGTCCGCGGCGCAGGAGGCCGGCGGCCTCGACGACGTCGCCGCGATCGCCGTCGGCGGCCAGCAGCACGGCCTCGTCGCGCTCGACGCCGAGGGCCGCGTGGTCCGCGACGCCATCCTCTGGAACGACACCCGCTCCGCCGCCGCGGCCGAGGACCTGATCGCCGAGCTCGGCGACGGCGACCGCGAGGCCGGCGCGCAGGCCTGGGCCGACGCCGTCGGGTCCGTGCTCGTCGCGTCCCTCACCGTCACCAAGCTGCGCTGGCTGCGCGACGCCGAGCCCGAGAACGCGGCGCGCGTCGCCGCCGTCGCGCTCCCCCACGACTGGCTGACCTGGCGCATCGCCGGCTACGGCCCCGAGGGCGAGTCGCCGCTCGGGCCGCGGCTCGACGCGCTCGTCACGGACCGCTCCGACGCGTCCGGCACCGGCTACTACGACGCCGAGGCAGAGAACGGCGCGGGCGCGTACCGCCCCGACCTGCTGACGCTCGCCCTGGGGCGCGACGACGTCACGCTCCCCCGCGTGCTCGGCCCCGCAGAGGCGGGCGGCGTGGCGCACGCGTCGGTCGCCGGCGCGGACGTCGAGGGCGGCGCCCTCATCGGGCCCGGCGCCGGCGACAACGCGGCCGCGGCCCTCGCGCTCGGCATGACCCCCGGCGACATCGCGATCTCGATCGGCACGTCGGGCGTCGTGTCCGCGGTGGCGCCGACGCGCACCGCCGACGGCTCCGGCGCCATCAACGGCTTCGCCGACGCCACCGGCAACGCGCTCATGCTCGCGGTCACCCTCAACGCCGCCCGCGTGCTCGACGCCGCCCGCGCGGTGCTCGACGTCGACGTGCACGAGCTCGCCGACCTCGCGCTCGCCGCCCCGCCCGGCGCCGACGGCCTCGTCCTCGTGCCCTACCTCGAGGGCGAGCGCACCCCCAACCGCCCCGACGCCACCGGCACCTTGCACGGCGTCCGCCTCGCGACGTCCACCCGCGAGCACCTCGCGCGCGCCTACGTGGAGGGCATGCTCTGCGGCCTGGCCGACGGCCTCGACGCGCTGCGCGCCCAGGGCGTGCCCATCGAGCGCGTCATGCTCATCGGCGGCGCCGCCCAGTCCCCCGCGGTGCAGCAGGTCGCGACGCAGGTCTTCGGCCTCGCGATCGGCGTGCCCGAGCCGGGCGAGTACGTGGCCGACGGCGCCGCGCGCCAGGCCGCCTGGGTGCTCGCGGCCGCGGCCGACCCGGACGTCGCCGCGCCCGCCTGGTCGACGACGGTCGCCACCACGCTGGACGCCGACCCGCGCCCTGTGGTCCGCGAGCAGTACGCCGCCGTCCGCGACCTGGTCTGAGCCTGGTCCTCGCCGCGCCCCCGACGGGCGCGACGAGGACCCTGGCACGGCGGGAAAGCGATTACTAGGCTGGTGCCATGATCGACCTGCACCCGCTCGTCGAGCGCGCCGTCGCGCACGACATCGCCCTGCACACCCTCGACGTGCGCGTGGGCGACGACCGACGTGTCGCCGCCGTCGCACCCACCCGCGGCCACGACGTCCCGCAGCGGATGTTCTCGGTGTCCAAGACGGTCACCGGCCTGGCCGTCGGGCTGCTCGCCGCCGAGGGGCGGCTGTCCCTCGACGACCCGGTCGTGCGGCACTTCCCCGACCTCGTCGCGGGCCACCCGCCGCACCCGTGGCTCGAGGCCACGACGCTGCGGCACATGCTCGCGATGGTCGGCCCGCACCGCTCGACGACGTACAAGGTGCGCGGCGGAGGCTGGCTGGAGTCGTACTTCCGCGTGGAGCCCACGCACCCGCCGGGCACCCTGTTCACGTACGACACCAGCGCGTCGTACACGCTGGCCGCGCTCGTGGAGCGGACCACGGGCGGCACGCTCGCCGACTACCTGCGCCCGCGGGTGCTCGACCCGCTCGGCATCTCCCCCGGCCTACGTTTCCTGCCCGGCCCGGACGGCTTCAGCCACGGCGGCTCCGGCCTGATCGGCACGCCCGACGACCTGACCCGCCTGGCCCGGCTGCTCAACGACGGCGGCGTGCACGACGGCGCGCGGCTGCTCCCGGCGGAATACCTCGCGGCCGCGACGTCGCCGCAGTCGGACCCCGCCATGCAGACCTGGGGCGGGCCGTTCCGCGCGGCGTACGGGTTCCAGCTGTGGCTGCCGCCTGCCGGCGGCTGGCTGATGTTCGGGATGGGCGGGCAGATCGTCTACGGCGACCCAGAGCCGGGGGTCACCGTGGTCGTCACCGCCGACTCGCAGGCCGCGGCGAGCGGCGACCAGAAGCTGCTGGACCTCGTCCTCGACCACCTCGTCGGGCCCGCGCGCGAGCTGGCGCGGGCGGGCGGGGAGGCCGCCGCGCCACCGGCGGGAGCCGCCGTCACGACGCTCACCTGGCCCACCCCGAGGCACGACGCCGCGCACGCGCGTCCGCTGGCCGGCACCTGGACCGGCCGCACCCCGGGCTCTGGCCCGGCAGACCTGACGCTCGATGTCGACGCCGCCGGGGGCACGATCGCGTCGTCCGACGGCTGGTCCATCGCGCTCGACACGACCGGCCCGCTGACGACCCGGATCGGCGAGGAGCCGGCGGTCGTCACGGCGGGCTGGTCCGCCCCCGGCACCCTCGACGTGCGCGCGGGGACCCACGGCGACGAGCTGGCCACGCTCCGGCTCCGCCTGGCCCTGGCCGACGACGGCGCCCTCGCCGTCCAGTCGCAGGGCTTCGGCGAGACGCTCGACCCGCGGTGGACGTTCCACGCGGCCTACTCCCGCTGACACCACCCGATCGTCGTGGGCGCTCGTTCGGCGCTATTCGTCTCGCGAACAGCGCCGAACAAGCGCCCACCACGATCCCCGGGTCAGCCCTTGACCGAGCCGATCAGCGCGCCCTTGACGAAGAACCGCTGGATGAACGGGTACACCAGCAGCATCGGCAGCGTCGCCACGAAGATCACGGCCATCTTCACCGACTGCGCGGGCGGGACGACGTCGACGGCGCTCTCGTCGGCGTTCATGCCGGACGCGACGATGACGATCTGACGCAGCAGCACCTGGATGGGCCACTTCTCCGAGTCGTTGATGTAGAGGATGGCCGCCTGGTACGTGTTCCAGTAGTACACGGCGTAGAAGAGGCCGATGGTCGCGATCGACGCCAGGGACAGCGGCAGCACGATCCGCAGGAACACCCCGAGGTCCGAGCAGCCGTCGATGCGCGCGGCCTCCTCCAGGCTGTCCGGGATGCCCTGGAAGAAGCTGCGCATGATGACGAAGTTGAACGCGTTGATCAGCACCGGGAGGATCAGCGACCACAGCGAGTCGATGAGCCCCAGCTTCTGCACCACGATGAACGTGGGGATCATGCCGCCGCTGAACAGCATCGTGAACACGACGAGGAAGTTGATCACCCGCCGGCCCTTGAGGTAGCGCTTGGACAGCGCGTACGCCATGAGCGCCGTGACCAGCAGGCTGAGGAAGGTCCCGCCCACGGTGACGATGACGGAGACCCCCATCGCCTGGAAGATCGTCGACGTCGACAGGATGTACCGGTACGCGTCGAGCGTGAACGTGTGCGGGATCAGGATGAACGGCCGGGTCGCGATCTCGCCCGGGGTGGCGAGCGAGCTGCCCAGCACGTTGAGGAACGGGATCAGGCACAGCAGCGCGAAGCCCGTGAGGACGACCACGTTGACGACCTGGAAGACGCGCACCCCGACCGAGGGCTTGCGGGTCCGGCCCGTGGGGCGGAGGGGCCGTGCGGCGGGCGCTGCCGCGGCGATCTTGCTCATCTGGAACTCCCGGTTCGGGGCTGGTCGGAATGCTGGTCGGTCGTGCGCAGGGCGAAGAGCCCTGCGGTGACGAAGAACCCGAAGGCGATCGGGTACAGCAGGAGCTGGCTGCCGAGGAGGCAGGCGAGCCCGGCGGCGAGGAACCACCACCCGGTCGTGCGTCGGGCGGGGCGGCGGCGCGCGAGCGCGAAGCCGACGACGGTGAGCCCGAGCACCACCGGCACGGTGAGGCTGAACCACGCCGCGAGCGTGCGCGTGGCCTCGTAGGCGGCGTCGACCGGGACGCCCGCCGCGCCGGCGACCCCGCCGTCGGCGAGCAACGGGTAGAGCGTGTCGGCGAACGTCGCCTCGTCGACGCCGTTCACCACGAGGGTGAACGCGCCGAGGGAGAGCGTCGTCAAGGCCGCCGCCACCCCGGCCACCCAGAGCTCGACGGTGCGCCGGACGACGACCGCCGGACCGGCGGGCTCGGGCGCGGCGTCGCCGGCGGCGCGGCGGGCGGGCGTGTCGGTCATGGCCATGTCAGCCGTTCACCTCGGCGTAGGCGGCCGTGAGCTCCTGCTCGATGTCGCCCAGACCCTGCCCGCGGAGCTTCTCGATGGCGGCCTCGTAGTCCGCCATCTCGATCTGGCCCACGACGTACTTGTTGTAGGCGTCCTTGGCCGCGTCGTGGACCGTGGTCCACTGCCGGTCGTAGGCCTCGGAGGACAGCGACTGCGTCGGGTTGACGACGGCGTACTGCTCGTTCTCGAGCATCTTCTCGTTGCCCTCGTCGACGTACGGCTCGGTGCTCTTGTAGGTCACGACCTTCTCGGACAGCCGCGACGACGAGTAGGGCTGGACCTCCTGCTCCCAGGCGGTCTGGTCCTCGATCGTCACCACGCCGTCGGCGTCCTGCGAGTAGTGCGTGCCCTCGACGCCGTTGGTCATGAGGCCGAACGCCTCTTCGTCCAGCAGCTTGTCGGCGAACCCGAGCACCCGCTGGAGCTCGGCCTCGTCCTTCACCTCCGACTTCGGGAAGGACAGCCAGCCGCCGAGCCCGCCGGCCGTGTCGGTGAGGATCCTGCGTGGCACGTCGCCCGAGGTCATGTCGTTGACCAGCGCCCACGTCATGGGCGTCTCGGGGTCCGCGTCCTGCGCGAGCGCGAGGTAGCCCTTGGCCTCGAACAGGCCCGTGACCACGATGCCGCCCTTGCCGCGCGCGATGGCGTCCTGCTGGTTCGTCTTCTGCATCGTCACGAACTCCTGGTTGACCGCGCCCTGCTCGTACACGCCGCGGTACCACTCCATCGCCTGCTTGAAGGCGTCGCCGTCGAGCGTCGAGCGCACCTGGCCGGCGTCGTCCACCTCGAAGTCGTCGCCGGCGCCGAAGTACCCCGACAGGGACCGGAAGCCCAGGTCGAAGCTCTCCTCGCGGTCGATGAACCCGGTGGTGTCGTCCTTGCCGTTGCCGTCCGGGTCGTCCTTCGTGAACGCGACGGCGACCTTCTCCAGGTCCTCGATCGTGTGCGGCACCTCCAGGCCCAGGTGGTCCAGCCAGTCCTGGCGGACCACCACGCCGTAGCGCGCCTTGATCTTCTGGAACGGCACCCCGTAGAGCTTGCCGTCCAGGCGGGCCGCGTCCAGCGTCTGCGGGTCGATCTCGGCGAGGTTCGGGAAGTCCTTCAGGTAGGGCTCCACGTCCCAGAACATCCCCGACGTCAGCGACTGCCGCACGGTCGAGCTGTCGACCGGCGCCATCGACACCATGTCGGCGAGCGCGCCCGACGAGAGCGCCGCGTTGAGCTTCTCGGCCGACGACGCCGCCGGCACCCACTGGACCTTGAAGTCCTCGCCGGTGTGCTCCTCCAGCGCGGTCTGGATCGGGCCGTCCTCGTCCGGCGTCACGGGCGTGTGCAGCGTCGCCATCCACGTGATGGGGCCGCCCGCCGCACCGTCGTCGTCGCCGGACCCGTCGCTGCCGCACGCGGTCAGGGCGAGCGCGGCCACCGCGGCCGCGGCCGCACCCTTGGCGAACAGGTTCTTCCTCATGCGAGGTGCTCCTCTCGTGTCGCCTGCTCCGTCGCAGGCGTGCTCGACGCGCGGGAGACGCCGGTGTCGTCCCGCTCGATCCGGCCGGTCACGTCGGTGAGCCGCAGCGTGGGGCTCGCCTCGGCCGTCACCTCGGGGCCGACCGCCCCGACCACCCGCACCCGGGTGAAGGCGGAGTCGGCCACGTACCCGACACGGATGCCCGCGCGCGCCACCGCCTCGACCCCCGCCGCCATCGCGGGGACGCCCGGCACCGCGTCCTCGGCGAACGAGATCGCCACGTCGTCGAGGGTGATCTCGCTGAGCGGCGCCTCGGGCAGGCCGTACAGGTGCGCCGCCGCGGCATGCACCCCGCGGGCGGTCACGTGGGCCAGGTGGATCCGCCGGAACGCGGGCGTCCGGTCGTCCACCGGGTGCGGCGACCGGTCGCCGACCCACGGCTCCTTGCCGTCGGGTCCGCAGAAGTAGAAGGGGTTGATCACGAACGGGCACAGCACCCCGTCCATGATCACGTTCGCCACGCGCACGTCCTCGACGACGCCGCCACGCCCGCGGCGCGACTTCAGCCGGATCCCGCGGTCGGTGCCGGAGAACACGCAGCCGGTGATGACGACGTTGCGGATGCCGCCGCTCATCTCGCTGCCGAGCACCACGCCGCCGTGGCCGTGCACCATCGTGCAGCCGGTGATCGTGATGTTCTCGCACGGCACGCGCTCGGCGGTGCGCTCGGTGCCCGCCTTGATCGCGATGCAGTCGTCGCCGACGTCGATGTGGCAGTCGCTGATCCGCACGTTCCGGCACGACTCCGGGTTGATGCCGTCCGTGTTGGGCGAGTCGGCGGGGTTGTGGATCCGCACGCCGGACACGCTCACGTCCTCGCACAGCAGCGGGTGGACGGTCCAGGCGGGAGAGTTCGTGAGGGTGACGTCGCGGATCGTCACCCGGGTGCACTCGTGGATCCCGACGAGCGTGGGCCGGGGGTGCACGAGGGACTCCCGGTCGTGGCGGAACGTGTCCCACCAGGCCGCGCCGCCGCCGTCGATCGTGCCGCGGCCGGTGATCGCGACGTCGGTCTCGCCGTGCGCGTAGACGCACGGCTGGTGGATGGTGGAGCTGGCGCCCTCCCAGCGGGCCTCGACCGGCGGGTAGAGCGCGGGATCGGGCACGAACTCGAGCCGCGCGCCCGCCTCGAGGTGCAGCTCGACGTGCGAGCGCAGGCGCAGGGCTCCCGTGCGGTGGGTTCCGGCGGGCACCACCACGGTGCCGCCGCCCGACGCCGCGGCGTCGTCGATCGCGGCCTGCAGGGTCGTCGTCGCGAGGGTCTCGTCGAGGGTGTGCACGTGTGGCCTCTCGGTGGTGCCTGGTGCGGCGGGCGGGCGTCCGGCCTTCTCGGGGCCGGACGCCCGCTCACCGACTCGGGAAGGTCAGCCGTTCACCTTGGCGTAGGCCGCGGTGAACTCCGCCTCGATGTCGTCCAGGCCCTGGCCGCGCAGGTCCTCGACGACCGCCTCGTAGTCGGCCATCTCGATCTGGCCCGTGAGGTAGCGGTTGTAGGCGTCCATCGCCTTGTCCTCGATCGTCGACCACTGCCGGTCGAAGGTCTCCGAGCTCAGCGACTGCGTCGGGTTGATGACGGCGTCCGGCTCCTGCGCGGCCATCTTCTCGTTGGCCTCGTCCACGTAGGGCTTCGTGCTCTTGTAGGTGACGATCTTCTCCGAGGGGCGCGACGACGAGTACGGCTGCACCTCCTGCTCCCAGGCGGTCTGGTCCTCGATCGTCACCACGCCGTCGGCGTCCTGCGAGTAGTGCGTGCCCTCGACACCGTTGGTCATGAGGCCGAACGGCTCCTCGTCCATGAGCTTGTCGAGGAAGCCCAGCACCTTCTTGACCTCGGCCTCGTCCTTCACCTCGGACTTCGGCAGGGCGAGCCAGCCGCCCATGCCGCCGCCGGTGTCGGTGATGATGTGGTGCGGCTGGCCGTCGAGCGTCATGTCGTTGACGAGCGCCCACTTCATGGGCGTCTTCGGGTCGGCGCTCTGCGCGAGGTCCACGTAGTTCTTCGCCTCGAACAGACCCGTGACCACGATGCCACCCTTGCCGCGGGCGATCGCGTCCTGCTGGTTCTGCTTCTGGACCGTGACGAACTCCTGGTTCACCGCGCCCTGCTCGTACACGCCGCGGTACCACTCCATCGCCTGCTTGAACTCGTCGCTGGCGAACGCGGCGTGCACCTGGCCCGAGTCGTCGACGGAGAACTTGTCGCCCGCGCCGAAGTACCCGGTCAGCGAGCGGAAGCCGACGAGGAAGCTCTCCTCGCGGTCGATGAACCCGGTGGTGTCGTCCTTGCCGTTGCCGTCCGGGTCGTCCTTGGTGAACGCGACGGCGACCTTCTCCAGGTCCTCGATCGTGTGCGGCGTCTCCAGGCCCAGGTGGTCCAGCCAGTCCTGGCGGACGACGACCCCGTAGCGCGTCTTGATCTTCTGGAACGGGACCCCGTAGAGCTTGCCGTCCAGTTTGGCGGCCTCGAGGGTGTCGGGGTCGATCTTCGCCAGGTTCGGGAAGTCCTTCAGGAAGGGCTCCACGTCCCAGAACTGCCCGGCCTTGAGCGCCTGACGCACGGTCGTGCTGTCGGTGACCGTCAGCGACACGATGTCGGCGAGCTGGCCGGACGCGAGGGCGGAGTTGATCTTCTCCTCCTTCGACGCGTCCGGGACCCACTGCATCTTGAACTCCTGGCCGGTGTACTCCTCCAGGGCCGTCTGGATCGGGCCGTCCGCGTCCGGCGTCACGGGGGTGTGCAGCATCGACATCCAGGTGATCGGGCTGTCGTCGGCCTTGCCGTCGTCGTCGCCCGAACCGTTGCTGCCGCAAGCGGTGAGCGCGAGCGCGGCCACCGCGGCCGCGGCCGCTCCCTTGGCGAACAGGGTCTTGCGCATGGGTACTGCTCCTCTCATGACACCTGCTCCGTCGCAGGCGAGATCATCGGGTGGTGCAAGGAACGGTGGGTGGAGCCCGGGACCTCCGGGGACTCCTCCAGGGGGCGGAAGACGATGCGGGTGACCAGTCCGACGACGAACGCCGGGAGCCCGGCCCCGAAGAGCAGGAGCAGCGGCGTGGCGTACGTCCACAGCAGCCACCAGGCCGCGCCGACGGCGGCCGCGCCGATGATCGTCCAGTGCAGCGAGCCGAAGCCGATGAGCAGCGCTGCGGCGAACCGGCGCCGCGTGGTGGCGATGTCGGTGGCGGCCATGACGGGGAAGACGTAGGCGGTGGCGACACCGAGCACGACGAGCGCCAGCACGTTGACCGCCTGGAGGATCCACGTCGGGGCGAGGAAGACGTTGGTGACGATCACGCCGCCCGCACCGAGGACGACCGCACCGGCGAGCATCGCCTCGCCTGTCCGCTCGCGGACGTCGGCCACGAACGTGCGGGCGAGCGGGGGCGTCTCGCCGTGCCGCAGCCAGCGGTCCACGGACTTCGCCGTCGCGTACGACGCCGGGCCGAACCCGAGCAGGCCGAGCCCGAGGATCGTCGTCGCCAGCCACAGCACGCTCAGGGCCGCGACCCGGAAGATGCCGCGACAGATCGCGTCGATCCGCACGAAGCCCTCGAAGGAGAACATCAGTAGACGCCCTCCTCGCCGAACCGCTTGGCGAGGCGGTTGGCGAAGACCACGAGGACGAGGCCGACGAGCCCCTTGAACAGGCCGACGGCGGCCGCGTAGCTGAGCTGCCCGTTCTCGATACCCGCCGTGTACACGTAGGTGTCGAAGATGTCGGCGACGTCGCGGTTCAGGGAGTTCATCACGAGGAACATGTGCTCGAAGCCGAGCTCCAGGAAGTCGCCGATGGCGAGGATGAACATCACGATGATGGTGGGCCGGATGGCCGGCAGCGTGATGTGCCAGGCCTGGCGCATCCGGCCCGCGCCGTCGAGCTCGGACGCCTCGTAGAGCTGGACGTCGACCGCGGTCATCGCGGCGAGATAGACGATGGTGCCCCAGCCGGCGCCCTTCCAGATCTCCTGGAAGATGTACATCGGCCGGAGCCAGTCGGGATCGGTGAGGAACGGGACCGGGTCGAAGCCCCACGAGACCAGCAGGTTGTTGACGGACCCGCCGTCGGTCGTGAGCAGCACGTAGAAGATCGAGACGACGATCACCCACGACAGGAAGTGCGGCAGGTAGACGACCGACTGGATGCTGCGCTGGAACCACTTCGTGCGGACCTCGTTGAGCAGCAGCGCCAGGATGACCGGCACCGGGAACGCGAAGATCAGCATCCCCAGCGAGATCATCAGGGTGTTGCGCAGCAGGACGTAGAACGTGTCCTCGGAGAAGAAGCGCACGAAGTGGTCGAAGCCGACCCACGGGCTGCCGCCGATGCCGAGGAACGGCAGGTAGTCCTGGAAGGCGATGACGAGCCCGCCCATGGGCGCGTACTTGAAGAGGATGAAGTACAGGATCCCCGGCACTGCCATGAGGTAGAGCGCCTTGTGCTTCCACAGCGCCGGCACGCGCTTGCGGCGCGGGCGCGCGGGCACGCCGCCACCGGACGTCGTCGGCGTCGTCGGAGCCGCGGTCTTCGCGGCGGTGACCGCGCTCATCGCGCGGTCCCCTCGATCATCACAACCACCATTGGCGTGCCCCTCTGCTCGTCCTCGAGCTGTCCGCGCTCCTGGTGAAACGCGCCGGTAACCGGTTTCTCGGAAAGGTACCGGACAGGTCCCGGAATCGGCAAGCGCCTTCCACCGATCGGTGTCGAGATCGTGATCTGGCGCTCGCCGTGGAAGCACGAGACCGCCGGGTGGCCCCGTCTCGGCGAGGTAGCGGGCCCCGCGCCGAGGTAGTACCGGTCGCGGCGAGGGAGTACCCGGTCACGACGAGGTGGAACCGGGGCACCGGGAACGGGTACTACCTCGGCACGGCTCGAACTACCTCGCAGGGACGGGCGTGTAGGTGCGCACGCGATGGCGCAGGGCGCCCGGGCCGGACGACGTCGCCCACGCGCCGTCGTCGGCGATCTCCCAGGTCAGCGCATCGACGACGGGGGCGAACGCGTCGCCCTCGACCGCCAGGTCGATCTCGGTGACGACGAGCCGGTCGGCGAGCGCCAGGGTCGCGGCGTAGACCTCGCCGCCGCCCATCACCCAGACCTCGTCCCCGCCGGGGGCCGCGGCGGCGAGCGCCAGGGCCTCGTCGATCGACGCGGCGGTGACCGCGCCCTCGTCGGACCAGCCGGGCCGCCGCGTCACGACGACGTTGGTGCGCCCCGGCAGCGGGCGGCGCGGCAGCGACTCCCACGTGCGGCGCCCCATGACGACGGGGTGCCCCGCCGTCGTCATCTTGAAGTGCGCGAAGTCCTCCGGCACGCGCCAGGGGATCTCGCCCGCGGCGCCGATGACGGGCCGGCCCGCGGCGTCGTGCGCCTGGGCCCAGATCAGACCGATCACGTCGTCGCCGGGGTCAGACGGCGACCGGGGCCTTGATGCCCGGGTGGTGCTGGTAGCCGAGCACCTCGATGTCCTCGTACGCGTAGTCGAAGATCGAGTCGCGCGGTGCGAGGCGGAGCGTCGGGTAGGGGTACGGGTCGCGCTCCAGCTGGGTGCGGACCTGCTCGACGTGGTTGTCGTAGACGTGGCAGTCGCCGCCCGTCCAGACGAACTCCCCCACCTCGAGGCCGGTCTGCGCGGCCACCATGTGCGTGAGCAGCGCGTACGAGGCGATGTTGAACGGCACGCCGAGGAACAGGTCGGCGGAGCGCTGGTAGAGCTGGCAGCTCAGCTTCCCGTCCGCCACGTAGAACTGGAACAGCAGGTGGCAGGGCGGCAGCGCCATGTCCGCGAGCTCCGCCACGTTCCACGCGCTCACGATGAGGCGGCGCGAGTCCGGGTCGACCTTGATCTGGTCGATCACGCCCGCGATCTGGTCGACGTGCTGCCCGTCCGGCGTCGGCCACGACCGCCACTGCACGCCGTACACCGGGCCCAGCTCGCCCTCCGGCGACGCCCACTCGTCCCAGATCGTCACGCCGTGCTCCTGCAGCCACCGCACGTTGGAGTCGCCGCGCAGGAACCAGAGCAGCTCGTACGCGATCGACTTGAGGTGCACCCGCTTGGTCGTGATCAGCGGGAACCCCTGCTGCAGGTCGTAGCGGAGCTGCCGCCCGAACACGCTGCGCGTGCCCGTCCCCGTGCGGTCCTCCTTGTGCGTGCCGTGCTCCAGCACGTCGCGCAGGAGGTCCTCGTAGGGGGTGGGGATCGCAGCCATGCGGCAACCCTACGACCCTCGCGACACCGCCGGCGGCGCCGCGACGGCGCGTCGCTGCGGAGCCCGGACCGACCTTCACGGCGGCAGTTCTGTCTCGGGTCGGCAGTTCGAGCTGCCGAACTGAGCCCGAAGTGCCGCGCCGACGTCTCGGACGTCACACCCCGCGGCAGTCACGGAGGAGGGCGCTGCGCGGTCGACGTGGTGAGAGCGCCCGACGGGCGCGGCACAGGAGGCAGTGATGCGACGCATCGTGATCGTCGGTGGCGGCTACGCGGGCTTCACGACGGCCCGGGAGCTGGAGAAGGGCCTGCGGCGGGAGCTGCGGCGCGGGGAGGTGGAGCTGGTGCTCGTCGACCCACGCCCGTACATGACGTACCAGCCGTTCCTGCCGGAGGTGGTGGCCGGGTCCGTCGAGGCGCGGCACGCGGCGGTGGCCCACCGCAGACACCTGCGCCGCACGCGGCTGGTCGACGGGTCGGTGGTGCGCGTGGAGCACGCGGACCGGGTCGTGGTCGTGCGGCCGCGCTCGGGAGAGACGTACCGCCTGCCCTACGACACGGTCATGGTGACGGCGGGCGCGGTGACGCGCGTCTTCCCCGTCCCGGGCGTCGCGGAGCACGCCATCGGGATGAAGCACGTCGAGGAGGCGGTCGCCATCCGCGACCGGCTGCTGACGTCGTTCGACCGGGCGGCGAGCCTGCCGCGCGGCCCGGAGCGGGAGCGGCTGCTCACCGTGACGTTCGTCGGCGGCGGGTTCTCCGGCGTCGAGGGCTTCGGCGAGCTGCTGTCGCTCGCGCACGACCTGCTCCCCCGGTACCCGGAGATCGACGCCACCGAGCTGCGGTTCCACCTCGTGGAGCTCAGCGACCGCATCCTGCCGGAGGTGACGGACCGCCCGGGCCGGTGGGTCGTGGAGCAGCTCGAGCGCCGCGGCGGGCGCGTGCACCTCGGCACGGGCCTGGAGTCCGCGGTCGACGGGGTCGTCCGCCTCTCGACCGGCGAGGAGTTCGCGTCCGGGCTGCTGGTGTGGACGGCGGGCAACGCCGCGAACCCGGTGGTCGCGACGCACACCGACCTGCCGGTGGACCGCCGCGGGTACGTCGTCGTGCGGCCCGACCTGCGGGTCGGCACGGACGACGAGCCCGTCGACGACGCGTGGGCCGCGGGCGACGGCGCCGCCGTGCCCGACCTGGCCGTCGCGCGGCCCGGCGCGCTCGCCGTGCCCAACGCGCAGCACGCCGTCCGGCAGGGCCGGCGTCTGGCGCGCAACCTGGTCGCGAGCCTGCACGGTCGCCCCACGCGCCCGTACGTGCACGGCAGCCTCGGCGTCATCGCCACGCTGGGGCTGGGGTCGGGCATCTTCCAGTCCCGCGGGATCGTGGTGCGCGGCCGGCTCGCGTGGCTCGTCCACCGCGGCTACCACCTGCTCGCCGTCCCGACGTGGGAGCGCAAGGCCCGCGTGCTCGCGGTCTGGCTCACCGCCGCGGCCTTCGGGCGCGACGTCGTCTCCCTCGCGTCGGTGCAGACGCCCCGCGCCGCGTTCGCCGCGGCCACCACGCCCGACGACGCGCCCGACGACGTGAGAGCCGCGCAGGACGACGCTCAGGAGGCCGTGGCGTAGCCCGCCAGCTTGTCGGGGTTGACCTGGACGTACACGTGCTCGACCCGCCCGTCGACGACGTCGAGCGCCAGGAGCGCGAACGGCGCGCCGTCCAGGTCGACCACGACGGCGGGCAGGCCGTTCGCCTCGACGGCGCGCACCGTGCCGGCGTCCCAGAACTTGCGCCACACGTTGTCGAGGAAGAGCGACACCCGCGCGAGGCCGACCAGCTCGACGCGCGACGCGTGCACCCGCCCGCCGCCGTCGGGCCGCGCGACGACGTCGTCGGCCAGGTAGCGCTCGAAACGCGCGAGGTCGCCCTCGTGCGCGGCGGCCACGAGCTCGTCGAGCAGGCGCCGGTGCTCGCCGGGGTCGACGGGCACCGCCTCGCGCGTGCCGAGCCGGTCGCGCGACCGCCGGGCGAGCTGGCGTGCGTTCGCCTCGGTGAGGTCGAGGATCTCCGCGATCCGCCCGTACGGGTAGCCGAACGCCTCCCGCAGCACGTACACGGCGCGTTCCACCGGCGTGAGCCGCTCCATGAGCAGCAGGGTCGCGAGCTCGAGGGCCTCGGCACGCTCCGCTCCCAGCGCGGGGTCGTCGGAGGTGTCGACCGGCTCGGGGAGCCACGGCCCGACGTACGTCTCGCGACGGGCGCGCGCCGACGTCGCCGCGTTGATCGCGAGCCGCGTCGTCACGGTCGTGAGGAAGGCCGCCGGGTTCCGGACCTGGTCGCGGTCCGTGCCCTGCCAGCGGAGCCAGGCGTCCTGCACGACGTCCTCCGCCTCGGCGACGCCCCCGAGCATCCGGTAGGCGATGCCGAACAGCTGCGGCCGGACGGCGAGGAACGCGTCGAGCGCCCCGGCGCCCTCGGTGTCGTCGAGGGGGCCGGGGCGCTCGGGCGCGTCGGGACGCGACGTCATGCGGCCAACGCTACGCCCGCGCCCCGGCGAAGTCCGCGTACGTCACGGCGCCGAGCCGGGCGTCGCCCTGCGGCACGATCGAGTCGTCCGCGAGCACGGCCCCGAAGTACGGCGCGGCCGGGTCTGCCACCACCTCGCGGGCGTCTCCCGACGCCCCGAGCGCGGCGGCGATGAACTCGTCGAACCGCACCCGCTCCGGGCCGGCGACGTCGAGCACGACGTCGCGCGGCTGCCCCGCGGCCGCCTCGGCCACGAACCGCGCCACGTCCGCCGACGCGATCGGCTGGAACCCGACGGGCGGGATGCGCACCACGCCGTCGACCGTGGCGCCGTCGGCGATCCGCGGCGCGAACTCGAAGAACTGCGTGGCGCGCACGACCGTCCACGGGACACCGCCGGAGCGGATCAGCTCCTCCTGCGCCACCTTGGCCCGCAGGTACCCGGAGTCCGGGTTGCGGTCGGCGCCCACGATCGACAGCGCCACGTGGTGCCGCACGCCCGCGCGCTTCTCGGCGTCGAGCAGCGTGCGCGTCGACGTCGTGAAGAAGCGCAGCACGTCGTCGTCCGCGAACGACGGCGAGTTCGACACGTCCACGACGACGTCGGCGCCCGCGAGCGCCGCGTCCACGCCCTCGCCGGTCAGGGTGTCCACGCCCGTGCTGGGCGCGGCGGCGACCGCGTCGTGCCCGGCCTCCGTGAGGTGTGCGATGACCTGCGTCCCGATGAGTCCCGTCCCACCGACGACCACGATCTTCATGAGCCTGTCCTCTCTGCGGTGCTGCTGAGGTGTCCCTGCGGCGGGCGGCCCGGTGGCCGCCCGACACCCTGTCGACCGGGGACCGCGGCGGTCCGTGACAGGCGCGGTCGTGTGACCCCGGCCACACCGGAATCGGACGGGCGGCCCGCACGTTCTCCTCGGGACGTCCCGGACTTCCCCGGACGAGCAGTGGGAGGATCACCTCATGACGGACCAGAGCACCGCGCCCGACACCGCAGCCCCCGTGACGCCGTCGCCCACCGACCCGCTGTGGGTGGAGCGCACCGGCAACCGCACCTACCGCGGGCACACCGCCCGCGGCGCCAGCGTGGAGATCGGCCCCGTGGAGGCGGGCGCCGTCTTCACGCCCGGCGAGCTGCTCAAGATCGCGCTGGCCGCGTGCGCGGGCATGAGCAGCGACACGAAGTTCGCCCGGGTGCTCGGCGAGGCGTACGAGGCCGTGATCCGGGTCGAGGACGCGAAGGACCTGGACGAGGACCGGTACCCGGTGCTCACCGAGCGCTTCGAGATCGACCTGTCGGCGCTCGACGAGGCCACGCGGAACAAGACCCTGCTGCTGGCGCAGCGCTCGATCGACCGGGCCTGCACCGTGGGCCGCACCCTCAAGGCGGGCGCCCTGGTGCCGCCGGCCGTCTTCGAGCAGCCGGCCGGCGACGCGGAGGAAGCCGCGTCGTGACCGGGCGCGGCAGGGGTGGCGAGAGCCCGACGCCGGGCGACGAGGTCGTGCGCGCGGACGTGCCGGGAGACGGGGCGGGCGACGAGGTCACCGAGGTCCGGGACCCGGCCGCGCGCGGCGAGGAGTGGGCCCGGTACCGGCCGACGCCGCTGCTCGACGCGCTGCTCGACAAGGCCGTGACGATCCCGTCCGCCGCGATCCACAAGCACGTGGACCGGCTGCGGGCACGAAACCCCGAGGCCGACCCGGCCGGGATCGTGCGGATCCTGGAGAAGGAGTACCTGACCCTGCTGACGACGGCGGGCGGCGCCGTGGGCGCGGCGGCCGCGGCGCCGTCGGTCGGGACGGCCGCGGCGACGGCGCTCACCACCGGCGACGTGGCCACGTTCTTCGGCGCGTCGGCGGCGTTCGCGCTCGCCGTCGCCGACGTGCACGGCATCGAGATCGACGACGTGCCGCGCCGTCGCGCGCTGCTCCTGGCGACCGTGCTGGGCGACCGGGGTGCGAAGGACGTCGAGAACGCGATCGGCGGCTCCTCCGTGGCGTGGGGCAAGGTGCTGCTCACGTCCATGCCGCAGACGACGATCAAGCGGGTCAACAAGACGCTCGCCCGCCAGTTCCTCAAGCGGCAGGTCGCCAAGCAGGGCTCGCTCGCGCTCGGTCGGCTGCTGCCGTTCGGCGTCGGGTTCGTCGTGGGCATCGCGGGCGGGCGCGCGCTCGGCCACGGCGTCGTCGCGCAGTCGCGGCGCGCGTTCGGCCCGCCGCCCGAGCACTTCCCCCGCGTCGTGGAGCTGGTGCTCGAGCCGGGCGACGACGTCCCGACGCTGCGCGCGCCGGACGCGCCCCGGCGCACGTCGCCGAGCCGGTGGCTGCCGCGCCGCAAGGGGCGCGGCCGCACGCCGGAGGACGACGGCTCGTGACGACGCCCGCCACGCCCCGCGCCCACCACGTCGAGGTGGCACGCGTCGTCCCGGTGGAGGCGTCCGTCGCGTTCGCCTGGGTGGCGGACCTGCGCACCCACCCGCGGTGGATGATCGCCACCAGGCTCGAGGGGACGGCCGGGCCCGGCCCCGAGGTCGGCGACCGCTACACGATGGCGAGCGGCCCGGGCGCGCGGCGCGACCCCGGCGCCGCCCTGGCACGCCTCGTGGTCATCGACCGGATGGTCGTGGAGCAGCTGGAACGCCCCTCCACCGCGGCGGCGCGCGTCGGCCGCACCCGGCTGCGCAAGCTCGGCCCGGTGCTGCTCGGCGAGGCGGGCTTCGACGTCGTCCCGATGGACGCCGGCCGCTGCCGCGTCGTGTGGTGGGAGGAGGCGTACCTCGCCGGCCCGCTCCCCCGCGCCGTCACCGCGCCGCTGGTCGGGATCGCCCTGCGGGGCTTCATGCGCCTCTCGCTGGGCCGGCTCGCGCGGGCGCTCGACCGCCGGCGCTGACCGGTCGCGGCGACCGGCGCCCCGCCGTCGTGGGACGCCCTGCCGCCGCCGACCCACGGCCGGTATGGTCCGTGGGGTGAGCACCGAGGGTTCCACCGCGCCGTCGTCCACCACCCCGACCGCCCAGGCCGCCGACCTCGCCGAGAGGCTCGGGGACCTGCGCCGCGAGTACGCGGACCTGCAGGCCCGCGGCCTGAGGCTCGACCTCACGCGGGGCAAGCCGTCCGCCGAGCAGCTCGACCTCGCCGAGGCGCTGCTGGCTCTGCCGGGCGAGGGCCACCACACGGCCGAGGACGGCACGGACACGCGCAACTACGGCGGGCTCGCCGGGCTGCCCGAGCTGCGCGCCATCTTCGCCGAGCTGCTCGGCGTGCCCGTCGACCAGCTCCTCGCGCAGGGGAACGCCTCGCTGACGCTGATGTACGACACGATCGTGCAGGCGCTGCTGTTCGGCGTGCCGGGCTCCGAGCGCCCCTGGTCGCGCGAGGAGCAGATCACGTTCGTCTGCCCCGTGCCCGGGTACGACCGGCACTTCGCGATCTGCGAGGAGCTGGGCATCCGCATGGTCACCGTGCCGATGACGCCCGACGGCCCCGACGCCGAGGCCGTCGCCGCGCTCGTCGCCGACGACCCGACGATCAAGGGCCTGTGGGTCGTGCCGACGTACGCCAACCCGGACGGCTCGGTCGTCTCGGAGGCCGTCGCCCGGCGCCTCGTGTCGATGCCCGCCGCCGCCCCCGACTTCCGCATCTTCTGGGACAACGCCTACGCGGTGCACCACCTCACGGAGCACGAGGCGAAGTCCGCGAACGCGATCGGCCTCGCCGCCGAGGCCGGCAACCCCGACCGCGTGCTCCTGTACGCGTCGACGTCGAAGATCTCCCTGGCGGGCTCCGGCGTCGCGTTCTTCGCGTCGTCGCCCGCCAACGTCGCCTGGTTCACGAAGCACCTGGGCATCCGCTCCATCGGCCCGGACAAGGTCAACCACCTGCGGCACGCGCAGTTCTTCGGCGACGCCGCCGGCGTGCGCGCCCACATGCGCAAGCACCGCGAGATCCTCGCGCCCAAGTTCCGCGCCGTGGTCGACATCCTCGACGCGCGGCTCGGCGACGCCGGCGTCGCCACCTGGACCCGGCCCGACGGCGGCTACTTCGTCTCCGTCGACGTCGTCCCGGGCACCGCGGCGCGCGTGGTGCAGCTCGCCAAGGAGGCCGGCATCGCGCTCACCCCGGCCGGCGCCACCTTCCCGTACCACCAGGACCCGAACGACCGGAACCTGCGCCTCGCGCCGACCATGCCGCCGCTGGACGAGGTGCGCGTCGCGATGGACGGCGTCGCCACCTGCATCCTGCTCGCCGCGGCGGAGGCCGCCGCCGCGTCCTGACGGTCACCCACCCGGAGTGTTGTGAGCGGACGATTGGCCCTGTCGTGAGGCCATGACGGGGCCAATCGTCCGCTCACAACACTCCGGGCCTGCGGGATCACAGGATCTTCGCGCTTCCTCTCGGGGCGGGTCACGACGGCCCGCTGCGACCTGCACACGCCCGGCCTAGGCTGCTGGGGACGCCCGCGGCAGACGCCGAAGCCCGCGGCGCGCGGCCTTCGTGCCGGCGGGTGCGGCGGGCGTCGGACAGACGACCCCGACCTGGACCCGACGCTCCGTGACCTCCTCCCCCCGCAACTCCGCCCCGGGCGCCCCCGTCGACGACCCGCACGACGACGCGAAGGACGCCCCCGCCAAGACCCGGCTCTCGCTCACCCAGGTGGTGGCGAGCGCCCTCGCCGCGGTCAGCGCCACGGTGCTGATGTCCTTCTTCGGCGTCGCCGGGACGATCATCGGCGCCGGCCTCGCGAGCGTCATCACGGTCATCGGCAACTTCCTCTACACGCGCTCGATCGAGAAGACGCACGAGCAGCTCAAGCCCGTCGTCACCAAGGTGGTGGCGCGCACCGGCCCCAGCGCCGGGCGCTCGCGCACCGCCGCGATCCGCGTCAGCGGCACCGCCACGACGGCGCGCGGCACGGTGGTCAGCACGTCGGACGCCGCGGACACCCTGGCCGACGGCACCGTCGCCGGGGCGCAGCCGCTCGACGCCACCGCGCCGCTCGACTCGACGCAGGTGCTCGGGGAGACCCGGCCCCTCGGCCCGGTCGGCGCGGTCGGCACCGAGCTCGCGGCCGACGACGGCGCGGGGCCCGACGGCGGGACGGCCGCCGGCGACGACGCGCCCGAGGGCGAGGAGACGGAGCCGCGCAACGCCTGGCTGCGCTTCGTGGAGAAGCACGGCACGAAGAAGGTGCTGGCCCTGTCGGCGGCGGCCCTGTTCGTCGTCGTCATGGGCGTGGTGCTGGTCGTCGAGCTCGTCATCGGCAAGCCGCTGTCCGACGCCGTGCGCGGTCAGGAGGGGTCCGGCACCAGCATCAGCCGCACCTCGAACGGCTCCGACGACTCGACCACCGTGCCCACCCCGACGAGCCCCGCCGAGGACCCGACGAACGTGCCCGAGGACGACTCCGGCACGGGCACCGGCGACCAGGGGTCCGACGAGTCCACCACCGGCACCACCGACGGGACCACGGACCAGCCGACCGACGAGCCGACCGACGGCACCAACGGCGGGACCACGGACCAGCCGACCGACGAGCCGACGGACGGCACCGAGACCGACACCCCGACCGACGAGCCCACGGGCGGCACCGACACCGACGAGCCGGCGGAGGGCGCCGGTGACGGGTCCGACTCGTCGGACGGCAGCACGGACACCGGCACGGACACCGGCGCCGGCACGGGGACCGGGGGTACCGTCCCCGACGCCGAGCAGGACCCCGCCGCGACGCCGACCCCCACCCCGGCGTCCTGACACGGGCCCCGAGACGCCGAACAGGCGGTTGCTCCCGTCCTGACGCGCCGTGACGCGCGAGAACGGGAGCGACCGCCTGTTCGGAGCCCGGGAGGGTCAGTTCCCGAGCACGGCCTTGAGGAACTCCTGGGTGCGCTCGTGCCCGGGGTTCGTGAACATCGTCTCC
Organism: Isoptericola nanjingensis; assembly: GCF_050311635.1. Lineage (NCBI taxonomy): Bacteria > Bacillati > Actinomycetota > Actinomycetes > Micrococcales > Promicromonosporaceae > Isoptericola > Isoptericola nanjingensis. The sequence continues at coordinate 82,103 of NZ_JBNOZL010000005.1, read as the reverse complement.
GGGTCGGCCTCCTCGACGATCTTGCCGTGGTCGAACATCAGCACGCGGTTGGAGACGTCGCGGGCGAACTGCATCTCGTGGGTCACGAGCAGCATCGTGATGTCCGTGGTGCGGGCGATCTCGCGGAGCACGCCGAGCACGTCGGCCACGATCTCAGGGTCGAGCGCCGAGGTCACCTCGTCGAGCAGCAGGATCTCCGGGTCCATGGCGAGGGCCCGTGCGATGGCGACGCGCTGCTGCTGACCACCCGAGAGCTGGTTCGTCTTGAAGTCCCGCTTGTCGGTCATGCCGACCTGCTCGAGCAGCTCCTCCGCCCGCTGGACGGCCTCGGCCTTGCTCTTGCCGAGCACGTGGATCGGCGCCTCGATGATGTTCTCCAGCACGGTCATGTTGGGGAACAGGTTGAACTGCTGGAAGACCATCCCCACGCGCTTGCGCACCTCACGGCGGCGCTTCTCCGGGATGTCGACCCACTTGTCGCCCTTGTACTCGTGCGTGTAGGGGTCGCCGTCGATGAGGATGAGCCCGCCGTTCGCCTCCTCGAGGGTCATCAGCAGGCGCAGGATCGTCGTCTTGCCCGATCCTGACGGGCCGATCAGCGTCACGCGGTCGCCCTTCGCGACGCTGAAGTTCAGCTTGTCCAGCACGACGTTGTCGCCGAAGCGCTTGACGACGTCCTTGAACTCGATGGCGGGGGTGCCGTTCGAGGCGTTGGTCATGTTCTGGCTCCCAGGGGAGGTCGTGGTCGTCGGGTCAGGCAAGGCGCGCCTCCATCCGGCGGACGAGCAGCGACGTCGGGTAGCTCACCAGCAGGAAGAGCACCCCGACCAGGGTCAGCGGCTCGATGTAGGAGAAGTTCAGGGCACCGTACTGCTGGGCGGCCTGGTACATCTCCACGACCGTGATGGCGAAGAGGTACGGCGTCTCCTTGAACATGGAGACCGCGTAGTTGCCCAGCCCGGGCAAGGTGTTCCGGATCGCCTGCGGGAGGATGACGGCGCGCCAGGTGCGCCCCTTGGGCAGGTTCAGCGCGGTGGCCGCCTCCCACTGGCCGCGCGGCACCGCCTCGATGCCCGCCCGGTACACCTCGGACATGTACGTGGCGTAGTGCACGCCGAGCACGCCGAACCCGATGACGAGCGGCGGGACGTCCACGAGCAGCAGCCACACGAAGACGAGCTGCACCAGCAGCGGCGTCATGCGGATGAAGTCGACGACGAACCGCAACGGCGCGCGCACCCACCGCGTCGGCGCACGCATGGCCAGGGCGATGAGCAGCCCCAGGATCGAGGCGATCACCATGCCCACGACCGTCGCCTCGATGGTGACGACCAGGCCGCGCAGGAGTGCCGGCAGGACATCCCATGCCGTGTCCCAGTTCCAGATGGCGTCGTCGTTCATGCCACACCCCCCTTCACGCGGGCGATCTCCGTCGGGACGCCCGGCTTGAGGCCGAAGACGTCACGCAGGCGTGGGCGAGTGCCGCGGCCGAGCCGGCGCTTGGCCCGCTCCTCGGCCCAGTTCATCCCCCACGTGAGGATGTACGCGATCACGAAGTAGATGACGAGGCCGACGCCGTAGCTGAAGAAGGTGTCCCTCGTGTCCCGCTGCAGCTCGTCGATCCACCAGTACACGTCGTGCAGGGTGATGTAGAACGCCAGGGCCGAGCCCTTGAGCAGCTGGATCAGCAGGTTGGCGAGCTGCGGGATCATCAGGGCCCACGCCTGCGGGAAGATCACGCGACGCACCTTGTGGAACGTGCCGATGTTGAGCGCCGTCGCGGCCTCCCACTGGCCCGTCGGGACGGACTCGATGGAACCGCGCACGACCTCCGCGGCATAGGCGCCATAGTTGAGCCCGAGCGCGACGATCGCGACGGCGAGCGCCTCCATCTTGAACCCGAAGACCGGGAGCACGTAGAAGAGCCAGAAGATCTGGACCACCAGCGAGGTGCCCCGGAAGAACTCGATGACGACGCGGGACGGCCCGCGCACCCAGAGGGAGCGGGTACGCGAGCCGAACCCCAGCACCAGTGCGACGAGCATGGCGAGTGCGGCACCACCGATCGTCATCTCGAGCGTGACGACGACGGCGCTGCCCAGATTGGGAAGACTGTCGATCAGTGCCTGGAGATCGTCCGACATGTGGTCAGGAATCCAGCCCCAGCTCGTCGGAGATCTTCGCGAGGTCGCCCTCGCACAGCATGTCCGCGGTCAGGCCGGGCGGAGGGTACTCCGCCTCGGTGAAGCCGAACGGCTCCATGATCTCGAGCCACTGCTCCTTGTCCTCCAGGATGGGCTTGAGCTTCTCGTTGTACGCCTCGAGCAGCTCGGTGTCGCCCTTGCGGAAGACCTCGGCACCCGCGCCGATCTGCGGCACGTCGTCGATGGTCGCGACGAAGGCGTCGGTGGCCTCGACCGGCTCGTCCGTGCTGTCGGCGAGCGCTCGGATCGAGATGCCCGTCAGCGCGAAGGCGTCGGCACGGCCCGAGACGACGGCGTTGAGGCCGTCGGTCGAGTCGCCCACCGTGATCGTCTTGACCCCGGTCTTCTGGGCGTAGCCGTCCTCGATCGCGCCGCTCGTCACGGCGACGGTGAGGCCGGAGTCCTCCACCGACTGCCAGTCGGTGAGGTTGTCGGGGTTGCCCTCCGGCACCAGGAACGCCGTGGTGTACATGATGGTGGGCTCCGCGAACGCCGCCTGCTCGCAGCGCTCCGGCAGGATCGACATGCCCGCGCTCACGGTGTCGTAGCGCCCGGCGTTGAGACCCGGGATGAGCGAGTTCCACTCGGTCTGGGTGCCCTCGACCTCGTCGACCCCGAGTTCGCCGAAGACCTTCTTGTCCAGCGCGATCGTCGCGCCGGTGAGCTCGCCGCCGTCGTCGTAGCTGTACGGCTTCTCGCCGTTGTACGCGACGTTGACGGTGCCGGCGTCCTGGATCGTCTGGAGCGCCGAGCCCCCGTCGTCCCCCGATCCGCCGTCGACGCTCGAGCAGGCGGCCAGCGCGGTCATGGTGAGCACGGAACCGGCAGCGAGGATCGCCCGGCGGCGCTTCGTGGTCCTGGTGGACGACACGGTGTCTCCCTTCGTCGCCCGGCGGGAGTCCGCGCCGAGCCGTTGGTCTGAACGGTGCGACACGGTAGCCGCGATGCCGACGGTACGACAATCTATGTATCCACATGTCGGATTGTCTACAATCAGCGAGGGCGGGTCGCCAGGACGCGCTCCGTTCGGCGTCGTCGCAGGTCAGAGCGGCGTCGCCGCGACGAACGATCGTCGTGAACGAGACCGACATGCCCGAAAACGCCGGTCATGCCATGGTCACAAGAGGGTCACGATCTGGGCCGGGGCCGCGGCGCGGGATGATATGTCCCGGTCGGACGGTCCCCGGCCGCCCTGAAAGGAGAGCAGATGACCCCATCGTCGTCGCCGGCCCCCGTCGGCAGCGCGCCGTTCCTGACGCCGGTGACGCGCCCGTCGACGGTCGACCTCATCACCGTCGAGCTGCGCAACGCCGTCTACTCGGGCGCCCTGGCGGTGGGGTCGCCGATCCGCGAGGTCGAGATGTCGAGCCAGCTCGGCGTCAGCCGCGGGCCGTTCCGCGAGGCCGCGCAGCGCCTGGTGCAGGAGGGCCTGCTGCGCTCGGTGCCCGGCCGCGGGCTGAGCGTGGTCCGCATCGGGGCCGACCGGGTGCGCGCGCTGTACGAGGCGCGCACGACGGTCGAGACGTCGGCCGCGCCCCTCGCCGTCGAGCGCGCCACCCCGGCCCAGGTCGCGGCCGTCCGCGCCGCGCACGACGCCCTCGTCGACGCGGAGCGCAGCGAGGACGCCCGCCGCGTGGGCGACGCCGACCTCAACGTGCACTGGTCGCTCGTCGCGGCCGGCGGCAATCCGTGGCTGCTGCGCTGGATGACGACGCTCATCGTGGAGGTCCGCATCGCGAGCTTCACGCTCAGCGAGGACTACGCCGTGCGCAAGGACGCCGCCGAGTCGCACGTCGAGCTGGTCGAGCGCTTCGAGGCCCGCGACGCCGACGGCCTCGTCGCCGCGATCCGGACCAACCTCGAGGACGCCGTCGCCCGCCTGCTCGAGCCGGAGACCGTCGAGGTCGAGACGTTCGACGAGCCCCGCCCGTCCCCGGCGCCGCGCCTCGACCCGATCACCCCGACGTTCCCCGAGCCGTGATCGGTGCTCACGCCCCGTGCCGGGCGGCGAGCTGCGCGCGGCGCTCGCTCTCGTAGTCCTCGGCACGCCACGAGGTGACCCCGGCGACGACGATCCCCGCCGGCCGGCCGTCGTCGCCGGGCAGCACCTCGACCGGCTCCCCCGGCGCCCCGAACCCCGGTTCGACGGGCAGCCGCAGGGCGTCGCCGTCGACGACCAGGCGCTCGGCGCCGGCGAGCGGGTCCTCGCGCCGCGGGTCGATCAGCCACACGTCCCGGCCCAGCCGGAGGAGGTCCGTCAGGCCCCACAGGTTGGCGAACCGGCCCGTGCTGCGGCCCAGGACGGCGGCCTCCTCGGCCGTGGGTGCGCCGGCGTCGAGGGCGGTCGCGACCAGCGCGAACAGGCCGGTCGCGATCGCGTCGGCCGGGCCGTCGACCGCGTTCGTCAGCACGGACACGACGACGCCCCCGGCCGGGTCGGCCCAGGTGCGGCTGAGCTGGCCCGGGAACGCGCCGCCGTGCCCGACGACGCGACGGCCCTCGATCTCGCGCGCCTCGAAGCCCAGCCCGTAGCGCCGCGGCCGGGCGTGCGGGCGGTCGATCGCCGACTCGTCCCGCTGCAGCAGGCGACGCGTCTCCGGCCGCAGCAGGCCGGAGCCTTCGGCGTGCGCCGCGAACCACTGCGTGAGGTCGGCCGCCGTCGAGCAGAACCCCGTCGCCGCGGCCAGCGCGCCCGTGCGCACGGGCGCGACCGGCAGCCGCCCGTCGTCGGCGACGCCCAGGGCGGAGTGCCCGACGACGGCGGGCGCGGCGTCGTCGAGCTCGGGCGTGGTGCGCCCCAGCCCGAGCGGGGCGAGGAGGTCGTCGCGCACGTGCCGCGCGAACGCCGTCCCCGTGACCGCCTCGACCACCAGCCCGAGCAACCCGTAGGCGAGGTTCGAGTACTTGAAGCCCTCGCCGCGGCCGAGGACCGGCCCGTCGGCCCGCACCGCCGCCACCAGGGCGACCCGGTCCGGGAACGGCGCGCCGAGCTGCCAGAAGTCGGCGTCGGTGCCGTCGCGCCGCACGCCGCCGGTGTGGCCGAGCGCCTCGCGCAGGGTGACCCGCCCGACGGCGGTGCCCGCGAGGTCGGGCAGGTGCGCGTCGAACGGGTCGTCGAGGCGGAGCGCGCCGCGGTCCGCGAGCCGGGCCACCGCCGTCGCCGTGAACGTCTTGGAGTGCGACGCCACCCGGAACACGTGGTCCGTGCGCAGCGGCTCGCCGGTCGCGACGTCGGCGACGCCCCAGGCGCCCTCGAGCACGACGTCGTCCCCGACGCGGACCGCGTACTGCGCGCCCGGCACGCGCGCGAAGCCCGCCTGCGTGCCGACCCACGCGGCGAGGTGGTCGGGGTCGAACAGGTGGCGGGTCGCGGGCTCGGTGGTCATCGGCTCCGTGGTCATGGGCGACACCCTGCCACGGCCGCCGCGCCGCTCCTCGTCCGTCGCCGATGAGTTCGGCGTCGGCGGTCCGTCCTAGCCTGGGACGTGACGCACGTCACCGACATCACGGGAGATCCCATGTCCGCGTCAGACCCCGGTCCCCCGCGCGACGACCTCGCCGTCGACGCCCGCGGGCTCGTCAAGCACTTCACCACCCGCAAGCAGGTCACCAAGGCCGTGGACGGCGTCGACCTGCGGATCCCGACCGGCAGCGTCTTCGGGCTGCTCGGGCCGAACGGCGCCGGCAAGACCACGGTCGTGCGCATGCTCGCCACGCTGCTGCGCCCCGACGCCGGCACCGCGCGCGTGCTGGGGCACGACGTCGTGGCCGACGCCGACGCCGTCCGCTCCGCCGTCGGGCTCACCGGCCAGTACGCGTCCGTCGACGAGGACCTGACCGGCACCGAGAACCTGCTCATGCTGGCCCGCCTGTACGGGTTCACCGGGGCGGCGGCGCGGCGCCGCGTCGAGGGACTGCTCGACGCCTTCAGCCTGTCGGACGCCGGCCCCCGGCAGGTCAAGACGTACTCCGGCGGCATGCGGCGCCGCATCGACCTCGCCGCCTCGCTCGTGCTGGCGCCGCGCGTGCTCTTCCTCGACGAGCCCACCACCGGGCTCGACCCCCGCAGCCGCAACCAGGTGTGGGACATCGTGCGGGTGCTCGTCGCCGACGGCGCCACCGTGCTCCTCACCACCCAGTACCTCGAGGAGGCGGACCAGCTGGCCGACCGCATCGCCGTCATCGACCACGGCACCGTCATCGCGGAGGGCACCTCGACCGAGCTCAAGCGCTCCGTGGGCCAGGGGGCGGTGTCGATCCGGCTGGCCGACGCCGGCCAGCGGTCCGCCGCGGCGAGCGTCGTCGAGAAGGTGCTGGGCACCGAGCCCACCCTGCCCACCGATCCCTACGCGCTGTCGGCCCGCGTCCCCGACGACGGCGCCGACTCGGTGGCGCAGCTGCTGCCCGCGCTCGGGGAGGCGGGCATCGCCGTGCCGGAGTTCACGCTCGGCCAGCCGAGCCTCGACGAGGTGTTCCTCACCCTGACGGGCAAGCCGCTGCCGGCCGACGACGAGGCCGAGCCCGCCGACGCCCAGGAGGTGTCCCGATGACCGCGTCCGCCGAACCCACCGAGATCGCGACCACCACGCTGCGCCAGGCCGTCGCGCTCACCGAGCCGCCCTCGCGACCGTCCGCGCTCTCCATGACCCTGACGTTCGGGTGGCGCGCGCTGCTGAAGATCAAGCACGTGCCCGAGCAGCTGTTCGACGTGCTGGTCTCCCCCGTGATCTTCACGCTGATGTTCACGTACCTGTTCGGCGGCGCGCTCGCCGGGTCCACGTCCGCCTACATCCAATTCCTGCTGCCCGGCATCCTGGTGCAGACCATCGTCATCGTCACCGTGTACACGGGCTACACGCTCAACACGGACATCACCAAGGGCGTCTTCGACCGGTTCCGCTCGCTGCCGATCTGGCGGCCGGCGCCCATCGTCGGCGCCCTGCTGGGCGACACCGTGCGCTACTCCATCGCGTCGGTCATGACGATCGGGCTCGGCCTGATCCTCGGGTTCCGCCCCGACGGCGGGGTGGTCGGCGTCGTGCTCGGCGTGCTCCTGCTGCTCGTCTTCGCCTTCTCGCTGAGCTGGATCTTCACGATCCTCGGCCTGCTGCTGCGCACCCCGAACGCCGTGATGGGCGTGTCGATGATGGTGTTGATGCCGCTGACGTTCGCGTCGAACATCTTCGTGGACCCCTCGACGATGCCCGCCGCCCTGCAGCGATTCGTCGAGATCAACCCGGTCACGCACCTCGTCACCGCCGTGCGCGGGCTGATGGCCGGCACCCCCGACGGCGGCGAGATCGTCTGGGTGCTCGTCGCCTCCGTCGTCCTCACCGCCGTCTTCGGCCCCATCACCATGCACCTGTACCGCACCCGCCACTGACCCCGCCCGACTGTTGTGAGCGGGCGTTTGGCCCTGATTCGCGACCGAATCAGGGCCAAACGCCCGCTCACAACGGAAACCTGTGGATGACGCACCCCTGACTCCGTCTCCGCTCGCCACGCTGTGCCGATGGATGACCTCGTCGGCGACAGCGCGTCCCCGTTCACCGTGGCCGACGCCCTGCGAGCGGGCCTCAGCCGCAAGCAGCTCCGCGCCGGACGGCGGTGGGACGCACCCTTCACAGGCGTGCGGCTCCCTGCCGGGTCCGTCACAGAGCTGCACGACCGGTGCCGGGCCCTGCGCCTCACGCTCGACGACGACGTCGCGTTCAGCCACACGACCGCCCTCGACCTGCTCCGCGTCGAGCGCCCGTGGACCCACGCGGACGACACGCGCCTGCACGTGGTCACCATGCGCAGCGAGGACAGGACCGAACGCCCCGGCGTCGTCGCGCACTGGACCCGGCAGTCGTTCCTCGACACCGTGGAGATCGACGGGCTCCTCGTGACGTCGCCCGCACAGACGTTCACTCACGTCGCCTGCGAGCTCCGCCTGGCGGACGATGTGGTCGTCCTCGGCGACGCGATGATGCGGCGCAAGCACCGGCTGACGTCGCCGGCCGAGCTGCTCGACATCAGCGCGCGGACGCACAAGGTCAAAGGCATCGTCCAGGTCCGGGACGCGATCCCCCGGCTGCGGCCGAACACCGATTCGTCGACCGAGACACGCACGAGGCTGCTGCTCGTGGACGCCGGCCTCCCGTGTCCCCGCGTGAACGATGTCGTGTTCGCGCCCGACGGGACCTACGTCAAGCGGGTCGACCTGCTCTACCCGGAACAGAAGGTCGCGATCGAGTACGACGGTGACCACCACCGCACCGATCGCGAGCAGTGGCAGGAGGACATCAGACGCCGCCGGCTCCTGGAGGCGCTCGGCTGGACCGTCATCGTCGTCGTCGCGGAGGACCTCCGCCGGCCTCAGCAGCTCGTCGCCCGGGTCCGCGGCGCCCTGCGCGCCAAGTCGCTCGTGTGAGCGGGCGTTTGGCCCCGATTCGGTCACGAATCGGGGCCAAACGCCCGCTCACAGCGTCAGGCGGCGGAGGCGGAGTCCGTGCCGTCCTGGTCGAGCTCCTCGTCGCACTTGCGCGTCACGACCAGCACCGGGCAGGCGGAGTGGTGCAGCACCGCCTGGCTGGTGGACCCGAGCAGCAGACCGCGGAAGCCCCCGCGTCCGCGGGAGCCGACCACGACGAGGTCGGCGCCCGTGGAGAACTCGGTGAGCAGCTCGGCGCCCGTGCCGTCGAGCACGTGCCGCTTGATCGTCACGCCCGGGTTCGCCGCCTGGGCTCGGTCCACGGTCACGTCGAGGCCGGCCTTGACGTCGGCAAGGACGGTCTCGTGGTCGATCTGCGACGGCAGCCAGGCCAGGATCCCCGCCCCGCCCCCGAGCGGCACGCCGGCGACGGCGACGAGCTCCGCGTCCCACGCCCTCGCCTGCGCGACGGCGTGCTTCAGCGCGACCTCGGCCGACGGCGACCCGTCGACACCCACGACGATGCGGCGCACCTCGTGCACCGCGTCGCCGTCGCGACGCTCCGCGGCGTCGGTGCTGCCGCCGCCGTCGCCGCGGTAGGGCACCACCACCGTGGGGCAGTGCGCGTGCGCCGGCAGGGCCGACGAGACGGTGCCGAGCAACCGCTCGGTGAACCCGCCCTTGCCCCGGGTACCGACGACGGCGAGCGCGTGCTCGCGCGACATCTCGACGAGCACGCCGGCGGCGTCTCCCGTCGCCACGGTGCCGGTCACCGGGACCTCGCTGGCGGCGACGCGCTCCTCCGCCTCGGCGAGGACCGCCTTGGCGCCCTCCTGGATCGCGGTGTCGTCCAGGGCGGCGTACCCGCCGTCGAGCGACGCGGCCGTGAACGACGGCAACGAGTAGGAACAGACGACGTGGAGCCCCCATCCCACACGCCGCGCGTACGCGGCAGCCCAGTCGAGGGCGTGCAGGCTGGCTGCAGACCCGTCGACACCTACCAGGACGACCTCAGGCCGTGTCATCTCGCGCCTCCTGTCCGCTGGCGAGGAGCTCACCCTCGTCGTCGAGGGCGCCTGGTTCAAGCGTAGCGAAAGGATGGCGCAAGGCACAGCAAAGCGGCGCCCAGACACGTCGACCCCCGTGCTCGGGAGCACGAGGGTCGACGAGGTCCGGGTGCGGCTGGCCGCGTGGCGTCAGAACACGCGCAGGGCGACGGCCTCCGACTCGGACTGCCACATCTTGTGGTAGCCGGTCTCCCAGTTGATCGGGCGGGAGGCCTCGACGACCATCCCGTCGCCCGCGTAGATGCCGATGTGGCCCGGGCTCCAGATGAGGTCGCCCGGCTGCAGCTCGGAGAAGGGGATCTCCGTGCCGGCGTAGCGCTGGTCGGACGAGGTCCGGGGCAGGTCGATGCCGAGCTGGCCGTAGACGTAGGACGTGAGGCCCGAGCAGTCGAAGCCGGACGGGCTGGCGCCGCCGACGACGTAGGGCGTCCCGATGTAGCGCATCGCGATCGAGACGGCCTGCTGGCCGAGCGACGAGCTGGACGAGGTCTCGGCTGCCGCCGGCGCCTCGGTGCGCTCCGCGGTGCGGGAGACGGTCTGGGTGGAGCGCTCGGTGCTCTCCTCCTCGACGACCGGCTCGGGCTCGGGCTCCGGCTCGGGGGCCGGGGTGATCTCCGACTTGGAGATCGCCTTCTTGCTGATGGTCTCGACGTCGACCTTGGCCTTGGCCTCGACCGTGACGACCGGGGCGGCCTCGAGCGCCTCGCGGGCCTGGTCGCTCAGGGCGCCCAGGTCGACGGTGCTGAGCTTCTTCGCCGAGTCGGTGTCGACCGGGGCCGCCTGGGCGGCGCTCGCGCTGGCGAAGGTCGAGACGAGCAGGCCGCCGGCAGCTGCGGCGACGACGGCCCGACGACCGGTCACCGAGGAGCTGACGCTCTGGACCAGCCCGCCGAGCGGACGGCGCGCGGCACGGTGCCGGGCGCGCGTGGTACGTGCGTTCACGTGTTCCCTCTCCTGTCGCCTACGAGGTCAGCTGTCGGGTTCGGGTGGGAGAAACACCCGGCCTCACGGACCAGGTCCGTGCGACTTCACCCCAAGGACGCCGTGGAACAGCGCCCGAAATTGGGTCCCCCGCCCCTGCGTGCGGTCAAGGTCCCCGACCGGCTGCAGGGCTCGGCGTTCCGGTCGAGACCCGGCGGATCACCCGCCGAGTGGTTGACACCGTAGCGGACCCGGGAGTCGATGTCACGTTTCGGTCACAGCACCTGTGGACACCGTGCCGTAGGTCACATCCACCCAGGTCGAACCGGTTACCCGCGCACGACGAAGCCCCGCCGCGCACAGGGCGCGACGGGGCTCCGGGAGCGTGTCGGACGGACTCAGCCGACGCGGATGAAGGTGGGGTTGGACTGCCAGATGGCGCGGTACTTCACGACGTCGCCCGGCTTCGGGGCGTCGATCTGCATGCCGTCGCCGGCGTAGATCGCGACGTGACCCGGGGTCCAGACCAGGTCGCCCGGCTTCGCCTCGGAGGCGGAGACGACGGTACCGGCGTTGCGCTGGGCGGACGAGGTGCGCGGCAGGTTGATGCCGACCTGCGCGTAGACGTACTGGGTGAGGCCGGAGCAGTCGAAGCCGGACGGGCTGCTGCCGCCGGAGACGTACGGGACGCCCACGTAGCGCATCGCGATGGAGACGATCGCGGAGCCGTTGGCGGACGCCGGCGCCTCGACGGCCTCGCGCTCGTCGGAGCGGGACGCCGTCTCCGAGGACCGGGACGCGTCGTCGGTGGACGACGTGTCGGCGACCTGCTCGACGACGGGCTCCGGCTCGGGCTCGGGCGCCGGGGTGATCTCGGCCTCGGCCGCGATCTTGGCGGTGACCTTCTCGACGTCGACCTTGGCCTTGGCGTCGACGGTGACGACCGGCGCGGCCTCGAGGGCCTCGCGGGCCTGGTCGGTCAGGGCACCGAGGTCGACGGTGCTGAGCTTCTTGGCGGCGTCGGTGTCGACCGGGGCGGCCTGCGCGGCACCCGCGCTGGCGAAGGTCGAGACCAGGAGGCCACCGGCGGCGGCAGCCACGGCCACACGGCGGCCTGCGGCGCCGGACGGGGCGAGGGCGATCGGACGACGGGCGGCGCGGTGCCGGCCGTGGTTCGTGCGTGCGCTCACGTGTCTACCTCTCCTGTCGCCTGCGAGGTCAGCTGTCGGGTTCGGGTGGGAGAAACACCCGGCCGTCCGTTCCCGTGACCGGGCCCGTCCGGCTTCACCCCGAGGACGTCGTCTCCGACGCCCGAAGTGGGTCCCCCGCTCCTGCCGTGCGGATGTCCGTGGAGCTCGGCCGGTGGCAGGGTTCGGCGGTCCGGTCGAGCGCCCGCAGGATGAACTCCGGCGAGCGCCCCGACCGTACCGGACAACCCCGGGCGATGTCACGCTGCGGTCACGATGTGGCGTGCCGGCCCGGCGCAGGAGCCGGAACGCAGGTCAGCGGCTCGCGACGAACAGGTGCTTCGCCAGCTCCTCGGGCAGGTCGAGCACGATGCCGGACCCCTCGACCTCCACCGCGACGTCCTCGCCCGCGGTGCGCGCGACGATCTGCGCGCCCGGCACGAGGCCGGACTCGGCGAGACGCGCCAGCAGCTCGATGTCCACCTGGAGCGGCTCGGCGATCCGCTGGAGCACCAGCTCGATGCCGTCGCCGTCCGTCAGGCCCTTCGCCCGGCGCGCCTCGAGCACGCCCGGCAGGGACTGCACGCCCTCCAGGAACGGCACGTCCTGGTACTGCTCCCCCAGCTCGGACAGCCCCGGGATCGGGTTGCCGTACGGGTCGACGTGGGGGTGGTCGAGCAGGGTGACGAGCCGCTTCTCGACGAGGTCGCTCATCACGTGCTCCCAGCGGCACGCCTCGGTGTGCACGTGCTCCCAGTCGAGCTTGATGACGTCGGTGAGGAGCCGCTCGGCGAGGCGGTGTTTGCGCATCACGCGGGTCGCCTTGGCCTGCCCGGCCTCGGTGAGCTCCAGGTGCCGGTCGCCCGTCACGACGACGAGACCGTCGCGTTCCATGCGCGCCACCGTCTGCGACACCGTCGGCCCGGAGTGCCCCAGTCGCTCCGCGATGCGGGCGCGGAGCGGCGGGATGCCCTCCTCACCGAGCTCGTAGATCGTCTTGAGGTACATCTCGGTGGTGTCGATCAGGTCGGTCACGTCCACTCCCGTCTTTCGGCGCGGCCTAGTCTATTCGCACGCGTGGGCGCAGGACGGGTCGCGCGGCGCCGTCGTGCGCGCTCCCGACGAGACATCCTGCCCTGCCCCACCCACGACCGCTCCCACTCGCCCGGAACCGGAGACACCATGCCCGCTGCGTCGAGCCACCCGAGCCGTTCGAGCCACCCGAGCGTGGTCATCCCCGCGTCGCTGCTCCCGTCCGACGGCAGGTTCGGTTCCGGCCCGTCCAAGGTGCGCCCCGCCCAGGTGGCCGCGCTGGCCGCGGCGGGCGACCCGGCGGCCCCGGTGCTGGGGACGTCGCACCGGCAGCCGGCGGTGAAGGACCTCGTGCGGCGCGTCCGCGCAGGCCTCGGCGAGCTGTTCGCCCTGCCCGACGGGTACGAGGTGGCGCTCGGGAACGGCGGCTCGTCGGCGTTCTGGGAGGTCGCCGCCGCGTGCCTCGTCGAGCGCCGCGCGCAGCACGCCGTGTTCGGGGAGTTCGGCGGGAAGTTCGCCGCGGCGACGACGCGCGCGCCCTTCCTCGCCGACCCGGACGTGGTGTCGGCCGAGCCCGGCACCGTGGCGCACCTCACGCCGGTCGACGGCGTCGACGTGTACGCGACGCCGCACAACGAGACCTCCACGGGGGCGATGGCGCCGGTGCGCCAGGTGCCCGGCGCGCGCGCCGACGGGGCCCTGCTGCTCGTGGACGCGACGTCGGGCGCGGGCGCGCTGCCCGTCGACGTCGCCGACACCGACGTCTACTACTTCGGCCCGCAGAAGGTCTTCGCGGCCGACGGCGGCCTGTGGCTCGCCGCCTGCTCGCCCGCCGCGGTCGAGCGCGCCGAGCGCGTGGAGGCGTCCGCCGGGACGGCCACCGGGCGGTGGGTGCCGGAGTTCCTGTCGCTGACGACCGCGCTCGCGAACTCTCGCCTCGATCAGACGCTGAACACGCCGGCGGTCGCGACGCTGGTGCTGCTCGCCGAGCAGGTCGAGTGGCTCCTGGAGCAGGGCGGCCTCGCGTGGTCGAGCGCGCGCACGGCAGAGTCCGCCGGCGTGCTCTACGACTGGGCGGACGCGCGCGACTGGGCGACGCCTTTCGTCGCCGACCCGGCCGAGCGGTCCACGGTCGTGGCGACGATCGACCTGGACGACGCGATCGACGCCACCGCCGTCGTGCGCGCCCTGCGGGAGAACGGCGTCGTGGACGTGTTCCCGTACCGCAAGCTCGGCCGCAACCAGCTGCGCGTGGGCGTCTTCCCCGCCGTCGAACCCGACGACGTCCGTGCCCTCACGGCGTGCGTCGACCACGTGGTGGCGCACCTCGGCTGACGCTTCCGCCGGCGGCCCCACCCGGACACGCCTTGCATCGCCCCCGGTCAGCGGACGTTTTTCACCCACCAGGTCACGGGCTGATAACGTGCCGCCTCGTCACAGACAGGCGATGTATCCGGGAGACCCCGCATGCCGGAGATGCACCATTTCACCTACGGGCTGATCACCCCGCTGCTCGCGTACGTCGCGTCGTGCCTCGGCGCGGCGACCGGCTTGTCCGCGACGGCGCGCGCCCGCGCCGCGACGGACACGACGACGCGCGCGGCATGGCTGCTGGTGGCCTCCGTCGCGATCGGCGGCACGGGCGTCTGGGTCATGCACTTCATCGCCATGCTCGGCTTCACGGTCACGGACATGCCGATCAACTACGACGTGCCGCAGACGATCCTCAGCGCCCTCGTGGCCGTGGTCGTCGTCGCGCTCGGGCTGTTCCTCGTCGGCTTCGCGGGCGACCGGCCCCTGTGGCTGGTCTCCGGCGGCATCGTCGCCGGGCTCGGCGTGGCCGCGATGCACTACATGGGCATCGCCGCCATGCGCATGACCGGCCACATGGAGTTCTCGCTGCCCGTGGTGGGCCTGTCGGTGCTCATCGCGATCGTCGCGGCGACGGCGGCCCTCTGGCTCAGCGTGAACGTGCGCGGACGCGCCGCGACACTCGGTGCGGCCCTCATCATGGGCGTCGCCGTCAGCGGCATGCACTACACCGGCATGGCCGCGCTGACGATCACCGGGACGCCGGGGGTGCCGACGACCGGCACCACCGCCATCGACCTGCTCGGCCCGCTCATCCTCGGGATCGCGGCGCTCACGGTCGCGCTCATCTTCGTCGTCCTGATGTGGCCGAACGAGGAGGAGATGCGCGACCAGCAGGAGTTCGAGGCGCGGATGCAGCGGCGTGCCCACGGGATCACCCCGCCGCCGCGTCGCTCCTCCCGCCACGAGCCGGCCGCGCACCGGCACTGAGCGGTCGTCCGGGCGCCGTCCGAGCGGGTCAGGCCGTCGTCGGCACCCGCTCGGCGTCGGCGCGGCTCAGCTCGCGCCGCACACCGTCGCGCGTGGTGACGCCGTCGAGCACCTCGCGGTCGAGGTAGACGACCTCGAGGTGGGGCCGGGACAGCACCCGGTAGCGCACCCGCAGGTGCCAGCGCCGCACCGCCCAGACGGTCGCGCCGGCGGCGACGAGGAACGTGGCGATCGAGCCCACGAGGATCGACCAGCGAGGGCCCCACGCCTCGCCGATCCAGCCGACGATCGGCGACCCGATCGGCGTCGCGCCCTGGAAGATCATGATGTAGAGCGCCATCACCCGGCCGCGCATCACGGGGTCGGTCGAGACCTGCAGCGCGCTGTTGGCCGCCGTCATCATCGTCAGCGACGCCAGCCCCACGGGGATGCACGCCAGCACGAACGACGAGTAGGTCGGCATGAGCCCGAGCACCGCCGTCGTGACCGCGAAGGCGAACGCCGAGCCGATCACCAGGCGCACCCGCGGGCGGTCCCGGCGGGCGGCGAGCAGCGCCCCCGCGAGGGAGCCGATCGCCAGCACCGAGCCGAGGATGCCGTACTCGCTCGCCCCGCGGCCGAACTCGACGCGCGCCATGAGCGCCGAGGTGAGCTGGAAGTTCAGGCCGAACGTCGAGACGACGAACATCACGACCATGATCACGACGATGTCGGACCGCTGGCGCACGTAGCGCACGCCCTCGCGGATCTGCCCCTTGGCGCGCGGCGCCGCCGCCTGCGGCCGCAGCTCCCGGACCCGCATGAGGGCCAGGGCCGCGATCGTCGCCCCGAAGGTGACGCCGTTGATCATGAACACCCAGCCTGCGCCGACGGCGGCGATGAGCAGCCCGGCGACGCCCGGCCCGATGAGGCGCGCGGCGTTGAACGACGCGCTGTTCAGGCCGACGGCGTTGGGCAGCTTGGAGGCCGGCACCATGTCGGCGACGAAGGTCTGTCGCGCGGGGTTGTCCAGCGCGGACACGACGCCGAGCAGGAGCGCGAAGACGTAGACGTGCCACAGCTCCGCCCGCCCGGACAGCACGAGGACGCCCAGCGCGAGGGCCAGCACGCCCATCCCGCCCTGGGTGGCCATGAGGAGACGACGGCGCGGCAGCCGGTCGGCGAGCACGCCCGCCCACGGGGACAGCAGGAGGAACGGCACGAACTGGAGGGCCGTGGTGAGGCCGACGGCGATGCCGGAGTCGTCGCTGAGGTCGGTGAGGACGATCCAGTCCTGGGCGATGCGCTGCATCCACGTGCCGACGTTGGCGACGAGGGCGGCTGCGAACCAAATGCGGTAGTTCGTGTACCTGAGGGAGGAGAAGGTGGCGCTCATCGGTCGAGCTCCCCGGCTTGTTCGTCGCTCGCGGGGGCCACGGATCTCCTTCTCCTCGGGGTGTCGTCGACCGTGGCAACAGACTATCGAATCGTTCTATTCCCCGCCCGGGGAGTGACGCGTCCCACGCCTCCCGCCCTGTCCAGTACGGTATGCGCCGTGCGCACCGAGATGTCCCTTGCGGAGACCCTGAACGAACTCGGCCTCCTGGGAGGCCGGACCCTGCCCCGCTTCGTCACGTCCGTCGGCGGCGCCGGTGACGAGCTCGAGGTCGTCGCCGACGCACG
Organism: Isoptericola nanjingensis; assembly: GCF_050311635.1. NCBI lineage: Bacteria > Bacillati > Actinomycetota > Actinomycetes > Micrococcales > Promicromonosporaceae > Isoptericola > Isoptericola nanjingensis. The sequence continues at coordinate 65,314 of NZ_JBNOZL010000005.1, read as the reverse complement.
GGGGGTGAAGAACCTGCCCGGCCCGCTCAAGCTCGCGACCCGCCTGGTGCCCGCCGTCCGGTCGCGGCTGCGTGTCGAGGGCTTCGACGGCGGGGTCGCCGTGCTCTCGGTCGACGCCAGCGCCGGCGGCCTGCCCGCGCACAAGCTGCTGGGGCTCGCGAAGAACCGCATCGAGTCCGTGCTGGCCGCGAAAGGCCTGCCCGCTGGGTCGGTGCAGATCCGCCCCGACGCCCGCATCGCGCTGGACGTGCAGCGGCTGCTCGCCGCCCGCTACCCGGGCACCGTCGTGCAGGGCATGACGTTCGCCGACGGCCGCGTGGCCGTCGACACCGCCGCCTGAGCCTTCCGCACCTTCCCGCTGTGGGCGGGCGTTTGGCCCTGTTTCCTGGCGAAACAGGGCCAAACGCCCGCCCACAACCCTCCGGGGGACGCCGTGCGGCTACTTGACGGTGGCGGGGAGCACCTCGAGGTCGTCGGCGTGCTCCTTGACGTAGCTGCCCGCCTCGTCCTTCGCGATCGCCTTCATCAGCGGGTCGAACCGCTCGCGGTCGAGGACGACGATCGACTGCCCGTCGTCGCTGCGGCCGGTGCCGGAGTACGGCGCGGTCATGAAGTCGACGTCGTTGGTGGCCAGCCCGCGCGCGCTCATGTAGAGGTTGCGCATCCGGTCGATGGTGAACCCGTCGTCCGCGGCGACCGACTTGCTCACCGTGGTGAAGAACTGGCTCATCATGCCGACGTCGTTCCGGTTGTTGTTGACCTTGGCGAGGATGGCGCGCATCCAGTTCTGCTGCCGCTGGACGCGGCCGAAGTCGCCGTTGTTCAGCCCGTGGCGCTGGCGCGTGTACTTCAGCGCCTCCTCGCCCGACATCATGTGGACGCCCTTGGAGAAGAAGACCTGCTTGCCGTCGCCGATGTCCTCCGGGACGCGGATGCGCACGCCGTCGAGCGCGTCCGTCATCGACGTGAAGGACTCGAAGTCGGTGACCACGAAGTGGTCGATCTTCACGCCCGTGAGGTCCTGGACCGTCTGGATCATCAGCGACGGGCCGCCGTAGGAGAAGGCCGCGTTGACCTTGGCCTCGCCGTACCCGGGGATCGGCACCCAGGAGTCGCGCGGGATCGAGACCACCTGGGCGCTCTTCCGGTTCGCCGGGAGGTGCACCAGCATGATCGCGTCGGTGCGCTGGGCGCCGGCTTTCCACTGCGACGGGTCGCCGGCGGAGATCCGGCTGTCCGAGCCCAGCACGAGCAGGTTGACCGCCTCGGTCTCCTCCTCCGCCTCCGGCGGGGACGAGACCTCGGCGAACGGGTCGCCGATCCGCTCGATGTTGCCGTCCAGGCTGTGCTGGAACCACCACGCCGCGCCGAAGCCGCCGGCGGCGAGCAGGAGCACCAGCACCCCGACGACGGCCAGCGCGCGATGGCTGCGGCGCGCCTCGGTGCGGGCGTGGCGGTACGGGGCGTCGGCTCGGCTCACAGGGCGGGATCCTACGGGCCCGGTCACGGAGAAGTTGTGTTCCGCTCGTGAGACTTCCCGCCGTACCATTCGCCGGGTGCGCCGCCGCAGAGCCGCGGGCACGGCGAGCGAGACGAGAGGCAGCACCATGCACGGCACCGGGGCGACGTCGTCGTCGAAGCGCTCCCGCGTGCTGCTGGTCACGCACCACTACCCGCCGGAACACGGCGCCCCGCAGCGGCGGTGGGACACGTTGACGCCGCGCCTCATGGACGCGGGCGTCGACGTCGCGGTCCTCGCCCCTCCCCCGCACTACCCGAGCGGGCGGCTGCAGGACGCGGCCGCCGACCACCGGCCGGGGTCGGTCTCCTTGGGCCGGCACGGCGAGCGCGTGGTCCGCACCCGGTTCCGCCCGCACGCCGCCGACCTGTTGTCACGCACGGTGGACCAGGCTGTGGCGGCCGCGAGCGCCGTCGTACTGGGCCTGCGGCACTTCCGGCAGCGGGCCGAGCGGCCCGACGTCGTGGTCGGCACCGTGCCCGGCATCCCGTCGATGTTCGCCGCGTGGCTGCTGGCACGGCTCCTGCACGCCCGCCTCGTGATCGAGATGCGCGACGCGTGGCCCGACCTCATCGAGCCCAGCGGCGTGCTCGACGCTCGACGCTCCGCCACCTCCCGCGCCCTCGCGGGGGCGCGCGCCCTCGTGCATCGCGCGGTGACGCGGCTCCAGGCGCGCGCGGACGCCGTCGTCACGACCACCGAGACGTTCGCGCAGGTGCTGCTCGAGCGGGGCGTGCGCCGCGTCGCCGTCGTGCGCAACGGCACGTCGTTCCAGCCCCTGACCACCGACGACGCCGCGGGCCTGTCCGACGACGGCGGGGCCCCGCCAGCCCGGCCGCTGCGCGTCGTGTACGCGGGCACGGTGGGGCGCGCCCAGGACCTGCAGTCGGTGGTGCGCGCCGCGGCCCAGGTGACCCGGCGCGGCCTGCGGCTCGACGTCCGCATCGTCGGTGCGGGGGCGCGCGTGCCGTTCCTCGAGGACCTGGTGGCCGAGCTGGACGCGCCGGTGACATTCGTGGGGTCCGTGCCGCACGACGAGATCCGCCGCTACTACGCCTGGGCGGACACTGTGGTCGTGTCGCTGCGCGCCTGGAAGCCGCTGGAGTGGACGGTGCCGTCGAAGCTCTACGAGGTGATGGCGTCGGGCGCGTACGCCACCGCGTGCGTGGCCGGCGAGGCCGCCGCCCTGGTGCAGCGCTCCGGCGCCGGTTCCGTGGTGCCGCCCGGCGACGTCGACGCGCTCACCGGGCTGTGGTCGGGCTGGGCGGCGTCCGGCGACGTACCCGTCGCCGACCCGCGCGCAGCGGAGTGGGTGGCACAGAACGCGGACGACGACACGCTCGCCGCGCGGTACCTCGACCTGCTGCACGAGCTCACCGGCCCGGACGCCCGATGACGCGCGTGCGCGAGCTGGCCCGCAACGCGCGCTTCGCGGCGTCCTTCGTGGGCGGTGCGCTGCGCACCGACCCGGCGTGGCTGGTGCTCCAGGCGGCGCGGCGCACCCCGGCCCGGGTGAGCGCCGTCGTCGTGCCGTGGGTGGAGCGGGCGCTGGGCGACGGCACCTCCGGGGAGGCCGGTCGACTGCGTGCCGCGTGGCAGGACGGCGATGTGGCCGCTCTGCGCGCGGCCGCCGCGACGACGCGTGCCGGGCGCCGTGTCCGGGCGTCCCTGCTGGGGCAGGTGGCGGACCTCGAGACCGTCTCCGACCCCGATTCGTCTCGGGATGCGGACGGTTTCCCGGGGCGAGCGGGTGAAAAATTGCCGCGAACCGGACCGGGTGAAATCTCGGCCGGTTCCCACGCCCCCGTCGCGGTGCACCACCACCTCACCAACTCGCTGCCGCACACGCAGAGCGGGTACACGCTGCGCACCCACGCCATCCTCACCGCGCAGCGCGCCGCGGGTCACCCCGTCACCGCGACCACCCGCGCGGGCTACCCGCTGATGATCGGCGCGCTCGGCGCCCGCGGCGCGGACGTCGTCGACGGGGTGACGTACCGCCGCCTGGTGCCGCGGTCGCTGCCCGCCGACCACCGGCGCCGCGCCGCGGACGGCGTCGACCTGCTGGCGCGTACCCTCGACGCCGCGCGCCCCGCCGTCGTGCACGCCACCACGCCGTGGACCACGGGCGACGCCGCCCGCGCCGCCGCCGCGCGGGTCGGCCTGCCCTGGGTCTACGAGGTGCGCGGGCTGCCGGAGGAGACGTGGGCCGCGTCGCACCCCACGCCCGAGGGCCGCGAGCGCGCTGCCGCCTCGGAGCGGTTCGCGCTGCTGCGCGCCCGCGAGACGGACCTCGCGCTCACCGCCGACCACGTCGTCACCCTCAGCGGCACGATGCGCGACGAGCTCGTCGGACGTGGCGTGCCTGCCGAGCGCATCACCGTGGTGCCGAACGCCGTCGACGCCGCGCTGCTGGGCCCCGCACCGTCGACCGCCGAGGCGCGCTCCGCACTGGGCCTGCGCACCGCGCCGTTCGTCGTCGGCACCGTGAGCAGCGTCGTCGGCTACGAGGGCCTGGACACCGTGCTGCGCACGGTCGCCCTGCTGCGCTCGCGCGGAGTCGACGTGTCCGCGCTGATCGTGGGCGACGGCGTCGACCGGCCGCGGCTCCTGCGGCTCGCCGGCGAGCTGGGGCTGGGCGAGCACGCCCACCTGCCCGGCCGGGTGCCGCGGGACGTGGCGCGCACCTACCTCGCCGCCCTGGACGTCGTGCTGGTGCCGCGCCGCCCCGACCGCGTCACGCGCCTCGTCACGCCGCTCAAGCCCGTCGAGGCGATGGCCCTCGGGCGGCCGGTCGTCGCCAGCGACCTGCCCGCGCTCGACGAGGTGCTCTCGCCGCTCGAGCCCTCGCGGGTGAGCGGCGGCGCGCCCGCCGGCGTGCTCGTGGCCCCCGACGACGTCGAGGCCTGGGCCGACGCCGTCGCGCGCGTGCTCGACGACGCCGACCACCGCGCCGCGCTCGTCGACGCCGGCCGGCACGTCGCCGCCGAGCGGACCTGGGAGCGGCTCGTCGGCCGTTACGCCGACGTCTACGCGCGGATCACGGCACACTCGTAGGGACCGCACCGACGGAGGGACTGGCAACGATGCGCGGAATCATCCTGGCCGGCGGGAGCGGCACGCGGCTGCACCCGATCACCCTCGGGGTGAGCAAGCAGCTGGTGCCGGTCTTCGACAAGCCGATGATCTACTACCCGCTGTCGACGCTGCTGCTCGCGGGCATCCGCGACGTGCTGGTGATCACGACGCCGCACGACGCCGAGCAGTTCCGTCGGCTGCTGGGCGACGGGTCGCAGTTCGGCATCTCGATCTCCTACACGGTGCAGCAGGTGCCGAACGGGCTGGCGCAGGCGTTCGTGCTGGGCGAGGAGTTCATCGGGTCGGACGCCGCGGCGCTGGTGCTGGGCGACAACATCTTCTACGGGCAGGGGCTGGGCGACCAGCTGCAGAAGTACACGTCCGTCGACGGCGGCGCCGTGTTCGCCTACCGGGTCGCGGACCCGACGGCGTACGGCGTGGTCGAGTTCGACGCCGACGGGCGCGCCGTGTCGCTGGAGGAGAAGCCGGCGCAGCCGAAGTCGAGCTACGCCGTGCCCGGCCTCTACTTCTACGACAACGACGTGGTCGAGATCGCCAAGGGCCTGGAACCGTCGCCGCGCGGCGAGTACGAGATCACCGACGTCAACCGCGCCTACCTCGAGCGCGGGGACCTGCACGTGGAGGTGCTGCCGCGCGGCACGGCCTGGCTCGACACCGGCACGTTCGACTCCCTGCTGGAGGCGTCCGACTTCGTCCGCACGATCGAGCGCCGCCAGGGGCTCAAGGTGGGCGCGCCCGAGGAGGTCGCGTGGCGGCGCGGCTTCCTGTCGGACGACGAGCTCCGCGAGCGCGCCGAGAAGCTCACCAAGTCCGGCTACGGCACGTATCTGCTCGGGTTGCTCGAGCAGTAGCCCGCCGACGCCCGGAAAGGCTCAGGCCAGCACCTCGGCCGCGGCGGCGTCCCAGCGCTCCGCCCAGTCGCCGATGGGCGCGACGCCGGCGGCCGCCAGGGCGCCGTGGCCGAGCACGGAGAACCCCGGCCGCGGTGCGGGGCGGACGAACGCGTCGGACGTCGTGGGCTCCAGCGGGGTCGTCAGGCCCGCGGACGCGAGGATGCGGCGGGTGAACCCGAACCACGACGTCCGGCCCGACGCCGTGCCGTGGTACGTCCCCGCCGGGGCGTCCGCCTCGACGAGCCGGACGATCAGGTCGGCCAGGTCACGGGTCCAGGTGGGTTGGCCGACCTGGTCGTCCACGACCGCGAGGCGGTCGTTCTCGGCCCCCAGGCGCGCCATCGTCCTGGGGAAGCAGCCCCCGTGCGCCCCGTACAGCCAGGCCGTGCGCACGGTCAGGTGGTCCGGCGCCTCCGCGCGCACGGCCCACTCCCCCGCGGCCTTGGTGCGCCCGTACGCCGACACCGGCGCGAGCGGCGCGTCCTCGGCGTAGGGCGCGGTCGCGGCGCCGTCGAACACGTAGTCGGTGGACACCTGCACGAGGCGAGCACCCTCCTGGTGCGCGGCCCGCGCGAGGTGCGCCGCCCCGGTCGCGTTGACGCGGAACGCGTCGTCCTCGTGGGCCTCGGCGTCGTCGACCGCCGTCCACGCCGCGCAGTTGACCACGACGTCGGACCCGCGCACCGCGGCCAGGACGGCGTCGGCGTCCGTGACGTCGAGGTCTGCCCGGCCCAGCCCGACGACGTCCGCGCCGCCGTCCCGGAGGCGAGCCAGGAGGTCGGTGCCCAGCATGCCCGCGGCGCCGACGACCAGCCAGCGTCGGGACGCGGGGGTGGCTGGCGGCACCGTCGTGGTCTCGGTCACCATAGGATCCTACGGGCCACCCCATCCTCGACACCCGGCCGAGACCCGCGAAGGAGCGCCCCGTGCAGATCCGCGAGCTGGCCGTCCCCGGCGCCTACGAGATCACCCCGCAGCAGCACGGCGACCCTCGCGGCGTCTTCCTCGAGTGGTTCAAGGCCGGGCCGTTCGCGGACGCCGTCGGCCACCCGCTCGACCTGCAGCAGGCCAACGCCTCGGTGTCCGCCGCCGGCGTGCTGCGCGGCATCCACTTCGCCGACGTCCCGCCCGGCCAGGCGAAGTACGTCACCTGCGCGAAGGGCGCCGTCCTCGACGTCGTCGTCGACGTCCGCGTCGGCTCGCCCACCTTCGGGCGGTGGGACTCCGTCCTGCTCGACGACGTCGACCGCCGCGCCATCTACCTGGGCGAGGGTCTCGGGCACGCGTTCATGTCCCTGGAGGACGACTCGACCGTGCTCTACCTGTGCTCCGCCGGCTACGACCCCGGCCACGAGCACGGCATCCACCCCCTGGACCCCGAGGTCGGCATCGAGTGGCCCACGACGGCGCGCGACGGGTCGCCCCTCCTGGCTCAGCTGTCCGACAAGGACACCGCCGCCCCCCGCCTCGCCGAGGCGAGGGCCCAGGGTCTGCTGCCCACCCTCGACGGCGTCCAGCACTACCTCGCGTCGCTGCGCGCCTGACGCCGCGCGGCTCCTACTGGCCGCTGCGGGCGTACTTCGCCTCCACGGCCGCCTTGGCGGGGCGCCACCAGGCCTCGTTCGCCCGGTACCAGGCGACCGTCGCGGCCAGGCCGGAGCGGAAGTCGGTGAACTGCGGGGTCCAGCCGAGCTCGGTGCGCAGCTTCGTGGCGTCGATGGCGTAGCGCAGGTCGTGCCCGGGCCGGTCGGCGACGTGGTCGAAGTCGTCCGCGTCGCGCCCGAACAGCTCGTTCAGGGTGCGGACCACCTCGAGGTTGTTCGTCTCGCCGTCGGCGCCGATGAGGTACGTCTCCCCGACGCGGCCGCGGTCGATGATCGCCCACACGGCGGTGTTGTGGTCGTGGACGTGGATCCAGTCGCGCACGTTCAGCCCCGCCCCGTACAGGCGGGGCCGGATCCCGTCGATGAGGTTGGTGACCTGCCGCGGGATGAACTTCTCCACGTGCTGGTACGGGCCGTAGTTGTTCGAGCAGTTCGAGATCGTCGCCTCGATGCCGAACGAGCGCACCCAGGCGCGCACCAGCAGGTCGGAGCCGGCCTTCGTCGACGAGTACGGGCTCGAAGGGTTGTACGGCGTCGCCGGCGTGAACTTCTCGTCGCCCTTCAGCGGCAGGTCGCCGTACACCTCGTCCGTCGAGATGTGGTGGTACCGCACCCCGTGGCGGCGCACCGCCTCCAGCAGGGTGAACGTGCCCACCACGTTGGTCTGCACGAACGGCGACGGGTCCGTCAGCGAGTTGTCGTTGTGCGACTCCGCGGCGAAGTGCACGACGACGTCCGCGTCCGCGACCAGGCCGTCCACCAGCTCCGCGTCGGTGATCGACCCCTGCACGAAGCTCACCCGGTCCGCGACCGGGTCCAACGACGACCGGTCCCCGGCGTACGTCAACGCGTCCAGCACCGTCACCACGGCGTCCGGACGCTCCGACACCGTCTGCTGGACGAAGTTCGCCCCGATGAACCCGGCGCCGCCGGTGACCAGAACGCGCATGAGATCTGAACCCATCCGTGGAGGGACGACCGGCTCAGCGCCGGCCGAGAGCACGATACTGCCAGCCGCTGCCGGTCCACGCGGCGCGGTCCAGGGCGTTCCGTCCGTCGAGGATCGTGCGCTGCGCGACGAGCGTCCCCACCCGCTCCGGGTCGAGGTTGCGGTACTGCTTCCACTCCGTGAGCAGGAGGACGGCGTCCGCGCCCGCGAGCGCGGCCTCCAGGTCACGCTCGTAGTGGAGGTGCGGCTGCTTGGCGCGGGCGTTGTCGATGGCCTGCGGGTCGTGGACCGTGACGACCGCGCCCAGCTCGGACAGGCGGGTCGCGACGTCGAGGGCGGGCGAGTCGCGGACGTCGTCGCTGTCGGGCTTGAACGCGGCGCCGAGCACCGTGACCTCCGCGCCGTCGACCATCCCGCCCAGCACCTCGGACGCCAGGTCGACCATGCGGGTGCGGCGCCGCACGTTGATGGCGTCCACCTCGCCCAGGAAGGCGACCGCGTCGCCCGCACCGAGCTCGTCGGCGCGGGCACGGAACGCACGGATGTCCTTGGGCAGACAGCCCCCGCCGAAGCCGAGGCCGGCGTTGAGGAAGCGCCGCCCGATGCGCACGTCGTGGCCGATCGCGTCCGCGAGGCGCGCGACGTCACCGCCCGCCACCTCGCACAGCTCTGCCATGGCGTTGATGAAGGAGATCTTGGTGGCGAGGAACGAGTTGGCAGCCACCTTCACCAGCTCGGCCGTCGGGTAGTCCGTGACGATGCGTGGCACGCCCGCGGCGAGCGGTCCGGCGAAGACGGCGTCGAGCGCGGCCACGGCCCGCTCCCCCGCCGCGCCGTCGGGCACGCCGTAGACGAGGCGGTCGGGCCGCAGGGTGTCCTGGACGGCGAAACCCTCGCGCAGGAACTCCGGGTTCCAGGCGAGCACCGCCCCGGGCTGCGCCGCCGCGACGACGCCCGCGAGTCGCTGCGCGGTGCCCACGGGGACGGTGGACTTGCCCACCACGATCTCACCCGTCCCGAGGTGTTCGACCAGCTCACCGACCGCGGCGTCGACGAAGGCGAGGTCCGCCGCAGGGCCGTCCTTCCGCTGCGGCGTCCCGACGCACACGAAGTGCACCTGCGACCCGGCGGCCGCGGCCATGTCGGTCGAGACGGTCAGCCGGCCCGTGCCCATGACCTGCGACAACAGGTCGTCCAGCCCCGGCTCGAAGAACGGGGCCTTGCCCGCGGCCAGCGCGTCAACCCGTTCGGCGTCGACGTCGACCCCCACGACGTCGTGCCCGAGGTGGGCCAGGCTCGCCGCGTGCACCGCGCCGAGATAGCCCAGGCCGATCACCGAGATCTGCACGTTCGCTGTCCTTCATCGAGGCATCCGTGGGATGACAGGGCGTCCAGGGATGCCCGCGCTCACTCTAGGATGCGGGGCGATGACGTACGAGGGTGATGTTCGGCAGGGCGCTGGCGCGCGCCCGGCTGACCTGTACGCCGACCTGTTCGGCAAGCACGCCTCCACCCTCGAGGTCGTCTCCACCGGCCGGCTCTCGCAGGTCGGCGCCCGTCCCCCGATCCGCACCTACCTCGCGCAGCTGTGGAAGCGTCGGCACTTCCTCTGGGCCGAGGCGCGCGCCAAGGTCACCAGCGGCACGCGCGAGACGCTGCTCGGGCAGGCGTGGCTGGTCATCAACCCCATGCTCAACGGGCTGGCGTACTACCTGATCTTCGGGAAGGTGCTGAACTCCAGCAAGGGGATCGACAACTTTCTCGGCTACCTCATCATCGGCGTCTTCCTCTTCCAGTTCACGACCCAGTCCGTGACCGGCGGCGCGAAGTCCATCGCGAGCGGGCGCAACCTCATCCGGGCCTTCACCTTTCCGCGGGCGTCGTTGCCGATCTCCGTGGTGCTCCGCGGCGTCTTGAACCTGGCCCCGACGCTTGCGGCAATGTTCGTGCTGCTCCTGGTGCTGCCGGAGCAGGAGCACTGGACCGCGGCCGCCGCGCTGTTCCCCGCCGTTCTCGTGCTGCAGGTCGTCTTCACCACGGGGCTGGCACTTCTCCTGGCCCGGGCGGCGTCCGCACTGCCCGACCTCAACCAGCTCATCAGCGTGCTGATGCGGTTCTGGCTGTACGGGTCGGCGGTGTTCTTCTCGATCGACCGGTTCAAGGACTACCCGTGGATCGTCGGGATCATGGAGGCCAACCCGATGTACATGGTCCTCGACGCCGCTCGTGACACCCTCCTCTACGGGGCCGTGCCGAGCCTGTCGACCTGGCTCGGACTGGGCGGCTGGGCGATCGGGACGCTCGTCGTCGGCTTCCTCGTCTTCTGGCGCGCGGAGGAGTCGTATGGCCGTGTCTGACCTCGCCGACCCTTTCGCCCACGCGACGGTAGCCGTGCAGGACGTCAGCGTCCGCTACCGCGTGCCGTCCACCGACGCCGCCGAGCGCCGCCGTCGGGCCAACCCGATCGTCAAGGCGGCCCGGACCGTGCTCGGCAACGACCCCAAGGTGCTGGTGCGCGCCCTGTCGGGCATCTCGTTCGTCGCCCGATCCGGTGAACAGATCGGCCTGGTCGGGCAGAACGGCTCGGGCAAGAGCACCTTGCTCCGCATCATCGCGGGGCTCGAGAACCCCGCGAAGGGGCGCGTGCTCGCGGAGAGCACGCCGGTCCTCATCGGCGTGAACGCCGCCCTGGTCCCGGACCTGTCGGGCGAGGAGAACATCCGGCTGGGCTGCCTCGCCATGGGGCTCACGCCGGCGCAGGCGGAGGCGGCGGTCCCCGAGGTCAAGGAGCTCGCCGGCCTGGGCAAGTCGATCTACCTGCCGATGAAGACCTACTCCTCCGGCATGGGCGCCCGCCTGCGGTTCGCCATCGCGACCGCGTCCAACCCGCACATCCTGCTCATCGACGAGGCGCTCGCGACCGGCGATGCCGCGTTCAAGGAGCGCAGCGAGGCCCGCATGCAGGGGCTGCGCCAGAGCGCGGGCACCGTGTTCCTCGTCTCGCACGCCGCGCAGACCATCGAGGAGAGCTGCACCCGGGCCCTCTGGCTCAACCACGGCCGGCTCGTCCTCGACGGCCCCGCCGAGGACGTCGCGCTGCGCTACCGCAAGTGGGCCTGGGCCATCGCCAAGGACAAGCCGGACGAGGCCAAGCAGATCATCGAGACCGCCTTCTCGGAACGTGAGCAGACCACCGTGCGGGTGGAGGAAGCACAGTCGTCCCGTCGATACACTTCCCGTCACGTGAGGCCCCGATCGACGCCACGGCCTCGCAACCGAGGAGACAGGACATAGTGGCTAGCAGGCGCCCACGCATCATGACGGTGTACGGCACCCGACCCGAGGCCATCAAGGTGGCCCCGGTCATCAAGGCCCTCGAGGCCAGCGAGATGCTCGACTCCGTGACCGTGGTCACCGGCCAGCACCGCGAGATGCTGGACCAGGTCAACAGGACCTTCGAGATCGGCCCCGACCACGACCTCGACATCTTCGAGCACGGTGCGTCCCTGTCGATGATCGTCGCGCGGGTGCTCGAGAGGCTCGACCCCGTGCTGGTGGCGGAACAGCCCGCCGCCGTCGTCGTGCAGGGTGACACGTCGACCTCGATCGCCGCGGCCCTCGCCGCGTTCCACCGCGGGATCCCCGTGGTGCACGTGGAAGCCGGGCTCCGGTCGGGGAACATCTTGTCCCCGTTCCCCGAGGAGGCGAACCGCAAGATCACCTCGCGGATCGCCTCCCTGCACCTGGCGCCGACCATGAGCAGTAGGGACAACCTCCTCCGCGAGGGGGTCGACCCCGAGACCATCAGCGTCACCGGCAACACCGTGATCGACGCTCTCCTGATGACGGCCGAGAAGAAGACCCCCTTCACCGACCCCGGTCTGGAGAGCCTCGCGGACTCCGGGCGTCAGGTCATCCTCGTGACCACCCACCGTCGCGAGAACTGGGGTGCCATGGAGGGCGTCGGGCGGGCGCTGGCGCGCCTGGCGACGATCTTCCCGGACGCCCAGGTGGTCATGCCCGCGCACCGCAACCCCGTCGTCCGCGAGGCCGTGCTGCCGCACCTCCAGGGCCTGAACAACGTCACCGTGACCGAGCCCCTCGCGTACGGCGAGTTCACCCGCCTGCTCTCACTCGCGAGAGTGGTGCTGACGGACTCGGGAGGCGTCCAGGAAGAAGCGCCCAGTCTTGGCAAGCCCGTCCTCGTCATGAGGCAGGACACCGAACGCCCGGAAGCCGTCGACGCGGGGACGGTCAAGCTCGTCGGTACGGACGAGGAGCGCATCGTCGACGAGGTGACGACGCTCCTCACCCACCAGGCCACGTACGACGCGATGGCCCAAGCAATCAATCCTTACGGAGACGGCCGTAGCGCCGCCCGCTCCGTCTCGGCCGTCCTCCACCTGGTCTGCGGTGGTCCTCGGCCGGGTGACTGGAAGGGAGGGAGCCCAAGATGACCAAGAGCCGAGTCTTCATCTACGGCTCGTGCGTCTCGAGAGACGCGTTCGAGCACTTCGACACCGACAGGTTCGAGCTGGTGCAGTACGTCGCGCGGCAGTCGGCGCTCAGCGCCTACACCCGTCCGGTCACCCTCATCGACCCGCCGAAGCTCGAGTCCGCGTTCCAGCAGCGCATGCTCTCCGGGGACTTCGAGTCGAGTCTCCAGGCCATCGTGCCGCAGCTGTCGGGCCAGACCGACCTCGTCCTCGTCGACCTCGTCGACGAGCGGCTGGGTGCGTACGTCCTGCCTGACGGCTCCGTGATCACACGGTCCGTCGAGCTCGTCTCCACGGGAGTGGAGAAGGACCTCCCCGCAGGTTCCCAGCACCTGCCCTTCGGCGGCGACCTGCACTTCCAGTACTGGTCGCAGGGCATCGCCTCCGTCGGGAACCTCATCCGCCAGCACCTGCCGGACGCCGCGGTCGTCCTCCTGGACATCCCCTGGGCCTCGATCGACGACACCGGCACACCGGCACCCGACAGCTTCGGGCTCTCCGCCGCCGATGCCAACGCCCTGTACCCCCACTACGTCCAGGCCGCACAGACGTCCCTCGACGCTCATGTCGTCACGCTCGGCGAGCACGAGGTCCGCGCGGGCAGCGCCCACCGGTGGGGACCGGCGCCGTTCCACTACTCCGACAACGTCTACGGGTACATCAGCGAGACCGTCGAACGGCACATCGCACCACGGACACCCGCTGCGGAGCACACGCCCGCCGCTTGCCGCAGCACGAGCGCCGTTCGCACCGCTCCCGCACGCGACGAAGGCTCTTCGCCGATGCCCAACCTCATCATCGCGGGTGCCCACCGCGCGGGCACCCTGTGGCTCTACAAGCAGCTTGCACGCCATCAGGACATCGAGATGGCCCCGGGCAAGGCGTCGAACTTCTTCAGTCGTCCTGACGCCCTGAGCGACAAGGCCGCCCTCGAAGGCTACAGCGCCCACTTCCGTGACATCCGGACGTCACCGTGGCGTGGGGAACGAACTCCTACGTACTTCTGGCAGACGACGGAGAGCGGATTCGGCGTCCCCAGGCCCAGCACGCCTCGCGTCATCAAGGAGGCCCTCGGACGCGACGTGCACATCCTCCTCTCGCTCCGGGACCCGGTGACGCGCGCGGTCTCCGCCTTCTGGCACTATGTCGCGAACGGTCGCGCAAAGGTCGAGGAAGGCATCTTCAGGGCCAATCCCGCGCTCGGCATCGTCGACATCGGATTCTACGAGCGTCACTATCGTCAATGGAGCGACGCTCTCGGCGAAGAGGCCCTCCACACGCTGATCTTCGACGACCTGGAGGAGTCGCCACGAAAGTACTTGGGCTCCGCGCTCGACGCGGTCGGCGCCCGCGACTACCCCGAGTTCTGGGAATCACCGATGGTGGCGCGACGGTACAACCACCATCCCGGCATCGACGCGATCCGCCGGGCACGCCCGGTCTCCACGCAGGAGATCATCGCGCTCGCCCACCTGTACGAGCGCGACATCCGGTTCGTCCAGGAGCTGACAGGACGAGACCTCACCGCGTGGCGTGACATCGACGCGCTCATCGAGCGCAACCAGGCGAAATAGGGACGCGCGGCCCGCCCTGTCACGGCACCAGGGCGGCCGCAACGCACGTCACCCCGCCGACAAGGACGCCCCCTTGGCCTCCAGGAGAAGGCCGTTCAGGTACTCCGAGAACGCTGCCGTGGCGCTCTTGCGTCGGTCGGTAGCCAGCATGGGCCGCATGTCCCAGGACCGGAAGTCCTCCATCTCGTCGACCGACATCGGCTCGAGATACTCGTTGATGCGGGCGGTCGAGAACTCCCGCAGGTCCGACGGGACGTTGTCCATCGACGGCACGTACCAATGGTTCAGCCACTCCACCGAGTAGCCCGACACACGCTCGTTCAGCAAGCGCATGAACTCACTGTCACCGTCCGTCGGGTAGCGCCTCGCGAAGAACGCGACGACACCCTCGTGCTTGAGCGGCTCCTTGAGGAAGAGCTTTGGCGTGTCCGCGCCCACCGCCATGGCGTTGATCTCTTGCGCATCCGGCCATTCCCCTGAGAGGGCGGACTCGAGAAGGATCTTGCGGGCACACTTCCAGCACCGACGGCAAGGCTCGCCCACGAACCCGCGCATGCACGACTGAGCGTACGAACCGTACTCCGACCTGCCTGCGATGATCGCTGTACCCACTTCGCTGACACCGGCGACAGGGTTGTAGACCGGAAGACCGACCGCCTCGAACAGAGGGCCGATTCCCACGAACCACGGGCTCTTGACATAGTCCCGGAAACGAAGGGAACCCACGCGGTAGGTGGACTCGAGAATTGCCCCCCAAGCGATCGACCCCAGGGCGTCACGGTCTGCGCTCAGAACCGCCGGCACCGCGTTGGAGAAATCATGCGGAAACCCGACGGGAGACCGAACGAACTCCAGATCCGTCTCGACCATGTTCACCGTGCGCCCCGCCCTCGTCAGCTGCGCGCAAGCGTGGTGCGCGGCTTCCTTGCGGTAGAGCCCCCGCCACTTTTCGTCCGGCCGGGCGATCCGATCAAGAAAGTACGACACCGTGGAATCGGGCATGACCGTCAGCGCGGCCGTGCAGTCGGCTCCCCCGCTGTAGCACAGCCCGGGAACCGAGTCAGCGGGACGGGACCTCGGTGCCAGGGCGGGGTCGACGGGCCCGACGTCGAACCCGGCCGCGTCTCGAGCAGCGTCGGCGAATTGCGCGCTGATCCCGAACTCGAACTCGAAGCGTCGCGACCACGGCGCGAACACGAGGATCGCCGCGAGCGCCATGAGGTCTGGGTGGACCTGGACCTCGGACGGCAGCCGCACACGCGCGTCATGGGCGGCAAGCGAGCCCGGAGTCACGACAGGCGTGTCGCCGTCCTCGATCTCGCACGAGAACCTGACCCACGCCTCGTCCCGGACGGCAGAGACCTTCATCGACGTTCTCCCCTGATGTCAGTAGCTTTGGATGGCGACGCTCAGCAGTTCTGAGCACGGTTGATCTAGAGATGCGGAAAACGCCGGTTCATGGAGTCCGCGATCCTCTCCCCGGCCGCTCCGTCCCACAAGGGCGGACGCACGCTCACGCCGCGCTCCTCAGCGAGCACCCTTGTCGCCGCGCGAACCACGTTCTCACGGCCGACGAGCTGATTGCTCCCGTGCGTGATGGTCACCGGGCGCTCGGTGTTCGGCCGGAGCGTCAGGCACGGGACACCGAAGACGGTCGTCTCCTCCTGGACGCCACCGGAGTCGGTGACGACAAGGCGGGATTCTCGTACCAACCCCATGAACTCGAGGTATCCAAGTGGCGGCACGACGTGCACCCGATCGTGCTTCTCGAGGCCCTGACTCCGCAGGCGGGCGCTCCCCCGCGGGTGCACAGGGAGGACGACGTCGACCAGGTCGGCGACTCCGTGGACCGCTTCGACGATCTCGCGGGCGTCCTCGTCCGTATCGACGTTCCCGGGCCGGTGGACCGTGACGGTCGCGTACTCGTGGGGCAGTTGAAGGTCACGGCGCAAGGCTCCCGCGTCGAACCTCTCCATGGAGAGGAGCAACGTGTCGATCATCGGGTTGCCGACGAGCTCGACGCCGTCGCCCGTGATGCCTTCTGCGGCGAGGTTCTCCACAGCATCCGAGCTGGTCGCGAAATGGACCGAGGCCAAGTGGTCGGTCACGATGCGGTTGATCTCCTCCGGCATGGACCGGTCACGGCTCCGCAGCCCTGCCTCGACATGAGCGACCGGGATTCCGAGCTTGACCGCGACCGTTGCCGCCGCGATCGTCGAGTTCACGTCCCCGTACACGATCACGCACACGGGGTCGATCGACCTTGCGACCGCCTCGAACTCCAGCATGATCCGTGCGATGACCTCGGAGTCCGACCCACCAGAAACACCGAGGTTCCTCTCCGGAGCGGGCATACCCAGCTGCCGGAAGAACACTCCGGAAAGCGCGTCGTCGAAGTGTTGGCCCGTGTGCACCACGAACTGAGGGGCACCACGCCGCCGAAGCGCGTCGTACACCGGTGCCAGCTTCGGGAAGTTCGGACGCGCTCCCGCCACGTGCAGGAACGTGCCCGGCGGCGTCGGCTTCTCCATGAGGTCAGACCGCCGCGAAGGACAGCCGGCTGTTCTGGCTGCTGCGGCACCACCTGACGTAGTCGTCGACCGCGTCCACGAACGCCCCGGCCTCGATCGGTTGCCAGTCACCCAACCGGGCCTCGTGGTCCGCGTCGCGCTCCAGGCACGGAGCGACGACGTACCGGTCCCCGTCGGCACGGACGAGGAAGTCGTTCAGTTCCACCAGGTACTCGACGTCGGCCACGCCCGGTCCTACCACCGCGACGCGGACATACCCAGGAGGCGTCAGGCTCAGGCAGGTCCTGGCTCCGAGCTCTGCAGCGGCATCCCCGTCCGTGGCTGAGATGACCACGGTGGACCAGTCGCTGTCACGAGCTGCCGACAGCAGTGACGAGATTCCGTCGTCCTCACCTGCGCCGACGAAGACGACCTGGGAGTGCGCGTCCCCTCGGACCGCGTGGATGTCCACCGTCCGCTCGTGAGCCTTGACCTGCGAGAACCCCCATCGCAGGGCGCTTCCGCCGCTGCTCCACTCCCGCCACGACGAGTAGGCCTCGCCGGCGCCGCGCCGCTCGTCCAGCTGTTCCGTCGAGGTGGGCAACCGAGCCTGCACGAGCTCTGCAGTGAGGTCGCCGTCCGCCTCGGGGAGGAGGATCCCCTGAGCGCCGTACTCGCCGACCGCCCAGCGCAGCGACGCCACGGCGTAGGTCTCCCACTCGGCGGACGTCCGACGCCTTCCGATCCAGCTGTGCTCGTCCATGACGTGCTCGACGGCCCAGCCGTACGCACGCGCCCGCTTGAACAGGTCGTCCGAGGTGAACAGCACGACCCGGAAGCCGTCCGACGCGGCCTGCGCACCGTAGAGCTGTCGGAACAGTCGATCCAGCGCGCTGTCCGCAAGGTCGAAGACAGGGACGAGGTAGAGCGGGAGCGTCGTCGTCTCGTGCGCTCGCACACCCTTGGTGCTTCCCACGTCGAGCCTCGGACGAGACCGCAGCGGCAGGTCGGCCCTGATGTCCCGGATCAGGTCAGCGACCAGGGCAGGTCGTGTGGCGCCGTGCGTGGTCATCCGGCATGCACCCCCAGCAGCTCGGCGATCGCCGCAGCCGCGCGCGTCGCTCCATTTGTTCTCGGCAGGTCCTCGGCACGCTGACCGATCTTCTGTCGGACCTCCGTGGAACCCATCGTCCGGACAGCCTCGCCCACCGAGGCGACGGTCGGTTCGGGCACGTTCAGGCCCAGGCCCTCCCGCTCGGCGAACTCTGCGCGCGCGTCCTGGTCGTCGGTGATCGTGTCGTGGTTGGGCACCCAGATCGCCGGCAGCCCCGCGATGAGCCACTCGTGGTACGAGTTGTAGCCGGTCGCCGAGACCGCGAAGTCAAAAGCCATCGCATAGCGGGCCAGGGGGAACGCCGACACCTCGATCGCCTCGTCGACCCCCGAGCTGTCGGCGATCGGGGGCGTCGTCACGACCGCACGCCACTCGGGGCCGAGCCCTTGGACGGCCCGCACGAACAGTCCCTGCATGTCCACGATGTTGTTGATGTTGCCCGCGCCCAGCGTCACCAGTGCGAGCTTGTTCTCCCGAGGAAGGTTCAGCGCCTGCCGCGCCTCGTCCCGCCCGAGGAGCTCCCCGGAGGAGACGACGGTGATGGGTTCGACCCTCAGCGCGTCCGACACGGTCGTCGTCGCTCCACGATCCATGGACGCCGCGAAGTCGCCGGGTTCGATCACGAGGTCGAACCGGCTCGCCGTGCGCAGCTGGTCGGGCGAGATGTGAGGCTTCCACATCCCTCGGCGGACCCAGACCGAGCGGACGCCGGTGGCCTTGACCGCCTGGATCAGCCCTCCGTAGGGCCAGACCCCGTCGAACACCACGCAGGCGGCGTCATAGGTCTCGATCGCGCGCTTGAGACGCTCGCGAAAATACCTGTTCCACTGGTCGGCGGGTGCGTGCAACGCACTCGTGAAGGGCACGTACTCGTAGGGGAACCCGAACGTGCGCACCACCGGCACGCCCTGCGACAAGGAGACGAACACGGGATCCGCGAACGGCGCGAGCGCCCTCGCGATACCCAGCTCCCGGGTGAGGTGTCCCATGCCGGCCCCGTTGCTCGTCACGAAGAGGACGACGGGCCTCGCCCGCTGCCCGCGCGTCGCGGCCCGGGGGCTCGGACGGCCGGCGTCCCGCAGGGACCCGAACCCGTAGAGGTAGTGGACGAGATCCCGGGCGTAGGCGTCGTGCAAGGCACGCCCGACGGGCGACGGGGCGACGCCGGAGACCACGTCCGCCACGGCCTCGGCGATGCCGCGGTGCGAGTACGTGGGACCCGTCCAGCCGATCTCGTCGACGGCTCGTGCCGGGAGGATCACCCGGAATCCCGCGTGAGCCGCCCCGAGCGCCGCGCGCCACGTCGAGCTCGCGTCCGCGGCCCCGTCCCCGACCCACAGGCGGACGTCGCCGCCGTCGGCCTGGAGGGGACCGTGCGCGTCCATCGAGGCCCGCACCTGGTCGGCCAGCACCTCGGGGCAGAAGATGCTCAGCCCTTCCGCCTCGTACGCGAGGACGGACTCCGGCTCCTCCCGCCACGGCAGCTGGATCCAGTCCGCGTCCGAGGTCGCTCGACGGTCGATGCGAGACAGCAGCAGCTCGTCGCGGACGTGGCCGTCGATAGGCATCCACGTCGGGGGAATCCCGAGCCACGCCGTCAACGCCTCGTGCACCTGCGTGGCGTCGTAGTCGATCCCGTCGATCACCCGGCTCTGGTTCGCGACCACGAGCGCTCTGTCGGTGCGGATGCGCCGGCTCTGGGGCAAGGCCTCCGCCAGGAGCGCGGGGTGCCTGAGCACCGTCAGGTCCGTGGCGACCGTCGCCGTGGGCTCGACGACGAAGACGTTCGGGCGCTTCAGCACCTCAAGGATCCGCCGGTGCCACGGCGTCCCTCGCTTGAAGCGCGAGGTGTTGAGGGCCATCAGGCCCACCCGGAGTCCGAGGTCGCTGAGGGCTTCGACCTCCTCCGCCAGCCGTCGCCCGGACCCACCCGCGAACCGGAACTCGCCGATCTGCAGGACATCAAGCTCAGTGACTGGTGTCATCCCCTGGTCCTCCCGTGGGAACGAAGGCTCTCGGCGAGCAGCCGGGCCCGCGCTCCGTTCCGTGCCTGCGCCTCGCGAAGACGCTCGAGCTCGTGGACCGCGTCCAGCCTGCCGACCAGGCCCGCGACGCGATCGACGTCCGCAGCGACTTGTGCGACGGCGTCGGCCTGCCGCGCGTGGGCATCGGCCTGCTCTCGACGCATGTCGCCGATCGCCTCGGCGATCTTCGCGTCCGCGGCGCGCGTCATCTCCGTCAGGTGGCGGATCGCGCTCGTGTTGTCCCGCATCAGAGCGCGCGCACGCGCGTCGCGCATCGCGGCGCGCTTCTCGTCGCGGGCGCCCAGTGCCAGGATCGCGACGACACCCACGGCCGTCGACACCTGGAGCAGTGCGTTGCCGACCCCCGCGAGACCGAGGGCGATCGAGGTGAGCACGCCGGCCGCGACGACCGCGGCGACAAGACCCCGGAAGTGCCGCGAGACTCCCCCCGCCGGACCCGTACCAGGGGCGTTCATGCGAGCACCCCCCGGGTGTCGATCACCGAGGTCCGACGGATCGCATCCCCGGCGAGAGCCGTCCGGAAGTCGGAATGGTCGACGAGCACGATCGTCACGTCTGCGCCCCAGATCTGGTCGAGGTCCTTCAAGACGACGTTGCCCCGGCCTGCGAGGTCTTCGGGAAGTTCTCGGACGTGCGGCTCGACGGCGAGGATCTGTGCCTGTGGCAGCCGGTCCGCGAGCTCGGCGACGATGCGTCGCGCCGGTGACTCGCGCAGGTCGTCGATATCTGCCTTGAACGCCAGTCCCAGAGCCGCGATGGTCGGCGCTTCGATTCCCTCGACGGCGGCGACGGCCTTGTCGACGACCCACTGCGGCTTGCTGTCGTTGACCTCCCGCGCGGTGCGGACGAGGCGCGCCTGCTCGGGCGCGGCATCGACGAGGAACCACGGGTCGACGGCGATACAGTGCCCCCCGACACCGGGGCCGGGCTGCAGGATGTTCACCCGCGGGTGATGGTTGGCCAGCCGGATGAGCTCCCAGACGTCCACACCGACCTTGTCGGCGATGAGGGACAGCTCGTTCGCGAAGGCGATGTTAACGTCGCGGTACGAGTTCTCGACCAGCTTCGCCATCTCGGCGGTCACGGCGTCGGTGAGCAGGATCTTCCCCTGGCAGAAGACGGCGTACAGGTCCTTCGCCAGCCGCGCCGCCTCGGACGTGAGTCCGCCGACGATGCGGTCGTTGGTGACCAGCTCGATCATCACGCGCCCCGGCAGCACGCGCTCGGGGCAGTGGGCCACATGGATCTGTGGGCGACCGTCCGCGCCGTCCAGAGAGAGGTCGGGGCGCGCCTCAAGCACCCACTCGGCCATCGCGCGGGTGGCCCCGGGGGGCGAGGTCGACTCAAGGACGAGGAGCTCGCCGCCGCGCAGCTGCGGGGCGAGGGCCTTGGCCGCCTCCTCGATGCACGAGAGGTCGGGCTCGTGGTCGCCCTGGAACGGGGTCGGCACCGCCACGATGAAGGCGTCCGCCGGCTCGGGCGTGTCCGTCGCCCGCAGGGTGCCCTGCTGCACCGCACCGGCGACCTCCCTCGCCAGGTCCGGCTCGACGAACGGGACCTCACCGCGGTTGACTGCCTCGACGGTGGACGGCTTCACGTCCACGCCGACGACCTTGACCCCCTTCGACGCGAGGATCGCCGCGGTCGGGAGGCCGATGTAGCCCAGCCCGATCACGCCGACGGTGTTGATCTCCATCGACTTCCCTGTTCAGACGAGGACGTGCCGGTCGGCACGCCCGTAGAAGGCGACCGAGCCGCTCGCGAGCAGCTCGGCGTCGGTGACGGTCCAGGTGTGGCGGCCCTCGCCGGAGCGCACCTGGACGAAGTTGAACCGGTCCGCGGAGTAGATCCGCGCACCCTCGTCCATGGCCCTATGCAGGAAGGTCGTGTCTTCCCCGCGCGGTATGTCGCCGAAACGGACGCCTGCGGCAACCGGACGTCGCGCGACGATCGTAGGGCCCATGACGAAGTCTGTGAACCGGTGCTCCCGCTCCGCGAAGCGCAGCACGGTGGCGTCGTGGCCCTCGAGGTACATGTAGTGCGCCTGCTTGCCCACGACGTCAGCACCGCTGTAGTCCAGCGCGTACAGCTGGTCGGAGAGGTATTGCGGGCCGTACAGGTCGTCGTCGTCCAGCTTGGCGACGACAACTCCGTCCGCGGCGTCGAGCAGCAAGTTCAAGCAGCCGCCGAGCGGCACGTCGGTGCTCGCCCGCAGCAGCACGACGTCCTCGACCCCGGCCTCCTTCGCGCGCACGCGCAGGTCCGCCTCGTCCACCTCGAAACCGTGCGTCAGCAGCGCGAGCTGCACCCGCACGCCCTCCTGCGCGCCGACCGTGCGCAGGACGTCGTCGAGCCGGTGCGGGCGGTTCGTGGACACGAGCGCGGTGACGCTCGGCCGCGCCACCTCCGCCGACGGCGCCAGGCCGACGTCGTGCAGGACGCGCTGCACGCGCGAGCCGTAGGTGTGCTCGCGCCAGATGCGGCGCTGCCCGAGGTGGACGGCGCGGTCGCGCAGCTCGGGCGAACGCACGAGCGCGCGCACCGTGTCCGCGGCCTCGGCGCGCGTCGTCACGGCGAAGACCTCGTCCGCGGGGAAGAACTCCCCCGTCGCGGCGCTGGGCGCCGTCACGACGGGCGTGCCGCACGCCGTGATCTCGAAGATCCGCCGCGCGCACATGCTCGGCGAGTCAACCACCGAGTTCACGTTGAGGAAGGCGCTGTAGTCGCGGTACGCGGTAAGCATCTGCGCGTAGTCGAGAGAGCCGACGACGCGCGACGCGAACGGCTCCGGGAACTCGTACTGGTCCCCCTGGCCGCGGAACCGCGAAAAGATCTCGAGCCCGGTCTCCATGCGCGGCGACACGTCCAGCGCGCCGCCCAGCAGCATTTCCGCCTGCTCCCGGCGCTCCGGGTACTTGTGGGCGAACCAGGTGCCGGCGAACGCGACGTCACGCCCCGGGCCGTCGCCTTGGGTGCGCACGGGGTTGTGGATCGCGGGTTGCGCGCCGAACTCGAGCACGCCCACGCGGTCGTGGCCCAGCCGCCCGCGGTAGGCGTCGAGGCGCCCCGCGTCGGTCGTGTACACGCGGTCGAAAAGGGCCGCCGTGTCCACGAAGTCCTCGAAGTGGACCGGGTCCTCCTTGTTCCAGAAGACCGTCGGGACGCCCCGCTCACGGGCGGCGTCGAGCATCTCCACCAGCGCGGGCCGCGGCGCCGACGTTCCGGTGAGGTGGTACTGCCACTCACCGCCGTTGCCGCGCCACGCGGACTCGACGAAGATCAGGTCCAGCCCGTCCAGCTGCTCGCGCCACGACGACGGCTTGAGGAGCACCTGCTCCCACTCGTAGCCGAGCGCGAGGCGGGAGAAGTCGTCCAGGATCACGCCGGCGCGCAGCGCACGGGCCGGTTCGCGCCGCGGCATCGGCCACGGGTCGAAGGTGAGGCCGTCGCTCGTCATCCGGCCGGCGCCCGACCGCTGCTCCCCCATCGCCCGGCGACGCCGCAGGAACGCCCGCAGCTGGGCCGGGCCGCCGTGGCGCAGGTGCCACAGGGCCTTGCGGGCGGTCGCCAAGGACCACCGGCGGTCGGCTCGTGCGGGCATGCGTTCAGTCCTCGGTCGGGGGCGGGCGCGCTCCTCGTCGGAGAAGGCTTCCCGGGCACCGTCGAGACCCTGCCCGACGGCCGGGGCAATCGTAGCGGGGGCCTCCCCGGACACCGCACCGGATGACCACGGATCGGTCACGTTCCACCGCGGAAATCCGCCGCAACCGGGCAGAAGCCGCGGAACATTTCACCCACGCGCGACGACGGCCCCGGACCGGTCGCGAGGACCGGCCCGGGGCCGTGCGGGGCCGCTGTCGTCAGCCGCCGAGGCCGAGTGCGGTCTGGATCGGCTCGAGCGTGAAGTACACCAGGAACATGGCCGCGGCGACCCACATGAGCGCGTGGATCTGGCGCACCTTGCCGAGAGCGAGCTTGATGATGACGAAGGCGATGAAGCCGGCGCCGATGCCGTCGGCGATGGAGTACGTGAACGGCATGATGATGATCGTGAGGAACGCCGGGATGGCGATCTCGACGTTGCGCCACGAGATGCCCGCGACCTGCGCCATCATCAGGTAGCCCACGAAGACGAGGGCGGGCGCGGCGGCCTCGTAGGGCACCAGCGCGACGACGGGCGACAGGAACGTCGCGAGCAGGAACAGGACGCCGGTGACGACGGCGGCGAAGCCCGTGCGCGCGCCGGCGCCGACGCCCGTCGTCGACTCCACGTACGCGGTGTTGGACGACGTGCTGCCGACGCCGCCCAGGACGGCGGCGAGCGAGTCGGCCACGAGGATGGCGCGCGTGCGCGGCGGGTTGCCGTCCTTGTCGAGCAGCTTGCCCTCGGCGCCGACGGCCACCATGGTGCCCATCGTGTCGAAGAAGTCCGCGATGAGCAGCGAGAAGACGATGAGGACCACGGACACGGCCGCGATGTTCTGGAACGAGCCCAGCAGGGAGAACTGACCGATCAGGCCGAGGTCCGGCGTCGTGACCACGCCCGAGAACGTGGGCGCGTTGAGGTTGAAGCCGTCCGGGTTCTCCGCGCTCTTGGCACCGATGTGGAGCGTGTTCTCCAGTACGACGGCGAGCGCCGTCGCCGTGACGATCGCGACCAGCATGGCGCCGCGCACCTTGCGCACGAACAGGACGATGGTGAGCACGAGGCCGACGATGAACACGAGCATCGGCCACGTGCCGAGGTTGCCGAGTGCGACGATCGTGCCCTCGCCGGGCACGACGAAGCCGGCGTTGACGAGGCCGACCAGCGCGATGAACATGCCGATGCCGACGCTGATCGCCGTCTTGAGCTCCACGGGCACGGCGTTGAACACGGCCTCGCGGAACCCGGTGAGCACGAGGATCAGGATGATGATGCCCTCGATCACCACGAGGCCCATGGCGTCGGCCCAGGTGACGTTCTCGATGCTGGCGATCGAGTAGGCGACGACGGCGTTGAGGCCGAGGCCGGCGGCCAGGCCGAGCGGGTAGTTCGCGAAGACGCCCATGAGGAGCGTCGCGACTCCGGCGATCAGCGCCGTGGCCGCGGCGACCATGCCGAGCGACTCCGGCGTGGCCTCGGTGCCGCCGCCCAGCACCTGCCCGGTGCCGTCGGGCACCGTGCCGATGATCAGCGGGTTGAGCACGATGATGTAGCTCATCGCGAAGAACGTCACCAGACCGCCGCGGATCTCCGCGCCGATGGTGGAGCCTCGCTCGGTGATCTTGAAGAAGCGGTCGATCGCGCTCAGCTCGCCCTGCGGCGGCGCGGTGGTCTGGTTCGCCATGGGCAGAATCGTGCCAGATCCTGTGAAGGACTCCTGCACGGAAACCGCGTGGTGACGCGGATTTCACATCGGCGACTCGGGGCGAGGCGACGCCCTGTCAGTACGCCCCCCGCCCGGTGACCACGGCTTTCGCGGTCCGGGCAAGGATGAGCAGGTCGCCGAAGACGGTCCAGTTCTCCGCGTAGAAGACGTCGAGCCGCACGCCTTCCTCCCACGACAGGTCGGACCGCCCGCCCACCTGCCACAGCCCGGTCAGGCCGGGCTTGACGCGCAGCCGCCGGCGCACGCGGGTCTCGTACCTCGACACCTCGTCGGGCAGCGGCGGCCGCGGTCCGACGAGCGACATCTGCCCGGCGAGCACGTTGAACAGCTGCGGCAGCTCGTCGAGCGACAACCGGCGCAGCACCCGCCCGACGGCGGTGACGCGGGGGTCGTCGTGCAGCTTGAAGAGGACGCCGTCGCCGTCGCTGGGCCCGCTCAGCACGGTGTGCTCGCGGTCCGCGCCCTGCCGCATGCTGCGGAACTTCAGCATCTCGAAGGTGTGGCCGTCGCGTCCCACCCGGTCCTGGCGGAACAGCACGGGCCCGCGGCTCGTGACCCGCACGGCGAGGGCGACCACCGCCATCAGGGGCAGCAGGAGCAGCGTGATGAGCGCGGCCCCCGTCCAGTCCACGACCGACTTGAGCACGTACCGCGGCCCGGTGAAGCGCGGGGCGTCGACGTGCAGCAGGGACACCGACTGCTCGGGGGTGACGGTGATGCGCGGCCCCGCGACGTCGGCCAGCTCGGCGGTGAGCATGAGGTCCACGCCGACGGGCTCGAGCTCCCACCCGAGGCGCCGCACGACGTCCGCGGTGATCGCGTCGGACCCGCTGACCGCCACGCAGTCGGCGCCCACCTGGGCCGCCATCGTGCCCGCGGTGCGCAGGTCCCCGAGGACGGGGACGCCGAGGATCTCCTCGCCCGGCCGGATGTCGTCGGACGTCGGCACGCACACCCCGACGATCCGATAGCCGGAAGGGCGGTCGTTGAGCTCGTGCACGAGCCGCTCGACCTGGTCCCGCAGCCCCACCGCGAGGACGAGGGTGACGCAGCCGCCCTCGCGCCGCCGCCGGTGCAGCCACTCGCGGCACAGCCACCGCCCGAGCAGGAGCGCGACGACACCGGTGGGTACCGCGACGAGCAGGAACAAGGAGATGCCGGGGCGGGCGAGCAGCAGCGCGAGCAGCGCGAGCGGGGCCACGAGCCGCCACGACGCGTCGAACACGCGCTGGTACTCGGCCGGCCCGGACGCGAACACACGCACGTCGTAGGCACGTGCGGCCCACAGGCTGCCGAGCCAGGCGGTCACCAGCACGACGACGGACAGCAGCTGGTCGCCGAGCACCCACGGAGTGATGTGGTCGTGCACCACGACGCCCCGCACGACGGCCGCGGTCACGGCCGCGGCGACCACCACGACGACGTCCGTGCGCACCAGGCGGCGGCGGTAGGAGGTCTGCCACGACCCGGCGCGGAACGAGTCCCGCACCTCCTTGAGGCGCGCGGCCCGCAGCGCGGCGGTGCGCGACCGGAGCGGCTGGCCGATGTCCGAGACGGTGATCACGGTGGCCTCCTCTCCCGGGTCGAGCACCGCACCCGTGTGCGGTGGCGTCACCAAGGTAGGAGCGTCGCGGGGCTTTCGGAGAGCCTTCCGGCGGCCTTTCACCCCGCCTTTCACCCGACGCCGTTTTCACCCGTTGACCTGCGGTTTCACCCGCACTTCAACCTCTCCGTCGCGTCATGGTCGGGGTGCCCCGGACGACTGCCGCCGCGGGCCACGGTCCTGGCGGCCGAGACATAGGATGGGCGGGTGCCCTCGCTCGTCCGCCTGCTCACCCATCCCGAGGAGCGCCGTCCCGGTCCGCCGCCGCTGCGCGTGGACCTGCGGCGCGTGCTGCTCGGCGGCATCGGCCTGTGGGCGGTCGCGCTCGTCGCGACGGTGGTCGTGTACGCCCTCGGGAACGCGACGGAGGAGGCCGTGATCACCTGCGTGGCCGGCATCCTCCTCGGTGGCGCCGGCCTGCTGTGGGAGCGCAGGCACCGCGGCGAGTACCGCGGCGAGGACTGACGAGGAGCCTCAGCCCCAGGCGGTCGTGACCCACAGCTCTGCGGCACGCTCCGGCGCGGCGAGCACGGTCGCCAGCAGCGCGCAGCGGTCCGGCCGGCCGAGGACGTCGGCGAGCGCGGCGGCGAGCCCGGCCCGGTCGGTGGCGTGCGCGCGCCCCTCGGCGTCCACCCACCACGGCACGGGGCTGCCGGCCACGGACAGCCGGCCGTGCTCGAACCACACCGCGGGCAGCCGCGGGTCCAGGGCGGCGACGCGCTCGTCGAGCTCCCGCTCGCGGCCCGGCCCGTCGGGGGCGGGCAGCCCGTCCTCCCCCACGACCGGCAGGTCGAGCAGGTCGGCGACGGCCGCGACCTCCGCCTCGGGCACGGGCAGCACCGCGCCCAGCACGGCCCAGCGCGCCGTGCCGGCCACCTCGACGTCGTCGGCCCGGCGCACGACGACGTCGCTCGCGTCGAGCGTGGGCAGCCGGTCGGGCAGCGGGTCGAGGGCGGCCGCGCGGGCGGAGGGCGCGAGCCGCACCGCGAGGCCCGCGAGGCCGCGCCACACGCCGAGCGCGGTGGACAGCGGCACGGAGGTGCCGACGTCGGGCAGCCGGTCCAGCGCGGCCGGCCAGTCCAGCGGGTCGAGCCGGTCGAGCCCGTCGACCACGCCCAGCGCGCGCCGGGCCTCGGGGTCGAGCGCCGCGACGGCGGGCGGCGCGGGCGGCAGCAGCGGCACGCCGTCGTGCGCCGCGAACGGCCCGCCGAGCCGGTCGCGCAGCCACCACGCCGTGTACGACGGCGTCCCGGCCACGGGGGTGACGAGCGCGCGGCGCGCGTCCGGGTCCGCGACGAGCGCGGCGAGCACCGGCCCCCACGGGTCGCCCTCGTCCGTGCCGTCAGGGTCGTCGCCCGGGTCGTCGTCGGGGTCGCCCACCGCGTCGAGGTCCGCGACCGCCTCCACGTCCCCGACGTCGACCCCGGGGCCGACACGGTCGGCGAGGAACCGCAGGTAGTCCTCCCAGCCGGACAGCCAGCCGGCCGGGTCGTCGGGACCGTGCTCGGGCTCGGGGTCCGCGGGGTCGGGCGTGAGCACGTCGGCCACCCGGTAGGTGTCGACGTCGGCCCGCACCCCCAGCGCGACGAGCAGCGGCGCGGGGTAGTACGCGACGGCGGCGCGCGTGACGGGCGCGAGCCCCGGCATCGCCGCGGCCGCCCACGAGCCGGGCAGCACCGCCTCGCGCGCGGGGCGCCAGCCGTCCTCCGTCGGCACCGGCAGCTCGCCGAGCCAGAACGGGAAGTCGTGCCCGCCGCCCGCGTGCGCCAGACGCGCGAGCGCGAGCACGTTCTGCACCACCTCGCGCGGCCCCTCGTCCACCGGCCCGACGAGAGTGGGGGCCGCCACCGCGCCGGTCTCCGGCACCTCGTCCGCGCCGTCGAGCAGCGCCTCCGACGCCGCCAGCGCGAGCGCCCGCACCCCCGGGTCGTCCAGGAGCGCGCGCGGGCTGGTGGACGACGCGCCCGCCCGGACCAGCAGCGGGTGCGCCGCGTCCGGGTGCACGACGCGCACGCCGAGCGTCCGGGCGACGGCGGCGAGCGCGGGGTCGTCGTCGTCCTCCGGCAGCACGACCGTGCCGCGCACCCCGGACGCCGTCCGCCCGTCCGCGAGCGGCACCCGCGCGCCGGCCAGCGCCTCCAGCACCCCCGGGTCGGCGGCGTACGGCTCGAGCGCGTCGCACAGTGCGTACCAGCGCGCGGCGCGCAGGCCGCCGGGCAGGTCGGCGACGACGTCGGCGAGCGTCGTGGGCGTCGCGCCCAGCCGCCGCGCGACGCCCTGCTGCGAGGTCGTGAGCGCCACCAGTCCGGGCACGACGCCGGCCAGCACGCCGACGAGCCGCGGGTCGTCGCCCGCCGCACCCACGAGCACCGTCGCGTCGGCGGGGGCGACCCGGGCCGCGACGGGCCCCGTCTCCTCGGTGGGCGACGTCGTGTCGGGGGGCGCCGGGAGCAGGGGCGCCGACCGCAGCGCGTCGAGGGCGGCGTCGCGGACGGCGGCGTCGAGGTCGCCGGCCGGCATCCCGCCGGGCACGAGGTCGAGCACGTCCGCGCCCCGCTCGGGCGCCAGGCCGGCCAGCAGGTCGGCGTACGCGCGCCCGGCCTCGGCCGTGAGGCGGTCGGTCAACGGCCCCGGGAGCACGCGACGGCGTCCCGGGTCCACCGGGAACGACGCGACCAGCAGCGCCGGGAACGTGAGCGGCACGTCCGTCGGGGTGGGCGCGTGCAGCACGGCGCCGTCGTCCGCCTCCACGCCGTCACCGAACGTGCCGGCGTCGTCCCGTCGCACCGCCCACGCGACGGACCAGCGCGGGCGCCGCTGCTCGAGCGGCAGGTCCGCCGTCTCGTCGTCGGGCACCTCTCCCGACCGGCGCAGCACCTCCCACCGGTCGTCGACGTCGGCAAGCACCCGCGACGTCGTCGCCCCGTCCCCGCCGTCGCTGTGAGCGGGCGTCTGGCCCTGTTCCGGGCCCGAATCGGGGCCAACCGCCCGCTCACAGCACTCGACGGTGACCGAGGCGAGGGCGGGCAGCGCCAGCAGCAGCGCGTCGTCGACGGCGTCGAGCTGGGCGCGCACGGACGCGACCGCGGCGTCGTCGCGCAGCACCAGCTCGACGACGGTGGCGAACCCACCCCACTCGTCGTCGGCCCCGTCGGGCGCGTCGCCCAGGGCCGGCGCCGGGAACGGCAGGCGCAGCACCGGCAGGTCCTCGCCGCGCCCGGCGACGGCGTCGCGCAGGGCCGAGCCCTGCGGGGCGACGTCGTCGAGCAGCTCGCGCGTCGCCACCAGGGAGAACCGCACCCCGCCGGAGGTGGAGCGCACCGTGGCCTCGTCGGAGACCGCGCGCACCGCCGCGAAGCCGACGCCGAAGCGGCCCACCTCTGCGGAGGTCACCGTCGGGGCCTGGGCGGGCTCGACCGACGGGGCCGACTTCGCCGACGCGCGCAGCGACGCGAGCGACGCGACGCCGTCCGCAGTCAGCGGGGCGCCGGTGTTGGCGGCGGCGAGGACGGCGACGCCCCGCGGGTCGTCGGCGAGCTCGGTGAGGCGCAGCAGCAGCCGCCCGGGGAGACCCTCCCGCGCGGCCGCGTCCGCGGCGTTCTGCGCGAGCTCGGTCACCACGCGGTCGCGGTAGTAGCCCCGCGCGTGGTCCTCCTCCGCGTTCGCGTCCTCCCGGAAGCGCGTGCCCGACCCGAGCCACGCCTCCGTGACCGCGTGCCGCAGCGCGACGGTCCCGAAGACGTCGCCCGTCACTCGGCGTCGGGGCGCTCGGGAGCGGCGTCCGCCTCCGCGGCGTCGGTCGTGCCGGCGGTCTCGTCCGCGCCCTCGGCCTCGCCGGCGGCGGACGCCCGGGGCGTGCGCCGCCCGACCGTCACGGCCTCCACCCGGAGCTCGTCGATGAGCGGCGCGTCGGCCGGCCAGTCGCTCGGCGGGTGCGGGGCGTCGGTCTCCGAGTGCGCGCCGCAGCCGTGGTCCAGCGACACGACCTTGCCGTCGTCGGGCGACCACGCGTTGGCGCAGACGCCGAAGAGCTGGCCGAGCGGGCCCTGCAGCGGCACGAGGAAGCCGCACGTCGTGCACTCCGCCGGCGAGGCGACCGCACCCGGCGCCGTCGGGCCGCGCGATCCGCGGTACCAGCGCTCGGCGGCCTCGTCGCGACCCTGCGGGGACAGCACGCGCTCGCGCGCGAGGGCGAGCTCGTCGATCGCGACGGAGTCGAGCTCCTCGTCGCCGGTGGCCTTCCAGCCGGGCTCGAGGCGCGGGTCGTCGGCCTTGAACGGCAGCGTGTCGCCGGGGCCGACGTCGCCCGGGCGCAGCCGCTCCGACCACGGGAGCCAGGCCGGGGCGAGCAGGGCGTCGTCGCCGGGCAGCAGCTCCACCTCGCACACGGTGGCGACCTTGCCGCGCGGCACGCGCGCCAGCGTCACCGTCCAGTGCCAGCCCCGGTAGCCCGGCATGGTCGCGGCGAACCGGTGCGACATGAGGCGCTCGCCCTCGGCGACCGTGCCCAGGTGCTCGCCGACGTCCGACGGCGACGTCGCGCCCTCCTGCGCGGCCTCGCGCGCCAGGTCGACCGCGCCCAGCAGCACGGCGTCCTTGCGCGCGCGGGAGCTGACCCGCGTCGTGCGTGCGGGGGCGTCAGCGGCAGCGGTCACCATGTCGTCGTCCTCTTCGTGCTCGTCATGTCCTCGTCTCGGGCCCTCGTCTCGGGCGTGGTCGTCGGCCGGAGCGTCAGGAGTCGAGGTCGTCGGCGACGGCGCGCAGCAGCGTGGCGACGCGCTTGCCCGCCGCGGCGTCCGGGTACTTCCCCCGCTTCAGCTGGTCGCCCACGCGGTCGAGCACCTTGATGAGGTCCTCGACGATGCCGGCCATCTCGGACGGCGCCTTGCGCTTGGCCTTGGCCACGGACGGCGCCGGGTCCAGGAGCTTCACGGACAGCGCGGACGGGCCGCGGCGGCCGTCGGCCACACCGAACTCGACGCGGGCGCCGGGCTTGACGCTCTCGACGTCCGAGGGCAGCGCGGACGCGTGCAGGAAGATCTCCCCACCGTCCTCGCTGGCGATGAAGCCGAACCCGCGCTCCGCGTCGTACCACTTGACCTTGCCGGTGGGCACCTGAACCTCTTCGTGCTCGTCGTCGACTACGGCCCCGCGCCGGTGCGCGGAGCCGGATCCGGCCGGTGCACGGGCGAGCGCCCGGCACACCGGCCAGACGCTCAGGCTACCGGCCGGTGCGGCAGGGTGCCGCATCGGTCCGGGTCCGCGGCCCGGGCCCGGGGTCGTCAGCGGATGCCGAGGTCGGCGGCCAGGCGGAGGGCGACGGCGTCGAACCACGCCTCCGGGTCGGTGACGGAGCCGACGAGGTGCCCGAAGATCTCGAACGACACGGTGCCGAACAGCGTGGTCCAGGCCATGAGCGTGCGGACGACCAGCTCGGTGGGCGCGTCCTCGACGATGCCGCGCGCGGCGACGAACTGCCGCGCCGGGTCCACGACGGCGGTCGCGTCGGGGGTGCCGTCCGGGGCGGGCCGCGGGGTCGCGCCGGCCGCGTGGGCGCTCGCCACGACCGTCACCAGCACGCGGACGACGCGGGTGGCGGGGTCGACGGTGTCGCGCGGCGCGGCGTACCCGGGCACCGGCGTGCCGTACAGCAGCCCGAGCTCCGCGGGGTGCGCCACGGCCCACGCCCGCAGCGCGCGGCAGGCGGCGAGCCAGCGGGCGGCGGCGGCGTCGCGGTCGGCCACGGCGGCGTCGGCGTCCTCGACGGCGGCGCCGAGCTCGTCGTAGCACTCGACGATCAGGGCGGTGAGCAGCGCGTCGCGGCTGGGGAAGTAGCGGTAGACGGCGGAGGAGACCATCCCGACGTCGCGCGCGACGGCGCGCAGGGACAGGGCGGCCGGGCCGTCGGTCGCGAGGCGGGCGCGGGCGGCGCTGCGGATCTCGCGCGTGAGCGTCTCGCGGGCGAGGGCGCGTGCGGTGCGGGGGGCGTCGGCCATGCGCCTCAGCCTGGCACGCGAGAGCAGCGGCCACAAACAAGAGCATCGCTCTTGCCAGGAGGTGTCGGCAGTGCCATGCTCGCCCCGACAGAGAGCACCGCTCTCGGATTGGAGCACCAGTCATGACCGACCGTCACCTGATCGTCGGCGCCGGGCCCGTGGGTCGGCACGTCGCCGTCCTGCTCGCCGAGCGCGGCTCCGACGTCACCGTCGTCACCCGCACCGGCCGCGACACCGGGGTCGCCGGCGTCGCGCACGCCGCCCTCGACGCCTCCGACGCCGACGCCCTGAGCCGCGCGGCCGACGGCGCCGACGTCCTGTACAACTGCGCCAACCCCGGCGACTACACGCAGTGGGAGCGCGCCTGGCCGCCGCTCGCGGCCTCGTTCCTCACCGCCGCCGAACGCTCGGGCGCCGTCTACGCGATCACGGGCAACCTCTACCCGTACGGCCCGGTCGACGGGCCGATGACCGAGGACCTGCCCGACGCCGCCACCGACCACAAGGGCGTCCTGCGTACCCGGATGTGGGCCGACGCCCGCCGCGCGTTCGAGGAGGGCCGGCTGCGCGGCACCGTCGAGGTCCGCGCGTCCGACTACATGGGCCCCGGCGTCGGCGGCAACGGGCACGTCTCGCGCGTCCTCCCGGCCGCGCTGGCGGGGAAGCGCGTCACGATGATGGGCCGCACGGACCTGCCGCACTCGTTCACGGACGTGGGCGACGTCGCGCGCACGCTCGTCGCGGCAGCCGAGGACCCGGGCGCGCACGGCCGCACCTGGCACGTGCCGAGCAACGCGCCGCGCACCCCGGCGCAGGCCCTGACCGACGTGCTCGCCGCCGCCGGGCGCCCGCCCGTCCTCCCCCGCTCGCTGCGCGGGCCGGCGCTCGCCGCCGTCTCCGCCGTCTCCCCCTTCATGCGCGAGGTGCGCCAGCTCGTCTACCAGTGGGAGCGCCCGTACGTCCTCGACGACTCCGCCGCCCGGGACCGCTGGGGCCTCGAGCCCACCCCGTGGGACGAGGTCTGCCGCCGCACCGCGGGACTCTGATCTCTCGCCGACCATGCACCTGCGCACGTCCTGACGCCGAACTCGGTGCACGACTACCTGTTCGGCAGCGAGGTGGCGGCGCGTAGCATCGATCAGATGGCCAGCACGTCGCCCCGGGGCACGGCGGAGGCCGACGTCGCGGACGGCGCCGGCACCACGGACGCGCCCCGTACCTTCACCGAGGCGATCCGCGCACGCGACGACGCCGAGCTGCTCGCGCTGCTGCGCGCGCGGCCGGACCTGGCCACCCCGTCGCCGTCCACGCTGCGCTCCCTGGCGGCCCGCGCGTCCAGCCGCACGGCTCTCGAGCGGGCGCTGGCGCACGCGGACGCGCGCACCCTGCAGGCGCTGGAGGCGGTGGTCGCGCTCGCCGGGAACGGCCCGGTGACCCCCGACGACGTGCGGCGCGCGGTCGGCGCGGACGACGCCGCGACCGCCCGGAACGGTCACCGAGGACCCGACGACGGATCCGCCGTCGAGCGTTCGCTCGCCGACGCGCTGACCGCGGCGCTCCTCTGGGACGCGGGCGAGCCCGGGCGCCCGGACCTGCGCCCTGCACCCGGGCTGGACGACGTCCTCGGCCCGCACCCCGCCGGCCTCGGCCCGGCCCGCCCCGACGAGCGCCGACGCCCGGCGGTCGGGGGACCCGGGGCCCCGGCGGACGGGGACGCGCGCGACGTCACCCTCCCCGACCTGCCCCGCGGCGGGCGCGAGGTGCTGGACGCGCTGACCTGGGGCCCACCGATCGGCCTCGTCCCGGCGCCGGGCACGCCGGCGCGGGCCGCGGTGGACGCCCTGGTCGACGCGCGGCTGCTGCTGCGCACGGACGCCCGGCACGTGACGCTGCCGCGCGACGTCGGGCTGGCGCTGCGCGGCGGGCGCACGCACCGTTCCCCCGAGCTCGCCCCGCCCCGGCCGGACGGGCGCACCGTGCCGGAGCCCGCCGTCGACGCCGAGGCCGCGAGCGCCGCGCTGGAGCTGGTGCGCCGGGTGGACCTCCTGGTCGCCGCGTGGGACGACACGGCCCCGGCGGTGCTGCGCAGCGGCGGCCTCGGCGTGCGCGACCTGCGCCGCACGGCCCAGGCCCTCGGCGCGGACGAGGCGGACACGGCGTTCGTCGTCGAGGTAGCCGCCGCCGCGGGCGTGGTGGCCGACGACGGCGAGGCGCCGCCGTCGTACCGGCCCACGACCGTCGCCGACCGCTGGGAGGTGATGGACGACGCCGAGCGCTGGGCGCTGCTCGCGGCGGCGTGGGCGGGCTCGCGGCGCACGCCGTGGCTGGTGGGCTCGCGCGACGAGAAGGGCAACCTGCGGGCGCCGCTGTCCCCCGACCTGCACCGCGGCTGGGTCCCGCGGCTGCGCCGTCAGGTGCTCCAGGTCCTGGCCGCGCGGCCCGGCACGGCGCTCGACGTCGACGCCGTCATGACGGTGCTGCGCTGGCACGCGCCGCGCACCGTGCCGCCGGAGCAGGCGGTCGCCGGCCTGCTGACGGAGGCCGCACTGCTCGGCGCGACCGGCGCGGGGGCGCTGTCCGGCCCGGGCTCCGCCCTCCTCGCCCACCTGTCGGACGCACGGCCCGCCGGGGCGGACCGCGCGTCTGACGACGGCCTCGAGGGGGCGCTGCGCGCGGCGCTGCCTCCGGAGGTGGACGAGGTGCTGCTGCAGGGCGACCTCACCGGCATCGTGCCGGGCCGGCCGTCGCAGGCCCTGGCCCTCCTGCTGGAGCGGTCGGCCGACGTCGAGTCGCGCGGGGCGGCGACGACGGTGCGCTTCTCGCCGTCGTCGGTGACGCGCGCGCTGGACCACGGCACGACGGCGGACGAGCTGCTCGACGCGCTGGCGCACCGCTCGCGGGTGCCCGTGCCGCAGCCGCTGGAGTACCTGGTGCGGGACACGGCGCGGCGGCACGAGTCGCTGCGGGTGGGGGCGGCCGGGTCGTACGTGCGCGCAGCCGACCCGACGGTCCTCGCCGGGCTCGCGGCGGACCCTCGGCTCGCGCACCTGGGCCTGGTGCGCCTCGCCCCGACGGTCCTGGCCGCGGCCGTCCCCGCCGCCGAGCTGCACGACGCGCTGCGCGCCCGCGGCCTGCTGTCCGCCGTCGAGGGCCCCGACGGCCACGTGCTCAGCGCGCGCCTGCGCCGCCCGCCGCGCCCGGACCGCACCCCGCGCGACCCGCGCCGCGGCCCCGCCGCCGAGCCGGAGGCGACGTCGGACGACGCCCGCGCTCACCTCGTCGCCCGCCTGCGTGCCGCCGACGCCGGCGACGAGACGGCGGTGGACCGGCTGGCCGCCACGCACCGCGCGGCGGGGACGCCGTCGGGAGGCGGCGCCGCGACCCCGCGGGAGCCCGCGAACGGCGGCCGGGGCGCCGCGACGAGCGGCCGACCCCGCACCACCGAGCCCGGCGACGCGCTCGCCACCCTGCACGACGCGCTGCGCGACGGCCGCGTCGTGTGGATCGAGATGGTGGGCGCGTCGGGCACGATGGAGCGGCGCGCGCTCAAGCCGCTGCGGCTCGACGGCGGCCGGCTGCGCGCGCTGGACCCGGCGCGCGAGGCGGAGCTCACCGTCGCCGTGCACCGCATCGCCGGCGTGGAGCCGGTGGACGGCTGACCTCGCCCGACGGCCGCACGGAACAAGCGCGCCCGCTCACGGCGTTGAGACCCTGGATCCCCCCGATCGCCACCCCCCGGAAGGAGCCGCATGACCGACGGCCCGCTCATCGTGCAGAGCGACAAGTCCATCCTGCTGGAGGTGGACCACCCGCGCGCCGACGACGCGCGCCGCGCCATCGCGCCGTTCGCGGAGCTGGAGCGCGCGCCGGAGCACGTGCACACGTACCGGCTCACCAGCCTGGGGCTGTGGAACGCGCGCGCCGCGGGGCACGACGCGGAGCAGGTCGTGAACACCCTCATCGAGTACTCGCGCTACCCGGTGCCGCACGCGCTGCTCATCGACGTCGCGGAGACGATGGGGAGGTACGGGCGGCTGACGCTCGCCACCCACCCCACGCACGGGCTGGTCCTCGAGGCCAGCGACCGCGCGGTGCTCGCCGAGGTGCTCAAGTCCAGGCGCACCGCCGGCCTGGTGGGCGACCGCATCGACGACGAGACCGTCGTCGTGCACCCCTCCGAGCGCGGCCACCTCAAGCAGGTCCTGGTGAAGCTGGGCTGGCCCGCGGAGGACCTGGCCGGGTACGTCGACGGCGAGAAGCACGAGATCGCGCTCGCCTCCCCCACCCACCCGCGCACCCCGCACGAGGAGCCGAAGGCCTGGGAGATGCGCCCCTACCAGGCGCAGGCGGTGGACGGCTTCTGGCACGGCGGCTCCGGCGTCGTCGTGCTGCCCTGCGGCGCCGGCAAGACGATCGTCGGCGCGGGCGCGATGGCGAAGTCCGGCACCACGACGCTCATCCTCGTGACCAACACCGTCAGCGCCCGGCAGTGGCGCGACGAGCTGGTGCGCCGCACCACCCTCACCGAGGACGAGATCGGCGAGTACTCGGGCTCCCGCAAGGAGATCAAGCCCGTCACGATCGCGACCTACCAGGTGCTCACGACCAAGCGGAAGGGCGTGTACAGCCATCTCGAGCTGCTCGACGCCCGCGACTGGGGCCTCATCCTCTACGACGAGGTGCACCTGCTGCCCGCGCCGATCTTCCGCATGACGGCGGACCTGCAGGCGCGCCGCCGCCTCGGCCTCACCGCCACGCTGGTGCGCGAGGACGGCCGCGAGGACGAGGTGTTCAGCCTCATCGGGCCCAAGCGCTACGACGCCCCGTGGAAGGACATCGAGGCGCAGGGGTACATCGCGCCCGCCGACTGCGTCGAGGTGCGTCTCACGCTGCCCGAGCACGAGCGGATGGTGTACGCGACGGCCGAGCCGGAGGACAAGTACCGCCTCGCCGCGTGCGCGCCGGGCAAGAACCGCGTCGTGGAGCGGATCGTGGCGCAGCACCCGGACGACCAGGTGCTCGTCATCGGCCAGTACCTGGACCAGCTCGAGGAGCTCAGCGCGCACCTCGACGCGCCGCTCATCACGGGCGCGACGACGGTCCGCGAGCGGCAGAAGCTGTTCGCCGCCTTCCGGGAGGGCGAGATCAGCCGGCTCGTGGTGTCGAAGGTCGCGAACTTCTCCATCGACCTGCCGGAGGCGTCGGTCGCGATCCAGGTGTCCGGGTCGTTCGGGTCGCGCCAGGAGGAGGCGCAGCGGCTGGGGCGTGTCATGCGGCCCAAGGCCGACGGCCGGACGGCGCACTTCTACGCCGTCGTCGCCCGCGACACCGTGGACCAGGACTTCGCCGCCCACCGGCAGCGGTTCCTCGCCGAGCAGGGGTACGCGTACCGCATCGTCGACGCGGAGGACCTCGAGGCTCCCGACGCCGCGAGGTAGCCAGGGACGACTCGGCGTGCGGGCGTCCGCCCGCCGTCGGTGCCGCAATTGCGTCGGATGCCCGCGCGCGACACGATCGGGTCGTGAATCCCCGTGTCGTCCCCGCTGCGCCGCGCCGCGCCGCAGCGGCCGCCGGTGCGTGCGTGCTGGCCCTGCTGCTGGCCCTCGCCGGCGCCGCCGTCCTCGCGCCCAGCGCCTCCGCCGTCCCTCCCCTGACCCAGCTCGACAGCGAGATCACCGACCAGTCGGGGGTGCTCGACGACGGCGACGAGGCGCGGGTGCAGACCTCGCTCGACCAGCTCGCGGACGAGACGCCGTACCAGCTGTTCGTCGTCTACGTGGAGTCGTTCGACGGCACGGACGGCCGCGACTGGGCGAACCGCACCGCGACGGACGCGGGCCTCGGGGTGAACGACCTGCTGCTCGCCGTCGCCACCGAGGGCCGCGCGTACGGGCTGTCGGTGGACACCAACAACGGTCTCTCGGACGCGCAGCTCGACCAGGTGGAGCAGGTCGCCGAGGACCACCTGCGCGACGACGACTGGGCCGGCGCCGCGATCGCCGCCGCGGACACGATCCGCACCGGCGGCACGACGTCGTCCGGCGGCGGCTGGGGCGTGGCGGCCGCGGTGGGCGGCCTCGTCGTGGCCGGCGGGGTCGGAGGCTGGCTCTGGGTCCGGTCGCGCCGCAAGAACCAGGTCGCCACCGCCCCGGCGGGGCCGGGCGACGTGTCGGCCGTGCCGACGGAGGAGCTCGAGCGTCGGGTGGGCGCCGCTCTCGTCGAGATCGACGACGCGGTCCGCACGTCCGAGCAGGAGCTCGGCTTCGCGCAGGCCGAGTTCGGGCTCGAGGCCACGCAGGACTTCTCCGCGGCTCTGGAGGCCGCGAAGGCCGACGTCGCGCAGGCCTTCCATCTGCGCCAGGAGCTCGACGACGACGTGCCGGACAGCGAGCCGCGCCGCCGCCAGCTGCTCGCCGGCATCCTCGAGCTGACCGAGCACGCGGGCACGTCGCTGGACGCGCAGACGGACGCCTTCGACGAGCTGCGCTCCCTCCAGCAGCGCGCCCCGGAGCTGCTGGACGAGACCGAGCAGCGCGCCGGCGAGATCGAGGCGCGCGTGCCCGTGGCGCGCGAGACGCTCGACGGGCTCGCGGCGTCGTACCCGACGGCGGCGCTGGCGTCGGTCCGCGGCAACCCGGACCAGGCGACCGCTCTCGTGGCGCACGCCCGCGACGCCGTCGCGTCGGGCCGCGCCGCGCTCACAGGCCGCACCCGCTCCGCCGCCGTCGCGCACCTGCGGGCGGCGCAGAACGCGCTCGGCCAGGCCGCGACGCTGCTCGACGCCGTCGACCAGGCGGGTGCGCAGCTCGCCACCGCCGGCGCCGACCTGGACAAGGGCCTCGCGTCGATCGGCCAGGACGTGACCGACGCCGCCCGCCTCGCGCCCGCC
Organism: Isoptericola nanjingensis; assembly: GCF_050311635.1. NCBI lineage: Bacteria > Bacillati > Actinomycetota > Actinomycetes > Micrococcales > Promicromonosporaceae > Isoptericola > Isoptericola nanjingensis. The sequence continues at coordinate 25,651 of NZ_JBNOZL010000005.1, read as the reverse complement.
GGCGCGGCCGACGGCCAGGCGGACCGGGCGGCCGTGGCCGCGGCGCTCGCCGAGGCCGAGGCCGCGCTGACCCAGGCGCGCGGCGCGCGCTCGGGCGGCGACCCGCTCGCCGCGCTGCGCCGGCTCACCGCGGCCGAGGCCGCGCTGGACGCCGCCCTCGCCCCGGCCCGCGAGAAGGCGGAGGCGGACGCGCGCGCCCGCGCCCTCCTGCGCGACACGCTCGGTCGCGTGGACTCGCAGGTGCGTGCCACGCAGGACTACGTCGCGACGCGTCGTGGTGCCGTCGGGCCCGAGGCCCGGACCCGTCTGGCCGAGGCGGCGCGGCTCGTCGCCGAGGCCCAGGCGCTCCAGTCGCAGGACCCGACGGCGGCCCTCGAGCGCGCCCAGCGGGCCGATCGGTACGCGCAGCAGGCGACGCAGCTCGCGGAGCAGGACACCTCGTCGTGGGGCGCGAACCAGGGCGGGCAGGGCGGGCCGAACGTCGGCGGCATGGTGCTGGGCGGGATCCTGCTCGACTCCGTGCTGCGCGGGTCCGGCGGCGGCATCAGCGGCGGGTTCGGCGGAGGGTACGGCGGCGGCCGGCGCCGGGGCGGCAACGGGGGGTTCGGCGGCGGCCGGGGCGGCGGCGGCTTCGGCGGCGGCCGGCGCAGCAGTGCCGGCGGGCGCGGCGGGAGGTCGCGCGGCGGCCGCTTCTGACCCCCGTGGCCCGGGCCGGAACCGGTCCGGCACGGCGCACGTTCTGGCAGGCACACGACGACGGCACACCATCTCAGCAGGGCGACGGAAGGAAGCACGACCATGACGCAGAAGCAGAGCATCCTCGGGCGCATCAGCCAGCTCGCGAAGGCGAACATCAACGCGCTGCTCGACCGCGCCGAGGACCCGCAGAAGATGCTGGACCAGCTCGTCCGCGATTACACGAACAACATCGCCGAGGCCGAGCAGGCCATCGCCCAGACCATCGGCAACCTGCGTCTCGCCGAGCAGGACTACAACGAGGACGTCCAGGCCGCCAGCGAGTGGGGCACCAAGGCGCTCGCCGCGTCGCGCAAGGCCGACGAGTACCGGACCGCCGGCAACACCGCCGACGCCGACAAGTTCGACAGCCTGGCCAAGGTGGCGCTGCGCAAGCAGCTCGACGCCGAGTCCGAGGTCAAGACGGCGCAGCCGATGATCGAGCAGCAGCGCGTCACGGTCGAGAAGCTCAAGACGGGCCTCGCCGCGATGAAGGACAAGCTGGGCGAGCTGAAGTCCAAGCGCGACCAGCTCGTCGCCCGTCAGAAGGCCGCCCAGGCGCAGCAGACCGTGCAGGGCGCGATCAGCTCCATCAACGTGCTCGACCCGACCAGCGAGCTGGCCCGCTACGAGGAGACCGTGCGCCGCGAGGAGGCCATGGCGATGGGCCAGGCGGAGGTCGCCGCGGCGTCCCTCGACTCCCAGTTCGCGGAGCTGGAGGCCTCCGACGCGGACATCGAGCTCGAGGCCCGGCTCGCGGCCCTCAAGGCCGGCAACGCGCCGGCGCCGCAGATCTCCCCGTCCGACCCGGCCTGACCCGCGAGGGAGGACGAGTCCGGCCAGGTAGTACGAGTCCCGGCGAGGTAGTTCCCAGGCTGCCTCGCCGGGCCGCGCACCGCCCCGGCGGCCGACACGGATACTCTGAGAGGCATGTCTCCCGCCTTCTCCGCGCCGGCCCCTGCGAGCGCGTCCACCCCCGCCGAGCCCGCGGGCCGCCGCACCTATCTCCTGGTGGACGGCGAGAACATCGACGCCACGCTGGGCATGAACGTGCTGAACCGGAGGCCGAACCCCGAGGAGCGTCCCCGCTGGGACCGCATCTCGACGTTCGCGCAGAAGCTGTGGGACCAGGACGTCGTCCCGCTGTTCTTCCTCAACGCCAGCAGCGGGCAGATGCCGATGGCGTTCGTGCAGGCGCTGCTCGCGATGGGCTACAAGCCGATCCCGCTGGCCTCGTCCGGCACGGAGAAGGTCGTCGACGTCGGTATCCAGCGCACGCTGGAGGCGCTGGCGGACCGGGACGGCGACGTCCTGCTCGCGAGCCACGACGGCGACTTCCTGCCGCAGATCGAGGCGCTGCTCGACGACGACCGTCGCGTGGGGCTGCTGGCGTTCCGCGAGTTCGTCAACGGGCAGTTCGCGCAGCTCTCCGAGCGCGGGCTGCAGATGTTCGACCTCGAGGGCGACGCCGACGCGTTCACCGCCCCGCTGCCGCGCGTGCGGATCATCCCGCTCGACGAGTTCGACCCGCTGCGTTACCTCTGACGCGTCGTGGGCCGGCTCAGTCGGCGGCGAGCAGCTCCCGGTACAGCGGGGTCGTGTAGCCGGGGGTGAACGTGCTCCCGCCCAGGACGGCACGCAGCCGCTCCGCCTCGGCGGCGACGGCGGCCTCGCCGTCCGCCCCGACGTCCTCGAGCAGGCGCCAGGCGACGTCGCCGCCCGGTCGCACGATCCACAGCCCGACGATCCGCCCCTGCCACCACACCGTCGCGCCCGCGTTGCCGGCGCTGTCGAAGATCCGCTCGCGGTGCGGGCCCAGGTACCAGTCGCGGGCGGTCCAGCCCATGGTGGTGGGGTCGAGGGTGGGCAGCAGCGCGGCGTGACCGTCCACGACGTCGTCCAGTGCGGGGTCGAGGTCGGCGTCCAGGTCGGTGTCGCGCAGCATGACGCCGTCGGCGACGACGGCGTCCTCTCCCGGCGGGCCGACCTCCACCTCGACCTCGCGCACGTCGAGGGCGGCGACGGCGCGGCGCGCCTGCCCGAGGTTCCAGCCGGTCCACCACTTGAGGTCCGCCACGGTGGCGGGCCCGAACACCTCGAGCCACGCCCGGGCGAGCTCCACCCGGGCCGCCTCCTCGTCCATCGCGAGGATCCCGTCGGGGAACCAGTCGGTCATCGGCGACCACACGTGCCGCGGCGACGACCACGCCCCGCGCGGCTCGCCGCGCACCACGGAGCCCTCGGCCGACAGCAGGGACAGCAGCGGCGACGTCATGGTGCGGCGCACGTCCCACGCCTTGTCCGTGGTGGGCAGGAAGGCGGTGCGCAGGAGCGGCGCCGCCCTCGAGAGCTCGGCGCCGTCGAGCGGGCCGGCGGCGAGGGCGGCGTGCACCTGCGCCTCGGCGGCCGCGACCAGCGCCTCGGGGTCGTCGACGGCCGGGTCCGTGGGCAGCGTCGCGAGCTCCTTGAGCAGCCGCGCCCGCAGCCGCGACGCGACCGGGGCCGACGCCGCCGCGTGCACCACCGGCACCAGGTCGCGCGGCACGACGAACATCGTGCGCCGCATGCCCAGCACCTTGACGAGGCTGCGCCGCTCGAAGAGAGCGTCGCGCACGTCGTCGAGACCGAGCCCGGGCACCCGCGCGAGGACCGCGAGGTGCACGCTCGGCGCGTCCGTCGCGTGCAGCGCGACCAACCTCCGCGTGACGTCCTCCGGCGTCGTCACCGCCGGTGACCCGGGCCGGCCCACGCCCAGCGCCAGCTGTCCTCCGACCAGGCGCCGCCGGCGCTGCTCCCCCGTGATCCGCACCCGCTCATCATGGGCCCCACCGCCGACACCGCGACGCGGAGAACGGCGCCACCCCTTGCAGTCAGCCTTATTACTCGTCTAGAGTAAAAACATGGACGCAGGAACCCCGGCCCAGGCCGTCGCCGACATCACCGCCGCGCGGACGGCGGCGGACCTGTTCGCCGGCGCACCGGCGGAGGCCACCGCCGCGCGCCGGGCCCGCCGGACCTACCGCCGCCTCGTCGCCCTCGTCCACCCCGACGTGGCGGTCGGCCACGGCGTCGCCCCCGACGTCGCGCAGCGGGCGACGGCGCGGCTCAACGACCTGTACGAGCAGTGGCGGCTCGGTGCCCCGGCGCGCACGGCCGGCCCGGCGGCACCGCACGTCGTCGGCCGGCACGACACCTACCGGCTGCGCGACCGCCTCCACCGCGCCGACCTGATCAGCACGTACGCGACCGACGACCCGCTGGTCCGCGTCATGCTCAGCCGCACCGAGAACCGGGGCACCGACCGGCTCCGGGCGGCGGCCCGGGCGCTCGCCACGGCGGGCGCCGCCGCGTTCGCCCCCACCCCGGTCGACGGCGGCACCACGGCCGACCGGGCGTGGGTCGCGGCCCGGCTGCCCGACGGGCTGCACACCCTGCGCGAGGTCCGCACGGCCTTCCCGGGCGGCCTCGACGGCCGCGACTGGGCGTGGATGGCCCGCCGCGTCCTCCTGGCCCTCGACCTCGCGGGAGAGCCGGCGGCCCTGGACGTCGACACCGTCCTCGTGCACCCGGCCCGGCACGGCGTCGTCCTGACGGGCTGGGGCGCGACGTCCTCCGACGCAGGGCTCGCCGCCCTGTTCGACGCGCTGCTCGACGACCGCCCCGACGCGGCCCGCCAGCGCGCCTGGGTCCGGGCCTCGGCGTCGCTCGACGCAGGTCGCCGTCGGACCGAGTACGACCTCCTGCTGCGCCACCTGTACGGCGCGCGGCGATACCGCCCGTTCGCCCTCCCGGGCGCGGCGTAGACCACGGGCCGACCGGCCCCGACGAAAGGAACCCCTCATGGGCGCAGGACAGTGGGACACCAGCACCTACACCGCCGCCGCGGCCGCGCGCAGGGCGCGCGGCCAGGACGACTTCGGGTACACCACGAGGATGCGGGGCGTGCCGCGCGACCAGCGCACCGCGGCCCCCGACCTCGACGCGTTCGGCGCGACGGCCCGCGAGGCCCGCGACAGCGCCGAGCACCCGCGCTCGACCCCGATCGCGGTCCTGTTCGACGTCACCGGCTCGATGGGGCAGGTCCCCATGACCCTCCAGCGGCGGCTTCCCGACCTCCTCGGCCTCCTCACGCGCGGCGGGTACGCACAGGACCCGCAGATCCTCGTCGGCGCGATCGGGGACGACGTGTTCGACGCCGTGCCCCTCCAGGTCGGGCAGTTCGAGTCGGACAACCGCATCGACGCCCAGCTCCGGGACATCTACCTCGAGCGCGGGGGCGGCGGCGACGGCAAGGAGGGCTACGCCCTGGCCGCCCACTTCCTCGCGACGCGGGCCCGGCTGGACTCGCTCGAGAGGCGCGGGCGCAAGGGCTACTGCTTCCTCATCGGGGACGAGGCCAACAAGGACCGGCTCTTCGCGAGCTCGATCCGGAAGTTCGTCGGCGACCGGGCGTTCCGCGACCTCGACGTGCGCGAGGTGTACCGCCGGCTGGAGGAGAAGTTCCACGTCTACTTCGTGGTCCCGAACCTCACCGCCTACTACGACGCCCCGTGGCTCGAGGAGCACTGGCGCGACCTCCTCGGCGAGCGGTTCCTCAAGCTCGACGACCCCGACGCGGTGTGCGACCTCATCGCGCTGACGGTCGGCATGATGGAGGACGCCATCACCCTCGACGAGGGCCTGGCCGACCTGGGCGCGATCGGGTCGACCGGGGCCGCCGCGGTCGGCAAGGCCCTGGCCGGCCTCGCCACGACCGGCCGCGACGCCGCCACCGGCGGCCTCCTGCCCGCCGACCTCTAGGGAGGACCCCATGATGCTGACCACGGCACCACGGCAGGCGATCGTCGTCGTGGGACTCGGGTACGGCGACGAGTCGAAGGGAGCCACCGTCGACCACCTCGCGGCCGGCACGCCCGACGCCGTGGCCGTGGTGCGGTGGTCCGGCGGCGGCCAGGCCGCCCACAACGTCCGGCACGGCGCCCGGCACCACACGTTCCGGCAGTTCGGGTCGGGCACCTTCCTGGACGTGCGCACCGTGCTGCGCGCGCCGATGCTCGTCGACCCGGTGCTGCTCGCGGCCGAGGCGCACGCGCTCGAGGGTCAGGGCGTCCACGACCCCCTCGGCCTGGTCGTCGCCGACGCCCGGTGCCTCGTCACGACGCCGGTCCACGCGGCCATGAACCGGGCGCGGGAGCTCGCGCGCGGCGCGGGCCGGCACGGCTCGACGGGCCTCGGCATCGGCGAGACCGTGGCCTACGACCTCGCCGTGCGCGCCCGCGCGCGGGCCGGCGACGCCGTCGGGAACTTCACCGCCCCGGCCGCCGCACCGCGCGGGTCCGCCCCGACGCTCGCGACCCTGCGCGACCGGCGTCGCACGGTCGCCGCGCTCGACGCGCTCGCCCGGTACGCCGCCCCCCTGCTCGAGTCGGTCGACGACGGGGACGTGGCGCACCCGTCCGTGTCGGAGATGGCGTCGCTGCTGTGCGCGATCGCCGGCGACGTCGAGATCACCGACGACATCGACCGCCGGCTCGGGGACGCGCTCGGCGCCGGCACGGTGCTCTTCGAGGGCAGCCAGGGCCTGCTCCTCGACGAGTGGCACGGCTTCCACCCGCACACCACCTGGTCGACGGTGACGCCCCGCCACCTGGTCCGCGAGCTCGAGGCCGCCGGCCACCGCCCGTTCGTGCTCGGGCTGACCCGGACCTACTCGACGCGGCACGGCGCGGGCCCCATGCCGACCGAGGACGCCGGCCTGGTCCTGCCCGAGCCGGACAACCGGGAGGGCCGCTACCAGGGCGGGTGGCGCACGGGGCACCTCGACCTGCCCGCCCTGCGCTACGCCTCGCGGGTCGCGGGGCGCGTCGACGGGGTCGCCGTCAGCCATCTCGACGCGATCGCCGCCGCCGCGGCCGCGGGGACCCCGCTCCAGGTCGCCGGCTCCTGGGGCGGGGACAAGCAGCCCCTCACGTTCGCCGCGCACCCGGACCTCGCCCGCGCCGAGCGGCTCACCGCGGCGGCGGCGAGCGCCCTCCCCGACCTCGCCCCGCTGCCCGACGACCCCGCCGCGGTCCTCCGGCTCGTCGAGGACGCCGTCGGGGCCCCCGTCGTCCTGACGGCGGACGGCCCGCGCCGCACCGACCGCTCGCCGCGTGTCGGGGACGGGCCCGCGAGCAGGGCAGCATGATCAGCATGACCCCGCCCGACATCTTCAGCGTCGTCTCCGTCGACGTGGTCGCCCTGACCTACGACCGGGCCGCGCGACGCGTCCTCTTCGCCGCCCCCGAGCGCCCGCAGGACCCGTACCGCGGCGAGATCGCCCTCCCGGGGGTCGTCGTGCACAGCGGGGAGCGCCTCGTGGACGCCGCGGCCCGGGCCCTCGACAAGGTGGCCGTGCCGACGGCGCCGGGGGCGCTCGGCCAGCTGCGCACGTTCGACGAGCCGACCCGCGACCCCCGCGGGCCGTCCCTGTCCGTCGCCATGTGGGCGGCGTGGTCCCCCTTCGGCGCGCCCGCGCCCGGCGGGCCGTGGTTCCCGGTCGACGACGCCCCGCACCTCGCGTTCGACCACGACCAGATCCTGGCGGCGAGCCGCGAGCTCGTCGCCGGGATGCTCTGGCGCGACCTGGGCCTCACGCGCGCGCTGACGGGGCCCGAGCTCACCGCCACCGACGCCGTGGCGATCACGGAGCAGCTCACGGGTCGCGTGCACCGCGGCAACCTGAACCGCGACCTGGCGCGGCTCCCCGGCCTCGTGGAGGCCGGCCTGGCGCACGGTGGCCGCGGGCGCCCGGCGAAGGTCTGGCGCTGGACCTGACGGCACCAGCACCGTCCGAGCCCCTTCCCAGGCAACGCTCAGACCCCGGTCGCACACTGAGGACATGAGCGCACCCGAGGCACGTCTCGTCGTCGTGGACGACGAGCCCAACATCCGCGAGCTGCTGTCCACGTCCCTGCGTTTCGCCGGGTTCGAGGTCCACGCCGCCGGTGACGGGAACGGGGCGCTGCAGCTCGTCCGCGACGTCGAGCCCGACCTCGTCGTGCTCGACGTGATGCTGCCCGACATGGACGGCTTCACCGTGACCCGCCGCATGCGCTCCACCGGCCGGCACACCCCCGTGCTGTTCCTCACCGCCCGCGACGACACGCAGGACAAGGTGCAGGGGCTCACCGTCGGCGGGGACGACTACGTCACGAAACCGTTCAGCCTGGAGGAGGTCGTGGCGCGCATCCGCGCGGTGCTCCGCCGGACGCACGCGGGCGAGCCCGAGGACGACGCCGTCCTGCGCGTCGGCGACCTGGAGCTCGACGAGGACTCGCACGAGGTCCGCCGCGCCGGCGTCGAGATCGACCTGTCCCCCACCGAGTTCAAGCTGCTGCGCTACCTCATGCTCAACGCCGGCCGCGTGCTGTCCAAGGCGCAGATCCTCGACCACGTGTGGCAGTACGACTGGGGCGGCGACGCGAACATCGTCGAGTCCTACATCTCCTACCTGCGCCGCAAGATCGACAACCTCACCGTCACCGGTCCCGACGGCGACGACCTCACGCTGCCGCCGCTCATCCACACCAAGCGCGGCGTCGGCTACCTGCTGCGGGCGCCCCAGGCGCCGCGATGAGCGCGCCCACGCCGGGCGCGCCGGGGACGGCGGACGCGACGGCCCCGCCGGGGACCGGCACGACGGCGGACGGCCGGGCCCTTCCCGCCGACCCGCGGTCCACGACCGACCCGCCCGCCGCGACGCCGTCCGGCCGGTCCGGGCGCTGGACGTGGCTGGAGCGGCTGCCGCTGCTCACCCGCCTCGTCGTGATCACGGTGCTCGTGCTGGCCGCCGGCCTCATCCTCGCGGCGGTCGTGACGCGCACCGTCGTCTCGACGTACCTGGTCGACCAGGTGGACCAGCAGCTGCGGCAGTCCGCCCAGGGGGTCGCGAACCTCACCCTGCGGCAGTCGGAGTCCCCCACCTCCGGCCCGCCCACCGACTACGTCGTCATCTTCCGGGACTCGACCGGCGAGGTCAGCAGCGACCCGATCGGCTGGACCCCCAACATCGAGAAGTACGGCACCCCGGACATCCCGGTCGAGACGTACAGCGAGGTCCACGACCGGCACGGCGAGCCGTTCACCGTCGAGGGGTCGGGGGGCACGACGCCGACGCAGTGGCGGGTCGCGTCCCTCGCCGACCCGACGAACCAGGTGATCGCGTACGTCGCCTACCCCCTGGCGAACGTGCAGCACACGGTCGCCTACCTCACGCGCTCGCTGCTGTTCTCGGCGCTCGGCATCGTCATCCTCGGCGGGGCGATCTCCTTCCTGCTGGTGCACCGGTCGCTGCGACCGCTGCGCCGGATCGAGGCGACGGCGGCGGAGATCGCCGCGGGCGACCTGTCGCAGCGCGTCCCCGAGCGCCCGACGTCGACCGAGGTGGGCTCGCTGTCCGCGTCGCTGAACACGATGCTGGCGCAGATCGAGCGCGCGTTCTCCGCCCAGGAGGAGTCGGAACGCCGCATGCGCCGGTTCGTCTCCGACGCGAGCCACGAGCTCCGCACGCCGCTGGCGACGGTCAAGGGCTACGGCGAGCTGTACCGGCTCGGCGCGCTCGACACGCCCGCCAAGGTGGACGACACCATGGGGCGCATCGAGGACTCGGCGCGCCGGATGAGCACGCTGGTCAACGACCTCCTGGTGCTCGCCCGGCTCGACGAGGGCCGGCCGATGCGCCACGAGCCCGTGGACCTCGGGGCGATGGCCCGCGACGCGGCCCAGGACCTGCACGCCCTCGACCCGACGCGCGAGGTCACGGTGACCGGGCTCGCCCCGGGCGCGCCCGCGCCGTCCGGCGTCGTCGTCACCGGCGACGGTGACCGCCTGCGCCAGGTGCTGACCAACCTCGTGGGGAACGTGGCGAGGCACACACCGGCCGGCTCGCCGGCCGAGCTGGCGGTGGGCCGGGCGCCCGACGGCGGCGCCGTCGTCGAGGTGCGCGACCACGGCCCGGGCATCACGCCGGAGCAGTCGAGCCGCGTGTTCGAGCGCTTCTACCGCGCCGACTCGTCGCGGAACCGGGAGTCCGGCGGCTCCGGGCTGGGGATGGCGATCGTCGCGGCGATCGTCGGCGCGCACCAGGGCCACGTGTCGGTGAGCGAGACGCCCGGCGGCGGGATGACGGTGCGAGTTCTTCTCCCGTCGGCGGACGGCTACGATGGCGCGTCGTCCTCCTCCACCTGACCGGAATGCCGACCAGCAGGCGTGGCCGGCACCCTGACCGCGGTGCGATGTCGCCCCCCGGTCGTAGTCTGACGAGGAGGAGGACAGTCCGAGTCCGACGACCGAAGGTCTGATTGCGATGGGCGTCATGAGCGCCGACGCGCCCCAGTGGTTCCTCTCCGCGTTCGTCCGCACCTGTCACGGTGCGGGAGCGACCGCCGACGACGCGGAGATCCGCTCCGTCGGGGAGGACCTCATCGACCGGTGGTCCGCCCCGGAGCGGCACTTCCACAACCTGCGCCACCTGGCCGACGTCCTGCACCGCGTGGACGAGCTGTCCCAGGAGACGCACGAGCCCGACCTGGTGCGCCTCGCGGCCTGGTACCACGGCGCGGTGTTCGACGCGACGCGCAAGGTCGCCCAGGCGAACCAGGGCGGCGAGCAGACCACGGTGAGCGCCAACCTCGCGCGCACGCAGCTCACCCAGCTCGGCCTGCCGGACGCCGCGGTGGAGCGCACCGCGCGGCTCGTCGACTCGATCGACCGGCACAAGCCGCTGCCCGACGACGTCGACTCGGCGGTGCTCAACGACGCCGACCTCGCGATGCTGGCGGCCGAACCGCAGCGCTACAAGGCGTACATGGCGAACGTGCGGGCGGAGTACTCGCACATCCCGCTGCCCGACTACCTCGACGCCCGCGTCCGCGTGCTCACCAAGCTGCTGCAGCGCCCGTCGCTGTACTTCAGCCCGATGGGTGCGGCGTGGGAGGAGGCGGCCCGGCAGAACCTCGACGGCGAGCTGCACCGGCTGCTCAAGGAGCGGCGCCTGCTCGAGGAGAAGCCGGCCTCCTGACCCTCTCCCGACCCGGTTCTCCACAGCCTGTGGACGACGGCGTCCGCGCGCGCCGCACCCTCCGTAACGTCGTCGTCGGCAACCCCGCAGGGGGCACGGCGACGAAGGAGGACACGTGCGGTACGAGGTCGACAGCGAGCGGGTGGCGCAGGCGAGCGCGGCGGTGAACGGTTCCGTGGCGGCGATCCGCTCCGAGGTGGGGGCGATGATGCGGCACCTGCAGGACCTGCAGTCCAGCTGGCACGGCGGCGCGGCCACCCAGTTCGCGGGAGTCATGGGTCAGTGGCAGGCCACGCAGACCCAGGTCGAGGCGGCGCTCGACGCGGTGACGGCGGCCCTGTCGTCGGCGTCGCGCACCTACGCGGACGCCGAGGCCCAGGCCACGCGGCTCTTCACGGCCCGCTGAACCGGACGGGGGCGTCCCGCGTCGTGCGGGGCGCCCTCAGCCGCGTCCGGGCGTCACGGCGGTCCCCGCGCGCTGGGCGGCGAGCGACCACACCTGCGCCAGGGGCGCGAACCCGTCCTGGCCGTCGGCATCGCGGAACACCTCGACCCAGCGCCCGATCGACGCCTGCCAGGCCACGTTGGCCGGGTCGTCGTCGAGCGCGGCCATCGCGGCGTCGAAGTCGTCGCAGTCGACGACGTGGAAGAGCCGCTCGCCCGAGCGCCAGATCGTCCACCCATGGATGCCCACCCGGGCGAACGCGGCGTCGAGGCCGGCGGGGATGGCGGCGTGCTCGACGCGGTAGTCGTCGACGGCGCCCGGCCGCAGGACCGAGTGCAGGGCGACGATCATGAGCGGCCCCCAGGTTCACGGTGCACGACCCGGATCCTCCGGGCACCCACGACGCCGTGTCAACCGCCGGACGCACGACGGGCCCCCACCCCGCAGGGTGAGGGCCCGTCGTCGAACCGTCAGGCTCTGGCCGGACTCCGGATCAGAAGTCCATGCCGCCCATGCCACCGTCGCCGGCGGGCGCGGCCGAGGCCGGCTCCGGCTTGTCGGCCACGACGGCCTCGGTGGTGAGGAACAGCGCGGCGATCGACGCGGCGTTCTGCAGCGCGGAGCGCGTGACCTTGACCGGGTCGTTGACGCCCGCGGCCAGCAGGTCCTCGTACACGCCGGTCGCGGCGTTGAGGCCCTCGCCGGCGGGGAGGTTCTTGACCTTCTCCGCCACGACGCCGCCCTCGAGGCCGGCGTTGATCGCGATCTGCTTCAGCGGGGCCGAGACGGACGCGGCGACGATCTGCGCGCCGATCGCCTCGTCACCCTCGAGCTCCAGCTTCGGGAACGCGGCGGCGCCCGCCTGGATGAGAGCCACGCCACCACCGGCGACGATGCCCTCCTCGACCGCGGCCTTGGCGTTGCGGACGGCGTCCTCGATGCGGTGCTTGCGCTCCTTGAGCTCCACCTCGGTGGCCGCACCGGCCTTGATGACGGCGACGCCGCCGGCCAGCTTGGCGAGGCGCTCCTGCAGCTTCTCGCGGTCGTAGTCGGAGTCCGACTTCTCGATCTCGGAGCGGATCTGGGCGACGCGGCCCGAGATGAGCTCGGCGTCGCCCGAGCCCTCGACGATCGTGGTCTCGTCCTTGGTCACGACGACCTTGCGCGCCTGGCCCAGCAGGTCGAGGGTCGCGTTCTCCAGCTTGAGGCCCACCGTCTCGGTGATGACCTGGCCGCCGGTGAGGATCGCGATGTCCTGCAGCATGGCCTTGCGGCGGTCGCCGAAGCCCGGGGCCTTGACGGCGACGGACTTGAAGGTGCCGCGGATCTTGTTCAGCACGAGGGTGGCCAGGGCCTCGCCCTCGACGTCCTCGGCGATGATCAGCAGCGAGCGGCCGGACTTCATGACCTGGTCGAGCACCGGCAGCATGTCCTTGACGTTCGAGATCTTCGACTCGACGATCAGGACGTACGGGTCCTCGAGGACGGCCTCCTGGCGCTCCGGGTCCGTCTCGAAGTAGCGGGCGAGGAAGCCCTTGTCGAAGCGCATGCCCTCGGTGAGCTCGAGCTCGAGGCCGAAGGTGTTCGACTCCTCGACGGTGATGACGCCTTCCTTGCCCACCTTGTCGAGGGCCTCGGCGATGAGCTCGCCGATCGCGGGGTCACCGGCGGAGATCGCGGCGGTGGCGGCGATCTGCTCCTTGGTCTCGATGTCGACGGCGGCGTTGAGCAGCTGCTCGGTGACGGCCTCGACGGCCTTCTCGATGCCGCGCTTGACGGCGATCGGGTTGGCGCCGGCGGCGACGACCCGCAGGCCCTCCTTGACGAGCGCCTGGGCGAGCACGGTGGCGGTGGTGGTGCCGTCACCCGCGACGTCGTCCGTCTTCTTGGCGACCTCCTTGACGAGCTCCGCGCCGATCTTCTCGTACGGGTCGTCGAGGTCGATCTCCTTGGCGATGGAGACACCGTCGTTGGTGATCGTGGGGGCGCCCCACTTCTTGTCCAGGACGACGTTGCGGCCCTTGGGGCCGAGCGTGACCTTCACGGTGTCGGCGAGCTGGTTGAGCCCGCGCTCCATGCTCCGACGAGCTTCCTCGTCGAACGCGATGATCTTGGCCATGGGGACTGATCCTCCGCTGGTGGCTGAGATGGCCGGCCGGCGCCCGCGACGGACGACCCACCCCGCGGCGTTCAGGTCACGCGCACGCGGAGGGTCTCACCGAACGACCCGAATGCTTCACCCGCGGCCCAGGAGAACGCCGCCCCGGGAGGCGGCTGTCACTCACAGGCCGAGAGTGCTAAGCCATTATTGGCACTCTCGGGTGGCGAGTGCAAGACGTTCGCCGAGGGCGTGCACCACCCGGGGACGACGAAGGCCGGCACCCCGGACGCGTCCCTGCGTCCTGGGTGCCGGCCTGTCACGGTCGACGGCGTGGCCGACGGCGCGGTCAGAGCGGGCGGACCTGCTCGGCCTGCGGCCCCTTCTGCCCCTGGCCGACCTCGAACTCGACGCCCTGGCCCTCGTCCAGGGTGCGGTACCCGTCGGTCTGGATGGCGCTGTAGTGGACGAACAGGTCCTGCCCGCCTGCGGCCGGGGTGATGAACCCGAACCCCTTCTCCGCGTTGAACCACTTGACGGTGCCCTGGGCCATGTACCTCTCCTTGTGCTACTCGGCCGCAGGGCAGGCACCCCACGGTGAGGGGGAGCCTAGTAGCGGCGATCGCGGCAAGGGAAGCACCGATGTCCGGAATGTCGGCATCCGAGATTCCGGACGTGCGACGACGGTCAGCCCACGGGCGACGTGAGGACCACCCAGACGGCCTGCTCGCTGGCCGTGACGTCGTCGGACTCCTGCACGTTCGCCGGGTCGACGCCGAGCGCCTCGGCGACGGCGCTGGCCGTGTCCGCGCGGTCCGCGCCGTACAGGACGGTCGTCTCCTCGTAGACGCCCTTCAGCGTGTCCGGCGCGTCCGTGGCCGCGACGTCGACGAACCCGCCGTCGCTCGAGAGGACGCCCTGACCGGCCGCGGCCTGGCCCTGGCCCGCACCGTCGTTGTAGACGACGACGGACGCCTCGAGGTTCGCGGCCGCCGGGTCGCCGGGCAGCTCGGTCGCCGTGTCGGAGGCGTCGTCGCCGGGCTCCTCGTCGGCCGGGTCCTCGCTCGCCTCGCCGTCGGCCGGCGGCTCCTCACCCTCGGCGTCGGCGGAGGCGGAGGCCTCCGGCTCGGCGCCGGCGCCCGCGGTCTGCTCGGCGGCAGGGGGCGTCGCGGGGTCGCCGTCGTCCGACAGGAAGGAGACGATGCCGACCGCGAGCCCACCGCACACGACGACGATCAGCAGGAACGGCCACACCGAGCTCCACCCGCTGCGCGGCTCACGATGCACACCGACCGGCGTGCCCTCGGGCCCGCGGACGTCGAACTCGTCGGGCGGGTAGGGGTAATGGCTCTTGCTCACGGCGGACAGGGTAGCCGTTCCGGGCGTCCGCCCGTCCAGGCCGCTCTCAGCGAGCACCTGGCCTGCCGGTCCGCCCGGGTCGCGGGCGCGTCGTCAGCCCTGACCGTCGGAGAGGCGCCGCGCGGAGCGAGCCCGCTGGCGCGTGGACCGCATCCGGCGCAGCCGCTTGACGAGCATGGGGTCGTGGGCGAGCGCCGCCGGCGAGTCGATGAGGGCGTTCAGCACCTGGTAGTAGCGCGTCGCCGACAGGCCGAACAGCTCGCGCACCGCCTGCTCCTTCGCCCCGGCGTACTTCCACCACTGCCGCTCGAAGGCGAGGATCTCGCGGTCGCGGTCGGAGAGGTCGCCGTCCGACGACGTCGCGGCCGATGCCGCGGACGACTCGGTCGCCGTCGTGCCCGACGCCTCCGGGTCCGGCTGGACCTCCTGGACCAGGATCTCGCTCATGGCGTCCCAGTATGGCGCGTCCGCGCGCCGGTCCCGACGACGTCGCCCCGCGCGCCGCGATCCCGCGACCTGTCGGGCCAGGACCATCGCAACGTGCCCTTGGCCCTGACGACTCGCGGGCGGGGTGCGCTAGCGTCGCGGCGTGGACACCCCGACGACGACCGGCCCCGGCACGACGACGCAGGAGCGGCCGCCGCTCGACCAGGTCATGGCGCCCGACTGGGCCGCCGCGCTGGCCGACGTCGAGCCGCAGATCCACGCGATGGGCGACTTCCTGCGCGCCGAGGTCGCCGCGGGCCGCACGTACCTGCCCGACGGTGCGCACATCTTCGCCGCGTTCTCGCGCCCCCTCGCCGACGTGCGCGTGCTCGTCGTCGGGCAGGACCCGTACCCCACGCCCGGACACCCCATGGGGCTGTCGTTCTCCGTCCAGCCGCAGGTGCGGCCCGTGCCCAAGTCGCTCGTCAACATCTACTCCGAGCTCGCCGAGGACGTCGGTGTGCCGACGCCGTCGAACGGCGACCTGCGCCCCTGGGCCGACCAGGGCGTCATGCTGCTCAACCGCGTGCTCACCGTGCGGCCCGGCACCCCGGCGTCGCACCGCGGCAAGGGGTGGGAGCAGGTCACCGAGGCCGCGATCAAGGCGCTCGTGGCCCGCGGAGGGCCGCTCGTCGCGATCCTGTGGGGCCGCGACGCCGCGTCGCTCAAGCCGTGGCTGGGCGACGTCCCGACCGTCGAGAGCGCGCACCCCAGCCCGCTCTCCGCGTACCGCGGCTTCTTCGGGTCCCGCCCGTTCTCCCGCGTCAACGCGCTGCTCGAGGAGCAGGGCGGGACGCCGGTGGACTGGCGCCTCGCCTGACGGCGCAGGACGGCGCGGCACGCCGTCCGGCGTCGTCGCCCCGAGCGCCCACCGCCGCGCGAGGAGCACAATGGCGGACGTGACCACGCAGGACTCCACCCCGACCCCTGACGGCACGACCCCTCGCGCCGCCCCCTCCTCCGTCCCCCCGTGGACGCGCTACGTCGCGATCGGCGACTCGTTCAGCGAGGGCCTGTGGGACCCGTACCCGTACGACGACGGCACGCCGGCCCCGGCGGGCACGGAGTCGGCGGCGAAGCAGCGCGGTTGGGCCGACCGGCTCGCCGGCGCACTGTCGACCCGCCGCACCGCTGCCGGCGCGCCCGGGATGGAGTACGCGAACCTCGCCATCCGCGGTCGGCTGCTGCGCCACATCCTGGACGAGCAGGTCGACGTCGCGCTGGAGATGCAGCCCGACCTGGTGTCGTTCGTCGGCGGCGGCAACGACATCCTGCGCCCGCAGGCCGACATCGACGTGCTCTCGGCCCGCCTGGAGCAGGGCGTGGCGACGATCCGCGCGACGGGCGCCGACGTCCTCCTCGGCACGGGCTTCAAGGCGGGCGCCGGGCTGAGCTGGACCCGCGGCCGCGTGGGCCAGTACAACGCGAACATCTGGACCATCGCGCGCAAGCACGGCGCGCACGTGCTGGACCTGTGGGGACTCGACCCCCTGTTCGACCTGCGCATGTGGGCCGACGACCGCATCCACCTCACCCCCGAGGGGCACCGCCGCGTCGCCGACGCCGCGCTCGTCGGCCTCGGCCAGGCGCCGGACGACCCCGACTACGCCGTCGCGCTCGACCCCCTGCCGCCGCAGGCGTTCGTCGAGCGGGCCCGCGCCAACGCGCAGTGGGCGCGCACGCACGTCGTCCCCTGGGTGCAGCGCCGGATCAAGCACACCTCCAGCGGCGACGGCCGCGCGCCGAAGTGGGGCGAGCCGACGACCTGGCCCCCGCCCTCCGCGAGATAGAGAACCCCGAGCGCGAGATAGAGAACCCCGAGCGCGAGATAGAGAACCCTGGACGGGGCCGCAACCGGTTGCGGCCCCGTCCAGGGTTCTCTATCTCGCGCTCGGGGTTCTCTATCTCGCGGGAGTGGAGCCGCCTGTCGGATTCGAACCGACGACCTTCCGTTTACAAGACGGGAGCTCTACCAGCTGAGCTAAGGCGGCGGGAGCGCGGCACAGCCTACCGGGGCGGGTAGGCCGTGCCGCGCGGCGGTCAGCTGCCGGCGGCCGCGGTGACGGCCTGGCCCAGGGCGCCCTGGGTGCCCCAGTCGCCGAAGACCTCGCCGTCGACGAGGACGGTCGGCGTGCCGAACGAGCCCGACTGCGGGTTCTGCAGCGCCTCGTCGGAGGTCGCCTCCTGCGTCGCCGAGTGGACGTACTGGCCGAACGTCTGGCGGGCGGTGCCGTCCTCGATGGCGGTCGCGACGTCGGCGGGCGCCCCCGCCTCCTCGGCGTACGACGCGAGCTGCTCGTCCGACAGCCCCTCGGTGTTCTCGGCCGGCTGGTTGGTGAACAGCGCCGCGTGGAACGCCGGGAACGCCTCGGGGGCCTTGTCGGCGACGTAGGCCGCGGCCGAGGCCGCGCGCGTCGAGTAGTCGGTGCCGGCGGACAGCCGGTCGAGGATCGACACGGGGTGGTAGACGACGGTCGCGTCGCCGGCCGCGACCATCTCGTCGATGTCGCCGGCGTTGGTCTGCTCGAACTGGCCGCACACGGGGCACATGTAGTCGAGGTAGACGTCGATGACGGGCGCGTCGGCGTTCTCGGTGCCCGCGGCGTTGTCGGCGCCGACGGGGATGCCGCCGTTCTCCTGCGCCGTCGAGGGCATCGTCACCTCGGCCAGGGGGACGTCGTCGACGTTGTTCTTCGCGCCCTGCTGCAGGATCATCCAGACCACGACGCCGAGCGCGACGAGCGCGACGGCGAGCACGGACAGGGTGATGATCCGGTTGCGCCGGTCGCGCTGCTGCTCCTTCTCGCGCAGGGCGAGCGCCTCGGCGCGCGCCGCGTCACGACGCTGCGCCTTCGTCATGTTCGGGTTCTTCGTCGACATCGTGTCCTCGAGGATCTCGGGAGGGCGGGGCGGCGCGGCAGCGCCGGACGGGGCGAAGCCTACCCGCGGCACCTGGACGTTCGCCGGGAATGTCCTGCCGGGCCGACCGACGGCGAGCGCGAGGAGTCAGAGGAGATCGGGGGGCCCGCTGATGGGCCACCACTCGATCGTCGGGTCGGAGAGCACGGGTGCGACGAGGATCACCGTCAGCACCAGGCAGACGGTCACGACGACGGCGGCGCCGACGCGGCCCGGGGCGATCTTCCCGAGGATGATGCGGCCGCCCTCGCGCGCGGTGCCGCCCGCCGGCCCGAACCACGTGGCCAGGAGCGCGACGACCATCACCCCCGCCAGGACGCCGTTGAACACGATGCCCTCGTTCATCCCGCCCTGGGAGCGCGCCTCCAGGTCGTCGCGGGGCAGCACGATGAGGTGGCCCGCGCCGAACAGCCACCAACCGGCCAGCAGCGTCAGCAGCCCGGCGCACGCGCCGACCAGCACGGCGGGGATCGACCCGAGCACGCCGAGGAGAGCGTGCCAGGGGAACAGCAGCGTGCCGACGAAGCCGTCGGAGCGGCGGACGCCCTTGTGCTCGCGCCGCGAGTGCAGCCGGTCGCCCGACGTCGCGACGGCGCGGCACACGAGGACGAGCGCGACGAGCGCGCCGAACCCGATGAGCGGACGGGTGGCCGCGAGGGCGACCAGCGGCAGCGCGACGGCGACGGCGGTCCCGGTGCGCCGTCGGTGCACGGGACGCACGTACGGGCCGGGGGGCTCGGGCGGCAGCTCCTCGACCAGCTGGTCGTAGCCCTTGTAGCGGACGTCGCCGACCGGGATGGCACGCGTGGCGCCGTCCTGCGCCTGCAGCCGGTCGCGCTCCAGGGCGGTCATGGTCTGCGTGGGGTCGTCGGCGTCGGCCGGCGTGGCGGGGGCGGACGTGGTGGGACGGTCCGGCGCGACGGGCGGCGGGGGCGGCGGCGTGCCCGGCCCACCGCCAGGGGCGACGGGGACGGCACCGGTCGGGGGGTACGACGCCGGGGCCGCGGCGGCCGCGACGACCTGCGTCGGCAGCCCCACCCGCTGGGTCGCGGCCGCCTGCGACTCGGTGGACTGCGCGATGCGCTGCGTGGCGTCCGGCGAGGCCCAGGGGTCGGGCGCGCCGCCCAGGGCGTCGTCGAGGTCCCGACGCAGGGCGCGCGCCACCTCGGTGGGGCCCCAGCGGAGCGCCGGGTCGGCCTGGAGCGCCCCCGCGAGCGCCCGCGCCGTGCGGGGCGGTACGCCGTGCAGGTCCGGCCTCCCCTCCCGGGAGCGGCGCAGCACCAGCTCGGTGGGACGGACGCCGAACGGCGAGCGGCCGGTGGCGGCGAACGACAGCAGGGCGGCCCAGCTCCACCAGTCGGTCTCCGCGACGGGCGCGCCGCCGTCGAGCAGCTCGGGCGCGATGTAGCCGGGGGTGCCCATGACGAACCCCGCGGACGTGGTCCGGGTGTCGCCCGGCCCCTGCGCGATGCCGAAGTCGATGAGCACCGGGCCCTGCGCGGTGATCATCACGTTCGAGGGCTTGAGGTCGCGGTGCACCACGCCCGCGTCGTGCACGGCCTCGAGGGCGGCGGCGAGCTGGTCGGCGAGGGAGAAGACGTCGGCGGCGTCGAGCGGGCCGCGCTCGTCCACCTCCTCCTCGAGGGTGACGCCGTCCACCAGCTCCGTCACGACGAACGCGTACGGGCCCTCCAGCTCGGCGTCGAGCACCTGCGCGACGGCGGGGTGCCGCAGCCGCTGCAGCGCCGCGGCCTCGCGCCGGAGCCGTTCGCGCCCGGCGGGGTCGGCGTCGACGTGCGCGTGCAGCACCTTGAGCGCCACGCGGCCACCGCCGCCGTCGACCGCCTCGTAGACGGCGCCCATCGCGCCGCTCCCGAGCGCCCGCACGACCGTGTACCCGCCGACCTCCGCGCCCTCGGCGAGGCCGCCGTCCCGGGTCCGGGAGACGCGCGGCGGGTGGTCCGACGACGTGCCGCCGCGCACCGTGCCGTCCTGCCTGCTGCCGTTCTGCCCGCCGCCGCCGTCGTCGCCGCGCGGGGCCGACGGCGGGCCGGGCACGGGGTTGCGCCCCGGGACCTGCATCGCGTCGACCTCACCCATGGGGCACACCGTATCGGGCCGGACCTCCCGGGGCGCGCCGTGCCGCGCGGGTCCGCGAGAGGTCACCGCCGGGTCGTGCGCAGGTCGCGGGCCGGTCGGGGAGCACTCGCGCGTCCCGCTGCGGCCGGGACGAAGCGGGTGACGTCGCGCCGCGCCGGGGCGAGGGCCTGGCCACGTCGGTACCCTGTCCGGGGAGGACGTCGTCCTTTCGCAGCCCTCCGGAGTCCTTGATGGATTCCTGGCAGAACCCGTGGAGAGAGGTCCCTTGACAGGCAAAGGTTCGTCAAGCAGCCATCGTCGGAAGGGCGACGGGTACGACCTGGTCGTCGTCGCCAACCGGCTCCCGGTCGACTTCACCGTCGACGCCGACGGCGAGGTGGACTGGCACCGCTCCCCCGGCGGCCTCGTCACGGCCCTCGAGCCGGTCATGCGGGAGGCGGACGGCGCGTGGGTCGGCTGGTCCGGCGCCCCCGACCTCGAGCACGAGCCCTTCGAGGCCGACGACATGCTGCTGGTGCCCGTCACGCTCAGCAGGGCGGAGATCGAGCGGTACTACGAGGGGTTCTCCAACGACACCCTCTGGCCGCTGTACCACGACGTCATCTCGCCCCCGACCTACCACCGGCAGTGGTGGGACGCCTACCGCCGCGTCAACCGCCGGTTCGCCGAGGCCGCGGCCGCGCAGGCGGCGGAGAACGCGGTCGTGTGGGTGCACGACTACCAGCTCCAGCTGGTGCCGAAGATGCTCCGCGAGCTGCGCCCCGACCTGCGCATCGGGTTCTTCGACCACATCCCGTTCCCCGCGGTGGAGCTGTTCCAGCAGCTGCCGTGGCGCACGCAGATCGTCGAGGGCCTGCTGGGCGCCGACCTCATCGGCTTCCAGCGCGGCGGCGACGCCTCGAACTTCGTGCGCTCGGTCCGGCGGCTCACGAAGCACACCACGCGCGGGCCGATCATCACGGTCGCGGAGGAGGACGGGCGCCCCGCCCGGCACGTGCGCGCCGCCGCGTTCCCCATCTCGATCGACTCCCACCACTTCGACGCGCTCGCCCGCGAGCCCGAGGTGCAGGCCCGCGCGAAGGAGATCCGCGCCGACCTGGGCGACCCGAAGGTGATGATGCTGGGCGTCGACCGCCTGGACTACAC
Organism: Isoptericola nanjingensis; assembly: GCF_050311635.1. NCBI lineage: Bacteria > Bacillati > Actinomycetota > Actinomycetes > Micrococcales > Promicromonosporaceae > Isoptericola > Isoptericola nanjingensis. Next base: position 4,303 of record NZ_JBNOZL010000005.1, on the reverse strand, counting down.
CAAGGGCATCCGGCACCGCATCAAGGCGTACGGCGAGCTGCTGCAGGACGGCCGGCTCGACGTCGAGCACTGCACGCTGGTGCAGGTCGCGAGCCCGAGCCGCGAGAACGTCGGGGCCTACCAGGACCTGCGCGAGCACGTCGAGGGGCTCGTGGGCCGTATCAACGGCGAGTTCGGCGAGCTCGGACACTCCGCCATCCACTACCTCCACCACTCCTACCCGCCCGACGAGATGGCCGCCCTGTACCTCGCGGCCGACGTCATGCTCGTCACGTCGTTGCGCGACGGCATGAACCTCGTGGCGAAGGAGTACATCGCGGCGCGCTCGGACGAGCAGGGGGTGCTGGTGCTGAGCGAGTTCACCGGCGCCGCCGACGAGCTGGCCCCCGGCCCGCTGCTGGTCAACCCGCACGACATCGACGGGATGAAGGACACCATCGTCGCGGCGGCGCACATGCCCGCACGCGAGCAGCGGCGGCGGATGCGCCGGCTGCGCCGCAAGGTGATGGCCGACGACGTCGCGAAGTGGTCCGAGACGTTCCTCGGCGTGCTCACCGCCGTGCCGGCCCGGTCGAGCCGCGGGTGAACGGGCCCGCGCCGGGCGGGGACGAGGCGGCCGTGGCCGCGGTGCTCGCGTTCGCCGGCCGGCCCGACCAGGCGACACCGCGGGTCGCGCGGCTCGTCGCGCTCGACTTCGACGGGACGCTCGCGCCCCTCGTCGACGACCCCTCGGCCTCGACGATGACGCCGGCCGCCCGCGCGGCCGTGGACCGGCTCGCCGCGCTCGCGGCGCGGCCGGCGCCGCCCGGGGGCGACGAGCTGCGCCTCGCCCTCGTCTCGGGCCGCAACCTCACGGACCTCGCCGCCCGGTCGGCGGCACCGGCGGGCACGTACCTGGTCGGAAGCCACGGCGCGGAGACCGGACGGGTCTCCGCCCACGGGGTCGACGCCGTGCCGCTGCGCCTCACCGAGGCGCAGGCGGACACCCTGGAGCGGTTGCGCGAGGGGCTGCAGGACGCCGTGGACGGGCGGCGCGGCGCATGGGTGCAGGACAAGCCGAGCGCCGCCGTCCTGCACACCCGGCTCAGCGGGCCGGACGACGCCCGCGCGGCCGCGGCCGACGCCGACGCGGTGGCCGCCCGGCTCGGCCTGCACGCGATGCACGGCAAGGACGTGGTCGAGATCGCCGTCGTCCCCACGTCCAAGGGGGTCGCCGTGGAGCGGCTGCGCGAGGAGCTGGAGGAGGGAGACGACCGGCTCCGCGGGCTCGTGCTCTACGCCGGCGACGACACCACCGACGAGGCGGCGTTCGAGGTGCTCGGGCCGGCCGACCTGGGGGTCAAGGTGGGTGCCGGGCCGACGCTCGCGACCGAGCGCGTGGCGGACGCGGACGCCCTCGCCGCCCTCCTGGAGCGCCTCGCGGACGCGCTCGAGGGCTGACGGACAACCCTTTCCGAGCGGCCGCGAGGCCCTGACCTGGGCTGTGTCAGAACTCACGCCCGGGGCATGTACGATCATCCCGGCGCACCGATCCGAGGCCGTCCGGCCGAGGCCCGGAGCGCACGACAACAGAATGTGTCACCGCCGACACGCCAGCGTGAAAGCAACGGCACCCACCCACAACGGATCGTCCGGCACGTACCTGCCGGTGGAGGGATTGCAACCATGGCTACGGTCACCTTCGACCACGCGACGCGCATCTACCCGGGCACGGAGCGCCCGGCCGTCGACCAGCTCAACCTGCACGTCGAGGACGGCGAGTTCCTCGTCCTGGTCGGCCCCTCGGGCTGCGGCAAGTCCACCTCGCTGCGCATGCTCGCCGGCCTGGAGGACGTCAACGGCGGCAGCATCCTCATCGGCGACCGCGACGTCACGGACGTCCAGCCGAAGGACCGCGACATCGCGATGGTGTTCCAGAACTACGCGCTGTACCCGCACATGTCGGTGGCGGACAACATGGGCTTCGCGCTGAAGATCGCCGGCACCCCCAAGGCCGAGATCCGCCAGCGTGTCGAGGAGGCCGCCAAGATCCTCGACCTCACCGAGTACCTCGACCGCAAGCCGAAGGCGCTCTCCGGTGGTCAGCGCCAGCGCGTCGCCATGGGCCGCGCGATCGTGCGCCAGCCGCAGGTGTTCCTCATGGACGAGCCGCTGTCGAACCTCGACGCCAAGCTCCGCGTCCAGACCCGTACGCAGATCGCGTCGCTGCAGCGCCGCCTCGGCGTCACGACCGTCTACGTGACGCACGACCAGACCGAGGCGCTCACCATGGGCGACCGCATCGCGGTGCTCAAGGGCGGCCTCCTCCAGCAGGTCGGCACGCCGCGCGAGATGTACGACACCCCGGCCAACGTCTTCGTCGCGGGCTTCATCGGCTCGCCGGCGATGAACATCGCCACCTTCAAGGTCGACAACGGCGTGGCCCACGTGGGCGCCGCCCGCGTGCCGCTGGAGCGGTCGACCGTGGAGCAGCTCACCGACGCCGACGGCGGCAAGATCACCATCGGCTTCCGCCCCGAGGCGCTCGAGGTGGTCTCGGACGGCACCGACAACGCGATGCCCGTGGCCGTCAACCTCGTCGAGGAGCTCGGCTCGGACGCCTTCGTCTACGGCACGCTCGTCGGCCCCGCCGCCGAGGAGGCCGAGGTCCGCTCGGGTGCCGGCGACAACCAGGTGATCGTGCGCATCGACCCGCGCAACGTCCCCATGAAGGGCGACACGATCCACGTGACGATCAAGCCGGGCCAGTCGCACCTCTTCTCGGCCGCGACGGGCAACCGCCTCAACTGAGTCAGTGCACCGCCCGAGGGGCGGGTCCGGCGATGCCGGGCCCGCCCCTCGTCGCGTACCCTGACGAGCCGGGCCATCCGCCCTCCGCGCGACATCTGGCCTCCCGCACGACACCTGGAGCGACGTGGAACAGCTGCAGATCACCTCGGCGACGCCGGACTCCGCGCTGCTCGACCTGCCGTGGCGCGCCCCTTTGGCCGAGTGGCCCGCGGACGTGCTCGCCGCCCTCCCCCGCGGTATCTCGCGGCACGTCGTGCGGTTCGTCCGCCTCGACGGGCGCGTGCTCGCGATCAAGGAGATCAGCGAGGCGGTCGCGTTCCGCGAGTACGACCTGCTGCGCCAGCTGCGCAAGCTCGAGATCCCGGCCGTGCGCCCCGTGGGCGTGGTGACGGGCCGCCGGGACGACGACGGCGAGCCGCTGGAGGCCGCGCTCGTCACGGAGCACCTCGCGTTCTCGCTCCCCTACCGGGCCGTCTTCAGCCAGGCGCTGCGCCCCGACACCGCGGCGCGCCTCATCGACGCGCTGGCCGTCCTGCTGGTGCGGGTCCACCTGGTCGGCTTCTACTGGGGCGACGTGTCCCTGTCGAACACCCTGTTCCGGCGCGACGCGCACCAGTTCGCCGCGTACCTGGTCGACGCCGAGACCGGCGACCTGCACCGCGAGCTCACCCCCGGTCAGCGCTCCTACGACGTCGACCTCGCCCGCACCAACATCATCGGCGAGCTGTTCGACCTCGAGGCGGGCGAGCTGCTCGACGAGGAGGTCGACGCCATCGCGATCGGCGACGCCCTCGTCTCCCGGTACACGGAGCTGTGGGAGGCGCTCACGGGCGTCGAGTCGTTCGGGTCCGACGAGCGCTGGCGGGTCGCGGCGCGCATCGACCGGCTCAACGACCTGGGCTTCGACGTCGGCGAGCTGTCGATCACCACGGACATCGACGGCACCACCGTCCGCATCCAGCCCCAGGTGGTCGACGCCGGGCACCACTCACGCCGCCTGTTCCGCCTCACCGGCCTGGACGTCCAGGACAACCAGGCCCGGCGGCTCCTCAACGACCTCGACTCCTACGTGGCGGCCACGGACCGCCAGGATGACGACCCGCAGATGGTGGCGCACGACTGGTCGCAGAACGTCTTCCAGCCGACCATCCGCGCCGTCCCGCGGGAGCTGCGCCGCAAGCTCGAGCCGGCGCAGCTGTTCCACGAGATCCTCGACCACCGCTGGTTCATCTCCGAGCAGGCCGGGCGCGACGTCCCGATGCTCGAGGCCACGGCGTCCTACGTGGAGCACGTGCTGCGCCACCGCCCGGACGAGAAGGCCCTCCTCGGCCTGCCGCCGGGCGAGCCCGACCGCGAGGGCGACGTCGACATCGTCGACATGGGCGCCGGCCCGGACTCCGCCCCGGAGGACGACCACTTCCACCTGTCGACCTGATCCGCGAGATAGAGAACCCCGAGCCGCGAGATAGAGAAGCTCGGACGAGACCGCAACCGGTTGCGGTCTCGTCCGAGC